>CAYYFL010000005.1:0-116550 GCA_964471325.1 uncultured Planctomycetia bacterium
GGGATGGGACGGATTGGTGGGGACAGCACGGCATCCTGGAAGTCGATTTGGGGGCTGCGAAGGACATCACGAGTTTCCGGGTCCTTTGCGGGGGATCCAACGCAATACCTTCCCAGGGTTGGAAGTTGCAGTATTCCGATGACGGCGGGATCGGCGGGACCTGGGTCGATGCGACGCCGATGTATTACAGCTACGAAGTTACGGGAAGTCTTGACTTCGGCGCTCACCGCTATTGGCGGTGGTATGGCGGCCTGAACGCACAATATCACGACAACTGGCAAATCTTTACGCTCGAATTAAGGATCACCAACACGAGCAACCCGGATATCGAAGTCCAGGTGCGGACGTCCCCCAACGCCGATATGTCGTCTCCGACGGATTGGTCGGACGCCCTGACGAATCCGGTCGGATCGAATATCGATGTTTTGGACCAGAGGTATATCCAATACAAGATTTCCTTCACGACGAACTCGACGACAAAGGACTACATCGAGGTCGACAGCATCAAGATCAATTACGATAACGTCGAGCCGGTGGGATATGGCAAAGTAAAGATCAATGGGAGCGATATAGAACCCGGATATCTTGAGGATAAAATTGACTACATCCATGATTCTATTTTTAATTTCTCCGCTGGCGACGTTATCTTTGCTAAGAGCGATACAGAGACAGACACGTCTAACGCAGCATATGTAAAAGCTAAAGAAATTTTGGTTGGCGGTTCCGGAACAATCACTACGACTTTTCGAATGAGATCTTACGGAAACTCGACTGTTTATGGAAGAATTTATATTAATGGAGTCGCCGTTGGAACAGAAAGATCGACTAATAGCTCAGTTTTTCAAACCTTTACAGAAAATATCGAAGTATCCGCAGGGGATTTAGTCCAACTATACATTAAAATAACAGTTCAAAAATGTTATGTCGATCAATTCCGACTTAGTTGTAAGGAGTTTCTCGGTGGTTATGTTCGAATTTCAACGGTAGGCGGATCAGTTATTGCAGAAGCGCCGTAAAGGAGGAGATTTTTAGTTATGTCAAACGGAAACCTGAATGTCCACGATCAATGTCAAATGCAGGCCGCCTGGGGCGAGATCTGGACGAAGGTCAAGATTTTTGACAAACATGTTGAAGAAGGTGAAGGCAAAGGCGGCCATCGGGACCGGCTTGCCCGCGTGGAGAATGATGTGCGGATGATTAAAGAAGAAAAACTCAACACCACAAAAGCGGCGCAATGGCGCATCAGCATCATCGTCGGGATCCTCTGTTCTTTGCCGACGTGGATCGGTTTGGCCATGCGCCTCTTTGGGAAATGATTCAATGGCTTATAAGCCGATGTGCCACTTGCGCGACGAGTCTCAATGGGTGCAGCCCGTCCCTGGTGGGGCGTGGTTTAAATGGGTCTATGCAGTTTATAAGTGCAGGCACCTTGCTTATGCTATCGATCAGCTCAAGCACATGGACGCGCCGGCGTGCCCGCGCGATTCGAGGTGCCAAAAATGGAGGCAAGCATGAAAATCGAATACGCGGCGATCATCGGAACTGTTTTGGTGGTATGGAACAGGATCATGGTTTTGTGGGACGCGCTGGTAAAGATTTCCGAGCCGATCGTCAAAGAGGTAGAACAGAGGGCAAAGGACGGGGAGATTGACCGGGCCGACCGCAAGGCCATCGCCCTGCTGGCCGTGGCCCGTCTGGAAGCCGAAGGAAAGATCAAGCTGAATTTTATGACACGCAGGATCATCTCGATCGTGATCGATCGCGTGGCCCAAAAGCTGCCAGACTTCCTGATTTCCAAAGGGGCCGTGGAGATCGTAACGAAAGCTAAAGAGGCCAAGCCATGAGCTGGCTCAGTGTCTGGCTCAAAAAGGGCGTTAGGGTCTCCAAGTCGTTGCCCTGGTTCGGAGAAAAAGGGCTCCCGGATCCCAACAGGTGGAACCCAGATGTCAGTAAAGAAACGATCAACAAGGAGATCGCAGGATCTCTAAAGAGGAAAGGAGAGGGTCAATGAGAAAACTGTTTTTGGTGTTGATGTTGGGCCTGCTCTTGAGCGGGTGCGGACTCGCGCAATGGTATGGGTTGGGCCACGCAGAAGAGGCGGCGCCGGCTGAGACAACCACGGCCACTACCGAGAAAACGACCGCGGCCACCCTGGACCTGGGAACGCTGATCGGCAAGCTGCCGAGCCTCAAGAACTCGGTGTTGTATTCGTTTGAGACCAACCAGGTCAAATACGCCATGAGCTTTTCCGTCCTGGGTTTCTTCAAAATGGCGGACGGGGAAAACCTCGTGAGCGTTGATGCCATGTATGTGCCGGCCGATGAGATCGGTGCAATGGCCACGATCAAATTATTTAACCTTGGAAAATACATCACCTTCCCGATTCTTGAATACATAAACTTGAGGCCAGGTGTCTTTGTCGGTGTGAACAATATTGGTTCCGGCATTGACGATATTGATTACGATTACGGCGCCGTGATCAGCATCATCGATATCAAGTTTTGATGTTCCAGCAGCCGCGCGGCTCCTCCTTGCCGTGCGTCTCACCGCCGCCCCAGGGGCTTTGCCGGGCTCCTGGGGTTTTTTCTTGCCAAGAGGGGGCCTGCCGTGATATGATGGCACCTCATGAAATCGTTGAAATTTGAAGGGGAAAGCTGGCCAAAAATGGCCATCTGGTGGGCGGTTTCTGGAATGTGTCAATTTTGTGCCAAAGTATATGACAAATATATCCAAATTTATACAAAGATATACACATCATTCTACGGGTAATTTCTCGACGACAAAAGACATAAATTATTGCTATATGCCGATGTAGCTCAGTTGGTAGAGCAGCGCTTTCGTAAAGCGCGGGTCGAGGGTTCGATTCCCCCCATCGGCTTATTTTCTTTATCGGTCAACTGGCCGACCAGTTGGCTTTCTTATGGCCCGATTCCGCAATATTCTTCGAAACCGTAATTTTTCTCTTCTCTGGCTGGCGCAGATCATTTCGCAATTCGGCGACAGGCTTGACCAGATGGCGTTGATCGCTCTTGTCTATCGTTATGCGCCCGGATCGACGACGCAGATGGCCAAGATCATGGCCTTTACCATCGTGCCCGTATTCCTGATCGGTCCCATTGCCGGCGTGTATGTGGATCGCTGGGACAGGCGCCGGACGATGGTCGTCTGCGATATTCTCCGCGGCATCCTGATTCTTCTTATCCCCCTGTGGCTGATGCGGCTGTCCTCTCTGTGGCCGATCTATATCGTCGTCTTTATCGTGTTTTCCCTGGCGCGCTTTTATGTGCCGGCCAAGATGTCCATCATCCCGGACCTGGTGAAGGCCGACGATCTGCTTTTGGCGAATTCTCTGGTGAATACGACGGGGATGGTTGCCGCCATGTTCGGCTTCGGCCTCGGCGGTATCCTTGTCGGCATGGTGGGGGCCCAGGGCGGTTTTACGATCGACGGCGCCAGCTTTTTGATCTCGGGTATCATGATCTTTTTCTTAAGCACGAAGCTCATCCGGCAGGCCAAGAAGGAGAAGCTGATCGAGGTGGGTAAGGATATCGCGGATGTGATCCGTAAATCCGCCCTGGAAGAGATGAAGGACGCGGTCATGTTCCTGAAGAAAGACCCGCGCATAAGCTCTTGTTTCGGGATCCTTTTCTTCCTATGGGCGGCGCTGGGCGCGGTTTATGTGGTAGCGATCGTTTTCGTGCAGGAGGCCTTTGCTTCCGTCACCAAGGAGCTCGGTCTCTTGGTGGTCGCGCTCGGCCTGGGCCTGTTTGCCGGCTCCCTGGGTTATGGCCGTCTGGGCCAAAAGACCTCGGGGATGAGGACGATTTTCGCTTGTATTCTGGCGGCGGGGGTGATATTATCTGGCTTTGTCGTGGCTGTTATCCGGCTGCCCCACTTACTGTTAGCGATGGGCCTGGCTTTCATCCTCGGTCTTGCCGTATCCCCCATCATGACGGTTACCAATACCATGGTGCATCAGCTGACGGACAATTCCATGCGCGGCAAGGTCTTCAGTTCGCTCGAAGTCATCATGCACCTGGGTTTTCTGGCGAGCATGATGATCGCCGCGCCCCTGGCCGACCGCATCGGTTCGGTGAAGATCCTCCTGGGCGTCAGCGCTTTTCTGGTCATCGCGGGCATTGGAGGGTTACTGAAGTTTTATGGTCAGGATCGAAGAGCATAAACATCTCACTGAGAACAAACCTATCGAACAGGCGGCCCTGCCTCGCCGCGTGGTCATCCCCCTTATACAACATTTAGGAAAAAGACTCGACCGGGTGCTTGTCAAGACACAGGACCATGTCAGGCGCGGCGATTGCCTGGCGACGTCGGACAAGGGCGTTTTTGCTCCGGTGCATGCGTCCATCTCCGGGACGGTCAAACAGGTCGTCGATTTTCCGCATCCGATTTTTGGTTTTTGCCGGGCCATTGAGATAGAGACGGACGATAAAGACGAGGCGGCGGAGTCGATGAAGCCCCGGACGGCCGGGGAGGTCGCCTCGCTGACGGCGGCCGATATCAGGACCATTGTTTTTGAGTCCGGCATCGTCGGTCTCGGCGGCGCCACGTTCCCGACACATATCAAGCTGGCGCCCGCCCAGCCGATAAGGGATTTTATCGTCAACGGCGCGGAGTGCGAACCGTATTTGACGGCGGACAGCCGGCTCATGATCGAGAAATCCCGCCAGATTATCGAGGGGGTCAAGCTTGTCGCCAGGACCATACAGCCGGAGAATGTTTTTATCGCCATCGAGGATAATAAGCCGCAGGCCATCCGTCGCATGAAGGAAGCGGCCGGGCCGCTGGGGTGGCACGTGGTCGTCCTGAAGACGACCTATCCGCAGGGCGGCGAGAAGCAGGTGATCAAATCGTGTCTTCGCCGCGAGGTCCCGTCGGGAAAACTCCCTTTTGATATCGGCGTCCTCGTGCAGAATGTCGGTACGGTGTTTGCCGTTTACGAGGCCGTTTATTTCCGTAAACCTCTTTATGAGCGCGTGATGACGGTCTCCGGCACATGCCTGGAGAATCCGAAGAATCTTTTGGTGCGTTTGGGGACGCCGGTGAAAGACCTTTTGGAGCAGTGCGGGCCGATGACAAGGGAGCCCAAGAGGATCATCATGGGCGGGCCGATGATGGGTATTGCCCAGTTCACGCCTGAAGCGCCGGTGATCAAAGGGACGAGCGGCATCCTGGCCTTAGATGAGGATGAGGAAAAGGAACAGGAAGAGTCTTTTTGCGTGCGTTGCGGGCAGTGTGTCGAGAATTGTCCCATAGGCCTGAATCCGGGCCTGATCGCGCTGGCCATCGCCAAAGGGCGTCTGGACCTGGCGGAGGATTACGGGATCATGGATTGTATTGAATGCGGCCTCTGCGCCTATCTGTGTCCGGGCCGGCGCCACATTGTTCAGGCGATCAAGGCGGCGAAAATCAAAATCAGGAAATCCCATGCAAAATAACTTTGTCAGGTATGCGGCGACACTGGCCATCATCTGTTTGGCGGCTTCAGGGCTTTTGAGCGTTGTATATAACGTGACGCAGCCGAAGATCGCCGCCCAGGCGAAAATGGAGGAAGAATCGGCCCTTAAGGATGTCTATCCCGGGGCGGCGCGTTTTGAACCGGTGGAAGGCAAGGGAAATATTTTTTATTACAAGGCCTTGAATGTATCGGGCGATCTTCTGGGATATGCCTTTAAGGCGGAAAAGAAGGGATATTCCAGCACGATCGTGACCATGGTGGGCATGGATACCAACGGGATCATTCAGCGCATCAAGATTTTGTCGCAGAACGAGACGCCTGGACTCGGGTCGCGTATCGAAGAGGTCAGGCAAAAAGAGACGTTCTGGGATGTTGTCCTCAGGAAGGCCAAGATCGCCGAGAGGCCTCGGCCGTGGTTTCAGACCCAGTTCGAGTCCAAGAGCTATAAGGGCCTGGAGCACAATGTGGAAACGATCACGGGCGCCACGATTTCTTCTCTGGCCGTCATCGTTTCCGTCGAAGAAAAAGCCGGGAAAATCATGGAGAGCGTACAAGATGGCCGATAAATTTTTTGTGGCACATGCTCCTCATATGCGTAAAAACGAGTCCATCACCGGCATCATGTGGCGGGTCAATCTGGCGTTGATCCCGGCGGGCCTCGTGGCCCTTTTTATCTTCGGGCCTTCGGCGCTGTGGGTGGTCGCCTCGAGCGTCCTGGCGGCTGTCGGGACCGAGGCCCTGATCCAGAAGACGCGGGGACAAAGAGTGACCGTTTACGACGGCAGCGCTTTTATGACGGGGCTCTTGTTGGCTTATAACCTTCCGGCGCACTGCCCGGTTTGGGTGGCGGCGGCCGGCAGTATCTTTGCCATCGCCATCGCCAAGCAGGCCTTCGGCGGATTGGGCCGGAATATTTTTAATCCGGCTTTGGCCGGCCGGGCGTTTCTTATGGCGGCATGGCCGAAATACATGACGACGTTCACCAAGCCGTTCATCTATGACGCCGTGACGCAGGCGACGCCCTTGTCTCTTATCAAGGAAGGCAAGGCCTCGGGGGTTGTCGATCTCGGCCTTTCCTATTGGGACCTTTTGATCGGCAACCGCGGCGGCGCGCTCGGCGAGGTGTGCATCCTGGCCTTGCTTTTGGGGGGCGTTTATCTTTTGTACAAAGGCATCATCAGCTGGCATATCCCGGTCAGCTATGTGGTCACCGTCGCTGTTTTCATGTGGGCATTCGGTTCCCCGGATGGTTTCGGCCGGGGCGATGCGCTTTTTCAGGTCCTCTCCGGCGGCCTGGTCCTGGGCGCGTTCTTCATGGCGACGGATTATGTGACGTCGCCGGTCACTAAAAAGGGCCAGGTGATTTTCGGCGTCTGCTGCGGCCTGTTGACAGGCATCATCCGCCGCTGGGGCGGATACCCCGAAGGCGTATGCTATTCCATCCTGATCATGAATGCGGCTGCTCCGCTGATCGATCGTTTCGTGCAGAAGCGCAGATATGGAGCGACTCGATGAAAAGACTCTGGCATGAATTTATTAAGGGCATTTTTTCGGAAAACCCCATCTTTTTTATCGTCCTCGGCCTCTGTCCGACGCTCGCCGTCTCGACATCCGTCAACAATGCCGTCGGCATGGGGTTGGCGGCGACGTTCGTTTTGGTCTGCTCCAACGTCATCATTTCGGCGATCCGCAGGTTCGTGCCGGACAAGATCCGCATCCCGTGCTATATCGTCGTGATCGCCGCCTTCGTCGTTATCGTCGAGATGGTCATGAAGGCCTATGCGCCGGCCTTAAACAGGGCGTTGGGCGTTTACGTGCCTTTGATCGTCGTCAATTGTATCATCCTGGGCCGGGCCGAGGCCTTTGCGTCGAAAAACCCGGTTTTGCCGTCGTTGGCCGACGGCCTGGGGATGGGTCTGGGGTTCACTCTGGCGCTCCTCATCATCTCGACGATCCGCGAGACCCTCGGCAGCGGCACCCTGGCGGGTTTAAGCATTTCTCATCGTTTTGAGCCGGCGCTTGTCCTGTCTCTGGCGCCGGGCGCGCTCCTCATCCTTGGGCTTCTTATGGGAGTCATTAAATGGGCAAGATCTTTGCGATCATAATCAGCAATCTCCTCATCAACAACTACATCCTTTTTAAGTTCATGGGGCTTTGTCCTTTTTTGGGCGTTTCCAAGCAGACAAAACCCGCCTTCAGCATGGGCCTGGCCGTTATCTTTGTCCTGCTTTTGTCGGGCGTCATGACCTGGGCCGCCTACAATTATGTTTTGCTTCCTTTCAGGATCGATTATATGCGCACGGTCGTTTTTATCCTGGTCATCGCCGCATCGGTCCAGTTCATTGAGATGGTCATCTTAAAGATGTCGCCGGCGCTCTATCGCGCGCTTGGCATTTATCTGCCCTTGATCACGACCAACTGCGTCGTTCTGGGCGTGACGGTCATCAATACGGAAGATTTTTTTGTCGGCGGCAAGGCGATCGCCGGAAGCTTCGGCTATTCCGTGCTTCAGGTGTTTTGCGCCGGGGTCGGTTTTCTTTTTGTCCTGATGTTGATGTCGGGTATCCGCGAACGCCTTGAGCTGGCGGATATCCCCGAATCGATGGAGGGGCTCCCGATCGCCTTCATCATCGCTTCGATCATGAGCCTGGCCTTTATGGGGTTTGTGGGCATGAGGATATAACGGTAATATGGTGACCAGCATCATTGCTTCCATAACGACACTGTGCGGCTTGGGGATCTTCTTCGGGCTTGTGCTGGCTTACGCGGCGAAGAAATTCCATGTTCCGGTGGATCCGACGATCGAGAAGATCCTGGCCAAGCTGCCGGGTGCCAATTGCGGCTCCTGCGGCAAGGCCGGCTGCATGGGTTTTGCGCAGGCGCTCCTGGCTGGAGAACTCGATCTTCATTCCTGTTCTGTCGCGGCGACGGAGAACAAGAAAGACATTGCCGCCATTCTGGGGTTGAGCCTGGAAGAAAAGGCCAAAAAGGTCTCCTGTCTGCATTGCTGCGGCGGCAACCACGCCAAAGACAAGTTTTTATACGACGGCATAAAGGACTGCCTGGCCGCCTCGCTGGTCCTGGGCGGTCAGAAAGAATGCGCCTACGGCTGCCTGACGTATGGGACATGCGTCAAGGCCTGCCCGTTCGGCGCCATTGAGATGACGGGAGAGGGGTATCCGCGCATCATCGAATCCAAGTGCACAGCCTGCGGTATCTGTGTGAACGTATGTCCTAAAGGGCTTTACACCCTTATTCCTTTCGAACAGGAAAAAGCCAGGATTTATGTGGCGTGCACGTCGAACGACGCAGGGAGGATTGTCATGTCCGTTTGCGGCGTCGGCTGTATCGCCTGCCGCCGCTGCGAAAAGGCCTGTCCGCACGGCGCCATCGCCGTTGTCGACAATCTGGCGCGTATCGATTACGAAAAATGCTCGGGTTGTCTTGAATGCGCCAAGGTTTGTCCGACAAAGGTCATCAAGGTGAGGGGCGTACAGCCTTTACCGTCACGATGAGATGTTTATGAAGACTATTGCTGTTTTTGTTTCGGGAAACGGGACGAACCTGCAGGCGATCATCAACGCGGTCGTCCGCGGCGCGCTGAAGGCGCGTATCGCGCTCGTGGTCAGCGACAAGAAAGACGCCTTTGCATTGACGAGGGCCCGCCGCGCGGGAATCAAGCCCCTGTTTTTAGATCCGAAAGATTATAAAGACCGCCGGGCCTACGATGCCGCTCTTTTGCGTCATCTGAAGGCGCAAAAAGTCGAGCTGGTTGTCTTGGCCGGTTTCATGCGGATCCTCTCGCCTTTGTTCGTGCGGGCCTACAGGAACCGCATCTTGAATATCCATCCTGCTCTCTTGCCGGCCTTTCCCGGCGAGCGCGCCATCCAAGACGCCTTCCGCTACGGCGTCGGCGTTACAGGGGTCACCGTCCATTTTGTCGACGAGGAAGTCGACCACGGTCCTATCATTGTCCAGGAGTCTGTGCGGGTGTTTGCGACGGATACAATGGAGAGTCTGGAGAAAAAGATCCACAAGGTCGAGCATCGGATCTATCCTGAAGCGATCAAGAAGGTTTTGTCCGGCGGGTTCATCCTGAAAGGCCGCCGCGTCCTGCCCGTATCTCAGAAATCCTAATCCCGATATTCCGGAAGTTCGACCTTGATTTTTCTGAGCTCGTCTAGGCTGAGCTTGGCGGTTTCTTCCGAAAACGTATCTGTCAATTCCACCCCCTGGATGTCCTTATAGTTGTAATTCTGGATGACTTCGGCGGCGATCTGCTTGACGTAGTCCAGGGGTTTGATGGTTTCTTCTTCAGGGCTCAGGTCGTAACGCTTGCGCATGAATTCGAATTCCAGCTTCAGAATTCCGAATTTTTGTGTGTAGGAGGTTGTTTTGAGTTCAAAAAGATTGTTGAGTTTCTTGTCTCTGGCAAAAAGGCTCTTGGCGCGGTGGATGATCTGCATACAGATGAATTCGTCGAAGGTGATGTCGCGGTAACTCTGTGTTTCTCCCGTCGTATCTCCGATAAGGGTTGGGTCAAAACGCACATCGCGCACGCTGCGCATGAAGTATTCGCCACGGGAGAATTTTTCAAGGACGGCCTGTTCGAGGTCGGGGATATATTCCACCGTCAGAAGGGCGACGCCGAATTTTTTGATGTCCGCGCCGACGACGGCCAGGAAATCAAGCTTGGCGTCCGTGCTCAAGATGACACGGTGCGCCGCGTTCATGATCTTATTGAGCTTTTCGAGGCCCGCCTTGTTCCATCCAGCCGTTTTCTCTTCAATCAGGTCTGTCATTGGCACGTAGATCCACATGGTCTTGCCGGTGATGCGGATGTGGATGTCAATGCCGACCTCATTCTTGACCATGCGGGCGAGCTGCTGCGGCATGGTTTTTACCGGATACGTCGGTTCACAGCCTGAAAGAAGGACCGTGGCTGCGACGACTGCAAGAAAGGCGGGTGGGATCTTAAGCAGGTTTCTGATAGGGAGGGGTCGGCAGTGAGCCGAATTTGGTTTTGTTGTATTCCTTGAAGATGGCATCGATTTCATCGAATTCGAGCTCTTCTTTTTTCAGGAGTTCGTTGGCAAAGCGGTTCAGCAGGACGCTTTCATCCCGCAGAAGCGTTTCGGTTTTGGCGACGCATTCCTGGAAGATCCGCTGGGTTTCCTGGTTCAATTCATTCTTGACCTGTTCGGAGATCTGCTGTTCGGGGATAGCGGTAAAGTCTCCCAGGTGTTTGCCGTCCATCCCGAGGCGCCAGACCATGATATGGGCGACGCGCATGGCGTTGTTGAAATCGGATAAAACGCCGTCGGAGGTCGTCCCGAATGTCAGTTTTTCAGCCAGGTATCCGGCGACTGACACCTGGATATTGGCCATGAGTCTTTCCCTGTTGGAGGTAAAGATTTCTTCGCGGGGCTGATGATGGACGACCCCGAGGGCGCCGCGGCGCGCGATGATGGAGGCTTTGAAGACGTCGTCCGTCGGATGGAGCAGGTAGAGCGCGATCAGGTGGCCGGCTTCGTGGTAGGCCACCAGGCGTTTTTCGTCGCGCGTCATGTGTTTGCGATGTTTGATCCCCAGATCGATGCGTTCCATGGCTTCGGAGATGTCCTTGTGGGTGATCACGTCGCGCTTATTGCGCAGGCAGATGATGGAGGCTTCTTTGACGATGTTTTCCAGGTCTGCGGGCGATTTATAGACGGCCTGGCGCGCCACCTTGCCGATATCGATAGACTTCTCATAGGCGACCTTGCTGAGATAGTATCTCAGGACCTCTTCGCGGCCCTGAAGGTTGGGTTTCTCGATATAGATCTTCCTGTCGAAACGCCCCGGCCGCAGGATCGCCGGGTCCAGGACGTCTTCCGGCGAGTTGGTCGCACCGATCACAACGACGTTTTCCTTCTCGTCCTGCAGGCCGTCCATTTCAACGAGGAGCTGGTTCAGGGTCGTGTTGCCTTCCTGGCCGCTCATGAAGCTGAAGGTACGGGTGCGGCCGATGGCGTCGATTTCGTCGATAAAGACGATGGCGCCGCCGTGGGCATAGGCGAGGCGCCGGGCCTGCTTGAAAAGCTTGCGCACGCGCCTGGCACCGACGCCGACAAAGATCTCCGTGAATTCGCTGGCCGACAGGGACAAAAACGGCAGGCCGGCCTCGGTGGCGATGGCCTTGGCCAGATACGTCTTGCCGCATCCTGGAGGACCGATCATGAGCAGCCCTTTGATGATCTTGCCGCCCACTTTTTGGACGGCGGAGTGGTCTTTAAGAAGGCTGACGACTTCGATCGCCTCTTCCTTGGCCTCGTCAATGCCCAAGACGTCCGAAAAGTTGACATTGACCTTGGAACCCTGTACCTTCTTGGTGTCGATCTGGCCGAACCGGCCGAACATGAGCGAGACGTAAATAATCGCCGAGATGGCCGATGCCAGGATCCACATCATGATCTGGATAGGTAACTGGGCCAGTTGCATCTTGCGGTAGAAGGATTCCAGCCCCATGAAACCCCAGATAGAAAGGCCTGTGAGCACGATGGTGGCCAGGATGCTGAAAACGGCGATCCAGTGGTCGCGCACGAATGCCTTGATTTGTTTGAAGGTGTATCTGTTCATTTTCATAATAGCTTGAAGATAACATAAATCATTGTTCGTGTCAATGCGGCATTCTTTTGTCTTGGGGCCGGGGATTTCCCTGCTTTTGGCTTCGGCCTGCCATTCGGGCAAGGCCAGGGGCCAGGCCAGGGCCAAGGCAGGCAGGTGCGAAGGATTAAATTCCCTTGACGCGTCCATGCGGTTGTGATAATCTTTTCACCTAATATTTCCAAAATACAAAATAGACGCGTGGTTTGGAGGCGATATGTCGGTTGTCAAGAAGGTTGTTGCAAGAGAGGTCCTGGATTCGAGGGGGAATCCTACGGTTGAAGCGGATGTTATTCTGGAATCCGGGGTTATGGGGCGCGCCATCGTTCCTTCAGGAGCGTCTACGGGCGAGCATGAAGCCCTGGAATTGCGCGACGGGGACAAGGCGCGCTATCTGGGCAAGGGGGTCTTGAAGGCCGTCGCCAACATCAACGGCCCCATCGCCGATAAAATCAAAGGGATGGAACCCAGCTTTATGGCGCTCGACAAGGTCATGATCGAGCTGGATGGCACGGAGAACAAGGCCAAGCTTGGCGCTAACGCCATACTCGCCGTCTCCATGGCCGCCGCCAAGGCCCAGGCCATTGAAGAACGCAAGCCTCTCTATAAATATCTGGGCGGCAAGAATGCCCATATCCTTCCTGTCCCGATGATGAACATTTTGAACGGCGGGCTCCATGCGGATAACAATCTCGATTTCCAGGAGTTCATGATCATGCCTATCGGCCTGCCGTCATTCAGGGAAGCCCTGCGTGCCGCTGTCGAGACCTTCCATCATCTTAAGAGTATCCTTAAATCCAAGAAGCTTTCTACCTCCGTGGGAGACGAGGGCGGGTTTGCGCCGAACCTTCAGTCCAACGAAGAGGCTTTGGGATTGATCATCGACGCGATCGCCAAGGCCGGCTATAAGCCGGGTAAAGACATTTCTTTGGTCCTGGACGTGGCATCCAGCTCGTTTTACAAGGACGGCAAGTATATCGTCGAAGGCAAGCCCAAGACTGCCGAAGAAATGATTGCGATTTACTCGGAGATCATCGCCAAATATCCCGTCGTTTCCATCGAGGACGGCCTGGCTGAGGATGATTGGGACGGCTGGAAGAAATTGACCGACACTCTCGGCGCCAAGCTGCAGTTGGTAGGCGACGACCTATTTGTGACGAACGTCAAAAGATTGCAGACGGGCATCGATAAGAAAATAGCCAATTCCATCCTGATTAAGGTCAACCAGATCGGCTCGCTCAGCGAGACCTTGGATTGCATCGAGCTGGCCGGCGAGAATAAATATTCGGCGGTCATCTCGCACCGTTCGGGAGAGACCGAGGATACGACGATCGCCCATATTGCCGTGGCGACGGGCGTCGGCCAGATCAAGACAGGCTCTCTTTCCAGGACCGACAGGATCGCCAAGTACAACGAGCTTTTGCGCATCGAGGAAGAGTTGGGCAAGGGCGCGGTTTACGCGGGGGCGCTCTGGCCGGACAAGATCTTCGGAAGGGCGTAAGCCTTAAGGCCTAGCCTTAAGGTCTGCCGCTTTCGGGAAGAGACCTTGAAGAATCTGCGGCTTTTTATCATTCTTGTCATTTTGTTCATCGTCTTTCTGCCGGGGTTTGCCAAGTTGCAGGAGTTGAAGGCCAAGCTGGCGGAAACCGAAGAGAAGATCAGAAAGGCGCAGCGCCAGAACGTGATCCTGGAGCAGAGGATCGCCCAGCTGCAGAACAATACGGCGTATCTGGAGATGGTGGCGCGGGACAAGATGGGGATCGTCAAGAAGGGCGAGACGGTGCTCAAGATCGTGCACGAAGATGAGGCCGGCATGGTGAATCAGACGAACGCCTCAAAAGAATAGTTGCGTTTTATTGTTCTTTCTGTACAATGAATGATCGCGGGGTGGAGCAGCCTGGTAGCTCGCAAGGCTCGATGGACACAAAGCTCAAAGCGGATATCGCGGAATCAGCAGTCACGACCGAACTTCTGAAAAGAGGCTTTCGTGTATTGCGTCCGACAGGGGATCGACTGCCGTATGATTTGGCTGTTGATCGCGCTGGAACGCTGGTCCGTATCCAGGTGAAGAGTGCTTGGTTTAACAAAACAGACGCATGTTATGTTGTTGATGCTCGTCGGACCAAGACGAATCGCCGAAAGATGCAGCGGCAGTGGTACAGCGACCGGGATTTTGATTTCGCTATTATCTACCTTGACGATGTAGACGTATTCTACGTTTTGCCCGTACGTTTTTTCTCTTTATGGCAGCACCATAACGTTTGTCGAAGCGGAGAAAAGGCAGCGTAGGCCGATATCGGCAAGATACAGAGAGCGATGGGATTTGTTGTCCAATGGGTCCCTCAATCGGTAACGGTTGATGGAAAACCTGTCAAATTCGGTGAAACCCTCGGCGCAAGCCAGGGCAATACCGAGCCAAGCCCCCACTGATTCGTTTTGCGTTCGCAAAAGCGAATCAAAACGGTGAGGGAAGGTGTAGAGACTAGTTGGCAGGGATCCTCTTTTTAGGAGGATTAAGGGATAGTCCGGACTACAAAGCCGGAATAGTACCGGTGGCAGCGAAAGCTGTAGGAGTAAAGCATAACCTTGAGGCCGTCCGTTCAAATCGGACCCCCGCAACCAAATTTAAAGACCACCCAGCAATGGGTGGTCTTTAAATTTGTCCTGAGGCGTTTTTTGCCGAAGGACATTCCTTAATAATGTCCGTTCCCCCGAACCGGGCCAAGCGCTTCACTGAGTACGTTTCGCGGCCGGTTCGGGACTGCGTTGGATGCGCCATGGCTTCGCCAAGGCGCACAGCATGGTGCTTGAAATCGGACCCCCGCAACCACAAAAGGACCGCCTCTTTCAAGGCGCTCCTTTTTTTTGAAACTGTCCTTTGGTATTCCGTATCAAAGTGGTATAATAATTTCAAACGCAGAACATAAAGATTAGCAAATCTAAAGCCGAAAAGGGCAGGTCTACTAACCTTTACGGCTTTTTTTATTTGCGGAACGTTATCCCCTCCGCGCGCCATCAATGTGCATATCGCAAAAGAATAAACAGGCCCTAGCATGAAGATAGTCCTCATAGAGCCAGGTTCAACGATCGCGAATGTCTATAGCAAGATTCCCATGCCGTTATTGGGTCCGGTGTATTTGGGGACTATCCTAAAGAATCAGGGGCATGAGGTCGAGATCTACAAGGAAGACATTTATACCCCTGACTATGCCAACATCAAGGCCGATATCATCGGAATCTCTATTTTGACCGCCACCGCTAACCGCGGATATAAGATTGCCAGGAAATTCCCTAAAGAGAAAGTCGTGATAGGCGGGGTGCACGCAAGTCTTGTGCCTGAGGAAGCCATGAGGTTTGCCCGGCAGGTGGTCGTCGGTGAGGCCGAGGGAGTCATCGGAGATATCGTCAACGGTAAGATTCGGGATGAAGTCGTATACGGCAAACCAGTCGAAGATTTAGATCTATTGCCTTACCCGGATTTTTCTTTGATTAAAGGTTACCGTTTGCCCGCCTTTATTACCCCTGTCTTGACATCGCGCGGTTGTCCTTTTGATTGCAGCTTCTGTTCCGTGACTAAGATGTTTGGAAGGACGTATCGTTTCCGCAGCGCCGAAAATATTAAAAAAGAACTGTTGGCGGTACATTCTAAAAATATTTTTTTCTGCGATGACAACTTTACCGCAAACCCAAAGCGTACGCGTCAGCTGCTGGAGTTTCTTGTCCGGATGAAGAAACGCCATTGGACCTGTCAGGTGCGCTGTGATGCTGCAAAAGACGAGGGTTTGCTTACGCTCATGGCCCGCGCCGGATGTAGTACCGCATGCATAGGTTTTGAGTCCGTTAATCATAAAACCCTCGAGGCCTATGATAAGAGACAGACGATTGAAGAGATCGTCCATGCCATAGGGTCTTTCCACAAAAAAAAGATTAAAATTCACGGGATGTTTGTTTTGGGCGGCGATGACGATGACAAGAAAACAGTGTGGGACACGCTGCGCTTCGCGATCAGGCACAGGATCGATACCATCCAAATGATGATTCTGACGCCTTTGCCCGGGACAAAGGTATACGAGGAGCTTGAGAAGCAGAAGCGTATTTTTAGCAGAGATTGGTCGCTCTACGACGGGCAGCATATTGTTTTCACCCCCAAATTATTGTCTGCCCGCGAGCTTCAGATAAGCGTGATCAAGGCTTATGCCAGGTTTTATTCCGTTTATAATACTCTTGTTCTGTTTGTCAGATTGCATTTCAGGAATGCATTCCTTCGCCTTATGGGCCATAAGATTGTCAAAGACTGGGCGCGGCATAACCGTAGTATGCGTTGGCTGGCGCAAGAGGGCAGTTTAAGCTGATGAAAAAAATAATGACTTCGCATAAGGGCAGGAGATGCAAGTTTCCTTGTTGCAAAAATATCTTAAGTATTTATAATCACGAAGCCTATTGCCATATTCATCTTAAGTTGGTCGACAAGGAGGCGTCTAGGCGGAAAGCTTCTAAGCAAGGAGAGTATCGTGAGCAGAGATAATTATTCGTATAAGAAGTATCAGAGAGAATTGGCCAGGAAAAAGAAGGCAGAGGAAAAGAAACAGAGAAAACTGGAGAAAAAAGCGGCAGAGGGTACGCCTGAGATCGATCAGGTCCCTTTAAGCTCGGATCTTCGGAGTGAACCATAGGAGGGAATAATGGGGTATCAAGATGGTGGATTCAGCCGTCCGCGGGAGATGCACAAGGCGATTTGCTCAGATTGCAAGAAAGAGTGCGAAGTCCCTTTTAAGCCAAGAGATGGTCGGCCAATATACTGCAAAGATTGTTATTCAAAGCATAAGAACGAGGGACGTTAACTCCCGAAGGGGCGAAATGTCCTTTTCCTGAGAGCGGATGCATCTCCGCTTATTGCAGCACAAGAGCCGGAGATAATTCACCTTAAAAATAACGGGCAAATCGGACATGGCCCGACTCTGCCCACCCTTGTCCTGAGCAAGCGAAGCGCGACGAAGGACGCTCCTTAAGAAGACCGCCTTGAAAGAGGCGGTCTTCTTTTTGAGACCGTCCTTTTGCGTGCATGCTGCCGTTTCCCAAAATCCATTGACATGGAAGGGTTTCAGGGTAAAATGATTATGAACATTTGTTCATAACTGGAGGGGTGTCATGAGGCCGAAAAAGACAAGATGGGTCAAGTGCTTGCCGGGGGAGAGGTGTTTTCGCCCGAAAGGCAGACCGCCGCGCAGGCTTGATGGCGTCATTTTAAGCATTGATGAGTTTGAGGCCATGCGGCTTTCGTGTTTGGAAGGGCTGAAACAGAAGGATGCTGCCAAGCTGATGAAGATATCGCGTCCCACCTTTTCAAGGATCGCCGCCTCCGCATGCAAGAAGGTGACGGACGCCTTAGTCAATATAAAGGCGATCAGGATACAGGGCGGATGCTGCAGCGTGATTATGCAAAAGGGAAAGAGATCATGTTGAAACCTTTTATTGATTGGATCGTCTATGATTTGGCCAAGATGCAAAGAGGGAATCTTCTTTCAGAAGTGGTCAACTTTTTTTTGTATGACACGATTAAGATTTTTTTGTTGCTTACAGTTATTATTTTTATCGTTTCTTTTATCCGCACTTTCTTTTCACCGGAGAAGACAAGGGCTGTTTTAAGCCGTAAACATAAATATACGGGAAATATCTTGGCGGCGTTCTTAGGTATAGTCACGCCGTTTTGTTCTTGCAGCGCAGTGCCGTTGTTTTTGGGTTTTGTTGAGGCAGGTGTTCCCCTGGGAGCGACCTTTTCATTCTTGGTTTCTTCTCCTATGATCAATGAGGTAGCTCTGGTCATGCTTTGGGGTCTTTTCGGCTGGAAGATCGCCCTTATCTATATAGGAAGCGGGCTTGCGATTGCGATTCTATCCGGCATCGTCATTGGAAAACTTAAGGTTGAAAATCTGGTTGAAAAGATCGAGCATAAAAAACAAGTTTGCTGCGCGACGGAAACAACGCAGTCATTTCAAGACAGGGTTGTATTTTCTCGGAGCTATGCCAGAGATATCCTTAAGACAATCTGGCCTTATGTGATCGGCGGTATCGCTGTGGGGGCATGGATACATGGTTATGTCCCTGCCGGTCTTCTTGCTAAATATGCTGCCAAGGATAATTGGCTGGCCGTGCCTTTTGCAACGCTTGTAGGTATCCCCCTTTATTCTAATGCCGCGGGGGTGATTCCATTGGTAAGCGCGCTTACTGAAAAAGGTGTGGCCATGGGCACGGCCCTGGCATTTATGATGGCCGTAACAGGACTTTCTTTACCGGAATTTCTGATGCTACGGCGGGTGATGAAGCTCAAGCTGCTTATTATTTTCGCTTCAGTTGTCGGTGTCGGGATCTTTATTACAGGATATTTGTTTAATTTCATATTGAAATAGGAGAAGAGGCCATGAAGATAGAGATATTGGGAGCCGGCTGCCCTAGATGCAGACAACTTGTTGCAAATGTTGAGGCGGCGGTGAAGGAATCGAATATCAGCGCAGAAACCACGAAGATAACCGATGTCACCAAGATTGCCGTATACGGCGTTATGATGACGCCTGCCCTAGCCATTGACGGCAATGTGGTTTCAATGGGAAAGGTCTTAAGTAAAGACGAGATAAAAAAGATTATTTTACAATGAGGCAAGGTGGTTAACAATTACACGTGTCAAGAAGCGGGACGTTGATATTTTCTTGTTCCGGCGACTCTGTTATTTGATGCGGCGGGAGGATTAAAATGGCCGAGAGTATTGCAAAAAAGCTATCTTTTTTAGACAGGTTTTTGACATTGTGGATATTTCTGGCCATGGCCATAGGTGTATGCTCGGGTTATTTCTTTCCGGGTATCGTCAACTTCTGGAATAAGTTCCAAGTGGGAACAACGAATATTCCCATCGCCATCGGGCTGATTCTTATGATGTATCCTCCTCTGGCCAAAGTTAAGTATGAAGAACTAGGCGATGTATTTCGTAATACGAGGGTATTATTTCTGTCGCTGGTGCAGAATTGGATTATCGGTCCGCTTTTGATGTTCGTTTTGGCGATAGTCTTCCTGCGCAGTTATCCGGAGTATATGGTTGGCCTGATCATGATCGGGCTTGCCCGCTGTATTGCCATGGTGATCGTATGGAATGAATTGGCTCGCGGAGACACCGAGTATTGCGCCGGTCTGGTTGCTTTTAACTCTATCTTTCAGGTTCTGTTCTATTCCGTGTATGCGTGGATGTTCATTACCATAATTCCGACTTGGTTCGGGCTTAAAGGGGTTGCGGTTAATGTGACGATGGCTCAGATAGCGAAGAGCGTTTTCGTATATCTTGGGATTCCTTTTACCGCAGGTATTGTGACGCGTTTTTCTCTCATCAAGCTAAAAAATAAAGACTGGTATGAAAAGAAATTCATCCCCAGGATCGGCCCTTTGACATTAATTGCGCTTTTATTCACCATCGTCGTCATGTTTTCCTTGAAGGGAGAATATATCGTCAAGATCCCCCTTGATGTGGTGCGCATAGCTATCCCGCTTCTTATATATTTCGTTGTGATGTTTTTGGTATCTTTCTATTTGGGCGTCAAAATCCATGCCGGTTACGCCAGGACATCGACGCTTGCCTTTACGGCTGCCAGCAACAATTTTGAGCTGGCCATCGCGGTGGCCGTGGCCGTCTTCGGAGTTAATTCGGGCGAGGCGTTTGCAGCTGTGATCGGGCCTCTCGTAGAGGTTCCCGTGCTCATCAGCCTTGTCAGCGTCGCCCTCGGATTCAAAAACAGGTATTTTCATGGCTAAGCAGAAAGTCTTGTTCGTCTGCGTCCACAACTCCGCCCGGTCCCAGATGGCTGAGGCCTTCCTTAAACAGATGGCGCCGGATAGATTTGAGGTTGAGAGCGCAGGCCTTGAACCCGGCAAACTGAATCCTGTTGTTGTCGAGGCCATGAAGGAGGTCGGGGTCGACATTTCGCAGAACAAGACCAAGAGTGTGTTTGATTTCTACAAGCAAGGCAAACAGTATGATTATGTGATTACGGTTTGCGATGAATCGCAGTCAGGCCGATGCCCGGTATTTCCGGGAAACGGCAGGAGACTTCATTGGGGCTTCGATGACCCGGCGGCTTTTGAGGGCGCCTACGATGAAAAGCTGGTAAAAACAAGGATGATCAGGGATCAAATTAAGCAAAAAATAATAGACTGGCTGAAATAATTCTCATCGGACACGGAGAAACGGGTCAAAGAAAAGAGTTTGCAGGGCAGGCGCCTTGGGCGGAAAAGCGGGCGATTGCTTCGTCGGGATGCCACGAGATGGGCAGCTTGCGGGATTTTCATGCCCGTCCTTAATACTTGACTATTTTTGTCGGGTATTCTATAATATCTTTGGAAGAGGCAAGAAGGAGGCCGGATCCCTTCAGGAATGTGCAGGCACGGTAGGCCAAAAGATGAAGGCAGGGCAAAGGGGGCGATTCAGATGAAAAGTCACGCCAAAAGGATGCACAGGTGCCATAAAACGAACAGGATCGCCAGGCACATGAGTCTTTTGCCCGCGGACACTCTGATGGCGGAGGCGTTCCGCAGTCCGTTTAAGACGGGTTTCTTCGAGGGGTTTAGGGAGCCGGGTTTGGAGGTGGCCGAAACGAATGACAGGGTTGTTGTGAAGGCGGAGGTCCCGGGCATGATGGCTGAGAAGGACATGAAAGTCCGCTATGAGCACGGGATGCTGGCCATCTCCGGAGAGCATTCGGTCAAAAGGGAGATGAAAAACAAAACTCCTATTATCTCGAAGAAAAATGCGGGGCCATCCAACGCAGCATCTGGCTGCCCCGGAGCGTCGAGGCAAAGACCCGCAAGACGCATTACAAAGACGGCGCTCTGACCGTCGAATTCCACAAGAAATAGGCGTCTTCCGCCTAGGGTAAAAAAGCAAGCAGAGAAGCCAGGAGGCAAACTTCCTGGCTTTTTATTTTTTATAGGCATATAATAAAAAGCAATACGAGGAAAGACGGGAAAGCGGCCGTAAACAAAAAGGAACGCTATGGACAGGGTCAAGCATGCCGGACAGGGGTTGGTTATGCTGGCCGTCTTATTTTTGATGGCAGCCGGGCCGGCGCGGGCCTATGCGCAATCCGCGCGCGACGTCGACAAGAATCCCCTCATTGTCTCGGACAGGCAGGTTATTGCCATCGATCGCAGATTACTGGCAGCGGCCAAGAAAGCCAATAACCCCCAGGCGGTCAAGCTTGCCGAAGAGAGACTGAGCCAGGATATCGCCCGGTTGAAGAGAGACCTGGCGTCTGTCAAAAGGGAATATCGCGCCATCCGGACCAAAAAGGCCGAAACGAAGAAGGAGAGTGCAAGCGGCGAAACGGCCGAGGAGGATAAGGATCCTGAGGGTTCTTCGGAAAAGTAGGCGTGGCGGACCGGTCTTTTAGGAGCCGAAAGGGAATGGCTTGAGCCGAAATTATGGTGTTGCAAAAGGAGACGGCATGAAGATGAAAATAGCGATAGGTATGGTTTTTTTTGGATTTCTTCTGGCGGTGTCTCTCCAGGATTTGATGGCGGCCGCAGACGAAGGGAAGCTGGCGCAGGACTTTACGTTGGCGTCGACGGCAGGACGGACGGTGTCGCTTTCCGATTACAAGGGCAAAAAGAACGTTATCATCATGTTCTGGAAGACGAACGGCCTTTATTGTCCGTTTGAGCTCAATAATCTCAAGGAGAGATATCAGAAATTGGAGAAGGAGGGTTTTGAGGTCCTGGCCGTGAACAAGAAAGAAGCGGCCGCCAAGGTCGCAAGTTTTGCCGGCAAGCAAGGCCTTCCTTTCCCTGTTCTCTTGGATGAGGATGGGAAAGTCTGTGACATTTACGATGTCGGCGGCGTCCCTGTCTTTTTGATCATCAACAAAGAGGGTATGATCACGTGGCGCGGTTACAGGTTTCCCGAAAGATATGCGGAGCTGACGAGTTTATGAGGAGGGTTTTTGGAGGGGCTTTTCGACAAAAATAAGACGGTCGTTTTTCGTAAAAATATTTCGCCGGCATTCTGCTCCTTCTAAAATAATTATTTTTTCTTTTTTATCACCCCTTGAAAATCCTGCGTTTCTTGTGTTAAATTTGCAGTAGATAGCGAAACAAGATGCAAGACAGGGGGAGAAGCTACTAGAGGGCAGGCTATGCCCGGTAATCTATAACAGATTTCTCCCCTTGTCTTTTTTTGTCAGGTCAAATCCTCCAGCATTTCGCAACCACTTCCATTATAAAGAGTTAAGGACATATTTATTCCGACTCGCACCTGCCTGCCTTGGCCCCGGCCTTGCCTCTGGCCTTGCCCGAAGGGTAGGCCGAGGGTAGGCCAAAGGCAGGGAAGGCCCCGGGCTTGCCCGCAGGATGCCCGCCGCTACAGGGCCCGCCGTTTCGTCCCTTTTTGAATTCCCCATTATTTTTCCCAGGTGCCGTGATATAATAGTGCTGTGGAAATCCTGTCTTTCGTCAGGAGGAACCTCTTCTGGATACTTTTGGGATTGCTGGTTGTTTCTTTTTTCGGCCGCAACAACTATAAGGGTGTCGTTGATATTGCCGCCGAGGCCCTCCAGGATCCCATCCAAACACCCCTCCCGGCATCCTCGCCTATCACCTTCAGGGCCAATGGTTATGCCTATGAGCTTGAGCCGCTGTATCATTACGAGATCAACGCCATGCTCGTGCACAAGCTCAATTACCGGACGTTCAGCATTTATAATTTCGATAAGGTATTTCCTTTCGACCTCTGTCTGATCTGGGGAGACAACCTTTCGAAAAAGTCATATCGGGCCAATACTTTGTCTTTTTCTCAGGACTGCCGGTTCTGCTGGGCGCAGTGGAGGGAGTCTCTGTCGTTCAATCTGAGCCAGCTTTCCAACAATCATCTCTTGATGAACAATAGGAAATTTGAGAGGATCATCGGTTTTCTGGTTTATGGGGACCAGATCAAGATCACGGGAAAGCTGGTGAACGTTAAGGCCCGCAAGCTTGGTGCCGGCGGCGATTGGGATTCCCCGGCCGAAGTCAGCTGGCATACGAGTACCAGCCGCACAGACAGCGGCGCCGGGGCCTGCGAGGTTATTTTCGTCGAAGACATAAGGATCCTCAGGGCCGCCAATGTGTTCTGGCGGTCGATTTTCCTTGTCAGCCTTGCCGGTGTCCTCGGGTTGATTGTCTTGAATCTTGTCCGGTTTTTTTCAAGGGCCGGCCGCGCGCCGAAATTCGAAGAGTAATCTTGCGGGGCACAAGGAGATCACCCCGCCAGAGGCGGGGTGAAACAAAAGAGGCCCCCTTGCCTAATTGGCTTGTTCATTTTGTTCGCATGCGCCAGAGGTACTCACAAAATGAACGGCGCAGGCTCGCCTGCCCACCGGGCAGGCCGAGGCCAAGGCAAGGCCAGACCAGTCTTCACTCGGCCCGGAAGCCGGGCCAGGTTCAGGCGGGTTCCGCAGAAAGCGGAACACCGCCACAGCAAGTGGCGCACTTGCCGTCCGAATGAGGCAAGGTGTGGCCCGTCCATCTGGGGCCAGGGCATCCAGATATTTTTAAGATATGCTTCGGAGTCATCCCGCCGGAGGCGGGATGAGGAGGTGGGTATGTGGCGCTTGCTTTATTGTTTTCCAGCATTGTATCTTTTTTCAGCGTTGAGTCTTATCGTCGGCCTTTTCATCTACCTTAAGCCGGACAAGGCCATCCAGTTCCAGATCGCTTTCTATCGACGGATCAACTGGAATATGCAGCCTGTTTCCATGAAGAAGGAAGTGCGTAACACGAAGGCGATGGGGTTGTTTCTTGTGGTTGCCGCGATGGCCGCAATCATCGCTATACTGCTGAAAAGCCGCCTATAACGGTTCAGCCGTGGATGTAGTGTTGTTTTGAGGTTCCAGATAAGATCCCGCATGGTAGGAGCTGCGCACGTAAGGCGCGCTTTCGACATGGAGGAAGCCCAGAGAGAGGGCGATCCGGCGGTACTCTTCAAATGTTCCGGGGGAGAGATATTCCTTGACCTCGGTATTTTTTTTGTCCGGTCTCAGATATTGCCCCAGCGCCAAAAAGTCGCAATCCACATTTTTTAAGTCACGGAATACCTCCGTGACTTCACTTTGCGTTTCTCCCAACCCCAGCATGAGGGCTGTTTTTGTCTTGAGGCGCGCATTTTTCTTTTTAGCCGAGGCGAGGACGTCGAGGGAACGCATGTAATCCGCTTCCGGTCTCAGGTGATAAAGGCGGCGGACAGTCTCCAGATTATGGCCGAAGATGTCGGGTGCGCTTGCGGCAACGGCGGCGACGGCATCCCTGTTTCCCTGGAAGTCCGGCACAAGGACTTCAATGGTGGGCTGTGATGAGATTTGCCGCAGGAGCTTTATGGTCTGCGCAAAGTGACCGGCGCCGCCGTCGGCAAGATCGTCGCGCGTGACGCTGGTGACAACGACGTGGCGCAATCCCATCTCTCGGGCGCATGCGGCCACGCGGCTTGGTTCCGTCGGATCAAGAGATTCGGGGGAAGCGCCTTTGGCGACATGACAGAAGGCGCAGGAGCGGGTGCATACTTTTCCGAGGATGAGGAATGTCGCATGCCGGTTCTTGTAGCATTCGGAGATGTTGGGGCAGCGCGCTTCGCGGCAGACGGTATTGAGGCCGAGGCGGGCCAGCAGTTCGGCCGTTTTTTTGCCTCCGGAGAATTCTATCTTTTTTTTAAGCCATGACGGCCTGCGTTCGATAGGCATGGATGGTTCCAGTCATTGGGTCGATTCTTTTGAGATTCCAGCCGGCCCCGCCGTACTTGTTGTCTTTCAGAAGAGCGGCTATCTTTTCTTCCTTCCGGTCCAGCCTTGAATCCAGGAAATCGGCGCAGAACTGGGATTTAAAAGCCGATACGACGGCTTCCGATGCTTCATATCCGTCGATACGCCGTTTCAGGAGGGTGCTTAAGTCTGCGACATCCGGCAAGGGGTGCTGCAGGCAGGCTTCCGGCCGGCGGCGATCGAAGCTAAGAGGGATTGAGCCGTGTTGGAGGATGATATTTTTGGAGCGTTTTTGCGCGCTGCCCCCAAGTTTCCTGCCGTCGATGAGGATGTCGTATTCTTCGTTACGGCTTGAACATAAGTCTGCGATTTTGTGATGCATGCCGTGAACGCCGCTGTCCCCGGCAAAGCAGGCTTCCAGGCCGAGGGTCCGGTAGGCTTCTATCAGAAAGGACGTAATTCTTCCGTACGATGCCTTGACACCGCGCGTCTCCAATCCCAGGTCTTCGGTCGAGGCTACAAGGCAGTAAGTCAGTTCGTCGTTATGGAAAAGGGCGCCGCCCCCCGTGGGCCGGCGTACAATGGCCGTGCCGCAGGTCTCAAGGGCCTTGAAGTTGAAAAGTGTTGCAGGGTCCTGGGAGACGCCGAAGGAGAATGCGGCGGGTCTCCAGCCGTAGAGGCGCAGGATCGGCAGGCCGCCGTTTTGCCTGTAGGAGAAAAAGAGCGCTTCGTCGACGGCCATGTTCGTGGCTGCGTCGGCATATCCGGATGTGATCAGACGGAAGGTCTTCATGGATTTAGAGCTTTGCGGATGATCGAGCGCATGGGTCTGCCGGGGATCGAGTTAAGAGATGTTTTTTGTTGGTCCGTCAACCTGAACCGGTTGCCTCTTTTAGATAGAAGCGCAATTCATCTCGCGTGCGGCCTTGGTTTCATCGAGCCTCGCCACGGGCGTGGTGAGGGGCGCGTTTTTAAGGGCTGCCGGGTTTTCTTTGGCCAGGCCGGCGGCGCGGACCATGCAGTCGATGAAACGATCCAGGGTTTCTTTGGATTCCGTCTCCGTCGGCTCGATCATAAGGGCTTCTTTGACGATGAGGGGAAAGTAGATCGTCGGCGGATGGAAGCCGCAGTCGATGAGATATTTGGCGATATCAAGCGCATGGACGCCGTGTGCGGTCTGGGGGGCGGCAGACAAGACGCATTCGTGCATGCAGCGCGAGGCCGCCGTGTCATACTGGTCTTTAAGCCTGGCCAGGACATAGTTGGCGTTGAGGACCGCATGCCGGGCCGTGCGGATGAGCCCTTCGCGGCCCAGATAGAGGATGTAAGCATAGGCCTTCAGGATCACCAGGAAGTTGCCGTAAAAATGGGCCAGATAGCCGATGGAGTCCGGATGGTTGTAATCCAGGGCGAACGTTCCGTCGTGATTCTTTTTTACCCGAGAGACAGGGAGGAATTCCGCCAGTCTGCTTTTGACGCCTACCGGCCCGGCCCCCGGCCCGCCGCCGCCATGCGGCGTCGCAAATGTCTTATGGAGATTGAGGTGGATGACGTCAAAGCCAAGGTCGCCCGGCCGGCAATGCCCCAGGATCGCATTAAGGTTGGCGCCGTCGTAATACATGAGGGCGTCGACCTTATGGGCGATGCGCGCGATTTCATCGATCTGGTTTTCAAAAAGTCCCAGTGTGTTAGGGCAGGTCATCATGATCGCAGCCACATCGTCGTTGAGCTTTTCTTTGAGGGCCGCCAGGTCCATCGTGCCGTCCGCGTTGGAAGGGACGTTGATGATTTCATAGCCGGCGATCGCCGCGCTGGCCGGATTGGTGCCGTGCGCGGAATCCGGGACGATGACATATCTGCGTCTTCTCTTTTTGGCACGGTGGTAGGCGGCGATGAGCATGACGCCCGTTAGCTCCCCGTGGGCGCCGGCCGCCGGCTGCATGGTGAAATGGTCCATGCCGGTGATTTCGCAGAGCAAGCGTTCTGTCTCGTAAAGGACTTCGAGCGCACCCTGGACGCGGTCGGCGCCTCCTTTAAGCTGCGGCAGGATGGGGTGGAGCCTGCAGAATCCTTCCAGGCGGCTTAAGTCTTCGGTGAACTTTGGGTTGTATTTCATGGTGCAGGAGCCGAGGGGATAAAAATTGGTATCGACCGAGAAATTCAATCGCGAAAGGTTTGTGAAGTGGCGCACGACGTCGAGTTCCGAGACCTCCGGCAGCTCGCAGGCGGAGCGTCGCAGGAATCTTGCGTCCGGCGCCTGAGCTTGCGGCACGTCAGGCACGGAGAAACGCGTGCAACGTCTTCCGGGCCGGCTTTTGTCGAAGATCATTTCCATAGGACCGACTCCAGCGTTTCGGCGTAATGCACGAGATCTTTCTTCCTGTATTTCTCTGTGACGGCAACGGTCATATAGCTTTCCATGCCTTTGTAATAGCGGCCCAGGGGGAAACCCGCGGCAATGCCTTTTTTCAGCATGCCGGCGATAACGGCATGCGGGTCTTTGGGCAGGACCACCGTAAATTCATTGAATGTCGGCGAGCTGCGTTTGACCTCGACGCCCTTGATTTTCGAAAGCAGGTTCTTGAGGTGTTCGGCATTGCGGTAATTCAGGGTTGCCAGCTCCGCCAGCCCCTCTTTGCCGATGCAGGAAAGATAGATGCAGGCGCGCAGGGCGCAGAGCGCTTCGTTGGAACAGATGTTGGATGTCGCCTTTTCCCGGCGGATATGCTGTTCTCTGGCTTGGAGCGTCAGGACAAAGCCTGCTTTCCCGTTCGTATCGACGGTCCGGCCGACGATGCGGCCCGGCATCTTGCGCGCCAGCTCTTTTTTGGCCGCCATGAAGCCTAGATAAGGCCCGCCGAACGCCAAAGGGAGTCCCAGACTTTGGCCTTCGCCGGTCGCGATGTCAAAGCCGCATTCCGCCGGCGTCTTGAGCATCCCCAGACTGATAGGATAGACGGAGGCGATGGCCAGGGCGCCGCAGGCATGGGCATCGGCAACGATGTCTCCATGGTCGTCGATGGCGCCGAAGAAGTTCGGGTTTTGCAGGATGACGCAGGCGACCTTGTCGCTCAAGTGTTCTTTGATCTTGGAACGGTCTGTCTGGCCGTGGACGACGGGGATCTCGACGAATTCGATCTGCAGATTTTTGGTGTAGCTGGTGAGCATGGTGCGGTAGATGGGCGAGACCGCGTTGTCGACGAGGACGCGGTTGCGCCCCGTCGCCCGCCGCGCCATCATCATGGCCTCATACAGGGCTGTGCCTCCGTCATAGAGAGAGGCGTTGGCGATCTCCATGCCGGTGAGGCGGCAGATCGCGCTTTGGTATTCGTAGATCGCCTGCAGGGTCCCTTGAGAACATTCGGGCTGATAGGGGGTGTAGGCCGTATAGAATTCGCTCCGGGAGCTGAGATGGTCGACGACGGCGGGGATCTCGTGGTCGTAGAAGCCGGCGCCGATAAAGCAGAGGAGGTCTTTGGCGTTTTTGTCCGCGAGGCTCTTTATTCGGGATGCGACCTCAAACTCGGAAAGTCCCTCGGGCAGATTGAATGAACGCGGCCGCTGCTCTTTCTTGATGACGTCGAAGAGGGCTTCGATGTCGGGTGCGCCGATGGCGTCGAGCATCTGGCGGGTGTCGCGTTCCGTATTGGCAATATAATCGGGCATGGGCTCTATAGTCCTTCGACGTAGGTCTTGTAGGCGGCAGGATCCATCAGGTTTTTGGTCTCCCCTGGGTCCGCAAGTTTTATCTTGGCGACCCAGCCTTTGGTGTAACAGTCCTGGTTGACGAGGCCGGGATCGGCGTTGAGCGCGTCGTTCGCTTCGGCAATCGTCCCTGAGACGGGCGCGTAGATGTCCGAGGCCGCCTTGACGGATTCAATGGTCGCCATCAACTGGAATTGTTTGACGCCCTGGCCTTTTTTGGGCAACTCGACGAACGTAACGTCGCCCAAGGCATGCTGGGCATAATCCGTGATGCCGGCAGTGGCCGTCGCTCCCTCGATCTTGATCCACTCGTGTTCCTTTGTAAAATAAAGTCCATCCGGGATGTTCATGACAAACTCCTTTTTTATCGTCACCGAAAGCTTGGCTGCGGCGTCTGCCTTACGGTCGGACCTGCCTACCGGCAGGCAGGCTTACGCGTCCGGCCAGCGCCCTATTGTTTAAGAGATGTGTGCTTCACGAACGGTTTGTCCGTGATCACGGCCTCGATCTTTATTTTGTCGTCTCCGACGCAAATATCCAGTCCGCGCGCCGCAGGGATATTGTCAAGGAATCCCATGCCGATACCGCAGTTCAAATGCGGAGAGAAGGTGCCGCTGGTCACAAGGCCCTTCTTTTGGCCGCCGATGAAGATATGATGCTCATGGCGGGGAGAACGGCGGGAGAGCGTGCGCAGATAGATGCGCTGGTGCCTCACGCCCGTTTTCATTTTTGATTCCAGCGTGCCCTTGCCGATGAAATCCTTTTTGAAGTCGACGAATTTTTCGAGGCCCGCCTCCAGAGGGGTTGTTTCCTCGTTGATGTCCTGGCCATAGAGACTGTAGCCCATCTCCAGACGCAGGACGTCGCGGGCGCCGAGGCCCGCAGGCTTGACGCGCGGGTCGTCCAGAAGCTTTTTCCAGAGTGCCGGGATCTCTTGCGAGGGGAGATAAAGCTCGTAGCCCAGCTCTCCGGTGTATCCAGTGCGGCTGACAAGCCCCGGCCGGCCCAATATCTCGGTTTCTATAAAGGTATAATAGGCGAGGTCTGCGGCTTTGGGCGCTATCGCCTTGATGATATCGCGCGAGAGGGGACCTTGCAGGTCTATTTTGCCGGTGTCGGCAGAGACGTCATGGAATTCCGCGCCGGGCTTCAGGTGCGTCTGGAAATGTTTTTTGTCTTTTTCAATGGTAGCGGCATTGACGACGATCATCCAGTCCGCCGGCCCCTTGCGATAGACGATCAGGTCGTCCAAGACCCCGCCTTTTTCGTTGAGGATGGAGCCGTAGCGGCAGCTTGCTGTCGGCATATCGCCCAGCCGCGCCGTGACGAGGCGTTCCAAACCGCAGGCCTGCGGGTCTCCTTTGAGGAGGAATTCGCCCATGTGGCAGATGTCGAAGCAGCTCACCGCGGACCGCGTATGCAGAGTTTCGGCGATAATGCCGTCGTACTGGATAGGCATGTTCCAGCCGGCAAAGGGGGCCATGCGTGCGCCCCGCCTGATGTGGTCGGCCGTAAGAGGAGTGGAGAGGATTGCGTCTTGCGCGTTCATGTGGCCCTAAAGGAAAAAGCCTGGTTTCGAAAACCCAGGCTCACGATTTTCTTCTAAACATGCTTCCTCATGGTTGATTCCATGTCGCCAGAAGCTCTGTCGCCGAATTGTAGATGTATTATATCAGAGACAGAGGAATTGGCAAATAAAAAATCTTTTCACAGGTCCCGCATTGTTTGCTATGATACTACAGCGATACGACAATTCCCTTTTAGACATAAGGAGCAGAAGTTTATGCCTCAGGTCCGATTGAATGTCCGCCTATTGGAAGTGTCTCAGCATCCCGTGGCCCTGATCTACGCCGCCTGCCGCCAATGTTATTCTCCTCGTTTTTCCGGCGAGTTGTTCGACGAGAAAGAGGAGGACCCGCAGAAGCAGGCGGCGTTCATCCGCAAGGTCGTCGCCTCAGGCCATGAAAGTCCCCTGGAGCACGTGAAGTTCACCTTTGCGGTCGAAGGCGTGTCGCGCGCGCTGACACATCAGCTGGTGCGCCACAGGATCGCCTCTTTTTGTTTGACAGGGGATACCATTATCAAAGGCGCAAGGCAGAAATCAAGACGATACAAAAGATTTGCCTTGAAGTCATTATACGAAAGATCGTTGACCCCGCATGGCAGATCGCGCCTAAAATTGATCAGGCTCAATAGTTATGATGAGCAAGGAAAAAGATTCACCGAAGGTAAGATCAATACGATCTTTTCTACGGGCAAACAGGAAGTGTGGCGGGTAACATTGATGAATGGATGGAGCCTCAAGGCCACCCTTAACCATAGATTTTTCACAAAAATAGGTTGGCTGTCCCTGGCAGAGATGATGCATGCGAAACCGGATGTTGGTATCAACGGCATGATTTGTCGAAATCCAAATTTAGGTTTTTTGAGAGATAAATCCTGGATAGAAGAGCGTTATCGTGATAGAAACCACTTTCAGGCGGAAATTGCGAAAGAATTAGGTTGTTCCATCCATACGGTGAGGAGTTGGATAAGACGACATGGCCTTCAGAAAGAGGTCGGTGGATTACATGGACATCTACCTCTCCGCGGATATCGCTGGAAGCTTGGTCGTGAAAGGACGCCTGAGGAAAGGGCTGCTGTTTCTCAGAGAATGGCGGGTTCGCGCAATCACAGGTGGCGGGGAGGGGTTACTCCAGAGGCTGTTGTTTTGCGAAAAACGATATCTGTTGAAATGAGAAAGAGCGTATATGCGCGCGATGGTTTTCAATGCAAGCTTTGCCATGTCGTTGGGGGGAAATTGACATTGCACCATCGAGTGCCTCTTTATATTGATAAATCGAAGGCGGCGGATCCGGAAAATTTGATAACACTCTGTCAAGGGTGCCATCATAAAGTTAATAACCACGAGGCGGAGTACGGACATATTTTCAACACGGAGCCTTTGTCTTATCATTCAAGATCCAGCGGTTGCCATCGTTTAATCAAATGGGCGAAAATCAAAAACATTGAATATTGCGGTTTCGAAGATACTTATGATATTGAAATGAAGGCGCCCCATCACAATTTCACTGCGAATGGTTTCGTGGTCCATAATTCCCAGCAGAGCCAGCGGTACGTGAAAGAGACGAATTTTGATTACATCATCCCGCCTTCGATCGAACAGGATGCGTCCCTGAAAGCGGAATTTCTCAAGACGATGGAGATGATCCAGTCGAGCTATAACAGGCTGCTGGAGGCTTTCAATAAAAAAGGCAGGGTTGGAGAGAAGGCCAACCAGGACGTGCGCTTTGTCCTGCCCCAGGCGGCGGAGACCAAGATCGTCGTCACCATGAATTGCCGCGAGCTGATCCATTTTTTCCACCAGCGTTGCTGTCAGCGCGCGCAGTGGGAGATCAAGCGGCTGGGCGACGAGATGCTCAAGATCTGCCGTCAGAAATTGCCGGAGGTCTTTGCCGACGCTGGGGCCAAGTGCGACGCTTTGGGGTATTGCCCCGAAGGCGAGGCCTTTTCCTGCGGCAAGTATCCGCTGAAGGAAAATGTGATCGGGGTCCGTAAATAGTTCATGGTGCCGAGGGCAAACACAAGCATCTGCTTTTAAAGACGAGGTCAAACATGGATTGGAAAATATTTCTGGCGACATTCAGTGCTATCTTTTTTGCCGAGATGGCGGACAAGACTCAGATGGTCGGTTTGACCATGGCGGCCAAATCCCAGAGGCCGTGGGTGGTCTGGCTGGGTTCTGTCAGCGCCTATATCGTGGTGACGGCGGTCTCCGTCCTCTTGGGGGCTGTTTTGTCGCGGTTCCTTAAGCCCGAATGGCTGAAGATGGCGGGCGGTTTTATTTTTGTGGTCATGGGCATTCTTTTGTTCTTCGATAAGATATGATGCTTACGCGGACCCGTTTTTCTTCTTTGCGCTCTCTGTTCTATGGAGGTGTCTGTGCCGGCCTGGCGTTGATGTTGTCCTCCTGCGCGACCGTTCCTCCGTCGACAGAGATGGTCTACAAGCCCGTTTTCGAGGCCGGCCCGCGTCAGGACCTGTATCACGTCATCGGTCCCGCGGAGACGGTCTATCGTATCGGTCGCATGTATGATGTCCCTGCGGACGCCATCCTGAGAGCCAACCACATCACCGACCCGCGCAGTCTCAAGATCGGCCAGAAGATCCTGATCCCCGGCGCCGCACCCCTGCGGCCTGTCATCCCTCTGTTCAAATCGTCGAAGTGGAGATATATCGTGATCCATCACAGCGTGACCGATGACGGCGACGCGACGTCCCTCGACAGGATCCACCGCCGCCGCGGGTTCGACAGGGGGCTGGGATACGATTTCGTGATCGATAACGGCACAAGGACGCGGCGGGACGGACAGATCGAGGCCTCGCCCCGCTGGATCAAACAGATGGACGGCGCGCACTGCAAGGCCGGGGGCATGAACCAGTGCGGCATCGGCATCTGCCTTGTCGGCGACTTCACGCATGAGCAGCCGACAAAGGCGCAGATGGATTCCCTCATTTTGCTCGTCGAGACCCTGAGGAATTATTATCACATACCGTTATCGCGGGTCATCCGGCACAAGGACGCTCCCGGCGCCAGGACCGAGTGCCCCGGCAACAGCTTCCCCTGGCGGGAATTCAAGGAGCGGCTCAGGAAGGGTGAATAGCGAAGGGGGTGCGTCATGAAGTCTCCCAGGATCGCCTTTTTCGATACCAAGCCTTACGACAGGAAATTCTTCGACGCGGCTGATAAGAAGTTCGGTTTCCCTATCACTTATTTCGAGGAGCATCTCGGTCCCGGCACGGCGTCGTCGACCCGCGGCTTCAATACGGTCTGCATCTTTGTCAACGACGTCGTTGACGCCGACGTTATCAAGGTGCTCCACAAGAACGGCGTCCGCCTCATCGCTCTGCGCGCCTCGGGATATAATAACGTGGATTTCAGGGCGGCATTCGGCAAGATCCATGTGGTGCGTGTGCCGGCTTATTCGCCGCACGCCGTCGCAGAGCATGCCGTGGCCCTGATGCTGGCCTTGAACCGCAAGACGCACCGGGCGTATCACAGGACCCGCGACAGCAATTTTTCCATCCAGGGGCTTTTGGGATTTGATATGTTCGGCAAGACCGCGGGCGTCATCGGCACGGGCGCCATTGGTCGGGAGCTTATCCGGATCCTGAAAGGCTTCGGGATATATGTCCTGGCCTATGACCCCGGCCCGGACGAAACCTTTGCCGCAGAGACGGGATTTTCCTATACGGATCTCAAGACCCTCTACAAGAAATCCGACGTCATCTCCCTGCATTGCCCCTTGACCCGGCAGACATACCGCATGATCAACGCCGCAACCATTAAGATGATGAAGACGGGCGTCATGATCATCAATACCGGCCGCGGCAAACTGATCGACACCCGGGCGTTGATCGAGGCGCTCAAAAACAAAAAAGTCGGCTACGCGGGTCTCGATGTCTACGAAGAGGAGAACGAATATTTCTTTGAGGATTTTTCCTCGGAGGTGATCTCCGACGACGTCCTGGCGAGGCTATTGACGTTTCCCAACGTCCTGGTGACGGCGCACCAGGGATTTTTTACTGCGGAGGCCCTGACGAATATCGCCCGCACCACGTTACAAAATATCGATGATTTCACCAGGGACCGTCTTCTGACGCATGAGATTTGTTACCGTTGTTCCAGGAAGGTCTGTACTAAAAAAACAAAAGGGAAGTGTTTTTAGGAAAGGACAAGATGCTTAGACATGTGATTGATCTCAAAGAAGACGTCGTTTATTCCCCGCAGGCCGTCGTCAGCAAGACTCTCGTCGATAAGAAAACAGGGACTATCACGTTGTTCGCTTTTGATGCCGGGCAGAATCTGAGCGAGCATACGGCGCCTTTCGATGCCGTTGTCCAGGTCCTGGAAGGACAGGCCCGGATCCTGATCGGAGACGACGAGGTCGTCGCGTCGGCCGGAGGCCTCGTCATCATGCCGGCAGGCGTGCCTCACGCGGTATTTGCCAAGGAGCGTTTCAAGATGCTGTTGACGATGATCAGGGAATAGGATTGCGCGGTTAAATTTCTAATAACCAATGCCGAAGGAATTTCTAATGTTTTAATGCTCAGATTGAGAGCGTTGCTGACTTTTGTAACGGTCTCAAATTTGATATTGATGGCAGTGGAAATTCATTCGTTATTTGGATTTCGACATTAGGCATTCATGCAGGCGGCAGACCAGGTTGCCTCTGTTTTTATCAAAATCAAGGAGACGCATGAAATCTTATTATTTTGCTTTGATGACGGCCTTCGTCTGGGGTTTGGTGCCGGTGTTTGAAAAAATGGGGTTGTCGCGGCTGACGCCTGCCGCGGGCATCTTTATCCGGTGTCTGGCGGTTTCTTCGGGGGCGATCGTGCTTCTGGTCGCGCGGCCGCAGATTTTGTCCGAGCTGGCGCATGCCCCTGCGCGTAACATCGGCCTGATCGCCCTGTGCGGTTTTTCAGCCAATTTTATCGGCCAGTTGTTGTTTTATAACGCGCTTAAAGACGGTGACGTGTCCCGCGTCACTCCTATTGCAGGGGCCTATCCTTTGATTGCCTTCCTTCTGGGGATCCTTGTTTTGGGAGAGACATTGACGGCCGCCAAGATGTTCGGGATCGGCTTTATCCTTCTGGGGGTATTTTTATTGCGATGAAAAATGATGCGAAAGCCCTGATTTACCGCGGCCGCGTATTTGACCTCCTCCGGTGCCGCAGGAGGTTGCCGGATGGCCGCACGGCAGACGTAGAGGTCATTGAGCATCCCGGAGCGGCGTTGATTGTCCCTTTCTTAGACAGGGACCGCGTGATTCTCCTCAGGCAGTTCAGGCCTGCCATCAATACCTGGCTTTATGAGTTTCCTGCCGGCACGCGGGAAGGCCGCGAATCGCTCCTGGATTGCGCGCGCCGGGAGATCCAGGAAGAGACGGGATATGCCGCTTCCAGGATTTCTCTTTTAGGAAGGATTTATCCGGTCCCTGGTTACGCAACGGAAAGAATATCCATTTATAAAGCCGAGGGACTTAAAGTTTCCCCTAGGGCCAAAGACCGGGATGAGGTCTTCGACTCAAAGATTTTTACGAGGCGCCAGATGCGGGAGCTTTGGCGGCGCGGCAAGATCCTGGATGCCAAGACGATCTGTGCGCTGGCCTTTTGCGGCTGGTTTTAAAAAGGACCGGCGGCATCCATAACATTTGTTGGAAATCATGAAGATTTATTTCCATTCGGAGCGTTTTCGCCTTGGCGGTTGGCCGCAGAGGGTGGCGGCTTTTTTTATCATGCTGGGAGCCTTGGCGCTCCTGGCAGGCGGTTTTTTCCTGGTGGCCATTGTCGTGAGGTTCGCATTCGCGCAAGGAGCGCTTTTCGGCTTTTTGTTTCTTTTTCTTGTTTTTCCTCTGATCGGCCGCTTTCTTTTTTTCCTCTTTTTGATCGCCTTGCCTGCTTTCTTATCTTGGTTTTTTTCTTTGGGAAACGCCCGGCCGAAGCAGGGAGAGGACGATGATGTGATCGATGTCCCACACAAGATAATAAAATGACATAAGATATTATTTTTCATATAGTTAAAGTTTATTCAAAGGCAGATGCCGTTAAGGACACCTGCCTTTTTTTGCAGATTTTTTTGGAAATTAAGGTTTGCAACAAGATTGACTCTTGCGCTGAACTTTGGTATAGTAAGCGCCGTCAGAAGGATGTTGTTTCCTAGGGAGGAAGATACCTGGTTATAGGCAAAATCAAGGAATAAACGTTTACCCCTCGTCTAAGCGCTTGGAAATTTTCCACCAGGGCAGGCCGATGTAAAATTTCTTTCGCAGGCTCGGGGTTGATTTTGAGAGGAAAAATACCTGGTTATAGGCAAAATCAAGAGGTGACGCATGATCGAACGCTATTGTCTGCCGAAGATGGCGAAGGTGTGGAGCGAGGAACACAAGTTCGACACGATGCTGGCTGTCGAGCTCTGTGTGTGCGAAGCCTGGCAGAAGCTGGGACGCATTCCCAAAAAATCCCTCGCCGCCATCAAGGCCAAGGCCAAGATCGACATCCAGAAAATCAAGGAGATTGAAGAGAAGACCAAGCATGATGTCGTCGCCTTTGTCAATAATCTTTCAGAGAGCCTCGGGACGGACGCCAAATACATCCACATGGGGCTGACGTCCAACGATGTGCTGGATACGACCCTGGCCCTGCAGATGCGGGATGCCTTCAATATTCTCATTGAGGATGTTGAGAGATTGCTGCCGATTTTGGCGAAGACCGCCAAAAAATATAAAGACACGCCGTGCATCGGCCGGACGCACGGCGTGCATGCCGAGCCGACGACCTTCGGTCTTAAGGTCGCCCTTTGGCACGACGAGATGAAAAGAAACCTCGAACGGCTGCGGGCCACGCAGCACGGCATTGCCGTCGGCAAGCTTTCCGGGACCATCGGCACATATTCCAACATCGAGCCCGAGGTGGAAGAATATGTCTGTGCCAAGCTTGGGCTTGGTGTTTCTTACGGCTCCACACAGGTTGTTCCACGCGACCGCCACGCCGCCTGTCTCATGAGCATGGCGATGACAGGGTCTTCCCTGGAGAAGTTTGCCACCGAGATCCGGCATCTTGGCCGCACCGAGGTCCAGGAAGCCGAGGAACCGTTCGGCAAGCACCAGAAAGGGTCTTCGGCCATGCCGCACAAGCGCAATCCCGTCATCTGCGAGCGGATCTGCGGTTTAAGCCGTCTCCTGCGCGCCAATGCCATGGCCGGCCTTGAGAATATCGCCCTGTGGCATGAACGGGACATCAGCCATTCGTCGGTGGAGCGCGTGGTCCTGCCGGATTCGACGATCGCCCTGGACTATGTCCTCAATCTTTTTATCGAGGTGGCCGAAGGGCTTGATGTGTATCCCAAGAATATGCTCATTAACCTGGGGCGGACCAACGGCTTGATCTATTCCCAGTGCGTGCTTCTGGCGCTGATGAAAAAGGGCTTGAGCCGGCCGGTGGCTTACGATATCGTCCAGAAAAATGCGTTTACGTCACGTTCCCTGAACAGGGATTTTAAGAGCGTCCTCCTGAGCGATCCGAAGGTCAAACGTCATCTGAGCGCCGGCGAGATCGAGGCGTGCTTCGATATCAGGTATTATCTGCGGCATATCAACAGGATTTTCAAGAACCTCGGCTTGTGATGACAGGGGTCGTCGGTTGTTTTTGATTGATATTCCACACGAAAAATCCGGAAAGAGATAGGGTCGCGGCTTTTGGGAAGCCGTTATGCCCGGATCGATCCCGTTAGAGACAAGCCCCGCCAGGAAATTCATTGGGCATACCCGTGGGGTTTCCATTTATAGCGTTGGCCATATGTTAGGATGAAACGGCGTCTCTAACGGGATTGATTTTTGTCGTTTTTTCTGCTATAGTAAATCTTCTATTTTTCTCGAAAAAAGGTCCTTCCACAATGTACTGGCGCGTAGAAATCAAGGAAAAAGAGGGGGTCTTCAGCGGTTTCTGTGAAGGCCTTCTGGCAGATATCGCCCACCTGGGGTATCAAGGCGTCACAGACGTCCGTCTTCACTGCATCTATTTTCTCATCGGCTCGCCGACAGAGCCGGAAGTCCGGCGCATCGCCGCAGAGCTCTTGACCGACCAGGTCATTGAGGATTTCGAGGTCTATGCGCAGGACGAGACCCCTCTGACCCCCGCAGGATATACTCCTTTGCAGATCATTTATAATCCCGGCGTCATGGAACCCGTGGAAGAGTCCGCGTTGAGGGGTATCCGTGATCTGGGGATCTCAAGCGTGAAGGCCGTCCGCACGGCCAAGAGATATTTTTTCAAGGGGGTGCTCGGTCGCCAGGAACTGATGGTTGTCGCCGAGAAACTTCTCTACAATAAATTGATTCAGTCCGTCCTGCCGGAAGACCAGCACAGCCTGCGCGATTTTTCGAATATTCCCGATTATGCGTTTTCCCTTAAGGTTGTCGATATCGTCGATCTTTGCGATAAAGAGCTGGAGCGTTTGAGCCGCACGGGACAGCTTTATCTTAATATCGAGGAGATGCGCGCGATCCAGCGCTATTTCCGTTCCCTCAAGCGTAATCCCACGGACTGCGAGCTTGAAACCTTGGCGCAGACCTGGTCGGAACATTGCGTCCACAAGACGTTCCGCGGCCGCATCGATTATCGCGAAAAGTTGGGCGGCGTTTCCAGAAACACCAAAAAGATCGGCAGCCGTCTGATCCCCAACCTTCTGAAAGAGACGATCATGAAGGCGACGCAGCAGCTCAAAAAGCCCTATTGTGTTTCTGTTTTTAAGGACAATTCCGGTGTCATCCGTTTTGACGACCGCTTCAATCTTTGTTTCAAGGTCGAGACACACAACCATCCATCGGCGCTGGAGCCGTATGGAGGCGCCAACACCGGTATCGGCGGCGTCATCCGCGACCCCCTCGGGACGGGGCTGGGGGCCAAACCCATTTTGAACACCGACGTTTTCTGCTTCGGGCCCCTCGATTATCCGGCGCAAAAGCTTCCCCAGGGGGCGCTGGCCCCTCGCCGCGTCATGAAAGGCGTGGTCAGCGGTGTGCGGGATTACGGCAACAGGATGGGGATCCCGACGGCCAACGGCGCGGTCCTTTTCGACGAGCGTTTTGTCGGCAATCCCCTGGTGTATTGCGGGACGGTCGGTATCCTGCCCAAAGACAAATCTTTCAAGAAGGTCTCTGCCGGCGAGGTGATCGTTGTCGTCGGCGGCAGGACCGGCCGTGACGGCATCCACGGCGCAACATTCTCTTCGGGCGAGCTCACGCATGAGTCCGAAAGCCTGTCTTCCGGGGCCGTCCAGATCGGCAATGCGATCACCGAAAAGAAGGTGCTGGATGTCCTCCTTCTGGCGCGCGATGAAGGGCTTTATGAGGCGATTACGGATTGCGGCGCCGGCGGTCTTTCGAGCGCCGTCGGAGAGATGGGCGCGGAGTGCGGGGCGCGCGTCACCCTGGAAAAGGTGCTTTTGAAGTATCACGGGTTGAGTTATACCGAGATATGGATCTCCGAGGCCCAGGAGCGGATGGTTTTGGCCGTCGCCAAAGACAAGGTCGACAGGCTCGTCGATCTTTTCCGTCGCCAGGATGTGGAAGCGACCGTTATCGGGGAATTCACGGATTCAGGACGGCTTGAGCTTTTCTACGACGGACACAAGGTGTGCGATCTGGACATGGCCTTTTTGCATGATGGGTTGCCGCGCACGACCAAGCGCGCTTCCTGGGAGGCGCCGCGCATCAAAGAGAAAGCGCGCCGTCCCAAAAAAGACCTTGCACAGGACTTGCTGGGGCTCTTGTCCATGCCCAATATCGCCTCCAAGGAATGGGTCATCCGTCAGTATGACCACGAGGTGCAGGGCGCAACGGTCGTCAAGCCCCTCGTCGGTACCGCCAATGACGGGCCGTCGGATGCCTGTGTCATCAAACCGCGTTTCGATTCCCTCCGCGGATTTGCAGTTTCCAACGGCATTAATTTTAAATATGGCGATTTGGATCCTTACTGGATGGCGGCCGGATGCATCGATGAGGCCTTGAGGCAGTTAGTGGCCGTAGGATGTCCTCTCGATGAAGCGGCGATCCTGGATAATTTCTGCTGGGGGAATCCCGATAAGCCGGACCGGCTGGGCGCCCTTGTGCGCGCCGCCTACGGATGTTATGACGCGGCCAGGGCTTTCGGCGTTCCTTTCATCTCCGGCAAGGACAGCTTTTACAATGAATTCACACACGGCAAAAGAACCATTGCGATCCCGGGGACGCTCTTGATCTCGGCGATAGGCGTCATGGCCGATGTCGGCCGCTCTGTCACAATGGACCTTAAAGACGCGGGGGACCTGGTCTATGTCGTCGGAGAGACGCGCCAGGAGCTCGGTAGTTCGCATTATTACGAGCGGATAAAGGCCAAAGGCGGCCAGGTGCCTGTCGTCGATTTTAGCCGGGCCAGGAAGCTCATGCAGCATCTGGCGTCGGCCTCGGCCAAAGGGCTCGTGCGTTCCATCCATGACTGTTCCGAGGGCGGTCTGGGCGTGGCCCTGGCGGAGATGTGTCTGGCCGGCGGTCTGGGCGCGAACCTTTTTTTGAACGATGTCGCCTGGAGCGGGCGCGAAAAACGCAACGACTTCGTCCTTTTTTCCGAGTCCCACTCGCGCTTTGTCGTGGAAGTGGAAGGCCGGCACCGCAAGGCCTTTGAGCGCGCCATGAAGGGTTCCGTCGTCCGCCTGGCCGGCTGCGTGACGGAACATCCGATCCTGAAGATTTTCGGCCTCAAGGGCGAAGGGTGTGCGGAGGTTGCCGTGGCTTCTCTGAAGACGGCGTGGCAAGGGCCTTTACAATCCGTTTAAAACCATGAAAAAGACAGAAAGACATAAACCGAAGACAGGGCCGGCGGACTTCCATATGCGTATCGATGAATACGAGGAAGACGATCGCGCCCGGGTGCGGCGCATCGCCAAAGAGTTTGACAATGGTTTTCGCGCCCTCTCGAAATTCAGGAATGCGGTTTCGATCTTCGGTTCCTCAAGGTTGACGCCGAAGGATGAATACTACAAGCTTGCGGAAAAGACGGCGTATCTGTTGGGTAAGGCGGGCTATGAGATCATTTCCGGGGGAGGACCCAGCATCATGGAGGCCGCCAATAAGGGCGCCGCGCGCGCCGGCAGCGCCTCCATCGGCCTCAATATCTATATCCCGACGGAACAAAGGGCCAATCCTTACGTCAAGACCCTCCTGGAATTCCATTATTTCTTTGTGCGCAAGGTGATGTTTGTGCGTTATGCCAAGGCGTTCGTCATCTTTCCCGGAGGATACGGGACGATGGACGAGCTGTTTGAATCCGTGAACCTCATCCAGACCGGCCGCATCCCGCAGTTTCCCGTCATTTTGGTCGGAGGGCGCTACTGGCGGGGATTGCTGCACTGGATCATGTCCGTGATGCTGCGCCGCGGCTGCATCGGCGCCAATGACTTGAGTCTTTTTTCCCTGGTCGACAAGCCCGAAGATGTGGTCCATATTATTAATAAATTCTATCATCGGCCTTAACATAATAATCAACTTTCAAGATACAAAAACCAAACAATGGCCAATAACCACATTCCAATAATCAAAAGCAAATAAGGTGGTTTGTTGAAGGATGGTTATTGGTGATTGGTTCCTATTATGGTTAAACCTAAAGTTTTGATCCTCAAGACAGCCGGCACGAACTGCGACCTGGAGACGGCCTTTGCCTTTGAGAGCGCCGGCGGGGCCCCGGAAGCGGTGCACATCAACGAACTGGCCCGCGGCGAACGCCGCCTGGCCGATTTTCATATCCTGGCGATTTCCGGCGGCTTTTCCTATGGCGACGACATATCTGCTGGCAAGATCCTGGCAAACGAGTTAAAATATAGACTGCTTGATGACCTGCGCGCGTTCATCCAGGAAGGGCGCCTGGTCATCGGCATCTGCAACGGTTTCCAGGTCCTGGTGAAGGCCGGACTGCTTCCGGGGCATGCGGCATGCGCCCAGGAAGCGACACTTGCCCTCAATGATTGCGGTGTCTTTCAGGACAAATGGGTGTATCTGAAGGCCGAGGAGAGCCGGTGCGTCTGGACACAAGGGTGTCCCGAGGTCATCTATTTGCCGATCGCACACGGCGAAGGGAAATTCATCCCCAAGAGCGAGGAGGTCCTGACGCGCCTGGAGGAGAACCGTCAGGTCGTTTTCCGCTATTGCGACGACAAAGGCAAAACGGGAGACTATCCCGTTAATCCCAATGGTTCTATCGATGCCGTTGCCGGCATCTGCGACGAGACGGGCCGCGTCTTCGGTCTCATGCCCCATCCGGAAAGGCATCTCATCAGCCTCCAGCATCCCCGGTGGACGCGCCTGGGCGCCAAGAGGCACGGCGACGGGTTTCAGATATTTTTGAACGCAGTGAATTATTTCAAATGACGGCCTGCCATGAATGATCATCCTAAGCATTACTGCGGTCTTTTCGGCGCCTTTGGCGTTCCTGATGCCAGCTACCTGATTTACCTGGGGCTCTACGCCCTTCAGCACAGGGGAGAGGAGTCCTGCGGGATCGTGACCAGCGACGGAAACGAGCTCTACATCCATAAGGACATGGGGCTCGTGGCCGATGTCTTTAACGATGAGAACCTGCGTCTCCTGAAAGGCGACAGGGGGATCGGCCATGTGCGTTATTCGACGACCGGCTCCAGCCTTGTCAAGAATGCCCAGCCGCTGTTTGTGGATTACCTGGGCAATTCTCTGGCCGTGGCGCATAACGGCAACCTCATCAACAGTTCCTCCCTGCGCAGGGAGCTGGAGCGGACCGGGTCGATCTTTCAGACGACCTGCGACAGCGAGGTCATCGTCCATCTCATGGCCCGTTCGTCTTCGCGCAACGTCGTTACCAAGCTCAAGAGCGCCCTGGAGAAGATCAGGGGCGCCTATTCTTTGGTGTTCCTGACGGAGAAGGAGCTGATCGGCGTGCGGGACCCCGAGGGTTTCCGGCCGCTGTGCCTGGGCAAAAAGGGCGACAGCTGGTGCCTGGCTTCCGAGACGTGCGCTTTCGATCTCATCGAGGCAAAGTTCGTCCGGGAGGTGGAGCCCGGCGAGATCGTCGTTATTACCGGCAAGGGGTTGACATCGACGAGATTCGCGCCCCGGGCGAAGAGGAATTCCTGCTGCATCTTTGAACATATCTATTTTGCCAGGCCCGATTCCATTATTTTCGGCGAGACCGTGCACCTGGTGCGCCAGAAGCTGGGTGAGACCCTCGCCAAAGAGCATCCCGTCGACGCCGATTATGTCATCCCTATTCCTGATTCCGGCACGTCCGCCGCTCTCGGTTTTAGCCATGCTTCGGGGATCCCTCTGGAATGGGGGGCGATCAGGAACCATTACGTCGGACGCACATTCATTCAGCCGCACCAGAAGATCCGCGATCTCGGCGTCAAAGTCAAGATCAACATTCTGCGCGAGGTTGTCGCCGGGAAAAAAGTGGTCATTGTCGACGATTCGATCGTGCGCGGCACGACGTCGCGTATCCGCGTCAAGAATTTCCGTGCCGCCGGCGCGCGGGAGGTGCATATGCGCATCTCGTGTCCGCCGCATCGTTTCCCATGCTTCTACGGCATCGACTTTCCTTCGCCGGACGAACTGATCGCTAATCGCTATTCGGTCAAGGAGATCCGCGACTACCTGGGGGTCGACAGTCTGGGGTATTTGAGCCTGGAAGGCATGCTGTCCGCCGTCAAGATGCCGGCGCATAAATACTGCGTCTCCTGCTGGGTTGGGAAATATCCTTTCAAGGTGACGGGGAGCACTAAAAATATCCTGGAAAAGAAATGCGTGTGTTGATAGAAAAGAAGGGTGACGTATGAGCCTGAACTATAAACGAGCGGGTGTGGATATCGAGAAGGCCAACCTTTTTGTGGACGGCATCAAGGGGCTGGTCCAGAAGAGCCAGCGGCGGGAGGTCATGGGGGGGATCGGCGGGTTCGGCGCGTTTTTTGACCTGGCGAAGACCAAATACAAGGACCCCGTGCTTGTCTCTTCCTGCGACGGCGTCGGCACGAAGCTTAAGATCGCCATCGCCGCCCGGATCCATCACACCGTCGGCATCGACCTTGTGGCCATGAGCGTCAACGATGTCCTGTGCAGCGGGGCGGAGCCCTTGTTCTTTCTGGATTATATTGCGACAGGCAAGGTCGAGCCTGCTGTTTTGAAAGAGGTCGTGCGCGGCATCGCCGAGGGGTGCCGTCAGGCCCATTGCGCCCTTGTGGGCGGCGAGACGGCTGAGATGCCGGGGATGTATAAATCCGGGGATTATGACCTGGCGGGATTTTGCGTCGGTATCGTCGAGAGAAAGAAGATCCTCGGCCGTCAGCGCGTCGCCTTGGGGGATGCCGTGATCGGCCTGGAGTCTTCCGGTCTGCACTCCAACGGTTTTTCGCTCGTGCGCAAGGCCTTCACGCCGCTGGAACTGCGCGCGCGTGCCCAGGAGTTCCTGAAGCCCACGCGGATCTACGTCAAGCAGGTTTTATCCGTCTTAAAGGATTTCAATACGACGTCTTGCAGCGTCAAGGCCCTGGCCCATATTACGGGCGGCGCTTTCTACGATAAGGCCGGCCGGGTCGTGCCTTCCAAGACAACGATGATCATTTATAAAAATGCCTGGGCGCGTCCCCCGATTTTCGAAGAATTGCAGCATTTGGGTAAGATCGACGAAAAAGAGATGTTCAGGACGTTTAATATGGGCGTCGGCATGATCGCAGTCGTGCGGGACGCGGTCAAAATGGATATCGTGCGCGCATTTTCCAAACACGGCGTCAAAGCCGCCATCATCGGCGAGATCGTCAGCGGCGTCGGCGGCGTCGCCGTCGTCTGAAGATCGCGTTTTTTTCTTCAGGCCTGTTTCTTCCGGAGAAGGAGGCAGCGTGAAGGTCCTCGTGATTGGGTCCGGCGGCAGGGAACATGCCCTGGTGTGGAAGATCGCGCAGTCGCGCCACATCAGCAAGATCTATTGCGCGCCGGGCAACGGCGGCATCGCCGGGATTGCCGAGTGCGTGGCGATCAAGGCCGACGATATCGCCGGGCTCCTGGATTTTGCGCAGAGCCGTCTTATCGACCTTGTCGTGGTCGGCCCTGAAGCGCCCCTCGTGGACGGCATTGTGGATGCGTTCCAGGACGCGGGCCTGAAGGCCTTCGGGCCGCGCCGCCGCCCCGCGCGCCTGGAGGCGAGCAAGCTCTTTGCCAAAGAGATCATGGCGAAGTATCGTGTCCCGACGGCTGCGTTTGCGGTCTGCCGTACGGTCGCGGAGGTCGTCTCGGCCGCTGGCCGTTTCGGGTTCCCGGTCGTCCTGAAGGCCGACGGCCTGGCGGCGGGCAAGGGGGTCGTGATCTGCCGGTCCGGGGAAGAGGCGGCCGCGGCCGCCGAGGAGATGCTGGTCAAAAAGATTTTCGGCGCTTCGGGCGAGACCATCGTCGTCGAAGAATGCCTCCAGGGTGAAGAAGTTTCCATCCTTGTCTTGACGGACGGCGCAGGGGCGGTGCCTCTCGTGTCGTCGCAGGATCATAAGAGGATCTTCGATCACGACGAGGGCCCGAATACGGGAGGCATGGGGGCTTATTCTCCGGCCCCGATCGTGACGCCGGGCGTGATGGACGAGATCATGAAGTCTGTGGTCAAGCCGGTGATCCACGGCATGGCCAAAGAGGGCATGCCTTATACAGGCATCCTTTATGCCGGCCTCATGATGACGGCCAAGGGGCCGAAGGTTTTGGAGTTCAATGTGCGTTTCGGCGACCCGGAGACGCAGGCCGTCCTGGCGCGCTTGCAGTCGGATATCGTCGAGGCGATCCTGTGGTCCGTCGAAGGAGGGCGTCCAGCCCCTGTCTTGCATTGGGACCAACGTCCTTCTGTCTGCGTGGTCATGGCCTCCAAGGGATACCCGGGTTCTTATGAAACAGACAAGGCGATCACGGGCTTGGATGAGGCCGGCCGCATGAAAGATATCGTTGTTTTTCATGCCGGCACCAAAGACGCCGGCGGCCGGATCGTTTCCAGCGGCGGCCGCGTCTTGGGCGTGACCGGTCTCGGGAGTACGCTCAAGGAAGCCATTGCGCATACCTATGACGCCGTCGGCAGGATCCGTTTTGAAGGCGCGCATTACCGCACGGATATCGGCTGGCGGGCGCTGGAGAAAAAATAGACAGGTTGTTTACTGTCTACTGACTATTCTAATATGGGGTGTATATGAAGAAACCTGAAGTCGCGATTATCTTGGGCAGCGTGTCCGATCTGGAAACGATGCAGGGCGCCATCGATATCCTGAAAGAATTTCGTGTCCCCATCATGGCCAAGGTGCTCTCGGCGCACCGCACCCCTAAAGAGCTGGAGGCCTTTGTCGTGGCGATGGACCATTTGGGCGTCAAGGCGTTCATCGCAGGGGCCGGCGGCGCGGCCGCGCTCCCCGGGGTCGTCGCATCCATGACGACGGTGCCGGTCCTGGGCGTTCCGATCGAGACCAAAAGTTTAAAAGGCCTGGATTCGCTTTTATCCATCGTACAGATGCCGGCGGGGATCCCCGTCGCGACATTCGCCATAGGGAAGGCCGGTGCCAAAAATGCCGCGCTTTTCGCGGTGGCGCTCTTAAGTCAGGATTCAAAGACAGCGGCCGGCCGGCTGAAATGTTTTCGCAGGAAGCAGGCGCTGGCCGTCAAGGCAACGAGGCTGAAGGTTTGACGAATACCAAGGTCCTTAAAGTCGATCCGCTTCACATTGATCCTGCCGTGATCCAGGAGGCGGCCGCTATCCTTGACAGGGGCGGGCTTGTCGTTTTTCCGACAGAGACGGTTTACGGTATCGGGGCCAACCTTCTGCACAAGGGGGCGATGGAGAAACTTGCGAAGGCCAAGGACCGGCCGCAAGGCAAGCATTTTACCATCCATATCTGCGATAAGGAGGACGTTGAAAAATACGTCGTCGGCGTTCCCCCGCGCGCCTACAAGCTCATGGGCCGGTTTTGGCCGGGGCCGTTGACGATCGTCCTGTGCGCCCCGCATGACAAGACCGTGGGTCTGAGGATGCCGAAGAACGGCGTCGCGCTGGCCCTGCTTGCCAGTGTTGATTTTCCCGTCGTGGCGCCGTCGGCCAATAAGGCGGACCAGCCGGCCCCGCGGGATGCCGCAGGTGTCCTGGCCGGCCTGGATGGTCTGGTCGATCTTGTCCTGGATGGAGGCCCGGCGGAACTGGGCCGCGAATCGACGGTTGTCGATCTCTGCGGTCTTCCCGCAAAGATCCTGCGGGAAGGGGTCCTGCCCCCAGACGATGTCTTGCTGGAAGCGTCCAAAAAGACGGTGCTTTTTGTCTGCACGGGGAATTCCTGCCGGTCGGTGATGGCCGAATATCTTTTGAGGAAGTATCTTGTTGATCACGGCCGCAAGGATGTGGACGTCGTCTCTGCGGGGACGTTTGCATTTCTGGGGATGCTGCCGACGCACGAGACGGCCAAGCTGATCCGCGGCATCGGCCTCGATGCTTCCGAACACAGGGCCAAGCGCGTTACCGACGAGCTGGTGCGTCAGTCCGATATCATCCTGACCATGGAGCGCCGGCACCAGGAGGAGCTCATGAGGCAGTTTCCTTCCGAGGCCGGAAGGATCCATCTTTTGGGTGAGTATATCGGCCTGGAACCTTTCGAGGCGGAGATAGAGGACCCTATCGGCAAGTCCGGAGGGGTTTACGCGGATTGTTTTTTAAAGGTCAAGAACGCCATCCAGAAATTAGGAGCCCTGCTATGAACTGTGTATCCAGGATCGCCGTCGGCTGCGATCACGGCGGCTATCGACTTAAAGAAGCCATCGTCAGGCATCTCAAGAGAAAAGGTCTTTGTGTCCTGGATATGGGTACGTTTTCCGAGGAGTCTATGGATTATCCCGATACGGCCTATAAGGTGGCCCGTGCGGTCGCCGGCAGGCGCGCGTACCGCGGGATCCTGATCTGCAAAAGCGGCATCGGCAATTGCATCGTGGCCAACAAGGTGGCAGGGGTGCGCGCCGCGCTCTGCCATCAGCTCCGGGCTGTCAGGCTTTCGCGGCAGCACAATGACGCCAACATCTTGGTCTTAGGTTCTCTTTTTGTCAAGGAGCCCCTGGCCAAAAAGATGGTCGACGTGTGGCTCGCCACGCCTTTTGAAGGCGGCCGCCACGCCCGGCGCCTTAAGAAAATAGAAAAAATCGAACAGATGAATAAGAGCAAATGACAGGCGATCCGTGTAATCATTTTTAAAAATCTGTGTCATCAGGCTCGCGGAGTTTTTCCGCGAGCCATGGAAAGGATTGAAAATTTATGCGTCCGACCATAGTCAGTTCCTTAAAAGATGTCGATCCGGAAGTCTACAAGATGATTGCGCGGGAGCTTTATCGCCAGCACCGCAATATCGAGCTCATCGCCAGCGAGAATTTTACCTCCATGGCCGTCCTGGAGGCCCAGGGGTCTGTTTTGACCAATAAGTATGCCGAAGGATATCCCAGGGCCCGCTGGTACGGCGGCTGCGAGCATGTCGACGGTGTCGAGGACCTGGCGCGCGAACGCGCCAAACAGCTGTTCGGCGCCGACCACGCCAATGTCCAGCCGCATTCGGGGACGCAGGCGAACATGGCCGTTTACATGGCGGCGATCAACCCCGGCGATACGGTCTTGGCCATGGACCTGGCCTGCGGCGGCCACTTATCGCACGGCTTGAGTCATAATTTTTCCGGCATGTTTTATAAGATCGTCTCTTACGGCGTCAGTCCGAAGACGGAGACGATCGATTACGATGAAGTCGCGGATCTGGCCCTGCGCCATAAGCCGCGCATGATCCTGGCGGGGGCGTCGGCGTATCCCCGCATCATCGATTTCAAGAGGTTTCGCGAGATCGCGGATTCCGTCGGTGCGTATCTTTTCGTGGACATGGCCCATATCGCAGGTCTCGTCGCCGCAGGCTTGCATCCGTCGCCTGTCCCTTATGCGGAATTCGTGACGACCACGACACACAAGACCCTGCGCGGACCGCGGGGCGGCATGATCCTGTGCCGTCAAGAGTTCGCCAAGAAGATCGACAGCATCGTTTTTCCCGGCACTCAGGGCGGGCCGTTGATGCATGTGATCGCCGGGAAGGCCGTTGCCTTGAAGGAGGCCCTGGGTCCGGAGTTCAAAAAATACCAGCAGAGGATCGTCGCGAATGCCAAAGCGCTGGCGGATGAGCTGGCCCAGAGGGGCCTCAGGATCGTCTCCGGCGGCACGGACAACCATCTCTTGCTGGTCGACCTGACCAGCAAGGATCTTTCCGGCAAAGAAGCGGCGGCCATGCTGGATGCCGCGCGCATCACCGTCAACAAGAACCTGATTCCTTTTGATAAAAGAAGCCCGTTTCAGACGAGCGGTCTGCGGCTGGGGACGCCGGCTGCCACGACGAGGGGCATGGGTCTGCGCGAGATGCGCCAGATCGCCGGCATCATCGTCGAGGTCATTTCGGCCCGAGGCCAGGAAGAGGCGGTCGCCGCGGCGGCCAAAAAGGTGGAAGCCCTGATCAAGAAATTCCCGCTGTATCAACCATTATTGAAGAAGTACAAGGGAGCGTTGTGATGGCCAAAAAGGACCGGAGACCGGGATGGGATGAGTATTTCATGGGGATTGCCGAACTGGTGGCCCAGCGTTCGACATGCCTGCGCCGCAAGGTCGGGGCGCTCGTCGTCAAGGACAGGCGCATCCTGGCCACGGGCTACAACGGCACGCCCTCGGGGATCAGGCATTGTTCGGAAGTCGGATGCCTGCGCACAAAACTTAAGATCCCGTCAGGGGAGCGGCACGAGCTTTGCCGCGGCCTGCACGCCGAGCAGAACGTCCTGCTCCAGGCCTCGCTGCACGGCGTTTCCCTGAAAGACAGCGCTATTTACGTGACGAACCAGCCCTGCATTATCTGCGCCAAGATGATCATCAATGCCGGCATCAGGGAGGTGGTGATGGCGGATCATTATCCGGACTCGATGGCGCTGAGTTTCTTGAAAGAAGCGAAGATAAAGGTGAGAAAGGTAAAATAGTAAGCGGGTGCATGAGTAAACGGGTGCACGGGTTAAAAGAGAAAAGTTTGTTTTGGTTCTCGACTTGCTAACTCGCTTACCCGCCAACCCGCTAACTTTTATTTTTTTGGAGCGAAGTGATTCTTCGCTATAGGCAAAGTTAATGGATAAGCATTTACCCCTTGCTCAAACGCTCAAAAATTTATTGCCAGGGTTAGGCCGTCGGCCTGGCGCAGCCGGCCAGGACGGCCATCCGGCAATAAATTTTCTTCGCGAGCTGCGGGGTTGATTTTGCAGGGAATAAACCTTGGTATAGACAAAATCAAGGAATAAGCGTTGACTCCGCACTTGGGCATCCGCCACTAATGCTTTGGCGGATGTCCGCCGATGCAGTGGTGGCGGGCACTTGAAAATTTCCGCCAGGGCGAGCCGGCGTAAATTTTCCTGGTCTGCTGTTTCAGCAGACCGAGTAAGTGCGGAGTTAATTTTGTAAGGAAGTAATACCTGGTTATAGGCAAAATTAATGAAATGTCCCTATTGCGGTTGTGTGGATGATAAGGTGATCGATTCGCGGGCTAGCTCCGAAGGCAATGCCGTGCGCCGCCGGCGGGAGTGCACCAAATGCGGACGCCGCTTCACCACTTATGAGGTCGTCGAAGAAACGGCCCTGATGGTCGTCAAGAAAGACGGCCGCAGGGAAACCTTTGACCGCAAAAAGATCCTTTCCGGGATATTGAAGGCCTGTGAAAAAAGGCCTGTTTCCCTGGAGAAGATGGAGGAGCTGGTGACCAGTATTGAACGGGAGATTTCCAGGAAATTCGACCGGGAGGTCCGCTCAAGGGACGTGGGTGAGCTCGTCATGGACAGGCTGGCGTCTCTGGATGAAGTCGCTTATGTGCGCTTCGCCTCCGTTTACCGTCAATTCAAAGACGTCAACCAGTTCATGCTGGAATTGCGCGATTTATTGAAGAAAGCAGGAAAGTAGGAGAAGGTCTTATGGTCGAGATGGAGCTTAATAAGATCATTATTGATGAGAAGAGGCCGGACCAGATCATCGTCCTGAAAGAGAAGAACGGCCCGCGGTTGATGCCCATCGTGATCGGTTATCTCGAGGCCAATGCCATCAAATTGAAGGTCAGCGGCATCACGCCGCCGCGGCCCTTGACGCACGACCTTTTGTTTTCCGTTATTGAGGGGCTTGGAACTTCCGTGGCAAAAGTCATGATCGACAGGCTTGAGAACAATACTTTTTATGCCAAACTTGTGCTGCAGCCTTCAGGCTCGGCCGCCGCAAAGGTCATCGATGCCCGGCCTTCCGACGCTATCGCCATGGCCGTACGCGCCCATGCGCCTATCTTTGTCGATGAGGAAGTCATCAAGCGCTCCGAAGTCTTTCATCAGCAACCCTGACCTCCGCGCGCAGATATTTTTTGCGGGAGGGCCTGGTTTTTCTGCGCCGCAAAACCCCTGATTTCATGAACATCAAGCCTAAGACCATTCCCGATCATCCGGTGTTCCGCTCCCGGGCTTTCCGCGCCGCGGTCGCTTCGGCCGTTGCGCAGAAAAAAGAGGTCTATCTGGTCGGCGGTTTTTTGCGCGATCTCTTCGCCGGATACAAAAAGCCTTCCCTGGACCTCGATTTTTCCGTTGAGAGAGGCGCCATCGATTTCGGCAGGACGCTGGCCCGCCGTCTCAAGGCGGGTTTTGTCGTCCTGGACCGCGAACACGGATGCTGCCGCCTGGTCTTCAAGGACGGCGCCATGGGCCGGATGGCGACGTTTGATTTCGTGGATTTTCGCGGCCGTGATTTCGAAGCCGACCTGAAAAAAAGGGATTTCACGGTCAACACGCTGGCCGTGCGGCTGCCTTTCAAAAGGACGGGTCTTTTGGACCTCTGCGGCGGCCTCAAGGATTTGCGTGCAAAGATGGTCCGTATGGTCGGCCCGTCTTCTTTTGACGAAGACCCGCTGCGTATCCTGCGGGCCTTTTCTTTAAGCGCGACATTGGGTTTCGCCATCGAGCCTGCGACATTGAGGCTGGCACAACTCAAGAGGGAACAACTAAGGGGGGTCGCGGGCGAGAGATTGCGCGATGAATTTTTCAAGGTCCTGGCTGTTGGCGATGCCTGGCGGCATATCCGGGAGATGGACCGCCGGCACGTGCTGGAGAATGTTATCCCCCAGATCCGTGTGATGTATAACGTCAAACAGGGAGGGTATCATCATCTGGATGTTTGGGGCCATTCCTTGGAGACGGTGCGAAAGCTCGAGGAGCAATTAGGGCGTTTCAGGGGCGACCAGGATGTGGCGCGCTACATGGATGAACCGATGACGACAGGCCGCAGCCGCAGGCAGTTGATCAAGCTGGCGGCGATGCTGCATGATATCGGCAAGCCCAAGGCCCATGAGGTGAAGGCGGGAAAAACGATGTTCCATGGCCACGAACGCATCGGCCGCATCATCTCGGATGCCGTCTCCGAGAGGCTCAGGCTCTCGACGCGCGAACGTTTCGCCCTGGATACGATCATTTTCTGGCATCTGCGCCCCGGCTACTTGGCCGACAACAAGGTCTTGACCAGGCGCGCGATCCACAGATTTTTCCGTGACACCAGAGAGGAGGCGGTGAGCGTGCTGTTGGTTTCCATCGCCGACCAGCGGGCGACGCGGGGGCCCCTGGCCACGCCGGAGAGCCGCAAGAGGCACGAAAAGGTGTCCTTTGCGCTTATCCGCGAATATTTCGATGTCTTGAAGCAGAAACCGTTCGTCAGGCTCATCAACGGGACGGACCTTATCCGGAAACTCAAACTTGCGCCGGGTCCGGTTTTCTCGACGATCCTTGACGCCGTTGAAGATGCCCAGGTGGAAGGCCGCGTGCGGACCAAGCCGCAAGCGATCGCCCTGGCCAGGGCGATCGCCGCAAAAGGGACCGGCAGGCCCGCAAGAAAGGAACGATGAATATCAGAGACGTGGACGTCGCAATTGCCGCTCGCCTGCCGCGCGGCCTGAAGGCCGATCGGATGGTCGTCTCCGGGCAGGCGCCTTTGCCCCCAAACAAAACGGCCGATGTCGTGATGTGGCCCCTGGACGAAGAGAGGCCGGCAGGCCCTTCCGAGTTGAGGGCCGCCTATGCCTCTGTTTTGAAGAGATGCTGCGACGGCACGGGCCGGACCGTCATCCTGCCGTTTTATGCCGCCGGCCTTGAGCTTTCTGCCGCATCCCGGATTGCGGCGCAGGAGGTCTTCCGTTTTATCCGCGCGGCAAAAGGGCCGCGGTTGCCGGCGAAGATCATCTTATGGGTCAAGGGCCCCCGCGATGCCGCATGCGTGAAAGCGGTCGTCGAGGGATACCTGGGGCATATCCGCAATGTCCTGGCATGGGGTCCTTTTGTGACGGTGGATACGATCATCGAGACCGGCCGCGGCATCGTCCTGATCCGGCGCAAGAACCCGCCGTTCGGCTGGGCCCTGCCGGGAGGGTTCGTTGATTACGGAGAGAGTCTTGAGGAGGCAGCGGCGCGTGAAGCCGCCGAAGAGACCAGGCTCCGTGTTTACGATTTACGGCAGATGCATACCTATTCGGCGCCGGGACGCGACCCGCGCTTCCAGACGGTGACCACTGTCTTTGTGGCAAAAGCCAAGGGCAGGCCGAAGGCCGCGTCCGATGCCGGCGATGCGGATGTATTTGACCGCCGGGAGTGGAGAAAACTGGATCTTGCTTTTGATCACCGTCAGGTTTTAGAGGATTATTTGAGATTCAAGAAGGGGTAGAGAGGCGGATGGGTTTTTCTTTTACCCCGCACCAGAAAACCCTAGACCTGCCCTGTAGACGTGTCTGGGGACGAAGGTGCAAAGCCCACAGGGCTTCGGTGCGGGCGGGATTTCGCTAAGCACCGAAAAAAAGAAGCCGCCGGCTTCTGTCGGCGGAGCTTCACTTTGACCCTCTGATACTTTGATAACCTGGCACTTATTAGAACTCATCCTGCCAGATGTCTTTCTTTTCTCCCTGCTCTTTTTGCTCCACTTGTTCCTGTCCAGCCACGATTTTTTGTTCCGTTTCTTTTTCTTTGTAGATCGTATAGATCAAGACAAAGGCGATCAATCCCAGCATGAGCCAGATGCCGTAATTGGCGACTTCTTCCAGGATCCTGTCGATGAGCTTCAGGTGTTTCTTTCGTTCAGAGATGGCCCTGGCCTTGGCGTTAAGCATGGCTTTATATCTGGCTTCGTAATTCGGGACGGTGATGTCGGGAGGTTTGATGTCGACCAGGTTTTTCATCTCCGGCATGGCCGCCGGCCCTACGGGAGCGCCGAGGTCCGACGTCGGGAGGGCGGCGGGTACGACGACGGCCGGTGTCAATTCGGCGGACGCGGGCATCTTGGGCGTCTGCCACGGGTTTGACGAAGATGCCGGGACCGGGGCGGGGACGGGAACGGATGTTGCTGCCGATGGGTTCTTGATCGGTGTTTTTGAAATTTTGTCCTGCGTGACGTAATCCGTAGATGCGTCGCCGAATTTAGCCGCCCCGGCGGACAGCATCATCGCATTCCATGCGAGGAATATCACAGCTATGGATGTGGCGCATCTCTTCATGTCACTTCAATTTTAGCATATCTTGCTCATGATGCCAACTGGCGCACATGGGCGATCATGTCCAGGAATTCTTCGCGCGTTTTGATATTGTTGATTCGTTGGCGGACGGATCGTACGAATCTCCGGCCTTTCAGGTACCATCCGACGAATTTGCGCATCAGGGCGATGGCGTTCTTTTCTCCGTGTTCGGTGATCATCATTTCCATGTGCTGCTGCATGACGCTCAAGATTTCCTCGGTTTCGGGCGCCGGCAGCAGGCGTCCTTGTGAGAAATATTCTTCGATCTGGCGGAAGATCCACGGGTTACCGAGGCCGCCGCGGGCCACAAGGATCCCGTCGCAGCCTGTCTCGTCGAACATCTTTTTGGCATGAACGGCGGACCAGATATCGCCGCTGGCGACGACGGGGATCCGTACGTTCTTTTTGACGGCGGCAATCGAGGCGTAGTCTACGGTCCCTTTGTAAAACTGCTGGCGGTCCCGGCCGTGGATAAAGACGGCAGAGACGCCTGCGTCTTCGGCGGCGCGCGCAGCGTCGGCCGCATTACGGCTGCGGGTGTCCCAGCCGCTGCGGATCTTGACTGTGACGGGTTTTTTCCATGCCTTGATCATGGCCGTAAGGATGCTTTTGAGCTTCGGAATGTCCTTGAGGAGGGCGGCACCTTCCTGGCGCCGGCATACCTTGCGGACGGGGCAGGCCGCGTTGAAATCCAGAAGGTCGAAACCATAAGGAGCGATCACTTCCATGGCCCGCAGAAGATAGGGGATTTCTGCGCCCAGAAGTTGGATGCCGATGGGCCTGTCCATGGGGTCTGTTTCGAGCATCTTTTTTGTTTTTTTGTTTTTATAGGAGATCGCACGGGCGTTGATCATTTCGATGAAGGTAAAGGAGGCCCCAAACTGTCTGCAAAGCAGGCGAAAAGAAGAGTCGCTGATGCCGGCCAGGGGTGCCAAGAGGACATTGGAGCGCAGGCGAAGGTCGCCGATTTTGAGCATGGGGGTATTGTAACAGGCCTCCAGAGATAGTCAATAGCGGTTCCGGCGCCTGGGATGTCCGCCGAACCGGCCGGGCTTCATGCGTTGACAAAGCCGATGGGCTATGATAAATTATACCTTCCTGCATGGTCTGGCGCCGGCCCCCGGACGGGCGCTGGACGCAAGAATGGGCAGGCTGACCATGCCGGCGCATCGCTGGCGGTAAATATAATAATAAATAGAATGGAGTTTTTAGGTAAGATGGCTATGATGAAAAAAGCGTGCGCGACGCTTGTCCTCTTTTTTCTCTTTTCTCAAACTTCTTTTGGCTATTGGATTTGGACGCCTGAATCAAAGAAATGGACCAATCCCAAATATGCCCCGAAGGAGAGCCCCCAGGAGCAGTTGAAGTTTGCCCTCGGTTATTTTGAGATCAAGGATTATGAGACGGCCTATAATGAGTTTAAAAAGCTCGTGAAGTATTATCCGGACGCCCTGGAGGCCCCCGAGGCGCAGTTCTACATGGGGCGATGCCTCGAAGAAACGGGAAAATTTTACGAAGCTTTCCAGGCCTACCAGAAGGTCATCGACAAATATCCTTTTACGGAAAGGACCGACGATGTCCTCCAGCAGGAATATATCCTTGCCCAGAGGCTGCTGGACTACCGCAAGAACGTCGCCGGGATCAGTTTCACGGGTGAAAATGCGGCCTTGGAGATATTCCGCAAGGTCATTGAGAACGCCCCTTACGGTAAGTATGCCGCCGCCAGCCAGTACAAGATCGGCCTGACCTTGAAGGCCAAGGGGGATTTTACCGAGGCGACGGATGAATTTCAAAAGGTGCTGGATAATTATCCCACGAGTGAGTGGGCAGAGCCGGCCAAGTTCCAGATCGCCGTCTGCGCGGCCCGCTCGTCCCTGGACGCTTCTTATGACCAGAGCATGACCCAGGAAGCTGTGGACAAGTTCAAGGTTTTTTTGACGACGCACCCGGACGCCGAACTCTCGGACCAGGCGGAACAGCGCATCGATGAGCTTCGGGATAAAGAGGCCCAGTCCAATTATGAAGTCGGCTTGTTTTATGAAAAACAGAAGGCTCCCGACAGCGCCAAGATTTATTATCAGTATGTCGTTGACAATTATCCCAGTTCCGTCTGGGCGAAAAAATCCGTAGAACGGCTGCAGGCCCTGGAGGAGAAGAAAAAATGAGACGTCTGTCTTTGATGGTCTGTGCCGCGGCCCTTGCCTTGACCAGCTGCGGATGCGGCTATACCACCCGCGGCTATATCACCGAGGCGGGTTATAAGACGGTTTATGTCGAACCTTTTGTCAACAAGATCAACACGACCTCTGAGTATGCCGAGGGCTCACGGTTCCGTACCTATTTTCCTTTATTGGAAAACAAGATCACCAATGCCGTCGTCGACCGTTTTAATTTCGAAGGGTCCCTCAGGACCGCCCAGCGGGAAGACGCGGATCTGGTCCTTTCGGGTTCCCTGGTCAATTACCGCCGGGAAACCCTGCGTACGGCCTCGGGAGACGATAACCCTGAAGAATACCGCGTGACGCTTTTCGTCAATATCAAGCTTGTCGAGAACAGGACCGGCAAGGTGCTCTGGGAGAAGAACGATTTCGCCGGCGATGCGACGTATTTCGTGAGCGGCACCATGGCTACCTCGGAATCCCAGGCTGTCCAGGATGCTTCGATCGACCTTGCCCGAAGGATCGTGGAGACCACCGTTGAAGCATGGTAGCGCCAGCCGCCTATCTATTTGTAGGCTCCGATGAGCTGCACAAGCACGAGAAACTTGAGCTCATCGCCAAAGAATTATTCCCGCCTGAACTTCGCGACCTGAACGCGACGCTTCTTTACGGCGACGACCATCAGCTCTCCCCGCAAGACTTTAAGGAATGCCTTTCTCTTTTGCCGACGGAAGGTGCCCGCGCGCGTCTCCTGGTTTTGCGCATGGCGCACAAACTGGGGAAGTCTTTGCGGGAGGCCCTTGTCAGGAATATCGCCGCCAAACCGCAGAAGACCATTATCGTCATCGATATCCCCGAGGCGCGCGGCGATATGTCTTCTGAGACGCAGGATCTCATCAGGGCGCTCGAAGGCGCAGGCGCGCGCCTCGTGCGTTTCAAGGAAGATGTGCCGTTGAACGTCTTTGATTTGGGCCGCTGCATCACGGAACAGCAGGCCGGCCGGGCCCTGCAGATCCTTGAGGAATTGCTGCGTCATCGGGAGCGGACAGAGAAGATCCTTGGAGGGCTTTCCTGGCAGTGGGAAAGATTTTTTTCTCAAAAAAAAATCGGGCCTAAGGGGTATGCACGGGGGGTCAAGCTCATGCTCGATGCGGACCGGAAGCTCAAGTCTTCCGTATCCGCATACGCGCGTAATCACGCAATCCTGGAAATCCTGGTGGTTAAGCTTTCTTCTTTAGAGAGAGAGTAAGAGAGGACTTGCGCCGGGAAGCTGTGTTTTTGTGCAGGATGCCCTTGCTGACCGCGCGGTCCAGCTTTGCGCAGACGACCTTCAACTGGGCTTTGGCTTCATCGGTCTTTCCCTGGGTTATGAGGGAGCGGAAATTCTTGATCTCTTTTTTGAGTTCCGACTTTTTCTCTGCGTTCGCCTGGGCCCTTGCTTTATCGACTCTCAGGCGTTTTAATGCGCATTTTCTTTGTGGCATAGCTTTTGACTCCTTATTAGACCTTTTTTAGCGGATCCGCCAAGGTTTGCGGCCGACGATAAGTAAGGGGTTTTATATCATAGAAGGCCGCCATTGTCAATAGTAGAAAATGCCGTTGGGCGCTGTCAAGGCCATGAGTGAACACAAGACGATATTCAAATCAGCCGCCGCCATCAGTGCGATGACGGTTATTTCCCGCATCACGGGGTTTGTGCGCGACGTCCTGATTGCGGGTGTTTTCGGGACAGGGCCGGCGGCCCAGGCTTTTTTCGTCGCTTTCCGCATCCCGAACATGTTCCGGGACATCCTGGGAGAGGGGGCGGGGAATGCCGCTTTTGTGCCTGTTTTCTGCGAATACCTGGCCGTCAGGAGCCGGCAGCACTTCCAGAGGCTTGTCAACAGCCTTTTTACGTTCGTTTTGTCCATTTCTTTGATCATCGCGGTCTCGGGGATCATTTTGGCCAACCCCTTGATACATGTGGTCGCGCCTGGTTTTGCGGCAGATCCCGCCAAGCTCCATCTGACCATCCGCCTGACACAGATCCTTTTTCCCTACCTTGTCCTTGTGGTTGTTTCGGCGTATTTGATGTCTGTCGCCAACGCCATGAAATCGTTTGCCGTCCCGGCGGCCTCCCCCGTTGTCTTTAACTGCGTCTTGATCGCCTGTCTGGCGCTTTTTATCAGGCAGGATAGCTTTTTCCAGATTTACCTCTTGGCCCTGGCTACGCTTTTAGGAGGGATTGCTCAGGTCGCCATGCAGATGCCGTCTCTTATGCGCCGCGGCGTATCCCTGCGATGGCAGTCGGAGACGACGCATTTCTGGAAAGAGGAAGGCGTTGTCAAGGTGGGCCGCCTGATCGTTCCGCGCCTCGTCGGCACGAGCATCTATCAGATGAATATTTTCGTAGATACGATCTTTGCCTCGTTGTCCGCCTATGCCGGCGAGGGGGCGATTGCGGCCGTTTATTACGCCAACAGGATCATCCAGTTTCCTTTTGCCATTTTCGGCGTCGCCGTCTCGAATGCCGCGCTCCCGCAGATGTCCGCCCACGCGGCGCGTAAGGATGCCGCCGCCATGAACCGGATCCTGGATGTCTGTCTCAAGAGCCTCATATTGGCGATGTTGCCTGTGGCGGTTGGGATCCTGGTTTTTGCCGGTCCGGTGGTGACGGCGGTCTTTGAGCGCGGCAGTTTCGGGGCTTATTCCGCCTCGATCACGACGACAGCGCTTTTCTTTTACGGTCTGGGTCTTGTGTCGTATGTGGGGGTGCGGTTTCTGTCTCATTTTTTCTACGCGCTCCAGGATACGCTGACGCCGGTGAAGACGTCCGCGGCCGCACTGGTTTCCAATATTGTCCTGAATGCACTTTTCATTTTTGTCTTCGGCATGAAGATCGCGGGGCTCGCTTTGGCCAGCAGCATCTCCGCATCTTTAAATTTTTATCTTTTGTATCGGCATGTCAGGCGACGCACGGGGTACAGGATCTGTCCTCTCCTGGAAGGGCTGTTCGTGCGTGTCCTGGCGGCTTCTGCGGGATGCGCGGCCGCCGCATTCTTTGTCTGGCAGAATGTTTTTGCTTCCCGCGCCACCCTCGTTTCTCTGTGTGCCTCAGCCCTTGCGGCCTGCGTGGTCTATGTGGGATTGTTATGGCTGCTCGGCGTCGGCGAACTTAAAAGGCTTGCGTTATGGTTGATAAGGAAAAAATAAGAAGTTTTCCGGATTCCCCGGGCGTCTATTTCATGAAAGACCACGCCGGTGAGATCATTTATGTCGGCAAGGCGGTTTCGCTCAAAAAAAGAGTGGCGTCCTATTTTAACCGCCGTCCCCCGGCCGCCGGTGCCGGCCTGAAGACGGACGTCATGATGTCCTATGCGGAAGACATCTCGTATCGGCAGGTGCCGACGGAACGAGAGGCGCTGCTTCTGGAAGCCGATCTCATCAAGAAATACCAGCCCCGGTTCAATATCAGCTTAAAAGACGACAAGAGCTATCCGTATATCGTCGTGACACACGAAACTTTCCCCCGTGTTTTTATCGGCCGCAGGCGCGGCCGCCTGATGGACGAGGCGGATCTTTTCGGCCCTTATACGAGCGCGTCTCTTTTGCGTCGGGCGCTCAAGATCCTGCGCAGGAGTTTTCCGTTCTGCAGCTGCCGCAGGTTTCCCAAAAAACCCTGCCTGAATTTTGATCTGGGGTTGTGCCCCGGTCCCTGCCAGGGCAGGATCGGCCGCAGGCGTTATCGGACGATCATCCGGTCGCTGGAGGATTTTCTGACCCAGAAAGACACGGAACTGATTGAAGACCTTTCGCGTCGCATGCAGGCACTTGTGGCCCGCGAGCGTTTTGAAGAGGCGGCGAAACTGCGCGACCAGTTGGAGGCGCTCAGCATCCTTGTTTCCATGAAAAAAAGTCCGCTCCGGGGACCGCAGAAGGAGGATGACTGGATACGGCTGGGATTGAAGAGAGAGCCCCGCCGGATCGAAGCCTTCGATATTTCCAATACCGCAGGGGGAGAGGCCGTGGGGTCGATGGTGTCTTTTTTTGAAGGCAAGCCGGACAAGGACAATTACCGCCGTTTCCGCATCAAGGCCGTCGCCGGGATCGACGATTATGCCATGATCCGCGAGGTCGTCGGCCGCAGGTACCGGCGGCTCCTGGAGGAACGCTTGAGCCTGCCTGACCTTGTTGTTATCGACGGCGGCGCCGGCCACCTGGCGGCCGCCCAGAGGGCCTTGCGGGCAGGAGGGCTCGCGCTTCCCATCATTGCTATCGCCAAAGAGGAGGAATTGATTTATACTGGTATGCGTCCGAAGCCGCTGGCGCTGGAACGCTCCAGTCCTGTCCTGCGGCTGATCCAGGCGGTCCGCGACGAGGCGCACCGGTTTGCCAGAAAATATCACATTCTGCTGAGAAATAAGAAGATGATGGAAGAATAACGGGCGAATGACCAATGGCAAAATCCGAATGACGAATAAATGACCAAAGAACCAATGACAAAGTTCAGGCATGGATGCATGAGAGATTGATTGGTCATTGGAAATTGGATATCGGAGTTTTAAAAATGCGTCATAAATTGACTCTTTTTCAAAAAGCCGTTTATGCGGCGACCATGGAGATCCCGCTGGGCGAGACCCGTTCTTACGCCTGGGTCGCGCGGCGTATCGGCTCACCCAAAAGCAGCCGCGCCGTGGGTAATGCGTTGAACAAAAATCCCTATGCGCCTTTTGTGCCGTGTCACCGCGTGGTTGCTTCCGACGGATCGCTCGGCGGGTTCAGGGGCGGCCTCGCCAAAAAATTAAGGCTTCTTGAGCAAGAAAGAAAATTCCGCAGGGCCAAAAAAAGTAGACATCTACCGGCTGCTCTTAAGGGATGAACGTTACTCCTCGCGTAAGCATCTTGGCAATATCTGTCTCGGCCTGCCCTCGGCCTTCGGCCAAGGGCGGCCAGACCAGCCCTCGCTCGGCCCGGAAACCGGGCCAGGTTCGGACGGGTTCCGCAGAAAGCGGAACACTGGCCCTTCAGATGGGGCCAGGTGCATCCAGATATTTCCAAGATACGCTCGGAGTTAACCCCACAAGGGGGTAGGCCTCCGCATTCCACATGGCGGAGGGCCTAATCCCATCAGAGACGGGATTAAGGAGAGCTTATGAAAATCAAAGATATCTTGCGGGTGATGTGCGACCGGGATGCCTCGGATGTTTTCCTCAAGGTCGACAATGTGCCTTACTTGCGTGTCTACGGGGAATTGGTGCCTTTGATGGATTTTCCGGTCCTGGGGGCCGCAGACCTTCAGCACATCGTTGCCGAAATTGCGGATGAGACCCACAAAAAGATGCTCCAGAATGTTTTCGATACGGATTTTGCCATGGATGCCGAAGATTTGGGTCCTTCCTTAAGCGGAACAGGAAGACCCGCCCCTCCTGGGCTGGGCCCTTCCTTGAGCGGAACAGGAAAGCCTGTTTCCTCCGGGCTGGACCGTTTTCGCGTCAGCATCTTCATGCAGCGTGGTGTGCCGTCGATCGTCATGCGCCGCATTAAAAAAGCCGTCCCGGATTTCGACGCCCTCAATCTTCCCAAAGACGTCCTGGAGCGTCTCTCCCAGGAGAGGCGCGGCTTGATCCTCTTGACGGGTCCGGCAGGCCACGGCAAATCCACGACGATCGCCAGCATGATCGAATACATGAATACGACCCAGGCGAGACACATCTTGACCGTCGAGGACCCTATCGAATTTACCTTTACGGACAAGAAGAGTGTCATCAACCAGAGGGAGCTTGGCCTGGATGTTTCGTCTTATCCCGTCGCCTTAAGGCAGGTGACGCTGCAGAGCCCTGACGTCATTTTTATCGGTACGATCCGCGACCTCGACACGATGTCCGCCGCCCTCAACGCCGCGGAGATGGGTATCCTTGTTTTGAGCACCGTGCACACGGTTAACGCTGCCCAGACCGCCCAGCGCATCTTGAATTTCTTCCCGCCGCATCAGCATGCGGAGATCCGCATGCAGCTTTCGTTTTTGCTTAAAGGCGTTGTCTCCCTGCGCCTCGTGCCGCGTGCCGATGGTTCCGGCCGCGTCCCCGCCTGCGAGACGATGCTCTTGACGCCGACCATCAGCCGTCTCCTGCGCGAAGGCGCCTTTGCCGATATCACCCGTTTTCTGGAAGAAGGCGCCTTGTTCGGTATGCAGAGCTTCAAGCAGTCTTTGGCCAAACTCGTCAAAGAAGGCAAGATCGGAGTCGAGGAGGCCTATAGGTATGCCGACAGCCGCGAAGACCTGGATCTTGAAATAAAAGGCATTAAGAGGTTGATGTGAAGCGGGCTATGCGTTAAAATAAGTCTTCATTTATAGCTAAATGTAAGGACAGGGATGAGTTTGACATATGCGTGAAGATATCGCACAGAAGATAACGCTTGTCCAGGAAACCCTCGAAAGACTCCGGGGGTATCTTTGACGTCGATGACAAAGACCGTCAGATCGCCGAGCTGCAGGCGAAGATGACGGATGAGGCTTTCTGGCAGAATCCCTCGGCAGCGAATCATGTCGTCCGGAACCTCAAGGCCCTCAAGAATATCTCGGAATCCTGGCATAAGCTCGAGCGCCGCCTCAAGGAAACATCAGAGTTGTTCCATATTTCCGGAGACGAGGGAGAGGATTTCCTGGTCCATCTTGATGCTGATCTCAATGCCCTGAAAGAAGAGCTGGATCGCCTCGAATTTCTTACACTTTTTAGCGGCGAATATGACGCCAACAACGCAATCCTCAGCATCAATGCCGGGGCCGGCGGCACGGAATCCTGCGACTGGGTGTCGATGCTTTTGCGCATGTACACCCGCTGGGCCCAGGGGCACGGCTTTGAGGTGACGGTGACGGACATCCTCCCCGGGGAAGAGGCGGGAACCAAGAACGTGACGATGATCGTCCGCGGCGCATACGCTTACGGCTACTTGCGGCCGGAAGTTGGCGTCCACCGCCTGGTGAGGATCTCGCCCTTCGACGCCAACAAGCGGCGGCATACGTCATTTGCCTCCGTCGACGTGATCCCGGAATTCGAAGGTGATGTCGAAGTGGAGATCAGGCCCGAAGACCTGCGGATCGACGTTTATCGCGCCGGAGGCAAGGGCGGCCAGCACGTCAACACGACGGATTCGGCTGTACGGATCACGCATCTGCCGACCGGCATCGTCGTGCAGTGCCAGAACGAGCGTTCCCAGCACCAGAACAAACAGGTGGCCCTGGGGATCCTCAAGTCACGGCTTTATGCCTTTAAGCGCCGGGAGCAGGAAGAGAAGATGTCGCGGGAGCACCAGGAGAAAAGGAAGATCGAATGGGGTTCCCAGATCCGTTCCTATGTTTTACATCCCTACAATCTGGTCAAGGACCATCGCACGGACTACGAGACGGGCGACGCCAATGGCGTCCTCGACGGGAAACTCGACCCGTTCATCGAGATTTACCTGCGGGACATGAAGACAAGACGTGATTAATTTTATCCTTTCAAAGATCATCGGCACCCAGAATGAGCGCATGCTGCGTACGCTCTCTTTGGTCGTCGAGGAGATCAATGCCCTTGAGCCGCAGATGAAGGCGCTGCCGGACGCCGAGCTGAAGGCCAAAACCGCGGCTTTCAAAAAGAGGATCATCGACCAGATGCGCGCCGCCGGCTACGCAGAGGCGGAAGGCGAGCCAAAGAAAAAGATCCTCCGGGATGTCCTGGATGAGATTTTGCCCGAGGCGTTCGCCGTCGTGCGCGAAGCGTCCGTGCGCACCATCGGCCTGCGCCATTTCGATGTGCAGCTGATCGGCGGCATCGTCCTGCACCGCGGCGGCATCGCCGAGATGGCGACGGGCGAAGGCAAGACCCTCGTCGCAACCCTGCCGGTGTATCTCAATGCCCTGACCGGTCTCGGCGTCCACGTCGTGACCGTTAATGACTACCTGGCCCGGCGGGACCGCGAGTGGATGGGGCCGATCTATGAATTCCTGGGTCTTTCCGTCGGGGTCATCCAGCACGATCAGCCTTTTGAGGAAAAGATTTCCGCCTACAACTGCGACATCACCTACGGCACGAACAACGAATTCGGGTTTGATTATCTGCGCGACAACATGGTGACGCACCCCCGGCAGATGGTCCAGAGGCCGCTTCATTATGCCATCGTCGACGAGGTGGATTCCATCCTGATCGATGAGGCGAGGACCCCCCTCATTATTTCCGGCCCCACCGACGATTCGGTCGACAAATATTACACCATCAACCGCATCATCCCCAGGTTGAAACGGCGCCTGATCCTTGAGAAAGACGAGATCGACGCCAAATACAAAGGGGAGGACCTTTCGGCGGGTTATGACGCCGTCGTCGACGAAAAGAACCATACCGTCAACCTGACGGAAAGCGGCATGGCCAAATGCGAAGAGCTTCTGGGGATCAAGAGCCTTTACGATGACCTTTCCGGCGAATGGGCCCATCATATCATCCAGGCGATCAAGGCGCACGACCTTTTCAAGCGGGACGTGGATTACGTCGTCAAAGACGGCAAGGTCATCATCGTCGACGAATTCACGGGGCGCCTCATGCCGGGCCGCCGGTGGTCCGACGGCATGCACCAGGCTGTGGAGGCCAAGGAGAACCTGCGTATCGAACGCGAGAACCAGACATTGGCCACGATCACGCTGCAGAATTATTTCAGGATTTATGACAAGCTCGCCGGCATGACCGGCACCGCTTTCACCGAGGCCAACGAGTTCAAGCAGATCTATAAGCTCGACGTCGTCGTGATTCCGACAAACCGCCCCCTCGCGCGCACCAACTATTCCGACGCGGTCTTCAAGTCCGCCCGCGAGAAGTTTAACGCCGTCGTCGAAGATATTAAGGCCTGCTACGCCAAGGGGCAGCCCGTCCTTGTCGGCACCATTTCCATCGAAAAATCCGAGATGCTTTCCAACATGCTCAAAAAAATCGGCATCCCGCACAATGTCCTGAATGCCAAATACCACGAGATGGAGGCACAGATCGTCGCCCAGGCGGGCCGCCACAAGGCTGTGACCATCGCGACCAACATGGCCGGCCGCGGCACGGACATCCTTCTGGGCGGCAATCCGCAGAACATGGCCAAAAACATCCTCGCGGCCCAGAAGATAGAGCCGCATATGGACGCCTACAGGGAAGAATACGAAAAGATTTATGCGAAACTCAGGGAAGAGGCCCAAAAGGAGCATGACCGCGTCGTTGAAGCTGGCGGCCTGCATGTCATCGGCACCGAGCGTCATGAGGCCAGGCGTATCGATAACCAGTTGCGCGGCCGCTCGGGCCGCCAGGGCGACCCGGGGTCGTCGCGGTTTTATGTCTCTTTCGAAGACGATCTCATGCGGCTCTTCGGTTCAGACCGGCTCATCGGCATCATGGACAAGATGGGCGTCGAGGACGGGATGGTCATCGAGAACGTCTTCATCACGCGCCGCATCGAAGACGCCCAGCGCCGCGTCGAGGCCTACAACTTCGAGATTCGCAAGCACCTGTTGGAATACGACGACGTCATGAACAAACAGAGAGAGGTCGTCTATAGCGAACGCCGCTTGATCCTGGAAGGCGACGCCGCGGCTCTGAAGGATTTCCTTTATGAAATGATAGGGGATTGCCTTGGGCGAAATATTCCCGCCTACTGCCCGGAAGGGCAGATGCCTCAGGATTGGAACTGGGCGGGGTTGGACGCGTGGCTGAAACAGAAATTCGGCCCGGGGATCGCGGTCAATCCCGAAGAGCTCGCCGCCCTGGAACCCGCCGGCGTCAAAGAAGAACTGACGGCCAAAGCCCAGGAGGTTTGGGAGAAGAAGGAGCTGGAAGTTGGGGCAGACAAGCTTGAGCCGATGCAGCGCATGGTCATGCTTCATGTGATCGACAGCCGCTGGAAGGACCATCTTTACGGTATGGACTGCCTCAAGGAAGGTATCGGCCTGAGGGCCTACGGCGCGCGCGATCCGCTGATCGAATATCAGAAAGAAGCCTATAACATGTTCGTCGAGATGATGGAATGCATCAAAGATGAGGTTGTGGAACTCGTCTTCCGCATGCAGATCCTTGAGCAAAAGGAGCTCAAAGGGGTCTTTACGTCCTTACCCCAGAAGACGGAGCACAGGGAGTTCGGCGGTTTGTCAGCGACGAGCGCCCAGGTGCGCATGTCGCAGGAGGATGAAGGCGGGGCAGTCAGCGAGGAGGCGTCCGCCCCTTCCAGGACAGTCCGGCACGAAGGCCCCAAGGTCGGCCGCAACGACCCGTGTCCTTGCGGCAGCGGGAAGAAATACAAAAAGTGCTGCGGCGCCAACGGCTGAAGCTGGGGGATTTGTTTCCGGGACGACGGGAGAAACATGTTTTTTTCGCGCTGGCAAGAGGGTTTCATGAAATCGAAATGGGCGCCGTGGCTGTTGGCGTTGTTGAGCGCCGCCCTCCTGCGGTTATCGTTTCCCAGGCCGGGAATCTGGTTGTTGGCCTGGGTCGCTCTCGTGCCGCTCTTTTTTTCTCTCGAGCGCAGGGATACGGCGCAGGTTTTTTTCATGGGCCTTGCTGCCGGCTATGTCTATAACGTCGCGCTCCTTTTTTGGCTGATCCATGTGACGGTCACCGGCATGCTTGTTTTGTGCGCCTACCTGGCTTTGTATCCGGCCGTCTTCTGCCTGGCATGGGCCTACAGCCGCCGCTATTTTTCCTTCGGCATGCGTCTGGTGTTTGCGCCGGCCGTCTGGGTCGTCTTGGAATACGTGAGGGCGCACCTGTTTACGGGTTTCCCCTGGGCGCTTTTGAGCTACACGCAGACACCTGCCGTTATTGCCCTCCAGGGCGCCGACCTCTTCGGCAGCTGGGGGCTTTCGTTCTTCCTCGTCTTTGTGAATGTTTTTATTTTTGAAGGACTGGAGGCGCCGGGGGCCTTGTCCCTGCGTTCGAAACGGTTCCTTGTTCCTGCCGCCGTGATCGTCGCGTGGTTTTCTTACGGTCTCTGGAGGATATCTCAGTCTCCTATCGAGACATGCCCGCTCCGTGTGGCCGTCATCCAGGGGGATATTCCCCAGGAGATCAAATGGGTGGAGCGTTTCAGCGACGGGATTTTCCGCAAGCATGCCCTCTTGAGTGAACTGGCGGTCTTGAAGGAAGAACCGGGGCTTGTCGTCTGGCCGGAAACATCTTTTGCGGATTATCTTGACCCTGGCGTGAATGATCGTGAATTGAGTGATTTGGCCGCCGAGTTGCATGTGTCGCTTGTGATCGGCGCGGTCCGGTTTGAGGACACGCGTTATTACAACAGCGCCCTCCTTTACGATGCGCAAGGGCGGCTGGAGATGATCCATGACAAATTGCACCTCGTCCCGTTCGGCGAATATCTCCCGACCCGCCGCTATCTGCATTTTCTGGAAGATGTCGTGCCGATCGAGGATTTTACGCCCGGCGATGATTTTCATCTGTTTTCCGTGCCAGCCGCCGGCTGTCAAGGATTACGGTTCGGTGTTCTCGTCTGTTTTGAAGATATTTTTCCTGAATTGAGCCGGGCGTTCGTCGTCCGGGGCGCCGATTTCCTTGTGAACATGACGAATGATGCCTGGTTCGGGGATACGTCGAGTCCCTATCAGCATATGCAGGCGTCGGTGCTGAGGGCTGTCGAGAACAGGGTGTATGTCGTGCGGGCGGCCAATACGGGCGTCTCCTGTGTCATCGATGATGCCGGCCGCCTTGTCGCCGGCGTCAAAGATGCCGCCGGCAAAGAGACATTTGTCTATGGCGAGGCCGCGGCGGTCATCGGCGCGACCCGTCGAACGAGCCTGTATGCGCACGTCGGCGATGCGTTGATTATCGTTGTCAGCTTCATAATTTTTGGTATGATAGTGTGGCGGAGGTCGAAATGAGGACATAACTTGCGCAGGCGAAGCCTGCGCAAGTTATTGGGCCTGATTTTCCGCCTGAGGCGGAGACTCGGCGTCAAGCCTGTCTTCCGGGTTGGCCTGAAAGGCAAACGACCAAGGCGGAATCCCGGAAACAAAAAGGGCCGCGGCAACGCCTTACGGCTCGTCCGAGGGAAGCGGGCGGGCCGTCGGGCTCCATGGTCACATGGTTCCGTAAATGGTGCGTTCATTGGGGGGCGGAGTTGAGAGACACTTTCAAAATAGCCGTCTTGCTGCTGACCGGATTCTTTCTGGCGTTTTCAGGTATAGTTCGGGCGGCAAAGCCTGATGATGCGGATGTCCGCCGGGAGCTGGCTGTGCATTACTTCCGCGGCGTCGTGAATTACGAGGCTGGCCGCTTCGAAGACGCCCTGAATGAATTCAGGACGGTATCTTCCATCGATCCTTATTATAAGAACACGCAGAAATACATCACGGATTCCATGACCCATCTGGAGCAGTACCGTGAAGACCTGCTTCTGCCCAAGGATAATTCGTCTTACGAGGCCAAGGGCGTCGATCTGTATTTCCTGGGAAAGATGTATTACGAAAAGCACGATTACGACCGGGCCCTGGAGGCATTCAAGGCCATTCTGGACCAGAACCCAAGCGATAAATTCGCCCTTTATTATGCCGAGCTTTGCGAGCAGGCGCTGGGTCCCAAGGCCAAGAAGGATTCTTCTGTCTATGGGCCCAGGAAGCGCGCCGAAGAAGTGATGGGGATGGAGAAGGAGGTCGCCTACATGAAGGAAGATATCTCCGCCCAGGAGGACATGGATACGTTCCTGGAGGAGAAGGCCCAGAGGCGCGCGGACCGCGACGAGATGATCAGAAAAAAAGAGCGGCAGTTGAGCCGGCAGGAGGCGATCCTGGAAGAGGAAAAGCAGGGATATCTCGCCGAGGCGAAACTTGCCAAGAAAGCCAGGAAGCTCGATGCGGAGACGGAGAAGTGGCGGCGTAAGAAAGAAGAGGTCTCTGCGGGCAAGCCCGGCGTGCCGGCAGAGCTTATCGAATTTCCTATTTATTTGAACAAAGCGGCCGCATATTATGAGAATATGAAAGATGCCTTGCGGACCAGCCGCTGGAATTCTGCGGGATTAAATGCCATCCAGGCATCTTTGTATTATTGTGACGCGCTCTTGATTTATTTTTACGGGATCAAAAGCGCTTATCCGGAACATGAGAATATTGTGTGGCTGATGGCGGACCATGTCAATCGTACGGATGCCGAAGAGAACATCCTGCGGTTGAGGGCGATCCTGAATATGAAGGACCTCATGGAAAATGAAGATAGGCCCCTGACGCGGTCGGAAGCCATCTTTCTTGCCGAGAAGGCGGAACGGCTGATCGAATGGTGCCGCTCGATTTTGCCGTAATGAAATGAGAATAGATTTTTTAATGGTTGAAAAATAACAATTACTCCTCGCGTTCGCACCTTGAAGATTTCCGCCAGGGCTAGGCCGTCGGCCTGGCGCAGCCGGCCAGGACGGCCATCCGGCGTAAATTTTCCTGGTCTGCTGTTTCAGCAGACCGAGTAAGTGCGGAGTTCATTTTGCTCGCCTGTCTTTGACAGGCAGGCAGAAAACGGCGCACTGGCCCATCCGATAGGGCCAGGTGTAAGGAAGGATTACCCTGTTATAGGCAAAATGAAGGAGTTTCGGATGAAATCATTCTCTCGGTTCACGGTCTTGGTCGGATTGCTAGCGGTCTTCCTTTTTTCGGCGATGCGTCTGGAGGCGGCGGACCCGGTTGTCGTCGAGCTTCACTTCCAGAACGGCGTTAAATACTATAAACGCGGCCTCTATGACCGCGCCGCCGAAGAATTTGAAAAGACGCTGAGCATGGAACCAGGCCACGAGGAGGCCAAGATCTATCTAGAGAAGGTTCATCTGATCCAGAAGAACCAGACGAAGGTGGAGGCGAAGGCGAGCAAGAATGCCGAGCTCAAACAGCTCTATCAGGACAGCCGCCGGCTTTATGCGGCGCATAAATACCAGGAAGCGATCGAAGTATGCAACAAGATCCTCCAGATCAAGCCGATCGATGACTATGCGTCTTATTATCGGGAAGAGTGCGAAATCAAGATATCGCAGCAATTGAAGCGCGAGAAGAAGATTCAGGATAAAGAAAAGCTGAAGGCGGCCAGGAGACAGGCCAAGATTGACAGGGCAAACGAAAAGAAGGAGAAGGCGGCCGCGCGCAAGGCCGCTCGCGAGGCCGCTCGCCGGCCGGTGAACAAGACAGACCATGGGGCGGTCGTCCAGCAGGATTTGGCGGCTTACGAGGCTGAAGCGACGCCGCGGGCCAAACCCGAAGGCGAGATAGAAAAGCCCATCGACAGGAAGATGCGTCTGCGTCAGGAGAAGCTGGCCGAGAAAGAGCGGCGGCGCCAGGAAAAACTTGAGGCCATAGCGGAGAAGAAGAAAGAAAAAGAGGAACGCCTCGCCGCCAAGAAAGCGGCCGCCGAAGAGCGCCGCGCCGCCAAGGAAGCGGCTGTTGAGGAGCGGCGCGCCGCCAAGGAAGCGGCCGTTGAAGAGCGGCGTCAGGCCAAGATAGATGCCAGGGTGCGCAAGGCCCTGGAGAAGAACCAGGGGGCCTCCGGAAAAGAAACTGCTGAAGAGCGCCGGCAGGCCAAGATAGAAGCCGCTCAGCAGAAGCGGGCCAGAAAGCAGGCGGAGGCCGCTCAGCGCCGGCAAAACGCCATAGACCATAAACAGGATGTTCGCGTGGAAAAGGCGCTCAAGAAGGAATCGGCCAAGCAGCTGGATCAGGCACGTAAAGACAATAAAGAGCTCTTTTTGAGAGGCGTTGATCAATACGGCAAGAAGAAGTACGGGGAGGCGATCGCCACCTTTGAGTCTCTGATCGCGGCCGAAAGCAGAACGACCGGCTCCGTCTACTCCGGTACGGCGAGACGCCTGATGGAAAAGGCGCAACAAAGACTTAAGGGCGAAGGTAAAGATAAAGAGATTGAGAGAAGCGGCGAGGAATAAGCAGGAAATTAAACAAGTTCGTTGAGTTTGTAGAGTTAAACTCTAGGGACTCAAAAAACTTAACAGACTCAATAAACCAAAATAAGGCCATGATGGATTCAAAGATAGAGGTCGTTCAGATTAAAAAGCCGGAGAATATCAACGTAATCCTGGGACAGTCCCATTTCATCAAGACCGTCGAGGACCTCTACGAGGCTTTGATCGGTTCGGTGCCGGGCATCAAGTGCGGCATTGCGTTTTGCGAGGCGTCGGGCGCCTGCAAGGTGCGCGCCGAAGGTTCGGACGAGGCCATGAAGCGGCTGGCCGTTGAGAATGCCCTGAAATTGGGGTGCGGTCATTCTTTTATTGTCTTTCTGGACGGCGCCTATCCCATCAATGTCCTGAATGCCATCAAGTCTGTGCCGGAGGTCTGCGGTATTTTTGCTGCGACGGCCAATCCTCTTGAAGTGGTCGTCATGGAGACCGTCGCCGGCCGCGGCATCATGGGTGTCATTGATGGGGTGCGTCCGAAAGGCGTTGAAGATGAGGCGGACATCCGTTGGCGCAAGGAGTTTTTAAGAAAGATCGGGTATAAAATCCAATAAGGCGGCCTCCATCGGCTCCATGATGCCGGTTGCAGGATCCGTTGTCAGAAGGAATTTTTATGACTCGTAAAGAATTTTGTCGCTGGATGGCTTATTCGTCCGGCCGCGTCGTCATCGGCTTCTGCGATTTTGTTGGCGGCATCGTGCCGCTTGGGCTTTTGTATGCCTTCGGCCGTTTTTTCGGTTGGGCGGGTTATACGTTTGCCGTCAAGCATAGGCGGATCGCCATCGAGAGCTTGACAATGGCCTTCGGTAAGACCAAGACGCCGCAGGAGATACGCCGCATCTGCCGGGAATGCTTCAATTCAATGGCCTGCCTGGCTGTTGAATTTTTCATGTTCATGAAACACCCCGAACGCATCAAAAAGTTTGTGGATATCGAGGGCATTGATAATCTCAAAGAAGCCCTCGCTGAAGGCAAGGGGGTTGTCGCGATCAGCGCGCATTTCGGCAGTTTTCCCCTCCTCTTGTCGCGGCTGGCCCAGGAGGAATGCAGGGTCAATGCCGTCATGAGACATATGCGCGACCAGAAGCTCGATGAGCTTTTCGAGGACAAGAGACGCCTGATGCGCGTCGGCTCTATTTACACCCAGCCCCGCCAGACGTGTGTCAGCCAGAGTCTCAAGGTCTTGCGGGATAATGAGGTCCTTTTTGTCCAGCTCGACCAGAATTTCGGCACCGGCGGCGTCTTTGTGGATTTCTTCGGCGTCAAGGCCGCGACGGCGACGGGGCCCATCGTCTTTTCCATGCGCACAGGCGCGCCGATCGTTCCCATGTTCATTTACCGTCTTGGAGGCCCGCGGCATCGTATCGTGATCGAGCCGCCGATCCATGTAGAGGAGAGCGGCACCAAGAGCGAACGGCTCTTGCACGCGGTTGAGCGGCTGACGGCCTTGATCGAAAAATATATCCGTCAGCATCCCCATGAATGGGGATGGATCCATAAACGCTGGAAAGCCAGGCCCAAGGAGGAGAAGGGGGCCATGGCGGCTGCGGCGGGCGATGTTGAGATGATAGATACAGCATAAATACTGATAAGGAGAATCAAAAATGACGACGTTCGATGTGATGCTTTCAAAAAAGAGCGCCTTGGCTGTTTCCGCCCTGAAGATCGGCGGTCTGACGGTCCTTTTGTGTTTTTCATCTTTCATCAAACTGCCCCTGTTTTTTACGCCTGTTCCGGTGACGCTTCAGACACTTGTCGTTTTCGTCGCCGGAGGGCTCCTGGGTCCTGCCGAGGCATTTGTTTCTGTTGCCGCCTACATCGCCATCGGCATTTTCGGCGCGCCCTTCTTTGCTAATGCCGGATGGGGAATCCCGTATCTGTTGGGTCCGACGGGTGGTTATCTTTTGGGCTTTCTGGCTGCCGCCTGGATGATCAGCAAGGTCCGCAACTCCTTGTCATTAAGGACGGTGGTTGCGAATTTCATTTGCATGACACTCGGCATGGTCGTGATCCATGCCTGCGGCGCATTGTGGCTGATGGCAGGTTTGCGTATGGTGACTTTGCAGGCTTTCTTTTTGGGAAGCCTGCCTTTTGTTTTGCCTGATCTGATGAAGGCGTGGATCGCGGCATGGATCTGCGTGAGGCTCTATAAACGATAAATCGTTTGGAATAGAGTCACCCCGCCGGAGGCGGAGGAAGTTAGAGGAAAGACTCCTTGCCAAAACACTTGTCAATTTCACTCACAAGCACCAGAGGCGTTCGTGAAATCGACGGCGTAGGCTGCGGAGTCACCCCGCCGGAGGCGGGGTGAGGAGGTCGCATGAAGATCAGCGAGATCATGACCAGGGAAGTCAAGACGCTTTCACCCGATACGCCCGCCGTTGAAGCGCTCAAACATCTTTTTGAAAATAAGATCAGCGGCCTGCCGGTCGTAGACAGCGAAGGCAGGCTCATCGGGATGTTTACGGAAAAGGACATCCTGCGGGCTATCCTGCCTAGCTATGTTTCGCAGGTCGGCCGCTTCGTCTACGAAAACAGTCCCAAGACCATCAAATGCAAGGTGGCCAAGCTTGCCGGCGCCAAGGTCGGCGAGCTGATGCGTAAAGAGGTCGTGAAGGTCTCCGAAGAGGCCCCTGTGTGCGAAGTGGCCCATATCATGCTGACGCAGAACGTCCGCAGGGTCCCTGTTGTCGATGCCGAAGACAGGATCAAGGGGATTGTGGCGCGTTCCGACGTCTTGGACCAGCTGCTTAAAGGATGAAAAAAATCGTCCTCAAATTCGGCGGTCTTCTTTTTGTCTCCGTGGCCTCGGGTTTCATGAGCCGCGCCTGCGGCCTGAATGCGCATCAGGCTCTTTCGCTCGCCATCTTCGTCGCATCCATCATGGGCACTCTTTTTTTCTGGGAGTTCCGCCTCAGCTTCGCATTTTTGGGGTCCGGTCTGCTTCTGGTCGCCAAGGCGATCGACCTCGACAGTTTCCTGAAATTGACGTCCTTAGACGTGATCCTGTTTTTGGCGGGGATGATGATCGTCGTCAGCCTGCTCAAGGACGCCGGGTTTTTCGCGTGGCTGGTCGCGTTGATCCTCAGGGCCAGGAACCTTTCCGGCAAGAAGTTCACGTTTTTGGTCATGGTTATTTCGGGATTGCTCGCCTGCGCCGTGGACGAGGTGACGTCCATCATCTTCATGGTCGCGGCGATTCTGGAGATATGCGATTATTACGAGGTAACCCCGACGCCGTTCATCATCATTTCTGTCCTGGCGACCAATATCGGCTCGGCGGCGACGGTCATGGGCAATCCCATCGGCATCTTGATCGCGACCAAGGCGAACATGAGCTTCGAGGATTTTCTCCTGACGCCGTTCCCTATTGCGCTCGTCGCTCTTCTGGCGACGATCCTGATCATTTTTCGCTGGTACAACCGCGCGATCATGGAATTCGACCGGCATATCGACGAGATGAGGGCCGATGATATCCTCTTAAAGCTGATCTCCGTGCCCATGGACCGGCACCTGAAGTCGTCGTTGACCATCTTTGGCGTCATGATGGTCACGATCGTCCTCCACCGGCGCCTGGAATTACTCCTGGGTTTGACCGAGAACACGATCCTTCTGATCGCACCGATGCTTACCGCCGGCGTCATCATGGTCTGGAAGCGGCACAAGGCGCGCGAATACGTCGAGCGCGGCATCGAATGGTGGACGCTTTTGTTCTTTATGCTCCTTTTTGCCCAGGCCGGGACCCTGCGGCATACGGGCGCGACCGATGTCTTTGCCCGGCTGTTCGCCGATTTTGCCAAAAACAATCCTGGAGGCCTCCTGGCGTTCGTCCTGTGGAGCTCCAGCATCGGCTCCAGCGTCCTGGACAATGTCATCGTCGTCGTGACCTATGTGCCGGTCATCAAGAGTTTTTTTGCTCTGGGCTATGGCTCGCAGGCGCTCTGGTGGGCGCTTCTTCTGGGCGGATGCTTCGGCGGCAACATCACTCTGATCGGCTCGACGGCCAACATCGTCGCCATCGGCCTGTTGGAAAAGGAAAAAAATATCCGCGTCAGGTTCAGGGATTGGTTCGGCATCGGCCTGACCGTGGGTATAGTCACCACGATCGTCGCCTGGGGCATGCTCTTGCTGAGAAATTATTGCTGCACCTTTAAAATCTGAACATAAAGGGTTTTGATGCGCACGTCGCTTATTAAATTTTTCGTCCTTATCGCCGCATCCGTCCTGGTTAGCGTGATTGCAGGTCAGGCGGGCATGAATCATGCGCAGGCGCTGTCCCTGGGGATCTTTACGGCGTCCATCTGCGGCACTCTTTTTTTCTGGGAGTTCCGCCTCAGCTTCGCTTTTCTGGGGACGTCTATCCTGATCTTGACCCGGACCATCGATATTGAGCACCTGATCAAGTTCAGCTCGCTGGAGGTGATTCTTTTTCTGGTCGGCATGATGATCGTGGTGGGGCTGCTTAAGGATGCCGGTTTCTTTGCCTGGGTCGTCGAGCTGATCCTGAAGATGCGCAATCTGACGGCCAGAAAATTTGTGATCGCCATATCGTTTTTTTCGGCGGTGCTGTCGGCGACGACCGGCGAGGTGGTCTCCATCATCTTCATGGTGGCGGCGATCCTGGAGATATGCGATTATTTCGAAGTCGACCCCTTGCCTTACATCATCATTTCGATATTTACGACGAACATCGGCTCGGCGGCGACCGTCCTGGGCAATCCCATCGGCATCCTGATTGCCACGAAATCCAGTCTCACCGCAGAGGATTTTCTGGTGAAGGCCCTGCCTTTGTCCGTCGTCTGCCTGGCTGTGACCATCTTTGTCTTTGATTTCTGGTACCGCAAACAGCTCGCTGAATTCGACAGGAGGATCAAGGAGCTCGGCGCCAACGAGATCCTGATCCGTCTGATCTCCGTGCCCCTGGCGCGGGAGCTCAAGATCAGCCTTTTTATCCTGGGATTGACGGTTTTTCTGATTACCGTCAGCCACCGCATCGAGCTGTTCTTCCACTTGGAGAACAATGCGGTCCTTTTGACGATCCCGCTGATCATCTCAGCTTTCATCATGATCTGGAAATGGCACAAGGCGCGGGAATTCGTGGAAAAAGACGTCGAGTGGTGGTCGCTGTTGTTTTTTATGTTCCTTTTTGCCCAGGCCGGGACCCTTCAGCATACGGGCGCCACCGATGTTTTTGCGCGGGCCCTTATCGACCTGGCGCGCGGCAGCCACGATGTCCTTTTGGGGCTGATCCTCTGGTTTTCGTCCATCGGCTCCAGCGTTATGGACAACGTCGTCATCGTCGTCGCCTTTATCCCCATCATCAACAGTTTCCATGCGCTGGGCAAGGGGATGGAGGCGTTCTGGTGGGCGCTTTTGTTCGGCGGCTGCCTGGGCGGCAACATCACGCTTATCGGCTCGACGGCCAATATCGTGGCCATCGGCATCCTGGAAAAAGAGAAACATATCAAGATCGGATTTTTGGATTGGCTCAAAATCGGCCTTGTGATCGGTCTCTTGACCACAGGGCTGGTGTGGGTCATTCTTTTATTCCTGCCGGTCTTCGGCTGAGATTTTGCCCCGCACCCAGAATGCCCCCACTTGTAAAGGTGGCGCTAAATGGGCGTTCGGGCGGGATTTCGTCCCCACGGCGGAATCCCGAAAACAAAAAGGGCCACGGCTCGCCCGGCTGCTTATCGAAGACAAGCGATCGGGCAGGCCGGGGGGCTCCACGAGGTGTCTATGAAACCATTGGGGAAGAGGTATTTTTTGACGGGTCTTCTGGTTGTCCTGCCGACCCTGGCGACGATCTATCTTTTTGTCTCGCTCTTTTTGTTCTTCGACAATATCCTCGGCCGCTATATCTCCAAGCTGACGGAGGCGTATCTGGGGTTTTCCATCCCCGGCCTGGGCCTGTTGGTGTTTCTCCTGATCGTCTTTTTGACGGGGGCGCTGGCGACGAACCTTATCGGTCGGCGCCTGATCGGTTTCTTTGAGAGGCTGTGGTTGAAATTCCCATTCATCAAAAGCATCTACCCCGCCCTTAAACAGATCGCTCAGTTTTTGTTTTCTCACAGGTTCCGCGGAGGCCTTCAGCGCGTGGCGCTCGTCGAATGGCCCCGCAAGGGCATGCATATCCTGTGTTTCGTGACGAATCAGACCGGGCCTGATCTCGGAGAGAAGCTTGGCAGGGAAGAGTATTGTAACGTCCTTATACCGTCGGTGCCGAATCCTGTGACGGGATTTTACGTGATTGTGCCCAAAAGAGAGCTGATCTTTTTGGATTTGAGCATCGAGGATGCCATGAAGCTGGTCATTTCCGGGGGCGTTCTGAATCCCGGGGATCTGTCGCGGTACGAAGTCTCTTCAGAAGGCGAGCTGTGACCGGGCGCCGGTAGCGGCGCCATCCTCATTATTCTGCAGAGAGCACGATCCAGCCGTTTATCACCTTGATCACCCATAACAACAGAAGCGTCAGGCCGATGCCGCAGGTAGGAATAAGAAAAAGCGGGGCGGCGATGGCGCCTATGCAGGCGCCGGCGAGGTCCATGCCGTAGATCCATCCGGCAGCGCGGTCGGGCCTTTGGTCTGATTCGCGCTGGAGACGGCAGAGGAGCTCATGGATCATGGGCAGTTCGATGCCGACCAGGAGGCCTGCGCAGGCGCTGATGAGGCCGAAGAACGCCGCGCCCCCGGGGAGCCCGAGCCGGTATTCGAGGGCCCGGATGATGAAAAAGGCGAGCGATACGACGAGCGTTGCCGTCGCGCACTCGACGAGGGCCAGGCGCTTGAATGACAGGAGCTTTTCCTTGTTGCGCAGGGCGTAGAGTGCGCCGAGGGACGCCCCTGCCATGAAAGAGGCGGTCAAGACCGCCAGCCACTGGAAGATATACCCCAGGAAGCTTTGGAAAAGGAAGATCACGCTTAACTGGACGCCCATCGCAAAAAATCCGCTGGAGAAGACCGTGAATCCCAAGAGAAGGCCGCGCCTGCGCGGCTTTTTTGATCCTACGGACCAGGCAAACAAGAAGAGCATGACAGCAAGGAATATCGTCTCAGGCGCGACGTGTCTAAAGCCGCTGAAGACCCGCGGCAGTTTTTTGCTGAATTGCGCATAATAGAGCGCCAGGCCGTCGTAGAGGCCGCAGGGCCGCAGGTCGGTGTTGATGCAGGCATTTTTTCTGGCGGCAACGATGGCTTTTTCGAACCATGCCCGATAGGCCGGATCAAGCCGCAAGGCCAGATAGGCGGGTTCCAGGAGGCTGGCGGTGATACCGAGTTGCCGCATCCGTTCGGCCATCTGGCCGGGGTTGAAGAGAACAGGTTTTTTTGAGGCGATAAAGATATTGTAGCCGTCGCCGGGGATGATAAAGACGTGCCCGAAGACATCCGCGGCCGTGGCCAGAAGCGAGGCGTTGATCGTAGCCAGTTCCCGGCTCAAGGCGGACAACGAACCCCAGGTTTTGAATACAGCCATGCCGTTGTCGTCAAGGTGGTCTTTGACTTCTTTGAAAAATTCTTTCGTGGCGTAGCGGTTGATGGACAAGGAGGTGGGGAGGCTTGTGTTGACAAAGATGGCGTCGAAGACGCCCTGTTTCTTCCTCAGGTAGCTGCGGCCGTCAAGCAGCTCGATGAGGAGGCGTTTGTCGGAGAATTCGCTGGCGACGGGTTCGATGCCAAGCGAGCGAAGAATGCCGATGAGGAGAGGGTCTGTTTCGGCATAGACGATCTGTTTGAACGGATATTTTTCGGCTTCTTTGAGCAGCCCGCCCGCGGCATTGCCTAAAAAGAAGACGGAAGCCGTGCGGTCTGCGGCAAGCAAGGGCAGGTGGATGAAATCCTGCGTGAAATAATCCTCAGGCACAGGGACGTTGATCAACGGCAGGCCGTCGTAGTAAACCGTGCTCTGTTCTTCGTTCTGCACGATAGCGATATTGCCGTAGACGGAATTTTCATAGGCGGCCAGATGCCGGCCCTGCCACTGGAGATCGAGCGTTTTTTCCTGCAATCCTGAGGCATGGACCAGCGCTGTCGCACCGTAACACAATATGAGAAACGAGAGGATCGCCGGTCCTTTCCTGCGTTTCCCCAAAAACAGCCCGAAGGCGACGGCCGCGGCAGCCACCCAGACAAAAAGGGCGATCTGGATGCTGGTGAATATCCTGATGAGGATAAAACTGAACAGCCCGCCGGCCGCGAGCGCTCCCGCACACTCCAGCGCATAGACGCGGCCGACAGACCTGACGCTGCGGAATGCCACGCTGAACATGGCTCCGTCGCAAAAAGACGAGACGGACAGCGCGGCAAAGGAGATGAGGACGATTTGTCCGAGGCTGAGCACTTCGCCGAACGGCACGGACAAGAGGATTTTCGAGGAGCGCACAAGAATGACGGCGGCGGCGAGTCCCACGCCGGAGAGGAGCTGGAGCGTGGCGAAAAGCGGCTCCGGTTTGCTGATACGCTGCAGATAGGCCGCGACAATACTGCCCAAGGCGCCGCAAAGGAGCCACGCGCTTAAAATAATGCCGAAGGTCAGCTCATTGCCGTAAAAGACGACAAGGAGCTCGCGCACCAGAAGCGCCTGGGCGATGACGGCGATGGCGCCGCGAAGAAGAATAGCGAAGGAAAAAAGGCGGTTCATGTTTGTATGATAACAAGGGGAATGATATTTGACAATAGAGGGAATCACGGCCGGTCTTTTTGGAGCGAATTGGACCGCAGCGCAAGCGAGGACCAGTTGAGCAAGAGAAAGACCGGCTGTGATTTGGTGAAGCATGTTCTTTGGCTGTGTTTCATCTCGCTCAAACCTGAATATGAGGAGGTGCCGCAGTCAACTGATTAAAAAAACAGATTTGTCTGGTTGACAAAACAGTTTTTAGTTGTAGAATGAAGGGCGCGTTGAAAGAAAGAGAGACAAAAAAAGGCAATCATCCCTCGTTCCGGATAAATAGAGACAGGGGCTCGGGATGGTCCGCCGGCAAAACAAATTTCGAGGGTGAACCATGGGCAAAGGCAGACGTAAAAGACTGGGCAAGTTGAACTGGCGTTCAAAAAAAGCTAACCACGGCCGCAAGCCGAATTTAGGTTAATGAGGTCATCGCTTACGCCTGGCCCTGTAAGGGCGACGTAAATGATCTGGCCGAATTAGTCCGCCGAAGTTTCATGGCGGAATAAAAAATCTCCTTCCAAAACAACCGCATTCATCGTCGAGAGCTGTAAAACATGAGGGGAGGGTATCCTCCAGAACATCAAAATATTGTGGTATTGGAACAAAAAATACCAATATATGGTATTTTCTATTGACAAAGCTCCCAAGCAGCGGTAATCTGGAAAAGCACTTTTTAAAAGACCTTACTTCAGTAATCGACAGGATTCAAAAGATAGATTTCCACAAATTTCATCCCACCATCTGCAGCGAAAGGAGAGGCGACTCATGGCGCTCAAGCTTTCCGAAAACTCCCTCAAAGTCCTCGAAAAACGCTACCTTAAAAAAGATGAAAACGGCAAAGTTGTTGAGACCCCGCAGGAGATGTTTACCCGCGTGGCCAAGGCGATCGCGGCCGCCGACCGCCTCTACCGCAAGACCGAGGACGACATCGCCGTCCTGGAACACAAATTTTTCACGATGATGGAGAGTCTGGAGTTCATGCCGAACTCCCCGACCCTGATGAACGCGGGCCGCGACCTCTCCCAGCTTTCCGCCTGCTTTGTCCTGCCCATTGAAGATTCGATGGACAGCATTTTCGATTCCATCAAGTTTACCGCGCTCATCCACAAGTCGGGCGGCGGCACGGGGTTTTCTTTTTCGCGCCTGCGGCCGCGTTCTTCGACCGTGCGTTCCACGGGCGGCATCGCCTCCGGCCCTGTTTCTTTCATGAAAGTCTTTGACGCCGCGACCCAGGCGGTCAAGCAGGGCGGCACGAGGCGCGGCGCCAACATGGGCATCCTGCGCGTGGACCATCCGGACATCATGGATTTCATCGTCTGCAAGGAGAACGACAAGGAGATCAACAATTTCAACATCTCCGTCGCCGTGACGGAAGATTTCATGCGCAAGGTCACGAAAGACGAGGAATACGACCTCATCGACCCCAATACGCACAAGGCCGTCCACCGGCTCAAGGCCAAAGAGGTCTTCGAGCTCATGGTCAAGATGGCCCATAAGAACGGCGAACCCGGCATCATCTTTATCGACCGCATCAACAACAACAATCCCACTCCATTATTAGGTAAGATAGAATCCACCAACCCCTGCGGCGAACAGCCGCTCCTGCCGTTCGAGAGCTGCAACCTCGGCTCCATCAACCTTTACGCGCTCCTCAAAAAGGCCGACGGCAAGTTTGAGTTCGACTGGGACAGGTTGAAAGAGATCATCCACCTGTCCGTCCACTTCCTGGACAACGTCATCGACGTCAACAAGTATCCGCTTCCCCAGATCGACAAGATGACCAAACAGACCCGCAAGATCGGCCTCGGCATCATGGGCTGGTCGAGCGCCTTGGCCAAGATGATGATCCCGTATGATTCCGACGAGGCCATTGCCCTCGCGGAAAAGGTCATGTCTTTCATCCAGGCCGAGGCCCGCAAGGAGTCTTTGGACCTGGCGCGCGCGAGGGGCACCTTCCCGGCGTATAAGGGCAGTATTTTTGAGGCCAGCAACCTGCGCCTGCGCAACGCGACGCTCACCACCATCGCGCCCACAGGCACGATCTCCATCATCGCCGGGCCGTGCTCTTCCGGCATCGAGCCGATGTTCGCGCTCTGTTACCAGCGCGCCAACGTCCTGGACAACGCCAGGATGATCGAGGTCGAGCCCGCGTTCAAGGACGTGATGGAAGAAAAGGGGCTTTATACGCGCAAGCTCATGGAAAAGATAGCCGAGAAGGGCTCTGTCCAGGAGATGAAGGAGGTCCCGGAGGATATCCGCCGCGCGTTCGTGACGTCTCATGACATCGCGCCCGAATGGCACATCAAGATGCAGGCGGTCTTCCAGAAATTCACGGACAATGCGGTCTCCAAGACCATCAATTTCCATGAGGATGCCACGATCGACGACGTGCGCAAGGCTTACATGCTCGCCTACGAGATGGGCTGCAAAGGCCTGACCATCTACCGCGACAAGAGCCGTTCCGAGCAGGTCTTGAGCGTCGGCACAAAAGATACGAAGAAAGAAAAACAGATCGCCGAGGGCAAGATCGGCCCCAGGCCCAGGCCGGAGGTCGTCATGGGAACGACGACCAAGGTCTCGACCGGATGCGGTAACCTGTACGTCACCATCAATACCGATGAGAATAGCAAGCCTTTCGAAGTCTTTATGTCGATGGGTAAGGCAGGCGGATGCGCGGCCTCCCAGCTGGAAGCCATCGGTCGGTTGGTGTCTTTGGCGCTGCGTTCCAGCGTTGACGTCAAGGTCATCATCGAACAGCTCCGCTCCATCCGCTGCCCGTCCCCATCATGGGAAAAGGGCTGCCGCATCTTTTCGTGCGCGGACGCCATCGCCCGCGTCATCGAACGACGCCTGGTCAACGACAAGATAGAGACCAAGGCCGAAGCCAAGGTCGCTGCCGCCATTGACCAGATGAGCGAAGAGCTCTACAGCCAGGTCTCCAAGAGCGAAGAGCAGCTGGAAAAGCACATCACGGGCAACATCGTCGGCGTCTGCCCCGATTGCGGCGGTGTTGTGAGGCACGAAGAAGGCTGCGTAAAGTGCTCGGCGTGCGGATATACGAAATGCTAAAGAGGCCATCATTTACGGAAGCCCTGCAAGGGCGACGTAAATGATTTGGCCGAATTAGTCCGCCGACGCAGTAGTGGCGGATTGAGAAGTTGACAACTTAACCCGGATTTTTTATGGAATCCGACCCTGACTAACGAATTCAAAAAACGCCCTGATAAAATCAGGGCGTTTTTATTTTCGTGAGGCCATAACTTACGCGAGTGAAACGAGCGTAAGTTATCCGGCCGAACGAACCCGCCGAAGCAGTAGTGGCGGGTGGATCAAAAAAGCTTAATTCGACTCGGGTTGCAAATATCTTCGTGCCTCTGGGGAGAGATGGTTTAAGCGGAATCGTCCTCCACTGAAACGTCGTCGGACGTCCGCCGACGTGGTGGTGGCGGACGCTTCACTTCGTTGCGCTCAAATCTGTATGGGCGGGGACAGTTTAGACAGAACGTGTCGTCGTATAAGAGGTTAGCTAGACACGATCCAAAGGATTTAGAATGATAGCAATAGTCTGTTTTGAGTTGTTAAATTGGGAGGCATTCTATGGATAAAATGCGAGCAGTAATCAATTTTGCAATTTTGAATGCAAATAGAAGAAATGGCAAGAACTATTTAGATAGCTTAGTTCCATTCGCTGAAGAATTGTTCATACGAAAACAATATGAAGAAGTTAATATTAATCAGATTTGCCAGGATTTTGCTAAAGAATTTTTATTTAAGATTCCTGTTTATCCTATGAAAGTAGTTTTAAAGCGACTGGTCAGAATGGGAAAGTTGACATATTGTCACAATAATGTATGGAAACCAAAAAAACTCGATGATCGAGCAGTTGTCGCTGTGCGTAAAGAATATGAAAGGAATTATGATGTAGTTGTCCAATCTTTTTGCGCCTATATGAAATCTCAATTTAATGAAGACGTTAGCCTCGATCTTGTCAATAATGCACTGATAGGTTTTTTAGAAAAACAAGATGCGAATTTGTTATTTTTTGCGAAAAAAGATTTAATGCTTTTTCCAAAGGTTGATTCAGAAAAGAAAATGATTAGACGGTTTGCGATGTTTCTGCAGAAGGAGGCAGAGAGCAATTCAGAAATTTTTCAATATGTAGTCGAGATTGCTTCGGGCCATATAGTGGCCTCCACAATCGTTAATGAAGAGAAACAACTTCATGAAGAAAAGGTTCAAAAAGTAAAAATATATTGCGATACCTCACATATTTTAAAACTTCTGGGTCTGGATGGAGATATTCCTCAAAGAATGGTTGAAGATCTTTTTCGAGTTCTAAGTGAGTCGAAGTGCCAATTAGTTTTGTTTAGACATACATATAATGAAATCATTCATAATATTGAAAATGCAAAGAAATGGTTTCGCGATCCCAATTGTGATATGACGAAGGCGTCGAGAACAACTCTGTATTTTATAGAGAATAACTATAGTGATTTGGACGTGGAGAAAATATTAAATAGCATAGATGATAAATTGACGGAATTTGATGTATCGATAGAAGATACTGCATATTTGTTAGAGGGGAATGATGGCCAAACTAGTGAAGATAAACTACGAACCTATATAATCAATGAATATAAGGCAAACAATGAAGATTTTGATGAGAATAATAAAAGATTCCTGCTCGATAATGACGTTCGTTCTATTACAATGGTATATCGAAGCCTGCATAAAAAATTCCCTCGTCGCTTTAAGGATTTAAAAACTGTTTTTATGTGTGCTAATAGTTCGTTAGCTAAAGCTTGTAGAACATATCATTTGGAGGTTGAAGAACCCGGCCGAGAAAATTTTATTCCTGTTTGTGTAACTGATACTTTTTTGGGTACATATATATGGCTACAATCACCACAAGACATCGATAGATTAGCTAAAGCCAAAATTGTAGCTGAAGTTTATGCCATTTTGCAACCCACAGATTCCGTAATTAGAAAATATTTAACTGAGGTACAACAAGGCTACAAGCGCGGTGAGATATCAGAAGATGATTATTATCTGTTGCGTGCGACCTCCGTAATTAATGAGATTCTTTCCGAAAATATAGATTCGGTTGAATTAGTTACTGATAAAACACCAACTGAAATCTTGGAAAAAATAAAGAGTCAATCAAGAGAGGAGGGTTTGAGAAAGTATTATGAAATGAGAGATCAATATCAAAAAGTTGTTGAAGATAATAAAAGGAAGAAGGATGATAGAGAAATAAGGAAAAATAAGAAGAAGCAAAATATTTTGAGTTGCATGTGTTTCATTTTTGATTTAGTGATGGGGTTTTTAATATTTGTCTTGATAATCGTAGCAACTTTCGTATTTAGTAGAGGACCGCATTTTTTAAAATGGGGCTCAGCTATCATATTAGGTCTTTGTAGCTTTGGTAGTTTTTGGGGGTTTGCAAGAGGGCAACGGGGGTATGAGAATTTAAAAGATAAGTTTATTAGGCCTTTGAGTGAATCATTTTACAGAAGAATCTGGGATGATGTATGAAAAGTTGCTAAGGTGCTATTTTAATCGAAGGCCGGTTGTGAATTTAGAAGACGGGTAAACAGGACCGTTTCCAGTTATAAGGCCTAAACAGAACCTCGCTCTGGAATAAACAACCGTGCTATCTAAAGCCTTCTATTATCGAAGCTAAGCTCTGATAATTCTAGGGATAGAAGGACCGGGTGCCAGTAACCTTTGACATAGATTTCTGTTGGAAATGTTTTTGTTGAGACAAAAAGGAGCTGGTCCAAAGCATCCCAAGGTTGTCAAAGAGGAGGTATGAGGCAATGATTCCAATAATCGGGCTGATGATTGGGCTGTATATTTTGGCAAGATACAGCGAGATGTCGAAGAATGTTGGCATCGGAACAAAAATTATGCTGGCGATCTTTAGCTTAGTCACAATAATCTGCTTATTCGGTTTGCTTATTTCTTCTGCAAACGTGCCAGCAATGTTTTAGCTATTTAATCCTTCGCAGAAATCTCCAGGTTTTAGCCCGTGGGATGCCCGTCTTTAAAGATCGGCGGGTCTGCCTAAGCTGTGGTGGCGGAAATGCAGTTGTGAAGTTCTGCTTGAGGAGGAAGCCCTGGTCTTTAGACCAGGGAGGCTTCACTTCTCGACACTTTGCAAATAACCCTTTGATATAGAGGTTTCTATGAAAAAATGTCCTTTCTGTGCTGAAGAGATACAAGATGAAGCGATTAAATGTAAGCATTGTGGTGAAATGCTGCCCAAAAAAGAAGCTAAGACCTCTACTGTAACCTGTCCCAAATGCGGTTCTACATCAATTACGACGACCAAGAAAGGATATGATGCAGGAGGTGCATGTTGCGGAGCGATTCTTTTGGGTCCCCTCGGTCTTCTTTGTGGTGCTTCTGATGCAAATAAGTTATTTAATGTTTGTCAGAAATGCGGGTTTAGCTGGGAATTGAAAGCATCCTAATGAATATGGGTTTAACGCTTTTGATTGCAAAGATGGGATGTCATAAGTTGCCGGAGAGGAGTTTTACATTTCGAGGCAAGCCTATGCCATTTTGTGCTCGTTGTTTCGGAGCGAGCCTTGGACATGTGTTTTCATTTTTTTTGTTTTTAATAGGATCATTACCGTCTTTTCCCGTGTGTTTATTTTTTATATTTTTGATCTTTTTGGATTGGTCTGCTCAAGAATGGTTTAGGATTATGTCGACGAACCCTCGGAGGTTTATAACTGGAATTATTGGTGGTATTGGTGTAGGCGCTGCGGGATGGAGAATTATTATTAATTTAATTGAACGATTTATTTAATCTGAAAGGACTGGTCGCCGATAAACTATGGAATGACCAAAACTTAGCATTGGACACCGTAATCATTAAAACTTAACAATATGCCACCCAAAGCCGTCAAGACAATCCGTGATTTGATATTTTGGGAATATGCGAAGCTGATTTCGGGGTCGGCGCTTGGCGACCGTAAGAATTACGGCTTTGTCATGAGCTCGTTCAAGAAGCTGCAGACAGGCGAGATGAAGTGGTCGCAGGTCCTGCGGGAAGACCTGCATATGGATCAGACGAAGTGCATTTATTGCGGCTCGACCGCGGATTTGAGCAACGATCATATCGTCGCCAAGCGCGAATGTCACTTTGCGGAGATCCACAATATCGTCAAGTCGTGCAAGAAATGCAATTCTTCCAAGGGGGATAAAGACCTTCTGGAGTGGTGGGGTCTTGAAAATCGTTATGAAATCCCCCGCAATGTCATGGGCAAGTATCTTAAAATGCTCTATGTATGCCATGAATGCCGGGGAACTTTGGAGAGCTCTGATTTGAACAGGGACGATGAGTTTAATCTTTTGGATTTAGGCTCGATCCTTCGGAAGCCCTGTGATCCTGAGAAAGTGAAGCAAAAAACCGGACGATAATGAGACAAACAGGTCTGGCCTTAAAGTCTCATTAGGAGGGGTGTTCATGCGTTATAAAACGTACGCTTTGGTTTTAGCGGCGGTTTTCTTGTTGAGCGCGGGGGTGGGGGCGGCGCAGGAGAAGGCCCCTTCAACCTCGGCGCAGGGACAGCCTTCCCAACAGGCCAATGTCGTGGTATTCCGCGTGCCGAGCCCGGTGCTGGTGGCGCCCGTGGGTGAGACCCTGGATATCAGCGGGCAGAAGACCGTGAAGTTCAGCTGGAAGCCGGCCCATACGCCCTACGATGTCTATTGTTATCTCTTCCGTATCTACCTGGAGAACGACACGTCCCAGAATGGCGCCGTCTATCGCGAGCAGGTTTCCGGCCTGCATACGGAGATCGAGGTGCCGGCCGACCTTTTCAAGGACGGCAAGACCTACACATGGTGCCTCAAGCAGGTCAACAGCGCGCAGCAGCTTCTGTTCAGCGACGCCGTGCATCATACCTTCCGGGTGATAAAAAAATAGATCTAAGCCTTGGCCGAAGCCGGGCTTCGGCCGAAAATCAGACAGGGGAGGCTGGAATGGCAAAGACGCAGGTGGTCTTTATCCATGGGATCAGCGACCAGAAGACAGGGTATAGCGACGGCCTTTTTAACAAGATCCTGGCTTTTTATAAAGACGGCCTTGCGAAAAAAAGGATCGCCAAGAGTGAAATCCTCCAGAGGGTTGAAGGGATGGTGCAGAATGAGATCCTTTGGGCGGATCTGACCAAAGGGCTCCTTAACGAATATCTTAAATATCAGTACAAGCTTAAAGAGAGGCCGGGTATCTGGGATAACTTTATCATGCAGCCCATCGATCCCCTCGTGCTTCAGATCCTGTATTATGTCAAAGACAAAGGGACGAAAAAAGACAACACCATGCGCGTGCTCAGAAGGGTGGAAGACACCTTCAAGGACAAGGCCTTTTTAAGGCCCAACAAGACGGTGATCGTCGCGCATTCCCTTGGTTCCGTCATTGCTTTTGATTATGTGTTCGGGTTCAGGAGGAAATACAAGCTGCCGCCGGATATCGACGTGGCGGGATTCCTGACCATGGGTTCTCCCATTCCTTTATTTACGGCTGCCATGGGGCACGTGACCAGCGATGTGAAGCTGCCGAAAAATGTCCGCGAGTGGGTCAATATTTTCGACCATGACGACGGCGTGGCCCGTTATTGCGCCCCTTGTTTTAAAAATACGGGCGTTAAAGATGTGGACATCAATACCAGCATCTTTCCTCTGAAGGCGCACACTCATTACTGGTATAGTGACGACATTGCCGAATTCATCGCCCGTAAACTTATCGAATGGGATGTTTAAAACAGCGGCAGGAAAACTTATCAAGGGGGGAATATGAAAAGACTGTTAGGATTGGCGGCCGCGGCGGCGCTTTTGGCGACGGCAGGTTGCGCCGGTATCGAGATTGCGAAGGTGACAGACAAGAACGCCGACACAGGAGGCGTCCATTTCTACCGGCCGTGGCCCTATTTGTTGGTTGTCAGCAACGCGGATGGCAAAGTGGATAGCAAGGTCGTCTATCTGCCCCGGATAAATGAAGAATATGCCATCAAGGTGCACGGGGGGCTTGGCACTATCAATGCGACGTTCGATCTCGCCGACGGCTGGCAGCTTACCAAGATGGGCGATGTCAGGGATTCTAAGATCCCGGAGACGATGAATGCCATTTCAGGTCTGGCGACGTCTGTCAGCGGGGTTCTGATGAAAGCCCAGGGAGTATCGCTGCAAGCTGAGCCGTTGCCGCCGGGTTTGTATCGTTTCGAGTTCGATGAAAAGACCGGCTTTGTCAAAGGATTAGTGCCGGTGTCTTTGTCGCAAGATTAATACAGCTTTAGACTGTTTCTGGCTATCCCTTTGATATCATTGTGTTTCAGCGGAATGGAAACAAAATGAGGCAGATCCGAATTGTTCCATCGCCTTTTACAGGAGTGGATTTAAAATCCTGAGGATTCTGTTTGACGGAAATCGAAAACAAAAGAGGCCCTATGGAAGATAAATACTACGAGGCGATGAGGAGTTATGCGTGGAATTATTTTTCAATGCATGCCGACCAAAGGCTTAAGACTTTTAATTTCTATGTGACACTTGCGACTTTTATCATAGGCGCCTTTATCGCCTTTTCAAGGGACCCTGCGATGTCGTGTTCAAGATGGTTATGTCTGCTCCCTTTTCTGCTGGCATTTCTTTCTTTTGTTTTTTGGAAATTCGAACTCAGGAACATGCGTCTCGTCAGGAACGGGGAGGCGGCATTGAAGTATCTCGATGAACAAATCGATCTCGAGGCATCTAAAGAAGGGCCGCACGTGTTGAGGATCCTTGCGAGGGATGATTATTTTTCGGGGCAGTCGCAGGATTCCCCCCACAAAAAGGGATGGACCTACTCGACGTGTTTTAAGGCCGTCTTTATTGTTTTTGGTTACGGGAGTTTTATTCTTGGGCTTGTTTGCCTGTTATTAAAGTAAATAGGGCGGGCAAAAGCAGCCGCCAGGCAGCATCCGGCCAATCGAGAGCTTGAGCGGAGCCGAACTTTGGTCAAGGAATACGAGCATGCCATCATATAGAAAATTGATTGAAAAGGGTATTCACGTTTCTGCAAAAAATGTCTGCGACCAGGACAAGATATGGTCGCGTTACAGCCATGACAAGGTGGATATAGGAGAGGAGCTTGCCCGGGCAATCCGCACCCTCGATAAAGGCATGCCTCTGAATACAGAGTTGCGCGCTCTCTCCATCGGTTCAAGCGACGAACCGCAGTTCAGGATCCTGGAGACGGCTTTCCGCGGCGGGTTGTATCTCTTGGATATCAACGATTGCGCCCTCGGCATTGTCCAGGAGCGTATCAAACGTCAGCGCACGGACCATGTGACGACCATCAAGTGCGATTTCAACAGGATATTTTTGGATCCGCAGAAAGCAAGGGCTTTTTTCAGGGACAGGCTGGAAAAGAAGCGGGTCCACCTGGCCACCCTGCACCATTCGCTCTATTATTGCCGGCAATGTTGCTGGCTTGAACTTTTCAAGAATTTGTACCGCGGTTTTCTGGCGTCTCGCGCAGCCATCCATGCGGTGCTCATGAGCTCAAAAAGCAACAACCCCTCCACCACGACCTGGCTCTATAATCATTTCGCCGGGAAATTCTTCGGTGCCTATAACGACCAGGACCTGCGCCAGTTCAAAAAAGACCTGCAGAGGGAGACGGTTTTTAAAAAAGCGCAGGTATTGCTGCGGACAAACCGCGTCAATTTTTATGTCGATGATTTCGAGAAGTTCATGGCCGTGGTGTGGATGATCCTTCTCTATCCGCAGGTGCATCGCTACAGCCTTAAGCAGAGAGAAGAGATCACGCAGCATGTCTATCATCATTTTTGGCTCAAGAAAAAGCCCCTGACGCAGGAACAGGACCATCTGGTGGTCTACAAGGGGCTCGGCTGCAGGGGTTTGATTTAGGACAGACCGAAGCCAGGCTTGGAGTCTCTATGCCCGATAAAATTTTTACCATAGGCCACGGGACGCGCTCCGTGGAAGAATTCGGACGTATCCTCCAGGCCTTCGGCGTCCGCAAGCTCGTGGATGTCAGGACGGTTCCCCGCTCCAGGCACAATCCTCAGTTCAATAAAGAGACCTTGCCTCAGGCCTTGAAAGCATTTAAGATAAGTTATCTCCATATGCCGACGCTGGGAGGGTTGCGCCACCCCAAAAAAGATTCCATCAACGGCGCCTGGCAGAATGCGTCGTTTCGGGGGTTTGCCGATTACATGCAGACAAAAGGTTTTGACCGGGCGCTGGGACGATTGGCGAGACTGGCAAAAGGCAGGGCCGTTGTTTTCATGTGCGCCGAGAGCGTCCCGTGGCGCTGTCACCGGTCTTTGATCGGCGATGCGCTCGCCGCCCGCGGCTGGGATGTGGAGCATATCTATTCGGCGACAAATGCCAGGGTCCACCGGATGACGCCGTGGGCGGAGAAAAAGGGCGGACGCATTTTTTATCCCCGTGCAAAAGCATCGGGAGCCGGGCTCCCGCGGGAGACGCGATGATGAAATTAAGCAGGGACGTCGTTCATTTTTTGCAGAGCCAGGGTTTTGTGGTCGTTTCGACGATTGATGCCGCCGGCTATCCCCACAATTCCTGCAAGGGCATTGTCGAGATCGACGAGGCCGGCCGCGTGTATTTGCTGGACCTCTACCAGGCGAAGACGCGCAAAAACCTTGAGGCCGATCCCGCGATCAGCATCACGGCGGTCGACGAGCATAAATTCAGCGGCTATTGCCTGAAAGGCAGGGCCCGTATCGTTTCGCAGGAGGAGATCGAGTCGCGCCTGACGCGTGCCTGGGAGGAACGGATCGCAAGCCGCCTGACCAAGCGCCTGATCAAAAATATCCACGGTGAAAAAGGGCACGCTTTGCATCCGGAGGCCCTTTTGCCCAAGCCGGAATATGTGATTGCCATGGATGTGGAAGAGGTTGTCGACCTTGCGCCGCATCCCGGGGGCAAGTGATCTAAGCGCGTCAAGGAAGATCAGCATTTCATAGCTGTCAAAAAGACGGTTAAGGAATACGGCGAGACACTCAGACTTTTAGGCGGGGAGCGGCTCGAGGAAAGGACCTAAATACGGGTGAGCGAGTCAACGGGCAAGCGGGTTGAGGGGTTGTTCGGGGGTGTGGTTTGATCGAGGTTCCGGCAGACATCGAAAAATATATCCCGGTTGCCGCCGGGGTCCTTGTTCTTCTGCTCCTGGCGCGGCTCCTGGCAGGGCATAAGAGAGGAAACCCTTTGGCGGCCCTGGCGAAAAAGCTGGGGCTTTTGCTCCGGGAGGGCCATGACGATACCCTTGAACATGAATTGAGGGTTTTTTCTTTCTCCGGCATGGGAAAGGTTTTCCCGCGGCTATATTACGCCATGAGCTGTTCGTGGGACGGCGTGAGGATGAAGATGTTCGATTATAACGGCAGCCGTTTTATTTTCGGCATGCCGCGTTTTCTTTTTCAGACGATGGGTTTCGGGGATGCGGCAGGCACGGCCCTGTCGCAATTCTTTATTTCGCCCAGGACCCTCTACTGGCGTCTGGCGCCGTTGTTTTCAAAAGATGTCTTTGTGAGAGAGGGCATACCCGGGGAATTCCTGAAAAGATATGTGATCGTTGTGAAAAAGGACGCGCCCGTGCCGAAGTTCCGCCGGGAATTTTTTGACAGGTTTCTTTCTGTGGGGAAGCCGTATTCCCTGGAGACGCACGGCAGCTGTTTCATTTTTTACCGCCGCGGCCTCGTCATTCCCCTGTGGCGCATGGAGATATTCTACAAGGATTTCCAGGGGATCGCCGGCGTTCTTCGCCAGGGCATTGGTTGAGCCGCCATGAATACGAACCGTCAGGTCCTTTTTGCGCAGGCCATGGGCAGGCCCTTTTTGGGGTGGGGCGGGCTTGTGGCGTTGATGCGGGCGGACGCCACGGCCAGGAGCCTCGCCTTTTCAAACCTGGTGACGCTGGTCCTGGCCCTCGCCCAGCACTGGCCGCTCAAGACGATCATGTTCATCTATTGCGGCCAGAACGTGATCATCGGGTTTTTCAACGTGGTCCGCATCCTGGGGATCCGCAGGATGGACACCCCGCGCCAGCCCGATGCCGAGGTCCCGCGGGCCGTCACGTATTTTATGGCCGGTTTTTTTACTTTCCACTACGGTTTTTTCAATTTCGGTTACTTTGAGTTCATCGGCAGGCCCGCTGTATCGGAGTGGGGGTGGATTTGGTTAAGCCTCGGGGCATTCTTTGCCCACCATCTTTTTTCTTTCCGGCAGCATTCACGCAAAAAGATCGACGGCGCGGACATCGGCCGCCTGATGTTTTTCCCTTATCTGCGGATCGTCCCGATGCACCTGACCATTATCTTCGGCGGGTTTTTTATGCTCTTGTTCCATAACGGTCTCGTCGAAAAAGCCGTCCTGGTTTTCTTTTTATTGTTGAAAACCAATGCCGACCTCAATATGCACAAAGTCGAGCACGCCGCAGAAGACCGGCCGCTGTCCGGGCCCGCCGACCCCTTGCCGGAGAAATGACTACATGCGTAAAACTTTCGGGCAGGAGGCGAATGGCTTGAAGACGAAGGGGGTCGCCCTGGCGGCCTGCCTGTTTTTTTTCTTCGGGGGCGCCGCCTGTGCCGCCTCTGACGTCGAGGTGACAGGTGTTGTCCTTGAGAAGAATGGCGATCCCGTCGCCATCGTCAACGGCGAAATGGTCAAGGTCGGCGGCAAGGTCGGTTCCGTCGAGGTCGTGGCCATTGACGGCGAGTCGGTGACCGTCAGAGAGAATGGGAAGGCCCGTGTCATGAAGATCGGCGAGGGCGTCCCCGATGTCAAAACCCCCGGGGCGGACGCCGCGGCGGCCCATGCGCCGGCAGGCGCGGCGGAGGGCATTTACGGGGTCCAGGGCGCCGTCGCCCCCGATGAGGTCGCATCGTTGACGATGTCGCTGTTTTATGACGCCGGCGCCGTTGCCGGTTATATCGTCTTCCGCGACATTAAAGGCGAAATGCGCGCCGTCAATTTCATCGAACCGGCCTACCTGGATATCCATAAACTGTCATATGTGGATCGGGACGGGGCGCATTATGCCGGGCAGAGAGAGCGGCGCATCCATATCGGCAGGATCGATACCTCTGATTTCAAATATTTCAGGACAAAGGACGGCCAAGTCCTTCTGGCGTATGTCCTTCAACCGTTTCATTACCAGCTTGGCACTGATAAAAGGGCCCTTGTTGTTTTTGATTGGGGCAAGTTACACGTCCAGTGCGAGATGGGTGATTTGACAAAGCAGTCCCGTTAGAGAATTTCGCTCTCTAACGGGATAAAGGGGGCGCCTCGTGAAAATATGGATTTGTATAGCTGTTGGCTTGATGCTGTTGCGGCCTTCCGGTGTTGAGGCGGGCAGGGTGAGCGGCGATGTGGAAGTCGGCATAGGGACACGCAGTATCTTCGGGGTGGAGGACGTTCCGGTTCCGACGCTGTTGTCACCTGCAGGGGAGACGGTGGATTTGACGGGTAAAGATACCCTGGAATTCAGGTGGAGCCCGTTCGAGGGCAGGATGTATAAAAGGCAAGGGTATGACTTCCGGCTGTATAAAGGGCGCCAGACATACGCCGGCAGCCAGATTTATAAAGAACAGGTGGGGCCGGATGCCTATCATGTGGTCCTGAAGGCGGACATGTTCGAGGACGGCCAGGTCTATACCTGGACCTTGCGCCAGCTTTACTTTGACAACAAGAGCGATGCGGCATACAATTCATTTAAGGTGGTGAAGAAAGGGAAAAATTAACCTATCCCTTGTGTGGGCATCCGCCACTCATGCTTTGTCGGATGTTCGCCGACGCAGTGGTGGCGGGCACTTGAAAATTTTTGTCAGGGCGAGAAAAATAAGAAAATCAGCGTTACTCCTCGTGTTTGCATCTTGATAATTTATGTCTCGGCCTGCCAGGGCAGGCCAGCCAGCCTTCACTCGGTCCGGCCTTCGGCCTGGGCCAGGCTCAGGCGGGTTCCGCAGAAAGCGGAACACTGGCCCTTCAGATGGGGCCAGGTGCAGCCAGAAATTGTTTAGCTACGTCATGGAGTCAATCTCGCTGGAGGCGGGGATACAGGGGACAAATGCTAACCCCTCGCTTAAGCACTTGAGAATTTTTGCCACGACGGGGAATAATAAGAAAATTAACGTTACTCTGCGCGTAAACATCTTGTCAATATCTGTCTGCGACCAGTCCTCGCAGGGCTCGGACGGGCACCCAGATATTCACAAGATACGCGCGGGGTTAATTCCGCCAGAGGCGGAATTAAGGAGGGTCATATGTTAGCCAAGAAGTTCGCGCTGGGGTTTGGGATCGCGGTCATCTTTCCCATGATGATTCATTACGGTGTGGCGACGTTTGTGCCGGAACCGAAGTGGCAGGATTACCACCACATGGATGAAACGATGCAGATGAACCGTCAGAACATGACAGAGGCAGAGAGGCAGCAGGCCGCGGCCAAAAGGCAAAAACAGCAGGATGTCTGGAGGTATGACCAGAAGAGATTCCAGAGGGCGCTTTTTTCCATCGCCGCTCCCCTTGGAATTGCCGCGATCATCGTCGGTTCGCTGGTGACGATCCAGGCGATAGGTACGGGTTTGATGTTCGGCGGTATCTTCAGCGTCCTGGACGGTTATTGCAATTACTGGTCGGAATTGCCGGACGGCGCGCGCTTCGTGTCTCTCTTGATCGCGTTTGTCGTCTTGATCTATATCGGCTGGCGCAAGCTGGCGAAGTGAGATTACGAGGAAAATCGTGATGAAAAAAATCCTTGTTCTTTCCGCCAGCCCCGTGAAGGACGGCAATACGACCACCCTCGTGGACTGGTTTACCGAAGGGGCGAGGTCAAAAGGCGCAAGGGTGGATATCGTTGCCGCCGCTTTCCTCAAGCATAAAACCACAGGCTGCACGTCGTGCCGCAGGTGCCAGACGATCAAGGAATATGCGTGTGTCGTCAAGGACGAGGTCTCGCCTGTGCTGGCGAAGATGGCCGAGGTGGACGTCATCGTCATGGCGACGCCCTTGTATTTCTTCGGCGCCAGCGCCCAGCTCAAGCTCGTCATGGATCGCATGTTTTCCCTCTATAAATGGGACAACGCGGCCGGGACCATGACGACACCTCTTAAAGGAAAAAGGCTTATCTTGATCGCCAGCGCCTATGAAGACGTGGGTCTGGATGCCTTGGAGAAACCGTTCGTTCTGACGGCGGATTATTCAGGCATGGACTTCGAATCCCTGCTTGTGTCCCATGCGGGAGAATCGGGCGACGTCAAAACACAGGCAGCTATCCGCGAGAGAGCGATAGAGCTGGGCCGCCGGGCGGCGCAAGATTAGGGAAGTTTTTGCCGGATGCCGGCTTTCAGGTATTCCGCCCGGAAAACAGGAAAGCCGTTTTATGTTTTCCGGCCCCCACACCGAAATGATAAAAACGATCCATTGGTTTCTGTTCCTTTTTTGTCTCGTTGCGCCGTTTTCTGCCGGGCCGGTTCCCTGCGGCGCCGGAGAAACGCAAGGGTTGGCGCCGGCTGTTGCCCGCAAGACAGGCAATCCTTCGGTTTCGCCTGTCCGCGTGCCGGAACCGACTTTGCTTGAGCCGGCGGCCCATGTCGTCGATATCAGCGATAAGCTTTTTGTCGCTTTTCGCTGGGAACCCAAGGGCAGCCCTTATCAGGTATGGTATTATGTGTTCCGTCTCTACAGGGGTTATGAAACGGCCGCGGTGAGGCAGATCTATGCGAAACAGGTGTCGGCGCTGACGCCGGCGGTCGCCATCTCCATCGATTATTTCAGGGATGGGGAGAGCTATACGTGGTCTGTCGTGCAGGTGGATGCCGGGCCGTTGTTCAGCGGACCGGCCTTCGCTACATTCAGGGTCGTCAAGAAATAAGATGCGTTCATCACAGGCAAAGCGAATGGGACAAAAGCGAAGATCCAGAGGCGTATCGTTGTCGGCGCGGCTCATGATCGTCGTCAACGCATCCTCGCTTTTATCCGCGCTCGATACTAATTATTATTCTGCGTGCTATGCCTCTTTTCCCGCCGTTCTTGTTTCTTTTCTTGCCGGTTATTCGTTTCTTTTCTCCGTCGTCGGCATCATCGCCGGCGTCGGGTTGCTGGCATTAAAAGAGGCCGCAAGAAAGGCCGCCATCTTCATCAACGCCGCCGATATTCTCGTGGGTCTGCCGGCGTTCCTCCTGTCTTTCAGCAGCGTCCGTTCGTATGTTTATGTCCTGACGGCCTCCCAGCTGGCGCAGGGGCCGCCTTCGCTTGATGCCGGGATGGTCGCGACGGCCGCCTTCGATTTTGTCGTTTTCATGAACCTCGCGGTTTTTGCCTTGAACGGCGCGTTCATTTTCTTTTTGACGCGTCGTAAGATCAAAGAACAGTTTGCGGCGGCGTCTTGATCGGCGGCCCAGAGGAGGCGTTATGAGGATTCTCGTCCTGATGCTTGGCGCGTTGATGTTGTTTTCTTTTGTACCGCCGGCACCGGCACTCAATGACAGCAGGATAGAGCTGCCGCCGCCGCAGACGGACGGCGGAATGCCTTTGATGCAAGCCTTGAAGGAAAGGCAGAGCATGAGGGCGTTCAGCGATAAGGAGCTTTCTCTGCAGACCCTCTCAGACCTTCTCTGGGCGGCGGCCGGCATCAACCGCCCGGATACGGGCGGCCGCACGGCGCCCACCGCCATGAATAAGCAGGAGATCGATATTTACGTGGCCCTCAAGGACGGCCTGTTTTTGTATGACGCCAAAAACAATCTGCTTGTTTCTGTTCTCTCTCAGGATGTCAGGGCGATGACAGGCGAGCAGTCTTTTGTCAAGGATGCGCCTGTGGACCTTATCTTTGTCGCAGACCATCAGAAGATGGAAGGCATGACAGGCGAACAGAAAGATTTTTACGGGGCGACAGATACGGGGTTTATCAGTGAGAACGTATATCTTTTTTGCGCGTCAGCCGGTCTCGCCACGGTCGTGCGCGGCTGGTTCAACAAACTGACGTTGACCAAGGCGATGAAACTGCGTCCTTCCCAGACGATTGTCCTGGCGCAGACTGTGGGGTATCCGCGCAACGAATGAAGCGCCCGCCGATGAGTAAGACAAAAAAGGATGTGCCGGTCTTTGGCGGGCCTGCTGTGTATGGAGAGGGCCGGCGGCCAGGGCGAGAACAGCAGGATCCGCGGGTGTTGTCATAAATAAGGAAGCCCCCAAATGAAAAAAGCCGTCCTGGCAGTGTTTTTTGTATTTTTTGCGTATCCGCCGCCGCAGAGTTTTTCGCAAGGGGCCGATCCACGGGCGAAACTGGAAGCATTGAAAAGCCGCCTCCAGGCGGTGGCCGGAATGCTCGCCGAAGAAACACGGACGGCGTCGGACAGGCTCTCCGAAGGTGACGTCCGCGAAGACGAGGTGCGCAGCGTCCTTTCGGACCTTTGCGGGGCCTTGGCTTATAGCGTGGATTGCACTTACGTTAATGAAAATGGCGTGATGACCTATGTTGAGCCTGAGGCTTACCGTATTTATGAAGGCAAGGACATCAGCAGTCAGCCCCAGTTTGTCCGGGCCAACGCATCGGGCCGCGCTGTTTTCAGCGGGGTCTTTCGCGCCGTGGAAGGCTTCGATGCCCTGGATTATGAATATCCTCTCGAAGGCGGGTCCGGCCGTAAAAAGGGCACCTTGAGCATCCTGATGAAGCCGGCGGATTTCATAAAGCTGGCCCTGTCGCCGGAGATGGACGGTCTGCCGTATGAAGCGATGGTCCTGCAGACGGACGGGTCGATTCTTTTTTCGGACAAGGCGGAGATCGGCCGCAATGTGTTCACAGACCCGATGTATCGGGATTTCCCGTCGTTCCTGGAGCTTTGCCGCCGTGTCGTCAAGGACACAGCGGGCGAGGGCGCCTATACGTTTGTCGGCAGGCGGTCACAGGGGCCCGTGAAGAAAAAGGCCTACTGGGCGACGGTTGATGTCTGCGGGAATGTATGGCGGCTGCTCTTGATCGTTGGAGAGTAGTTGGTTAGCAGGGGGAGACATTTGAGAGAAATCAGAAAAAAGACCTCCGCGATGTTGAAGGTGTGCGCAGCGGTGATTGCCTTGTTTTTGACGGCTGGTGTTATGGCGGCGGCCGCCCCGCAGGAAATCCTTGAGAAACCGGCGATCTATCTTTATCCGGGCATCGAATCGGACGTGCAGGTGACCCTGGAAGTGAAGGGCGCGATTTTCCGGTCCGAGCCGGCTTATGACAACGGCTGGTTTGTCCATGTTACGCGCAAAGGCACCATCAATAACGAGCGCGACTATCTTTATTACGAAGCGGTGCTGGAGAAATCTCTCGTGTTTTTGCCCGGCAGCTGGGTCGTTAAGAGAGAAGACCTTCAGGGGTGGTTTGACGATCATCTGGCGGACCTGGGTCTCAATGTCCTGGAGATTCAGGATTTCAAGGAGTATTGGCTTAACAGGCTGACGCAGGGCGCCTATTACGAGATTGCCCTGGTGTCCCCGGATTTCCTTGATGAGAACGCCAAGATGGTGATCACGCCGATCCCGGATACCATCGTCCGGCGTATTTTGTATTTTATCCCGCTGAAAGAAGCCAAAAGGTACACGCCGCCAGAGATCCAGACACCCCGCCGCAAGGGATTTACTGTCGTGGAGTGGGGCGGGGTCCTGGCGGAGGAGAATACCGAAAGGGTGAGGTAACGCCGTCATGCCTCTATCAGAGCTTAGCTCTGTTAAGGATCCAGACGAGGAGAAAGACAAAATGCCGTGGTCAGGGAGGCTTTTGGTTTTTTGTTCGGTTATTTTTAATTGCCTGTTTTTAATTGTTCCTTCTTTCTTGCAGGGAAAAGAAACAGCAGGGCCTGAGTTCATCGTGAAGAACGGCTATCATTTCGGCGTATGCGTGGGGTATTCCGATGCCGAACTTGTCATCGAGGGACGGAAGGCCACTTTCAAGAAGTCCAGCCAGCCGCCCGATTCCCGCTATCCGCCCGTCGAGGTCACGCGTTATTTATCGTCTTCCGAGTATAACATCCTCAAAAATCTCATCGAGGCGACGGAATTTGTGTCCGCGCAGGACAGATATGGATGCCCGGATTGCTATGATCAGGGTGCCGAATGGCTGGAGGTCACGACGCCCCGGCTGGAGAAGCGTATCGAGATGGAATATAATGCCTTGCCGCCTTCAATAGAGAGCCTTCTGATTTTTATGCGCAAGGTGCGCGCCAGACTTGATGAAAACAGACGTTAGCCGGTGGTTGTGCTCCCGGCGCCCGGGATTGCAAAATGCGGATAAATGTCTTGATGGATTCTTTAGACATTGGTAAAGTGAAGCTCTATCGGTACGTCTGCCTGTGTGTCTGGCCTTGCCCGGGCCGAGACTAGCGAGCCGACCGGCCGGCGATTTCTTTTCTGTCGGTGTGCAGCGAAACCCTGCATCGCCCTGGACCGACTTGCGAAATGTTTTTATGGAGCGTTCAGTCTGGTTCGGGATTGGTGCAGGGCAAGAAAAACAAACGTCCTCCTGTGCCCATGAACATCTCTTTGCCGTTAATCCTGGTTGCGGGCATCATCATTTTTCTGGGGCTTGTCTTCGGGGAGCTTGCGGTTCGCCTGAGGCTTCCCAGGATCACCGGCTATATCTTCGCCGGCATTCTCCTTAATCCTGGTTTTACGGATATCGTTCCCCAGAGCTTTGTCCGGCATGCCGAGATCATCACAGATGTAGCGCTGAGTTTCATCACGTTTTCCATCGGCGGCACGCTCTTCTATCCTCGTGTCAAAAGCCTCGGCAAGAGCATTCTTTCCATCACGCTTTTTGAGGCGGAGTGCGCCTTTTTTTTGGTTATCGCGGGGATGGCCGCCGTGACGCCGTTCTTCTTGCCGTCGGCGCCGGGCCACGGCGGTTTTTGGGTGTACCTGCCGTTTGCCTTGCTGATGGGGGCGCTGGCTTCGCCGACGGACCCTTCGGCGACCCTCGCCGTCACTCATGAATATAAGGCTTCCGGAGAGGTAACGTCCACCATCATGGGCGTCGCCGCCCTCGATGACGTGACGGGAATCATCAATTACAGCATCGCGATGGTCGTGGCGCAGGCCATGGTTTTGCATGAGCATGTCAGCGCCCTCGCGACATTCTTCGGTCCCATAGGGGTTGTTTTCGGTGCCGTCGGGCTTGGGATCTTGTTCGGCGTCATCTTTCTCCTTGCGATGCGCCTTATTTATCGTGAAGGAGAGGGATTTATGATCGTCGCCGTTTTTGCCTTGACCACCCTTTGTTACGGCACGGCACGCTTTCTTCATGTGGAAGAACTCCTGTCTACGATGACCATGGGGATGGTGGTCGTCAACTTCAGTCCTGTCAAGGAAGAAATCTTTTCTGTCCTGGAACGCTATACCGAAGAGCTGGTTTTCGTTATATTTTTTACCCTCAGCGGCATGTACCTGAATTTTTCGGTCCTCGGCACGAGCCTTGTTTTGGTCCTTTTTTTCATTGTTTTTCGTTTTGCCGGAAAAACGATGGGGGTCTATGTGGGCGCGCGCCTGGCGCATTCGCCGGACAAGGTGCGCAAATACACCGCCGGCGGCCTCATCCCGCAGGGCGGCATCGTGATCGGCCTGGCGCTTCTCGTCAAGGCTAATGCAGCCTTCAGTCACATATCCGATATGATTGTCAGCATCATTATCGGGGCCTGCGTGATCCACGAGCTGGCGGGGCCTATCCTGGCCCGTTTTTCGCTTTCCAGGGCGCAGGAGTTGCATAAGGACGCATGACGCACAAACAGGCAGGAGGTTGATGATGACGGAGACGATGTTTTCTTTTTTCTGGATGGTTTTTCTTGTCCTTGGCGTGGCCCTCGGGATCGCCTGGCTTTTTCTGCCATGGTTTCTTATGTCCAAGATGGACAGGATGATCGAGCTATTGGAAAAGATGGCCCGGGAGAAACGTTAAGGCGTTAATCTTTCGCACCTGCCTGGGATGAATGGCGGTTGCCTTTGGGAGGGGATCCTCCTCGGATAGTCGATAGGATTATGTGTGGGATTGTTCCAAAGAAAAAAGGAACCCCGGACTTTAGCCCAAGGGGATTCCGCTGGAGGCTGGGGCGGAGATTGAGATGAAGACGCTTGTTGTTTACTATTCGTTTGACGGCAATACGCGCCTGATCGCCCAAGCCATCGCTGAAACAGCGGGGGCGGATGTTCTGGAGCTGCGGACGCAGGACCAGCCGCAGAGCAAGGGGTTCTCCAAGTATTTCTGGGGAGGCCGTCAGGTATTCATGAAGGTCCGGCCGGCCCTGCTGCCCCTGGATAAGGACCCGGCCGCTTACGATCTTTTGTTCATAGGTGCGCCGGTCTGGGCTTTTGCGCCTGCTCCGGCCATGAGTTCTTTTTTGGAAAAGACGGCGATCCGCGGCAAGAGGGTTGCCGTTTTTTGCTGTTCGGGAGGCGGGCCGGGCAAGACGCTGGGGCGTATGGCAGAAATCCTCGCGGCGGACAACGTGATTGTCGGCCGTATGCATTTCGTCGAACCCCGGCGTTCGCCGCAGGCATCGGCGGATAAAGCCCGTCAATGGGCGAAAGAGGTTTTAGTTTCATAGGCTCGGGATTGTTTTGCCCCGCACCCGGAATGTCCTACCTGTATGGGGGGGGATTGGCGGTGCTCGAAGGCGCCGCCCTGGGAGGAAAATAGCCTCGAGACGGGTTGCAAGAAAAGGAGAGGATATGCGCAAGGCCCTTGTGTTTTTGTCGTGTTTGTTTTTGTGCGGCTGCCTGCAATCAAAAGAGCACCTTTCGTTCGCAAAAGACGGATCCGGGACCCTGGAGGTCCATCTGATGGTGCCGGAAGGGACGCTGGAGATGATCGATACGACGATGGGGGCCATGGCCAAGGGCATGACGCAGGCTGTAGGAGGCAATCAAAAAGAGATGCCGCCGTCGCTTGCCGAAGAAATGTTTTCCAGCCAGGATGAAATGTTCAAGAAGGCCAAAGAAGCCGGTTTGAACATCCGTTTCCAGTCTTACGCCAAGGATATCAGGGATAAGGATCTCTATGTAGATTATACGATCGCCTTCGACGATATCAACAAGCTGCTCCAGAGCGGTCTTGTGATGACGCATCTCGTGTTGGCCAAAGACGACCAGGGGCGGATGGTGGCGTTTTTAAAGAAAGACAAACAAAAGGCCGAAGAGTCCAAGGGGCAGGTAACGGCAGGGGCGCAGCCGCAGCAAGGAGAGCGGGCCGAGACGCCGCAGCAGAAAGAGATGAGGGAAAAATTCATGAAGGCCCTGAGCCGGTTCGAGGTGGAATTCCGCCTGACAATGCCGACGCCCATCGAGGATGTTTCCGGCATGTTTGTCAAAAATGATGCGAATACTGTTTCCTTGTCTTTAAAGGGAGACCTCTTCCAGGATAAGGCGTTGATCGACAAGTTCTACGGCGCCGGGGACGAAAAGACGCAGGCGGTGGCCTCCAGCGAAGGGATTACCTTCGCCCTGCCGGCGCTTGCGGAGGCCATAAGCGAAGCGCCTGCGGCAAGGGCTTCTTCTGCCGCTGCCGCACAGGGCGGCGGTACGGACCTTTCTCTTGATCAGATCCTGGAGAAAACCGGACAGCCGGCCCCGGAAAGCAAGGGCCGGATCAAACAGCTGCCTGCGGGAACGCAGGTAAAGATCACCATGAAAGACGGAGAGGTCATTGAGGGCAAGCTGGTGGAGCAGACCAAGGAGTACGTGAGAGTGGACAGCGTCGGGCTTCCGATGACGTATTTTACGGAGTTGATCTGGACGATGGATGAGACAGGAGGCGGCGATGCCAAGAACCGGTGACATCGCATGGATGCGTCTGGCGATTGCCAAGGCTGAAGAAGGTGTGCGGTATGGGCAGACGCCGTTTGGCGCCTGCATCGTCCGAAGGGGCCGCGTGGTCGCCGTAAGCCATAATCGGGTATGGAAAAATACGGACATTACGGCCCACGCCGAGATTTGCGCCATCCGGCAGGCCTGCCAAGAGTTGAAGACCATCGATCTCTCAGGCTGCACCATGTATTCGACCTGTGAACCGTGCCCCATGTGTTTTTCCGCCTGCCATTGGGCGAACATTTCGAGGATCGTCTATGGCGCGCGTATCGCCGACGCCAAAAGGTTCGGTTTCCACGAATTGACAGTGTCCAATGCCGCCATGAAGACGATGGGCGGCTCCCGTGTCCGGCTCCGCAAAGACTTTCTGCGTCAGGCCTGTCTGGGGCTTTTTTCTCTCTGGGCGGATCGGCCCAGCCACAAGGCTTATTGAAGATGTTATTCTTTTTGCGCCCTTTCCTGTTGTTGTGCCTCATGGTCTTCCTCGGGGGTCCTGTTTGCGCCGAGGAAAAGACCGCCGGCAATCGCGAGGGTTCTATTGTTGTCGACGGCAGGACGCGAACGTATCTCTTGCATGTGCCGGCGGCCTATGACGGTTCGCATCCTTGGGCGCTGGTCATCGTCCTCCATGGCGGCGGAGGCAATGCCAAGAATGCCCAGCGCATGACGGGTTTTTCGGCCGAGGCGGACAAAAAAGGTTTTCTCGTTGTTTATCCCGACGGGACCGGCCGGCTGCCGGACCGTTTCCTCACCTGGAACGCAGGGAACTGCTGCGGTTATGCCCTGGAGCACAACGTCGACGATGTGGCTTTCATCCGTGCCCTGATCGGCAAGCTCCGCAAGGAATACAATATCGACGCCAGGGCCGTATACGTGACCGGCATTTCCAACGGGGGCATGCTGGCGTATAAAGTGGGTTGCGAGCTTTCTGATCTGGTTGCCGCCATTGCGCCGGTTGCCGGCGCCATGAATGTCGACGTGTGCATGCCGATGGAACCTGTTTCCGTCATCGCTTTTCACGGGACAGAAGACAGGCATGTCCTGTATGAAGGGGGCTGGCCGCTGGTTTATTACGACCGCTATGAACGCAAGGATAATTCCGTGGTCCACGCTATGGATTATTGGGTGGCGAGGGATGCCTGTGACACCCGGCCCCAGGAGATGGAAAAGGGACTGGTGAAGATCAAGAGTTGGTCTTTCTGTCTGCAAGGGACATCAGTCTCCTTGTATTCCATCATTGGCGGCGGGCACGCCTGGCCTGGGGGGACTGCGGAACGGATGTGGGGCGACCCTCCGGAGATCGGGGGGATATCCGCGACAGAAATTATCTGGGACTTTTTTGACCGCCACCCGAAAGAGAAAAGAAATTAGAGACACGGTGCCGCAGTCCCCCTGGCTGAGGGAAGCGGTGTTGATTGTTGCGGCAGTTTCCAGGATAAGCCTTAAAGGCATGCCTCGCAGGATGGGGCGTGCTTTTTCTTTTGGTCACGGCCCCGGCCAGAAAATCCCTTGTCAGCCATCAGCATGGGTGGTAAAATTCATCTTTTGGAAAGTAAAAGGAGGGGCCTAAATGAGTCCCATTTGACCTTAAGGTATGTATCTTGATGGTTGATGGGCCAGAGTTCATGAAGGATGAAACTCCTTGTTTTTGAATGACAAAGGGAGGTCTGACGGGATGAAAAAGATTCTTTATGTTGTGTTAGATGGTTTGGGAGATACGCCGATCAAGGAGCTCGGGGACAAGACTCCCCTGGAGGCGGCCCTGACGCCGCATATGGATAAACTCGCCCAGAAAGGCAAAAGCGGCGTTGTCCATACGGTGGCCAAAGGGGTGGCCCCGGAATCGGATATCGCGGTCATCAGCCTTCTGGGGTATGATGCCCACAGGTTCTATACGGGCAGGGGGCCTTTGGAGTCTTTTGCCGAAGGCCTGAAGGTGGATGACGGCAATGTCGCTTTCCGCGTCAACTTTGCGACCGTGCAGGATGACGGCCGCACCATCAAGGACCGCAGGGTCGGCCGGAATCTCACGACCGAAGAAGCCACGGTTTTGGCCAGGGAGATCAACAGCAAGGTCACCCTCACCAACGCCACGTTTGAATTCAAAAACACCATCGGCCACCGCGGCATCCTCGTCATCCGGTCGATGCACTCCCAGCTTTCCGCATGGATCACCAATACAGACCCCGCTTATGACCGCGAGGGTGTTTTTGGCCTCGCCAAGGAAACCTTCGAGCCTTATGTGGCGGAATCTCAGCCCATGCCGGGATACGAAAAGTCGCCGCAGGCGATCGAAGCGGCTGCACTGTTGAACGAATTCACGAGAGAATCGCACAAGGTCCTGCAGGAAGCGGCCATCAACAAGAAGCGCGTTGCCGACGGCAAAGTGCCGGCCAATGTCATTCTTTCGCGCGACGCCGGCGACCATCTGCCGAAGTTCCCCCTGATGGTCGATTACTACCACTTGAAATTCGGGTCGTTCGTCGAGATGCCCGTGGAGAAGGGCATCGCGCTTTTGACGGGTTTGAGCATCGTGGATGTCCCTTCCCGTACCGGCCACGTCGACGTGGATTATGCCGTCTGGGCGAAGATCGCCCTTCAGAAGATCGCGGATTTCGACGGCCTGTATATCCATATCAAAGGCCCGGATGAGCCCGGCCACGACGGCGATTTTAAGGCCAAGAAAGCCTCCATCGAGGCGATCGACAAGCACTTCTTCGGCAATCTCCTGCCTCACCTCAATATGAAAGAAACCATTGTCGTCGTCACCGCAGACCATTCGACACCCTGCAAGCTCAAAGCGCACTCGCCGGACCCTGTCCCGCTCATCGTGACGGGCGGCGGCATCAAATCCGACGGGACGGTGAGCTTCTCGGAGAAGGCGGCCGCTCACGGGTCGCTGGGCGAACTCCTTGGCAAAGACCTGATGGGATTGTTCATCAAGCTGGCGAAAGAATAATCAAGGGACAATATAGTTAAATCCCAAATCCCATTTTCCAAATCCCAAACAAATTCCAATAACCAAAATTTCCAAACAAAAAGTCTGGTCATTGGCCGATTGGAATTTGAATATTGTTTGGAGTTTGGTATTTGGTGTTTGGGATTTTTTCTGAGATTTAACGATGAAGCATTATGATGTTATTATCGTCGGAGCGGGTCATGCGGGAGCGGAGGCGGCGCATGCCGCATCCCGCATGGGATGCCGCGTCCTGCTGGTGACGATGAACCTTGATACGATCGGCGCCATGTCGTGCAACCCGGCGATCGGCGGCATCGGCAAGTCCCAGCTGGTTCGCGAAGTCGATGCCTTGGGCGGTCTGATGGGGAAGGCTGCCGATGCCTGCGGCATGCAATTCCGCATGCTCAACGCCTCCAAGGGGCCTGCGGTACGCTCCTTGCGGGCCCAGGAAGATATGTTCCGTTACAAGGCCTATGTCAAGGCGGAGCTTGAAAGACAAGAGTGTTTGGAAGTGCGGCAGGCTGAAGTCACCGGTTTTCTGACGGACGGCCCTGTTGTCGTCGGAGTCCAGACATCTTCAGGGGAATCGTTCGAGGCCAAGACTGTTGTCGTGACGCCGGGGACGTTTTTGAACGGCCTGATCCATATCGGGCTGACACATTTTCCCGGCGGCCGCCTGGGCGAGGCGCCGGCGAGCGGTCTGTCGGACGATCTCAAACATCTCGGTTTCCGGGTGAGCCGTTTCAAGACCGGCACCTGTCCGCGCCTGGATGCCCGCAGCATTGATTACGAAGCCCTCCAGCGCCAGGACGGCGACGTGCCCCCATTGTCTTTCTCTTTCAGGACGCCGTCGCTTGAAGTGATGCAGAAACCGTGCTATGTGACCTTTACGAATCCGCGGACGCACGAGATCATCCGCTGCGGCCTGGACCGTTCTCCCCTCTATACGGGAAAGATCACGTCGACGGGCGTGCGCTATTGCCCCTCCATCGAAGACAAGGTTGTGCGGTTTGCCGATCGCGACAGACATCAGATATTCCTGGAGCCCGAAGGGTTTGATACCGTTGAGGTCTATCCGAACGGCATCTCGACCAGTCTGCCCATCGACATCCAGTTGGAGATGGTTCACTCGATCAAGGGGCTTGAGCAGGCGCGCATGATGCGTCCCGGTTACGGCATCGAATATGATTATGTCGATCCCATCCAATTATTCCCGACGCTCGAGACAAAGCTTTACCGCAATCTTTTCCTGGCCGGCCAGATCAACGGCACGACAGGATACGAAGAGGCGGCGGCCCAGGGGCTTGTCGCCGGCATCAACGCCGCCCTGCGGGTCCAAGGGGAAGGGCCTTTCATCCTTTCAAGGGACGAGGCCTATATCGGCGTTCTCATTGACGATCTGACGACCAAGGGTACCCAGGAGCCTTACCGGATGTTTACTTCGCGTGTGGAGTATCGTCTCATCCTGCGTCAGGACAATGCCGACCTGCGCCTTTCGGCGCGCGGCCGCCGCATCGGCCTCCTGGACGAAGCGGCCTATCAGGCCGTCGAGGACAAGAAACGCCGGATCGGGGAGGCGATCGCCTACCTGCGTGCCACAAAGATTAGGGCCGCCGAAGCCAATCCTTATCTTGAAACGCTGGGGACGTCGCCTTTGGAGGGCACGGCGAGCCTGGAAGAGCTGCTGCGGCGGCCGCAGATCACTTTTGCGCACGTCAGGCAGATGAACCACATCGACGACAACCTTCCGTTTCTGACGCCGCAGCTGGACGCGCAGGTCGAGACGGAAGTCAAATACGAAGGATTCATCCGGCGCCAGGCGGATGAGGTGGAGCGTTTCAAGAAAACCGAGAACATACGCATCCCGCAGGATATGGATTATGCCGCGGTGAGGGGGCTTTCCGCGGAGATCGTCGAAAAACTGAAGAAATTCAGGCCGGTCTCCCTTGGACAGGCTTCCCGTATCTCCGGTGTGACGCCGGCGGCCGTCTCGCTATTGATGGTCATGATCGCCAAACGACAAAAAGAAAAGGACGCCCATGCAGAAGATCCGTTTTAAAAAATTGCGGCTGTGGCTGGTGTATCCCTTGTTTCTTGTGTATCCTTTTTTGGCCCACATCACCGATGTGTCCCTGTGGGTAGGCATCGCCGTCGAGCTTGTGGGGCTCGGTGTGCGGTTTTGGGCGAGCGGCTACATTTCTAAATCCAGGGTTTTGACGACGGCCGGGCCTTATGCGTATGTGCGCAATCCGCTCTATCTGGGTAATTTTATCGTGGGATTGGGCGTTGTGATTGTTGCCAACAACATGTGGCTCTTGTTGTATTATTTTCTGGGTTTTCTGGTTCTCTATGCCGGGACTATCCGGGAGGAACAACAAGTCCTGGAGGAGAAATTCGGCGCCGCCTATCGCGAGTATTTAAAGAACGTGCCGATGCTGCTTCCTTCTCTGCGCAGGTTCAGCAAGGCCGACATCCGGTCTTTTGATATAAGACAGTCTTTCAGAAACGGAGAGTTCATCCGTATCTGCGGATTTTTGCTTTTGGCGGTTTTTCTCTTTTTATGGTTTTCTTTATTTGTTAAAAGGGAAGGGGTTACGGCCGCAACTCTTTGGGGGATAATTCTTTTTATGGTTTTTTCAGGTCTCTTGTGTTTTAATATTATCATTAGACGCAACAGCGAAAGAAAGGGTCGGACGGCATGATGGAGGTTCCGGGAATTCGGCGCTTCAGAGGTCTTGCTCTGTCAGAGAGGCAACGGCAAGGTTTGTGTATAATGTCGGAGTTTTTGGGGAGGCGCAAGAGTTTTATTCCCGGAGCGCCGCCGCAGCGTTCTCGGGTGGGGTTTACGCTCGTTGAGATCATGGTTGTTATTGCCGTGATCATCGTTATCGCCTCCATCGGTGTTCCAGGCATCCTGCGTCAACGTGTCAACGCCAACGAGGCGGCGGCGGTCGCGGCGCTCAAGACGTTGTCCGCGGCTTCGGTGACATACCGGGCGGTGCACAGTTCTTACCCGTCGAACCTCTCGGATCTTTACGATCCCGCGGGGGCCCAGTATATTGACAGTACGCTGGCGTCGGGCACAAAGCAGGGCTATAACTTCACGCTTTCAGGCGACGCGGACGGTTTTAATGCCACGGCGATACCCGCCAAGCCGAATATCACAGGCACCAGATATTTCCTGATTGATCTTGACGGCGTGATACGTTCTTCGGCCTCCGGTCCGGCCGATGAAAGCAGCCCGGCCATATAAAGATATTAACGTGTTTTCTGAAATCTGGAATTACCGTACTTTAAAAAAGTTCTGCCGCCTGCAGGGGGCGGATCTTTTTGGAGTGGCGGATGTCTCAAACATCAAAGACGAGTTTGAGCTCGTTGAGGATGTTAAAAAGGGACTAAACAAGGCCGTTTGTCTCGGGGTCGCGTTATCCGGCTCCATCCTCTCAGAAATCGAAGCGCAGCCGACCAAGCTGTATTTCCATCACTACCGGACAGCCAACATGTTTTTGGATCAGATGGCCTTTTCGGTATGCCGGTGGCTCCAGAACAAAGGGGCGGCGGCGCTTCCCATTCCGGCATCGCAGATCCTCGATTGGCAGAAACAGAGCGCACATCTTTCGCACAAGAAAATCGGGCAATTGGCGGGGTTGGGGTGGATTGGAAAGAACAATCTTCTTGTTTCAGGGCGCTATGGTGCGCAATTCAGGTTAGTGACGATCCTGACGGATTTCCGGCTGAAGGCGGACCGTCCGCTGCGGCGCGGATGCGGGTCCTGCCGGGGCTGCATCGCGGCTTGTCCGGTCGGAGCCATCCGGGAGAACGGCGAAGACTTCGGTCATTTGGAATGTTTTGAGAAGCTTAAGGGCTTCCAACGGGAGAATGTCGTCGGACAATATATCTGCGGCATCTGCGTGAAAGCCTGTGGAGGAAAGTATGGCAAGAAAAACACTGCACTTAACGGCCCTGTCAAAGATCAGCAAGGCCATCACATCCGACCTTTATCTTGAAGATATCCTGAAATTAATCGTTTCCGTGACGGCGCAGAGCATGGGATCCAAGCTTTGTTCGCTCATGTTGTTGAACGACAAGGGGGAGCTGGTGATCCGCGCCACGCAGACGGTTTCCGAAGAATACACAAAGAAACAACCCGTGAAGCTGGGCGAAGGCATCAGCGGCCGCGTGGCCAAGGAAAACAAGGCGGTCGCCGTCTACGACGTTCAGGCTGAGCCTCAGTATAAATACAAGGAGATCGCCAAACAGGAGAATATTTGTTCCTATTTGTGCGTCCCTCTGAATGTCAAGGGCAAGGTCATCGGTGTCCTGAACCTTTATACCTCCGAGCCCCATAAGTTCACCAAGGGCGAGATCGATCTTCTTTCGTCCGTCGCCGCCCAGGCGGCCTTGGTCATCGAGAATACCGAACTCATGGTCAAGACCAAGGTCATTCAGGAAGAGCTCGAATCCCGCAAGATCGTTGAGAGGGCCAAGGGCATCCTGATGAAGGAGCGGTCGCTGGGGGAGGCCGACGCTTACCGTCTGCTTCAAAAGTACAGCATGGATAACCGCAAATCCATGCGTCAGGTCGCCGAGGCGATCGTCCTGAGCCACGACATGAAGAGCAAGATATAGCACTGCTGATCTCCGGAGATCGTTTATGCCTGAAAAAACCCAGAAAATCCGGATAGCGCTGGCACAGGTCAATCCTGTCGTGGGCGATCTTGCGGGTAATGTCGCCAAAATCTCCGCCTGGACCCAAAAGGCCCTCGGGGCCGGAGCGGACATTGTTTCGTTTCCCGAGCTCTGCATCACCGGCTATCCGCCCGAAGATCTTCTTTTCAAGCCCCGGTTTATCGACGATAACCTCGCGGCCCTCAAAACCGCCGCCCGCTCGACGGGCGACATCGCGGCGGTCGTCGGATTTGTCGACCGGAAGAAAAACAGGATCTATAACGCAGCGGCCGTTCTTTCCCGCGGGCGCATCGTGGATGTCTATCACAAGGCTTTCCTGCCCAACTACGGCGTTTTCGACGAGATGCGTTATTTCGCCGCCGGCGACATATTTCCCGTTTTCGGGTTGGGCCGGACGTCTTTCGGCGTCAATATCTGCGAAGACATCTGGCATATGGACGGTCCGGCGGGGATCCAGGCCTATCGCGGGGCCAGATTGATCGTCAACATCAACGCCTCGCCGTATCATATGGGCAAGGGCGAGATGCGCCGCAGGATCCTTAAAAAACAGGCCAGACACAACGGCGTTTTTATCGCCTACACCAACCTGGTCGGCGGTCAGGATGAGTTGGTTTTCGACGGCCAGAGCCTGGTTGTTGACAATAAGGGGCGCGTGGTCGCGCAGGGCCGGGCGTTCGAAGAGGAGCTTCTTGTTTGCGATGTTGAATTGCCTGCCGCCTCCAGAAAGCCCGCCATCATGATCGCGGGGGCCGGGGAGGACAAGCCGCCGCTGGGGCCGCATGTCGTTGTGCCGCCGAACACCATCGAAGAGGAAGTCTACGGGGCCCTTGTCCTGGGCTTGAAGGATTATGCGCTCAAGAACGGTTTTAAGAAAATCGTTTTGGGGTTGAGCGGCGGTATCGATTCGTCGCTTGTGGCGGCGATGGCCGCAGACGCCATCGGCAGCGAAAACGTCCTCGGTGTTTTGATGCCGTCGATCTACACGTCGCAGGAATCCGGCGAAGATGCGCGGCTCCTGGCGCAGAACTTGAATATCAAGACCGCAGAGATCCCCATCCAGAAGATCCTCGAGGCCTATCTTGCGGAGCTCGGCGGTGTTTTTGCCGGCAAGGCGCCGGACATCGCGGAGGAGAACCTCCAGGCGCGCATCCGCGGCAACATCATCATGGCCATATCCAATAAATTCGGATATCTCGCCGTCAATACGGGAAACAAATCGGAGGTTTCCTGCGGCTACTGCACGCTCTACGGCGATATGGCGGGCGGATTCGGCGCTATCAAAGACGTGCCCAAGACGCTCGTCTACCGTCTGGCGGAATACAAGAACAGGGTGACCGGCCGCAAGACGATCCCCGGGCGCGTTCTGACGAAAGCGCCGACAGCCGAACTCAGGCCCAACCAGAAAGATGCGGACACCTTGCCGTCGTACGACGTCCTGGATCCTGTCTTGAGGTTATATGTCGAGGAAGACAAGGGGATCCAGGAGATCGTCGCGGCAGGCATCGATGAGAAGCTGGCGGCAGGCATCGTGCGGATGGTGGATTTCAACGAGTATAAGCGCAGGCAGTCGGCACCCGGCATCAAGATCAGCCCTAAGGCGTTCGGCAAGGACCGGCGCATGCCGATCACAAATAAATACAGGTAATGGTTACGACAGTCATGCCTGCTGGCAGACATGACTGCAACCCGGCACTAAGAGGACAAGGACGCCCTCTTGTTGATGAAGACTGACGGTCTTCATCCGCAAGAGGGTTTTTTGATGCGGTGGAGGGCGCGATGAAAAAAATATTGATCATCAAGCATGTCGACAACGAAGGGCCGGGCACGCTGGGGGCCTACCTTTCCGAGAACAAAATCGGATATGATATGGCGGATGTTTGGAAAGACAACGGAGCCGGTTTGTGCCCGCTGGATCTTTCGGATATAGGGGGCGTCGTTGTCATGGGGGGCCCTATGAATGTCTACGAGGAAGAGAAGCATCCTTTCCTGGCCGTGGAGAAATATCTTATCCGGGAGCTCGTGATGCAGAAAATCCCGGTTTTGGGGATTTGCCTTGGCGCACAACTCATTGCCGTCAGTCTTGGGGGCCGCGTCAAAAAATCTCCAGTCAAAGAAATCGGTTGGCATGACCTGGTTTTGACTGACGCCGCCAAAGGCGATCCCTTGATGAAGACATTCGATATCAGGACGAAAGTCTTTCAGTGGCATGAAGATACATTTGAATTGCCTGCGGGCGGCATCCTATTGGCTCAAGGTAACGGCATTCATCAGGCATTCTCATTTCAGGACGCGGCATGGGGGTTCCAGTTTCATGTGGAAGTGGACGGGTCCATGCTTTCTTCGTGGTTTCGGGATGATCAGACGAAAAGCCGGGAGGAGATGCTCAGGACATATGAAAGATTAAAGACCGCTTTTGACGCCCAGGCGAGGGATATCTATGGGGGGTTTGTTCGGTGCATGAGAAGCCTTGAGAAGGCATCGTAAGGCGGGCCTTGTGCTGTTTTTTCACCTTCCAAAAATCGCTTGTAAGGCTTAAGGGCAGGTGTTAAAATTTGTGAGCCCCGTCAGAGAACGAGTTTTCTGGCAGGTGCGCCTGTCATGGAGGATCAACGACGCTTTTGAGGCATGAATGATGGATTTGTTACATGTTGAGCCAAGGGGGACCGCATGGATGTAATCCTTGAATTGTTGCAGAAAGACGCCAGGATCACGCCTCAGGAAATATCAAAACTGGCCAAGATCAGGGTTGACGAGGTCAAAAAGCGCATCAAGAAATACGAGAAGGAAGGCATCCTCCTGGGATATCGCGCCGTCGTCAATAAAGAGCTGGTCAAGGACAAGGAGAGCGAGGTCCGCGCGCTGATCGAGGTCAAGGTGGCGCCGCAGAAAGACCTGGGATTCGATAAAGTTGCCGAGCGTATCTACAGCTTCCCGGAGGTCAAGAGCTGCTATCTTCTCTCAGGCAGTTACGATCTTCTTTTGGTGGTGGAAGGAAGGGATTTGAAGACCGTGTCGAGGTTCGTCTCCGAAAAGCTTTCGCCGATGGAGAACGTCCGTGGCACAGTGACGCATTTCCTGCTGAAAAAATACAAAGAAGACGGGATCATTTTAAAATGCGCCGAAGAGGACAGGCGCCTGGCGATTTCGTATTAGAGACCTGTATTCAGATATAGTTTAAGCCATGAAAAAATCATTGGTTTCCCATAAAGTGCAGGTGATGCCTCCGTCGGGGATTCGGGTCTTTTTTGACCTGGTTCTCGGCATGAAGGAAGTTATCTCCCTGGGGGTGGGAGAGCCGGATTTCGTCACGCCCTGGCACATCCGGGAGAGCGCTATTTATTCCATTGAGGAAGGATATACGTCCTATACGTCCAATAAGGGGTTGGTCAAGCTCAGGACATATGTTTCCCAGGATTTGAAAAGGCGGTTCGGCCTTCATTACGGCGTGGAAGATGAGATTTTGATTACGGTCGGCGTCAGCGAGGCTGTTGATCTTGTTTTGCGCGCCCTGATCAATCCCGGCGATAAGGTCATCGTCTGCTCGCCCAGCTATGTTTCTTATGCCCCGGTTGCAGAGTTGGCGGGCGCAGAGGTCACCCGGATCGTCCTGAGATCCGGCAACGGGTTCAAGCTGACGCCCGACGACCTCAAAAAAGCGATCGAGCCGGATACAAAAGCAATCATTTTTAATTACCCGTGCAATCCGACGGGTGTCTCCTATACAAAGACAGAGCTGTCTGCCATCAATCGTGTTTTGGAAAGGCACGGGATCCTGGTTATCTCCGACGAGGTTTATGACGAGCTGACCTATGATTTTGCCCATACGCCTTTTGCCACATTGCCGGGCGCAAAGGAGCGCACGGTGTATCTCAACGGCTTTTCCAAGGCCTACGCCATGACCGGCTGGCGCGTAGGCTATGCCTGCGGCCCGAAAGACATCATCGCCGCCATGACCAAGATCCACCAGTACACGATCATGTGCGTGCCGATCATGTCGCAGATGGCCGCCTGCGAGGCGGTTGTGGGTACACGCAAGCCTGTTGAAGACATGAGGCAGGAATACATGAGACGGCGCGAGTTTGTCGTGGGCCGCCTCAACGGCATGGGACTTTCCTGCCGCAAGCCCCAGGGGACTTTTTATGTGTTCCCTTCGGTCAAAAAGTCGAAAATGAACGGCATGGATTTCGCTTCGAAGCTCTTGAAAGAGAAGAAGGTCGCTGTTGTCCCGGGTACGGCCTTTGGTCCTGAATACGACGGCCATATCCGCATTTCTTTCGCGACGGGCTTTGATAAATTGAGGGAAGCCATGGACCGCATGGAAGAGTATATGAAGGGATTGTAGGGATGAGAAGAGTTAATTTATTTTGTCCTTCGCGTAAGCATCTTGTCAATATCTGTCTGCGACCAGTCCTCGCTCGGCCCGGAAACCGGGCCAGGTTCGGACGGGTTCCGCAGAAAGCGGAACACTGGCCCGTTCAGATGGGGCCAGGTGCAGCCA
>CAYYFL010000006.1:0-115884 GCA_964471325.1 uncultured Planctomycetia bacterium
GGGATTTGGAAAAGATCATCTATTATGAGGAATATATCGTTGTTGATCCGGGCGATACGGGTTTGAAAAAGGGCGAGCTTTTGACGGAAGACCGTCATCAGGAGCTTCAGGAGAAGTACGGTTCCGGATTCAGGGCCAAGATCGGCGCCGAAGCGGTGCTGGAGCTGCTCAAGGAAATCGATCTGGACGGGTTGTCCAAGAAGCTCCATAAGCAATTGGAAACTTCCAAAGAGGGTACGAACGCCCGCAAGATCTTAAAGACCCTCAAGATCGTCGAAGATTTCAAAAAGTCCGCCAACAAGCCGGAGTGGATGGTCTTGGAAGTCCTGCCCGTTATTCCTCCGGACCTCAGGCCTCTGGTTCCTCTCGACGGCGGGCGTTTTGCCACGTCCGATCTAAATGATCTTTACCGGCGCGTCATCAATCGCAACAACCGGTTGAAGAAGCTCCTGGATCTTAACGCTCCCGAGATCATCATCCGCAATGAAAAGCGCATGCTTCAAGAGGCGGTGGATGCCCTTTTGGATAACGGTCGACACGGCCGTCCCGTCCTGGGTTCGAACAACAGGCCGTTGAAATCCCTTTCAGATATGCTCAAAGGCAAACAGGGGCGCTTCCGCCAGAACCTTCTGGGCAAGCGCGTGGATTATTCCGGCCGTTCCGTTATCGTCGTTGGGCCGGAGCTCAATCTGCATCAGTGCGGTCTGCCCAAACGCATGGCCCTGGAATTATTTGAGCCATTCATCATTAAGAAATTGCGCGAGCGCGGTTTTGTCCATACGATCAAAGGCGCCAAGAGGATGGTGGAGCGCGCCAAGATCGAGGTCTGGGATATCCTCGACGAAGTGATCAAGGACCATCCCGTTCTGTTGAACCGCGCCCCGACATTGCATCGTCTGTCCGTCCAGGCCTTTGAGCCGGTCCTGGTCGAAGGCAAGGCCATCAGGATCCATCCTTTGGTCTGCACGGCCTTTAACGCCGACTTCGACGGCGACCAGATGGCTGTCCACGTTCCGTTGTCGCTGGAGGCCCAGATGGAGGCGCGGCTCCTGATGCTGTCCATCAACAATATTTTTTCACCCGCAGACGGCCGCCCCATCACGACGCCGACACAGGACATCATTCTGGGGCTTTGCTATCTGACCAAAATGAAGCCCAAGACCAAAGGCGAAGGCATGATTTTGTCCGATGCGGTCGAGGCGATCGCCGCCTATGATGACGGCACGATCGCTCTTCACGCCAAGATCAAGACGAGGATCCCTAACCAGTACCTTCTCAACGAAGGCGTGTATTCCGGTGAAGTGGCCCTCGTGGAGACGACCGTCGGCCGCATCATCTTCAATGAGAGGCTTCCGAAAGAGTTTGGCTTCGTCAACCTTGAGCTTAACAAGAAAAATGTCGGTCAGATCGTTACGGTATGCTATAAGCGGTTCGGGCACGATTCCACCATCAAGCTTTTAGACCGTCTGAAAGCCCTCGGTTTTGAATACGCGACGCTCGGCGGTATCTCTATCTCTATCGACGACCTGGAGATTCCTGAGGAGAAAAAGGAATATATCGCGGAGGCAAAAAAGGAAGTGGCGAAGGTCGATGACCAGTATCGCAAGGGCATCATCACCAACGGTGAACGTTACAACAAGGTCATCGATATCTGGACGCATACGACGGACAAGGTCTCAGACCTCGTTTTTAAGAAGATGGATGCATTTAATCCGATTTTCATGATGGCGGATTCCGGCGCGCGCGGTTCCAGGCTGCAGGTCAGGCAGCTGGCCGGCATGCGAGGTTTGATGGCCAAGCCTTCCGGCGAGATCATTGAGAATCCGATTACGGCCAGTTTCCGCGAAGGCCTGACGGTGCTGGAGTATTTCATCTCTACGCACGGTGCGCGTAAAGGGTTGGCGGACACGGCTCTCAAGACCGCCGACGCCGGCTACCTGACGCGTCGTCTGGTCGATGTGTCCCAGGAAGTCATCATCACCGAGGAAGATTGCGGCACCCTGAACGGCATCTCTTTGTCTTCGATCATCGAAGGGGATGAGGTTGTTGTTCCTTTGAAGGAACGCATCGTCGGCCGCGTGACGCTGGACAATATCGTCGATGTCATCACAGATGAAACCGTCGTGGCGGCGGGCGAGATGATTACGGCAGAAAAGGCGGAAGCCTTGGAAAAGATGGGGATTGAAAAAATCCGCATCCGCAGCGTCTTGACTTGTGAATCCGACCGCGGCATCTGCGCCAAGTGTTACGGCAAAGACCTGGCGCGCGACGGTCTGGTTGAGATTGGATTGGCCGTCGGGATCATTGCGGCGCAGTCGATCGGCGAACCCGGTACCCAGCTGACAATGAGGACGTTCCATATCGGCGGCACAGCCTCCCGCATCGTCGAACAATCTTTTGTCAAAGCCAAAAATAAGGGTGTTTTGAATTTCCATGCGTTACGGACGGTCGCCAGGGGCAAAGACCTGATTGTCCTGAATCGTAACGGCTCTCTAACCATCAACGATCCCCAGGGGCGCGAATTGGAGCGTTACGCCATTCCGCAGGGCGCTGTGATTTCCATGGCCGAAGGGGAAGAGATCCAGAAGGGCGTCATCTTCGTCCGGTGGGATCCTTATACATTGCCGATCCTGACAGAAGTCGCCGGCATCGTCCGCTACGAAGATATCAAGGAAAACATCACGATGCGCGAAGAGATGAACCCGACCACCGGGATCGCCGAGCGTGTCATCGTTGAACACAAGATGGAATTTCATCCGCAGATCATCATCCTCGATGCGGGCGGACAAGTTGTCGGTATTTATCCGATCCCGATCGGCGCACATATTCTCGTGAAGGACGGCCAGAAGATCGAGGCCGGCGAACTGATCGCTAAGATCCCGCGCGTGTCCGGCAAGACGAGGGATATCACAGGCGGTCTGCCGCGTGTGGCGGAGTTGTTTGAGGCCCGCCGGCCCAAGGATCCGGCGATCATTTCGGAAATTGACGGCTTCGTCGAGTTCAGTGAGAACAAGAAAGGCCAGAGGATGATCATCGTGACGTCTTCGACGGGCATGAAACGCGAATACGCGATTCCCCACGGGAAACATCCCAATGTGTACCGCGGCGACCGCGTGACGGCAGGCCAGCAGTTGACGGACGGCCCCGTGGTCTTGCAGGATATCCTGCGCGTCTGCGGCGACAAGATCCTTCAGGAATATCTCGTCAACGAAGTGCAGGAAGTCTACCGCTTGCAGGGTGTCAAGATCAACGACAAACACATTGAGGTCATCATCCGGCAGATGCTCAAAAAGGTCAAGATCGAGGATGCCGGAGATACGGAATTCCTTTCCGGCCAGCAGGTGGACCGCTGGAGGTTCCAGAAGGAGAACCAGCGCGTCATCAAAAAAGGCGGCAAGCCGGCTTCGGCGACTCCGCTCCTGTTGGGGATCACGAAGGCGTCGCTGACGACGGAAAGCTTTATTTCAGCGGCGAGCTTCCAGGAAACGACCAAGGTCCTGACGGATGCGGCGGCTTCCGGGAAACGGGACGAACTTTTCGGTCTGAAAGAGAATGTTATCGTCGGCCATTTGATCCCGGCCGGCACGGGCCTCAAGATCCATCAGGATTTCAAGATCAATAAAGAAGATGTGGCCATTTCTGTAAAAGAGGAAGGTGTGAATGCCGACAATTCAGCAGCTCATACGGAATAGCAGGATTGCCAAGAAGGTCAAGTCCAAATCACCGGCCCTCAAGGGCTGTCCTCAGCGCCGGGGTGTATGTCTTCAGGTCAAGACCATGACGCCGAAGAAGCCGAATTCGGCTCTTCGCAAGATCGCGAGGGTCCGCCTGACGACGGGCATCGAAGTGACATCGTATATTCCCGGTGAAGGACATAATCTGCAGGAACATTCGATCGTCCTGGTGAGAGGCGGCAGGGTCAAAGATCTCCCCGGCGTGCGTTATCATATTGTCCGCGGGACGCTGGATACGGCGGGTGTGGCCAACAGAAAGAAATCCCGCTCCAAATACGGGGCCAAGGTGTCAAAGAAGAAATAGCCGAAAGAATTTTCATTCAGGCAGGAGAAAAATACAGAGGGCGATTCATGAGAAGAAGACGCGCAGTCAAACGACAGATTTTACCCGATCCGAAATATAGCAGTCGGATTGTGGCCAAGATGATCAATATTTTGATGATCAAAGGCAAGAAATCCACGGCCGAGACGATCGTCTACGGCGCGTTCGATATCATCAAAGCCAAGACCGGAGAAGAGGACCCTGTGAAGGTGTTCAACAAGGCGCTGGAGAATATCCGTCCGCGGCTGGAGGTCAAGCCCCGCCGCGTGGGAGGCGCTACCTATCAGGTCCCTATCGAGGTATCCCAGGAGCGCGGCATATCGCTTGCCTTGCGCTGGATCAAGGACTTTTCGCGTGCCAAAAAAGGCAAACCCATGCCGGAACGCCTGGCCGATGAAATCATGGCCGGGTTTAAAGGCGAAGGCGCTGCCATCAAAAAGAGGGACGACACCCATAAGATGGCGGAGGCCAATAAGGCCTTTGCGCATTTCCGGTGGTAGGAAGCCCCCAAAGAAAGAGGACGGCTTAAGTGACAGTTGCAGAAAGAATGCTGACCATGACGCAAAAAATAGATCTGACAAAGATACGTAATATTGGAGTTATAGCTCATATCGACGCCGGCAAGACGACGACGACGGAGCGCATGCTTTTTTACACCAAGAAGATCCACAAGATCGGCGAAGTCCACGACGGGGCGGCGACGATGGACTGGATGGTGCAGGAGCAGGAGCGCGGCATCACGATCACGTCGGCCTCGACGACGTGTTTCTGGCGCGACATCCATATCAATATCATCGATACGCCGGGCCACGTGGATTTTACGGTCGAGGTGGAGCGTTCGCTTAAGGTGTTGGACGGCGCCGTGGTTGTTTTCTGTGCTGTGGCCGGGGTGCAGCCCCAGTCTGAGACGGTTTGGCGCCAGGCGGACAAGTATCATGTTCCCAGGATCGCCTTTGTCAATAAGATGGACCGCGTGGGCGCCGATTTCCCGAATGTTTTGGCCGAGATACATCAGAAGCTCGGCGCAGCCGCCGCAGCGATCCAGTTACCTTACGGTTCGGAGGAGAATTTCTCCGGCATGATCGATCTGGTCGAAGAAGAGCTGATCGTGCCCGTCGATGAGAAGGGCGAGAAGCTTGAGCGCAAGCCCATTCCCGAAGAGTACAAGGCAAAGGTCCAGGAATACCGCCATACGTTGATCGAGAAGGTCGCCGAGGTCAATGATCACTTGATGGATCTTTATATCCACAACAAGCCCATCACCAAAGAAGATATCAAGCGGTCGATCCGTGAGGCGACTGTCGCCAATAAATTCTGTCCCGTGCTCTGCGGATCGTCTCTGAAGAACAAAGGGATCCAGATGGTCCTGGATGCGGTCTGCGATTATTTGCCGTCTCCTTTGGACATCCCGGCGGTGAAAGGTTTTGAGCCGGAAAGCGGAGAGTATGAGGAGCGCCAGGTTTCCGTGGAAGCGCCGTTTTGCGGTTTTTGCTTTAAGGTTATGAGCGATCCCTACGTCGGTCGTCTCAATTTTGTGCGTATTTATTCAGGAAAGATCAATGCCGGCGAAACGATCTATAACTCCACCAAACGCGAAGATGAGCGTATTTCCAAGATCGTGCGCATGCATGCCAATAAGCAGGAGATGATTGAATCGGCCCATTGCGGGGATATCGTTGCTTTTGTGGGTCTTAAGGAAACGAATACCGGAGATACCCTGTGCAGCGAGAAAAATCCCGTCGTTCTGGAAGCCATTAAGTTCCCCGAGCCTGTCGTGGATTTGGCGATTGAGACCAAATCCAAGGCCGACCAGGAGAAACTGGCGTTTGCCCTGCGTAAACTGCAGGATGAAGATCCTTCGTTCCGTGTCACCTACAATACCGAGACGGCGCAGACGATCATTTCCGGAATGGGGCAGCTGCATCTGGAGATCGCCGTCGATCGCATATTAAGAGAATTTAATGTAGAAGCGAAGGTTGGGCGTCCGCAGGTAGCATACCGTGAATCGATCCGCAAGAAAATGTCTGTCACGGGTAAGTTTATCCAGCAGAGCGGCGGCCGCGGCCAGTATGGTCACGTTGTTCTGGTGATGCAGCCTCAGGAAGTCCCCGGGACCGGCATCACGTTCGAAGAAACGCTGAAAGGCGGCGTTATTCCCAGGGAATTCATTCCTGCTGTCAAGAATGGGATCATTATGGCGGCCAAGAGCGGGGTGCTGGGCAGTTATCCGGTGACGGATGTCGCCGTGACGCTGGTGGACGGTTCTTACCATGAAGTCGATTCCTCCGAGATCGCCTTTCAGATGGCGGCATCGATCGCGTTTACGGATGGTCTGCGTTCCGGAGGCTCCTATCTGCTTGAGCCGATTATGGATATCGAAATTGTCGTTCCCGAAGAGTTCATGGGGGCTGTCATCGGTGACTTCAGTTCCCGTCGAGGAAAACTTGTTTCCATGGGTCAGAGGGGAAATGTCAGGGTCCTGCGCGGACACGTTCCGCTTGCAGAAGTTTTTGATTATGCTAATATAGTGCGGTCGTTAACACAAGGTCGAGCGTCTTTTACAATGGAGCCCTTTTGTTATCAAGAGGTGCCTAAAGATATAGCCAATAAGGTATTAGGGATAAAATAACCCAGAAGGGGTAATACCTTCCTCATACCACGTTAAGGAAGGGTATAACGGAGGTGAGAGATGTCAAAAGAAAAGTTTGTAAGGACAAAGCCCCATGTTAATATCGGAACCATCGGCCACGTTGATCACGGGAAAACAAGTTTGACATCTGCGGTCACGACGGTTTTGGCGAAAAAGGGATGGGCGGAAGCCAGAAGCTACGAATCAATCGATAACGCGCCCGAAGAGTGGGAGAGAGGCGTTACGATCAATATCGCCCACGTTGAATACCAGACGGATACACGTCACTACGCGCATATCGACTGCCCGGGTCACGCGGACTACATCAAGAACATGATCACAGGCGCCGCCCAGATGGACGGTGCGATCCTGGTCGTGTCCGCTGCGGACGGCCCGATGCCTCAGACCCGTGAGCACATCCTTTTGGCGCGTCAGGTGAACGTTCCCGCCATTGTCGTCTTCTTGAACAAAGTCGACATGGTTCAGGATAAAGAACTCATCGATCTTGTTGAGATGGAGGTGCGAGATCTCTTGACGAAGTACAACTTCCCCGGCGATAAGACGCCGATCATCAAGGGCAGCGCGACAGAGGCCTTGTCCTGCCTGTGTGCAAAACCGGATTGCCCCAAGTGCGGTCCGATCTTTGAGTTGATGAAGGCTGTCGACGAATTCATTCCGATGCCGAAGCGCGAGCTGGAAAAGCCATTCCTGATGGCCGTCGAAGACGTCTTTACGATCTCGGGCCGCGGCACGGTCGGGACAGGCCGTATCGAGAGAGGCAAGATCAAGCTCAACGACAATGTGGACATCGTCGGCATGAGGCCGGAGATCGGCAAGACCGTTGTGACCGGTATCGAGATGTTCCGCAAACTCCTGGACGAAGGACAGGCGGGTGACAACGTCGGCTTGCTTCTGCGCGGTGTTGACAAGGATTCCCTGGAGCGCGGCATGGTTCTGGCGGCGACAGGTTCCATCACGCCCCACAAGAAATTCAAAGCGCAGGTCTATATCCTGACCAAGGAGGAAGGCGGGCGTCATACGCCGTTCTTTACCGGCTACCGCCCTCAGTTCTATTTCAGGACGACGGACGTGACGGGAACGATTAAACTTCCTCAGGGCGTCGAAATGATCATGCCCGGCGACAACATCACGGTTGAGGCTGAATTGATCATGCCTATCGCGATGGAAAAAGAGCTGCGTTTCGCCATCCGCGAGGGCGGCCATACGGTCGGCGCCGGAGTTGTTTCCGAGATTATCGAATAGGAAAAGCTCCTGGCCTAAATGTCTGCCGCTAAAGCAGGAGACAGGCTGGAGTTGTTTTGGAGCGTACGAACCTAAAAAATAGGCAAAATCAAATGTCACAGAAAATCCGAATACGACTTAAAGCGTACGATCACCGCCTCTTGGATCAGTCGACGAAAGAGATCGTTGAAACGGCCAAGCGGAGCGGGGCGAAAGTGGCAGGCCCCATTCCTTTGCCGACCAAGAAGGAGATCTACACCGTTAATCGTTCGGTCGTCATCGACAAGAAGTCCAGGGAGCAGTTCCTCCTGGCGACGCATAAGAGGCTCTTGGAACTTCATGAGCCGACAGCCAAGACGATCGATGCTTTGCGGAAGTTGAATCTCCCTGCCGGCGTGGACGTGGAAATCCGCTGACGTCTTGAAGAGAGCCGGCGGCTGCAAAGAAAAATGGTGAATCCATGGGTGTATTGAATACGACGATAAAAATATTGGGCAAGAAGGTCGGCATGACGCAGGTTTTCGGCGAGGACGGCAAGGTAAGGCCCGTGACCGTCATCGAGGCGGGTCCATGCGTTGTGATGGGTCTGAATGATAAGAACATCAAAGTCGGTTTCGGAGATACCAAGGAGTCGAAGGTCAAAAAACCCCAGGTCGGGGAGTTCAAGAAGCTGAGTCTTGGCGTCCGGCGTTATGTGCGCGAGTTACGTGTGGCTGACAAGGGGAATTATAAGGTCGGCGACGAGATCAAAGTGGATATTTTCCAGGAAGGCGATTTCGTCGACGTATCGGGCGTTTCCATCGGCAAAGGCTTCCAGGGCGGCATGAAGCGCTGGCACTGGATGGGGACGCCAATGACCCACGGCTCCATGTCTCATCGCCGCGTCGGTTCGATCGGCGCAAGTTCCGATCCTTCCCGCGTGTTCAAGGGCAAGACGATGGCCGGCCACATGGGACACCAGAAGGTCACGGTCCAGAACCTTAAGGTTGTCAAGGTCGATCTGGCCAACAATATTCTTGTGGTTGAAGGCGCGGTCCCGGGGCACAAGACGAGTTTGCTCGAGATCAGAAAGTCCATCAAGAAGCAGAAGAAAGCGTAAGGGATCATGGAAAAGAAGAATCGTATCGTAATGCCGGTTGTGGATATGGGCAATAAGGTGGTCGAGGAGATCGAGCTCGATGCCCATGTCTTTGATGGTTCCGTGAAGAAAAAAACCCTGTATCAGGCGATCGTGGGCTATCGTGCCAACCGTCGCCTGGGCCTGGCCGAGACAAAAACGCGTGGTGAAGTTTCCGGCGGCGGCAAGAAACCCTGGCGTCAGAAGGGGACCGGCCGGGCGCGTCACGGTTCGACCCGTTCGCCCTTGTGGCGTCACGGCGGCGTTGTCTTCGGGCCGCACCCCAGGGATTTCAGCTACACGATGCCTCAGCAGATCAGGAACGAAGCCCTGCGGTCGAGCCTGAACGCCAAGATCGCTTCCGGAGACGTCGTCCTGGTCGAGAAGATCCATGTCCTCGCTCCCAAGACCAAGGAGTTCGCCAAGTTCCTCGGCGCTCTCAAGCTGCCGGCGACATCCATCCTGTGCGTCTTGGAATCGGTGACGGAAAACATCAAGCGTTCGGCGCGCAATATCCAGGGTCTGCAGCTTGCGGATTCTTCGTCGCTGAATGCCTACGATGTCATGAATACCCAGAAGATCATTTTATCCAGAGACTCGTTAAAAAATTTAACAAAACGCTTGAAACATGCATAGTCCATATGATACTATTAAAACTTTAATTCATTCCGAAAAGGGCTCTCGCCTTGAGTCCGACGGGTGTTATCAGTTCTACGTCGCTTCTTGCGCCTCCAAGGTTGACATCAAAAACGCGGTGGAGAAGATATACAAAGTCAAAGTACGCGACGTCAACACGATGACTGTCCGGGGCAAGATGAAGCGCATCCGTATGCAGCTGGGAAAGCAACCGGATTGGAAAAAAGCATTCGTGCGCCTCGTCGAGGGCCAGAAGATCGATTTAAAGTGATTTGTCGGAAAGAAGAAAGGTAAGCCAAGATGGGGTTAAGGAGATTCAAGCCTACAACGCCGGGAATGCGCTGGGCCAATTTGCCGGATTTTGAAGGCGTGGCCAAGAAGCGTCCGGAAAAGTCGCTGGTTGAACCGCTGCGCAAGTCCGGCGGCCGCAATAATGTCGGCCGTATCACGACGCGCCATATCGGCGGCGGGCACAAGAAGCTTTACCGCATCGTCGATTTCAAAAGGGATAGGTTCGACGTGGTTGCAAAGGTTTTGGCGATCGAATACGACCCTAACAGGACGTGCCGCATTGCGCTTATCGAGTTTCCGGACGGCGAAAGGAGATATGTCCTTGCGCCGCTGGGGCTGCAGGCAGGCGACGCCATCGCAAGTTCGCGGGGAGCGGATCTCGATGTCAAAACAGGCAATACGATGCCTCTGAGGTATATCCCCCTGGGAACGTTCATTCATAACGTCGAGTTGACGCGCGGCAAAGGCGGGCAGGTTGTTCGTAGCGCCGGCAATGCCGCTCAGATCACCGCCAAGGAAGGGGAGAATGCGCATGTCAAGCTTCCGTCCGGCGAGGTGCGGTTGATCCATCTGGATTGTCTGGCTACGATCGGGCAAGTGGGGAACGTCGAACACGAAGCTGAGATGCACGGCAAAGCCGGCCGTAAGCGCTGGCTGGGCATTCGGCCGACAGTCCGCGGTTCGGCCATGAATCCGATCGACCATCCGCATGGCGGCGGCGAAGGCAAGGCCGGTCAGGGGAACCCCCATCCGGTTTCGCCGTGGGGCCAGAAGACCAAGGGCCTCAAGACCAGAAAAGGCAAGAGATATTCCGATAAATTTATCATCAAGAGAAGGAATGGCTAATGGCGCGTTCGCTTAAAAAAGGACCGTTTGTCGAAGAAAAGCTTCTCAAAAGAGTAGAGGCCGCCCGCAGGAGCGGTTCCCGGCAGCCTATCAAGACTTGGTCCAGGAGTTCGACCGTAACGCCTGATTTTGTGGGTTTGACGATCGCAATTCACGACGGACGAAAGCATGTACCGGTATTCGTCACGGAGAATATGGTCGGACACAAGCTGGGAGAATTTGCGTCCACAAGAACTTTCAGAAAACACGGCGGCGTCAAAGCCAAGAAAGCCGTAGAATTGACATAATAATGATTTCTTGCCTGGACGCGCGCAGGCTCGCTCCCCTCCGAGGTGGCAGGAATTAATAGAGAAAATACCCAAAAGGCAAAATTAATGATCGCAAAAGCCGAAGTGAGATATATCAGGGGTTCAGCCAGGAAGATCAGACAGGTGATCGATTTGATCCGTGGTATGAACGCCGTCGAGGCGATGAACGTCCTTAAATTCATCAATAAGAGGCCGACATATTATGTGTCCAAGGTGTTGCACTCCGCTGTCGCCAATGCCAAATCCAAGGGACTGGATGCGCAGGCACTTGTGATTTCTAAGATTACGGCGGACGAAGGTCCGCGCTGGAAGCGCTACCGGGCCGCGACATTCGGCCGGGCCGGAGAGATTTTGAAGAAGACGAGCCATATCAAAGTTGAGCTGGATTTGGCTCGGGAAACGGCGCCGGTTGAAAAGCCGAAAGAGTCTATTCTGAGGCGCCGCGTCGTGCGGAAGAAAACATCGAAGAAATAAGAGGTTATTCTATGGGGCAAAAAGTTAATCCGACATCAGTAAGGCTGGGTTTTATTAAAGATTCAGCATCGAGATGGTTTGCGCGGCATGCCGATTTCGGGCTCTATCTCGAAGAAGACTATAAGATACGCAAGCACATCAAAAACCAGCTCAAGGCTGCCGCCGTTTCCAAGGTCACGATCGATCGCGTCGCCGGAAAGGTCAAGATCCGCATCCATTCTGCCAGGCCCGGTGTGATCATCGGCCGTCACGGGGCGGATATCGAAAAGCTGACGAATGATCTTAGGGATATCGTCAAGGATAAAGAAGTGGTCGTGGATATCGAAGAAGTCAAGAGCCCTTCCATCGAATCGCAGCTGATTGCCGAAAATATAGCTTTTCAGCTTGAAAAGCGCGTGGCTTTCCGCCGCGCCATCAAGAGGGCTATGGACCAGGCGGTGTCGTCTGGGGCCAAAGGGGTCAAGGTCTGCGTGGCCGGACGTCTCGGAGGGGCGGAGATTGCCAGGACGCAGGTGTATAAATGGGGCAGTATTCCTTTGCAGACGTTTCGTGCGGATATTGATTACGGATTTACGGAAGCCCATACGCGTTACGGCCTGATCGGCGTCAAGGTGTGGGTCTACAAGGGGGATGCCCTCTTGGAGAAACTTAGAGAAGACCGCAAGAAACAGCAGGAAGAAGCATCGCAGGGAAAGGCCGAGGGCAAGGCCGAAAATTCGGAAGCAAAGGCGTAACTCCCTCACAGGGGTTGAGCGCGTGATGTTACAAGGAGCAGAGAGATGGCTTTAATGCCCAGACGGGTCAAATACAGGAAATTTCAGCGCGGAAAGAACCGCGGTATCGCTATAAAAGGTTCTGAATTGAGTTTCGGCGAATTCGGCCTGAAGGTTTTGCATAACGGCGCGATCAAAAACAATCAGATCGAAGCCGTCCGGGTGCTTTTGGCCAGGCAGCTCAGAGGAAGTGGAAAGGTTTGGATCAGGGTTTTCCCTCACAAGTCCGTGACTAAAAAACCTGCAGAAACCCGCATGGGAAAGGGCAAGGGGGATTTGAGCCATTGGGTGGCCATGGTGAGGCGCGGCGCCATCCTTTTTGAACTCGGGGGCATCCCCGAAGCCCTGGCGCGCACGGCTTTGCGTTTGGCGGCATTCAAGCTGCCTGTGCGCACCAAATTCGTGACGCGAACTCATACGATATAAGTAAGAGGGAGCAATGAAGATAGCCGAGTTGAGAAACTTAAACAAGGAAGATTTATCTGTGAAGCTGGAGTCGCTGAAAGAAGAGTTGAGCCGCCTCAGTTACGGCAAGACCATCGGCCAGGCGGACAAGCCTCATAAATTTAAGGAGTTGCGCAGGACCATCGCGCAGATCCAGACCCTGCTGAATGAAACAGAGGCGAACGCGAAAAAGGAATAATTTCCCATGAGCGAGAGAACGACGGCAAAAACCAGGAAAGAATTTATCGGGATCGTCACGAGCGACAAGATGCAGAAGACGGTTGTCGTTGAGGTGGAGACGTTTGTCCGGCATGCCCGTTACGGCAAGACGATCAAGGCCAAGGAGAAATTCAAGGCCCATGACGAAAAGAATGAAGCGCATATCGGCGATAAGGTGCGCATCAGCGAGACCCGTCCTTTATCCAAGGACAAGCGCTGGAGGGTGACCGAGATCGTCGCCAGGGGCGCCGCCGTCCAGGGGGCGGGAGAGATTCAATGATTTACAAGCGGACGCTTTTAACGGTGGCGGACAATACAGGCGCGAAAATCGCCTCCTGCATCGGCGTTGTGGGGCGTAAAGGCAAACTGGACGCTACTATCGGCGATATCATCACGGTCAACATCAAGTCGGCTTCCCCGGATGCGACGATCAAGAAGGGCGAAGTGGCCAAGGCCGTGATCGTGCGCATGAAGGCGCCGTTGCGCCGGGCCGACGGTTCTTATTTGAAATTCGATTCTAACGCTGTTGTCATGATCGACAAGGACCTCAATCCGAGGGGCACGCGTGTTTTCGGGCCTGTGGCGCGCGAACTTCGTGACAAGAATTTCATGAAAATCGTTTCGTTGGCGCCAGAGGTGATTTAGCTATGAACAAGATCAGGAAAGGCGATACCGTCGCTGTCATGAAGGGTAAGGATAAAGGCAAGAAGGGCAAAGTGCTGCATGTGATGCCGGAGACGGGGAAAGTCCTTGTGGAAGGCATCAATTTCGTTAAAAAACACCAGCGGAAGACGCGCCAAGATCAGCAGGAGTCCGGTATCGTCCAGGTGGAGCGGCCGGTGCCTGCCGCCAACCTGATGGTCGTCTGTAAGAATTGCCAGGTCCCGGCACGTGTCGGTTTTACCGTCCTCAAGGATCAGACGAAGGCGCGCATCTGCAAAAAATGCAATGAGCCCTTTTAAGAAGGGCGATTCCACAGATTTTTAAAACCAGATTACACAGATTGAAGCATTCAGGAAAAGGCAATGGCTGAAAATAAAACGATTCCCCGGTTGCTTGAGAAATACAGGAAAGAAGTGGTCCCTGAGTTGATGAAGATCCTAGGCTACAAGAATGCCCTGCAGACTCCACGGCTTAAAAAGATCGTCATCAATATGGGCGTGGGCGAAGCGATCCAGGACATCAAGATGCTGGAAAAATCTGTTGAGGAGCTGGGGATGATCACCGGGCAGAAACCCGTCATCACACGCTCCAAGAAGGCAATTGCCAATTTTAAGATCAAGAAAGCCCAGGCCATCGGCTGCATGGTGACGCTCAGGCGCCAGAGGATGTACGAATTCATGGACCGGCTTATCAGCGTAGCCCTGCCGAGGATCAGGGATTTCAGGGGCGTGAATCCCAAGTCGTTCGACGCCCAGGGGAATTTTACGATAGGCATTACGGAGCAGGCGATTTTCCCTGAGATCGACGTAGACAAGATCGCCCGTGTACAGGGGATGGACGTCACGTTTGTCATCGCTTCCTCCTCCCAGAAAGAATCGTACGAATTTTTGAGATTGATGGGTATTCCGTTCAGCAAGATCGACAAGAGCTCCTAGAGATATTGGTGGAATCCACCCCTTGCAATTCGCTTCGGGGTTAACCCAGAGAGGGTAGGCCTTCCTGCACCGCTTAAAGGAAGGGCCTAATTTTGCAAGGAACAAAACCCAATATAGACAAAATTAAGGATAAACTGTGGCCAAGAAATCGCAGATCAATCGCTGGAAAAGAACACCGAAGTTTTCGACACGTAAAACAAACCGTTGCCGGCTCTGCGGCCGCAGCGGCGGTTATTACAGGAGATTCCAGCTTTGCCGTATCTGTTTCAGGGAACTGGCGTCCAAAGGGGAGATCCCCGGCGTGCGGAAAGCCAGTTGGTAGAACGCCAATGCCGCAAGCAAGCGGGATTTGAGCATTGAGACAAGAGGAGATATCGTATGGGTTTTACGGATCCAGTCGCTAATATGTTGACGTTGATCAGAAATGCCGCGAAGGCCCGCCAGGAAAAAACAGATGTCCCGTATTCCAAACTCTTGGAGGGGATTGCCGGCATCCTGAAAGAGGAAGGCTTTATCGATAATTTCAGGGTTATCAAGGACACCAAACAGGGTGTTTTAAGGATCTACCTGAGATACATCCATAAGAAATCCGCGATCATTAATTTGAAAAGAGTGTCCCGCCCGGGATTGCGCGTCTACGCGGATGCCAAACACCTGCCCAGGGTTCTGCGCGGCAAGGGGACGGCGATCATGACGACATCCAAAGGCCTGATGACGGAAGCAAAGGCCAGGGAAACAGGGGTGGGCGGCGAAGTCCTTTGTTATGTTTGGTAAGTGAGGAGCCATGTCTAGAATAGGAAAAAGACCAGTTGATATTTTACCCGGCGTCAAGGTTAGCGTGCAGGAGAATTGCCTGAAGGTCGAGGGGGCTAAGGGAAAGATGGAATTCAAACTTTCCGAGGATATCGCCTGTGAGCAGAAGGATAACAAGCTCTTTTTTAGTGCTTTGAAGGATACGAAGCCTGTCAGGGCTCTTTTCGGCACGACGCGCGCCTTGGCGAAAAACATGATTATCGGTGTCACATCGGGTTTTTCAAAGACCCTTGTCATCGAAGGCGTCGGCTACAAGGCCCAGACGCAGGGCAAGAGCCTGAAGCTTAATGTCGGGTTTACCCATTCCGTAGATTATCCTATTCCCGAAGGCATCAAGATCGATGCTTCCAAACAAGTGGAGATTGTGGTCTCGGGCGCCGATAAGACCCAGGTGGGCCAGGTCGCCGCGGAGATCCGGCGGATTTGTCCTCCAGAGCCTTACAAAGGCAAAGGGATCCGTTATAAGGATGAGCGCATCCGCAGGAAAGTCGGCAAGGCCGTTACGAAGTGATGACGCAGATTGAGCCCAGATTATACAGATAAAAACCCATGAAAATCAAAAAAACAGCAAGAGAAAGACGGCATTTGAGGATCAGGAAGAAGGTGGCCGGTACGGCGGACCGTCCCCGTTTGAATGTGCGCCGCAGTCTGCAGAACCTGTTTATCCAGATCATCGATGACGATAAGAAGACGACGTTGTTTGCTGCTTCGACGGCAGATAAGGATTTCAAAAGCAAGATTTCTTACGGCGGGAATGTCAAGGCGGCTGCGGCTCTGGGAGAGATCGTGGCGCGGGAAGCTAAAAATAAGAACATTACGCGCGTCGTGTTTGACAGGGGCGGTTATGATTACCATGGCCGCATCAAGGCGTTTGCCGAGGCCGCGCGAAAAGGTGGATTGGAGTTTTAAGATGGTCGAGCCTATTTCCATGACAGAGAGCAAGGAAGCGATAGAGAAGGTTGTCAGGATCAGCCGCGTGGCCAAGGTGACCAAGGGGGGCAAGAAGCTTTCTTTCAGCGCATTGGTCGTCGTAGGTAATACCAGGGGCAAGGTCGGCGTTTCCCTTGGAAAGGCGAATGAAGTTTCGGATGCTATCCGTAAGGGGATTGCCCAGGCCAAAAAGAACATGATGCAGGTCCCCTTGGAAGGGACGACCATCCCGCACGATGTCGTCGGGCGTTTCGGCTCGGCCCGCGTTATCTTGAAGCCGGCCGTTGAAGGGACCGGGATCATCGCTTCGGGTCCTGTGCGTGCGGTCTGTGAGGCCGCGGGCATCAGGGATATCTTAACGAAATGCCTGACCAGCAATAATCCTTTAAATGTCATCCTGGCGACGATCGAAGGTCTGAAAGATTTGAACAGGGACCTGGATATCTTCAGTTTAAGAAAACAGCGCTTTGAGGAAACAGAAGGTCAAGAACATGCTAATAACTGATATCCGCGCGCCTCGCGGCGCCAACAAAAAGATCAGAGCTATCGGCCGGGGTGTCGGCTCGGGCCGTGGCAAGACCAGCGGCCGCGGTAACAAAGGGCAGGGCTCCAGGGCCGGTCGTGATTTTCGCCCCGGTTATGAAGGCGGCCAGATGATGCTTTTCCGCAGGCTGCCTAAAAGGGGATTCAATAGCCGCTCAGTCAATCCTTACCAGATCGTCAATGTTGGTTCTCTGACTAAGTTTGCCAAGGGATCGACAGTGACTCCGGACAATCTTTTTGATGAGGGTTTGATCAAGGATAAGGAAGGGTTGGTCAAGCTTTTGGGAGACGGCAAGGTTGATAAGGCATTGCATCTTAGAGTGCATCGTGCCACTGAGTCGGCTGTCAAGAAAATCCAGGATGCGTCCGGCACGGTTGAAATCCTGAAGAAGTCATAATGATTTCTGCGCTATTAAATTCTTTTAAGATACCGGAGCTCAAAAAACGGATCCTGATCGCTCTGGTGCTTTTAGCTGTTTACCGCGTCGGTTGTTACATCCCGACTCCGGGCATCAACGGTTCCGCTCTGGCAGAGTTATTCAGGCGTATCACCTCTTCGGAAGGCGGAGCGCTCTTTGGCATCATGAACATGTTTTCCGGCGGCGCCATGAGCCGCATGACGATCTTCGCCCTGGGGATCATGCCGTATATCTCCTGTTCGATCATCATGCAGCTCTTGACGGCTGTTGTTCCTGCCCTGGAGAAACTGGCCAAGGAAGGCAAATCCGGTTATCAGAAGATCACGCAATACACGCGTTACGGCACAGTCCTTCTGTCTGTCGTCCAGTCGTATTTCATCGCCATCTGGGTGGAAGGGCTGGGGCGTTCGGAAGGCCTCCAGATCGTCATGATCCCCGGTTGGGGATTCCGTATTCTGACGATCCTGACGCTGACGACCGGAACGATCTTTATCATGTGGCTGGGCGAGCAGATCCAAGAGCGGGGGATCGGCAACGGCATATCGCTCATCATCACCGCAGGCATCATCTCCAGGATTCCGTCGGCGGGCTATCAGTTGTGGGTTTTGTTTTCTCCTTATTCGCCCTCCAAGAGGACGTTGGAACCGTATGTTTTTGTGATCATGTCGGTCCTTTTGATCGCCGTGATCCTGGCCGTCACCATGGTCATCCAGGCGGTGAGGAAGATCCCCGTCCAGTACGCCAGGCGTGTTGTGGGCCGTAAGGTCTATGGCGGGCAGAGCACGTATATCCCCCTCAAGATCGACCAGTCGGGGATCATCGCCATCATCTTTGCGCAGTCGATCATTTTGTTTCCTGCGACGATTTCATCGTTCATTCCCAACGCCGCCTTTCAGGCTTTTGCCAATAACCTGATCCGCGGCCATGCGTTATACACGATTGTTTACGCTCTTTTGATCGTTTTTTTCTGTTATTTCTATACGGCGATCGTCTTTAACCCGACGGACATCGCGGAGAACATGAAGAAATACGGCGGCTTTGTGCCAGGGATCAGGCCGGGGCGGCCGACGTCGGAATACCTCGATTATGTCATGACACGCATCACACTGCCGGGTGCCGTTTTTATGGCCTTTATTGCGATTTTCCCGGATATGCTCATGGCGTGGCTGAAGATCCCGTACCTGGTGGCTTCCTTTTTCGGCGGCACAGGTCTTTTGATCATGGTCGGCGTCGTCCTGGATACGGTCAAGCAGATCGAGTCGCATCTTTTGATGAGAAACTACGAAGGGTTTTTGAAATCGACCAAGTTGAGAGGACGCCGCTAGCATGAAGCTGATATTGTTCGGGCCTCCGGGCGCTGGCAAGGGAACACAGGCGAAGATGATGATCGAGGCCTTTCGTTTACCGCATATCTCGACGGGAGACATCCTGCGCAGCGAGGTGAAAAATAATACCGAACTGGGCAGGGAAGCCAAGGCATATATGGAGGCCGGCAAGCTCGTCCCGGATTCTTTGGTGACAGAGATGGTCAAGAAGAGATTGGCGGCCCCTGACATCGCCAAGGGGTTCATTCTGGACGGCTTTCCCAGGACGGAAGCGCAGGCGAAGTCCTTAGACAAGATGTTGTCGGGCGGGGTTGATAAGGCGGTCTATCTTAAAACCTCGGAAAATATCGTGGTGCAGCGCCTCACCGGAAGGCGTGTCTGTCCAAAATGCGGCACGAATTATCATGTGAAGAATATGCCGCCTAAAAAAGACATGCTTTGTGATCAATGTTCGGTTGAGCTGTATCAGCGTCCCGATGATAACGAAGCTACCGTCAAGAACAGGCTGCATGTTTATTTGCAGGAATCCGAAGGCGTCCTGAATTATTACCGCAAACAGGGTAAGCTTGAGAATGTTTCCGGAGATTTGGATTCCAAGGATGTTTTTTTGGATATCAAGAAGATTATCAGTTCTTTAAAATGATCCCTATCAAAACTTGTCAGGAAATTGACAAGATGCAGAGGGGCGGGCGGACACTGGCGAGGATCATGGCGGAATTGGCCTCAATGGTGTCAGCGGGCGTGACGACGAAAGAAATCGATGAAAAGGCGGGAGAGCTCATCCGTTCTTTTGGTGCGACGTCCGCGTTTAAGGGATATCACGGCTACCCGGCGGATGCCTGCGTGTCGGTGAATGAGGAGGTTGTGCATGGCATTCCCGGCCGGCGGCGCCTGAAGGAAGGCGATATCGTCAGCGTCGACATCGGGATCAGACAGGAAGGGCTCTTTCTGGATATGGCCCAGACATTTCCTGTCGGCCGGATTGATGCGATGCGCCGCCGCTTGATCGAAACGGCCAAGGGGGCGCTGGAAGATGCCATTAAAATTTTTAAGCACGGCAATCGTCTGGTGGATATTTCCCGTGCCGTTCAGGTTTATGTCGAAACGCGAGGGTTTTCAGTAGTCCGGGATTTTGTGGGGCATGGTATCGGACGAGCATTGCATGAAGAGCCGCAGATCCCTAATTACGTAACCAAAGGGGAGAGCCCTCTGCTTGAAACCGGGATGGTTTTCGCCATTGAGCCGATGATCAATGCCGGAAGCTGGGAAGTCAAGGTCCTGGATGACGGATGGACTGCCGTCACAAGGGACAAACAGCCTTCGGCGCATTTTGAGCATACAGTGGCGTTGACGGATAAAGGCCCCGTGGTTTTAACCCAATAAGCACAATTTTAGGGGTTCAACCAACAGTCTATGGCTAAAGAAGAAGCGATTGAGGTCGAGGGAGTCATTACTGAATCTTTGCCCAATGCGATGTTCCGAGTCGAGCTGGAGAATGGGCATAAGATCCTGGCCCATGTTTCTGGGAAAATCCGCATGAACTTCATTAGGATTCTTCCCGGAGACAAAGTAAGAGTGGAGTTGTCTCCTTACGATTTGTCGCGTGGCCGAATCACTTTTAGAAATAAATAACATAGAGCCTGGTTTTTTCCGCCGCCGGGAAAAGATCAGAAGGGGCGGCATGAGGAGAAGAAAGTGAAAGTAAAATCTTCAATCAGAAGGATTTGCAATAACTGTAAGATCATCAAGCGCCAGGGAATCCTGCGGGTGATTTGCAGCAATCCCAAGCATAAACAAAAGCAGGGTTAATGGGCTAAAAGACTGGAAAATATTGTGATATATCCTTCGCGTATTCATCTTGAAAATCTTTCTCTTCAACCAGCCTTCACAGAGTTCAGGCGGGCAGATAAAGATTTTCAAGATACGCTTCAGGATTAATTCCGCCGGAGGCGGAATTAAGGAGTAAAAATGCCAAGAATCTTAGGTGTCGACCTTCCGAAAGAAAAAAGAATAGACGTGTCGTTGAGATATCTTTATGGGATTGGAGAGACTAACTCCCGGATCATCCTGAAAGAAGCCGGGATAGATCCCGCCAAAAGAGGCAAGGATCTGAGCGAGGAGGAGGTTTCTCATATCACGGCGGTTCTTCAGAAGAGCTATCGCGTGGAAGGCGATCTGCGCAGGGAAATATCGCAGAACATCAAGCGTTTGATGGATATAGGTTCTTACAGGGGCATGAGGCATAAAAAATCCCTGCCTGTCCGCGGCCAGAGGACAAAAACGAACGCCAGGACAAGGAAGGGGCCGCGTAAGAATGTTGGTATCATCAGGGTGGCTGAGGCCCCCGTCAAAAAGCCTGCGCCAGCGGCAGGGAAATGAGGAATTAACTTTATCCCTTGCGTAACCATCTTGAAAATTTAAGGTTTCAACCAGCTTCGCCAGAGGCTCGGCGGGCAACCTTAAATTTTCAAGATACGCTTCGGGATTAATTCCGCCAGAGGCGGAATTAAGGAGCATCGATGGTACAAAGAGGAAAGAAAAAAGGGAAAAAGATTTTGACATCAACGGCTGGTGTCGTTCACATTCAGGCGAGTTTTAATAATACGATCGTTACGATCACTGACCGTCAGGGCAACGTCATTTCTTGGTCAACGCCGGGTGTCGTCGGTTTTAAGGGGTCGAAAAAATCAACGCCTTTTGCTGCGCAGGTGGCGGCCGGAGACGCGGCAAAGAAGGCCAAGGATGCCGGTCTTGTCGAAGTCGACGTATATGTCAACGGACCCGGCTCCGGGCGAGAATCTGCCATCAGGGCGATTGCGGCCGCGGGTCTGATGGTCAGGATGATTAAAGATGTGACGCCTGTTCCGCACAACGGCTGCCGGGCGCCCAAGAGACGCAGGGTTTAAAGACGATGAAAGACTCCTCGCCGCGCCAAGGGGATAGAGGTGGCGGCCTGGGGTGATCTTCAGAAAGATAGAAACGAGGGAAATCAATGGCAAAATATACGGGTCCAAGTTGTCGCCTCTGCCGCAGGGAAATGATGAAATTATTCCTGAAGGGTACGCGCTGTTATACGGAAAAGTGCGCCGTAGCGCGCCGGGCATTCCCTCCTGGACAGCATGGTCAGGGACGGAGCGCCAAGCTTTCCAATTATGGTTTACAGCTTAGGGAAAAGCAAAAAGTCAAAAGGATCTATGGGGTCATGGAGCGGCAATTCCGCAGATATTTTGGGATTGCTTCTAAATCCAAAGGGGTTACGGGTAAGGTTCTTTTGCAGCTCCTGGAGAGACGCTTGGACAATGTGCTGTTCCGTCTGATGTTCGCAACATCTCATACGCAGGCCCGTCAGATTGTCCGCCATGGTTCGGTCTATGTGAACGGCAAAAGGGTCAATATCCCGTCTTTTTCCGTACGCGCCGGAGACGTTGTCGAGGTCAAAGGAAAAGAAGGCGTCAAGAAGGCCGTGAGGACCAATATGGAGCTTTCCAAGGACAGGGGCGTCGCCCCCTGGCTTCAGCTGGATGCCGATGCCCTGAAAGGCACGGTTACACGCTTGCCTGACCGGGATGATATCCAGATGCCTATTCAGGAACAGTTGATTGTCGAGTTGTATTCCAAGTAGAAGATTTCTTTGAAGATAAAGGCGCCTGTCTGTAGTTGCGGCGGAGGGCCTAGCTCAGAAAAGAGCAGACCGCCGTATCCGTTACGACGGGTCTAACTCAGAAAAGAGTAGACCGCCATATCCGATAATGGCGGGTCTAAGCACGGTGGGAATGGAGGAGACAAGATGGGGATTAAGTGGAAAGATTTTCAGTTACCCAAGTTTTTAGAAATAGATGAGGCGACGCATACGGGGACCTATGCCAGGTTTATCGCTGAGCCTTTTGAGCGCGGTTTCGGCGTGACGCTGGGTAATTCCTTGAGGCGCGTCTTGTTGTCTTCCATTGAGGGCAGCGCCGTGACGGCCGTCAAGATCGAAAATGTCCTTCACGAATTCAGCGCTATTGAAGGCGTGCAGGAAGACGTGACGGACATCATCCTCAATATCAAGAATCTGATCTTGAGCTCGCATTCCCGGGCCCCCAAATCCGTCTATATCAAGAAAGACAAGGCCGGAGAGGTGACAGGGCGTGATATCATCACAGACGGGACCGTCGAGGTCTTGAATCCGGACCTTCATATCGCCACCTTGACCAAGGACATTAAATTCAATGTTGAAATCGAGGTGGGCCGGGGCCGGGGATATGTGGCTGCCGAGGTCAACAAGAAAGAAGAACAGGTGATCGGAGCCATTCCGGTGGATTCGGCTTTTTCACCCGTCAAAAAAGTGGCTTATCACGTCGAAAACACCCGCGTCGGCCAGAAGACGGATTATGACCGTCTTGTCATCGAGGTGTTCACCAATGGCAGCATCGATCCTAAGGATGCGATGCTATATGCCGCCAATATCCTGCGCGGTCATTTGGATGTCTTCCTTAACTTGGGACAGATCCCCGAAGAGATGGAAGAGGAAGAGACCATGACGCCCGAGGAGGCGCAGCTTTATGAAAAGCTGCGTCTGCCGATCTCCGAGCTTGAGTTGTCCGTCCGTAGTTCCAACTGTTTGCGCGAGGCCGACATCAAGATCATCGCTGATTTGGTTAGAAAGTCGGAGAGCGAACTCCTGGGTTTAAGGAATTTCGGGAAGAAATCCCTGACGGAAGTCAAAGAGCTCATCGTAGCCATGGGCTTGAACCTTGGGATGCAGATCGACGACAATAAATTGAAGAAAGAGAAATAGACGGAGTCCCATGAGACACAGAATCAAGACACAGAATCTCTCGCGTTTCAGCTCTTACTACAAGGCCACGCTGAATTCTTTGGTCCAGGCTGTTGTGAAGAACCAGAGAATCATTACGACCAAATTGAAGGCTAAGCTTGCCAAGAAGCTCGTCGATCGTCTCGTCACATGGGGTAAGCAAGCAGATTCGCTTGCCGCGCGGCGCAGGGCCTTTCGCGTCCTTTGTGATCATGCATTGGTGCAGAGGCTGTTTTCCGATATCGGTCCGATGTTCCGCGAGAGAAGCGGCGGTTATACGCGCATCATTCCTTATAAAAGGCGCCGGGGAGACAATGCCGAACTCGTCATTCTGGAATTGACGATGATTAAAGAAAAACAGAAGACGCTTAAGCACAAGACGGTTCCGGCGGCGATTGAGAAGCCTAAGGCAGAGAAACCCCTTGAGACGCAGGCCCACGTTGAGCCGGCTCCTCCTGAAAAAGAAAAGCACAAGCACGAGGCAAAAAAGCCGTTGAAAAAACCGTTGGGCGGCTTGGGCAAAATCTTTAAGTCGGAGAGAGATTCGCTTTAATCCTTCGCACCTGTCTGCCTTGTCCTCGGCCTGCCTTTTGGGCAAGGCCAGGGAGGTTTCACTCTGCGCGGCCTAAAGCTCCGCCCTTTAGGGCGCAAGAGTGTTGTGGCCGCTTAGAGTAACCCGAAACAAGCCCCGGCCCTGGCCGAAGGCCGAGGCCAGGGCCGGGGAATATGGGTTGACTTCGAGCCGCAGAATGCGGCAAAGATATCCCTTCTTTATCCTGTTTATCCTGTTTTGGAAGGCGGACAAGTTGAGTGATAGAAACACAGGTCCTGCGGCGAGTCCGATGTCTTTATCCAGAAGAGCTCAAGAGGTTAGTCCTTCGGCAACCCTCCAGATCACGGCTACAGCCAAACGAATGGTCAAAGAGGGCAAGGATGTTGTTGCCTTTGGAGCAGGCGAGCCTGATTTTGATACGCCGGATGCCGTTAAATCTGCGGCTGTCGCCGCCATCCAGTCCGGCTTCACTAAATACACTCCTACCTCCGGGATCCCCGAGCTCAAAGACGCCATTGTCAAAAAGTTGAAAAACGACAATGGGCTGGACTATGAAGCCGGCGCCGTTGTCGTCTCCTGCGGGGCCAAGCATTCCCTTTATAATATCTTCCAGGTCATTGTGGACGCAGGGGACGAGGTCCTCATTCCTGTTCCATACTGGGTGAGCTATCCTGAGATGGTCAAGCTTGCCGGCGGCAAACCCGTCTTCATCCAGACGAATCTCAAGGAAGATTTCAAGATCACTCCCGAAAAGCTGCGTTCCTGTATCTCCAAAAAGACCAAAGCCCTTGTGTTGAATAGCCCATCTAATCCTTGCGGCGTGGTTTACCGTCGGAAGGAACTCAACGCCATCGCAGATTTCTGTGTGGAAAATAACATTTGCTGTATCAGCGACGAGATCTATGAGAAGATCATTTTTGACGGTATCGAGCACGTTTCGATAGCGTCCTTGTCCGAAAAGATCAAGAAGCTGACAGTGACGGTGAACGGTTTTTCGAAATCTTATTCCATGACAGGATGGCGTCTGGGGTATTGCGTTGCCGAAAGTGGAATCGCGAAGGCCATCTCCAATATTCAGGATCATTCGACGTCCAACCCGACGTCGTTCGTCCAGAAGGCCGCCCTTGCGGCATTTTCGCTGGGTCCGGCATTTTTTGATGATATCCGCAGGAAATTCCAGGAGCGCAGGGATTATATTGTTTCAAGACTCGATAAAATGAGCAAGTTCCTTTCTTACAAGAAGCCGGAGGGGGCTTTTTATATCTTTGTGAATATCAAAAAGACCGGAATGGATTCTTTTGCGTTTGCCAAGAGGCTGCTTGAGGAAAAATACGTGGCATTGATTCCCGGGGGGCCGTTTGGCAGCGATGATTATGTCCGGATCAGCTTTGCGACGAGCACAGAGAAGATCAAGACCGGCCTGGATAGGATCGAGGAGTGGGTCGGACAGCTTGGCTAACGAACCGAGGACGACACGACTAAACCGGTTATGGCAAAAACGATAGCAGAAAAAATCTTAAGTCATCATGCGGGCCAGGATCTGAAGGCCGGAGATTTTGCGGTTTGCAATATCGACTTCTGTTTTGGACAGGACGGGACGAGCGGCATTATTGTCGATCGTTTTCGGGCCCTGGGGATCCAGGAGGCTTTTAACCGCGATAAATTCGCGATCGTCATTGATCATAGCGCCCCCTCGCCCAATATGGGCGTTTCCGCCGTTCATAAGAAACTGCGTGATTTTTCCCGCGAGAAAGGGCTTCTCCTTTACGATATCGGGTGTGGCGTTTGCCATCAGGTGATCCCCGAAAACGGCCATGTGCTCCCCGGAGACCTTGTCCTTGGGGCGGATTCTCATACCTGCACCTACGGCGCCTTGGGTGCCCTTTCAACAGGCGTCGGCTCCACGGATCTGGCCATCAGCCTTGCTTGCGGGAAGAACTGGTTTAAGGTCCCGCAGTCGATCAAGATTGTGGTTCACGGAAAACTCGGCCGTGGCGTCTATTCCAAGGATCTTATCCTGTATATTATCGGGGACTTGAAGGCAGACGGTGCCACCTACCAGTCGGTCGAATTTTATGGCCCTTGTATCGATGCCTTAAGCATGGATGCGCGTTTTACTATCTGCAATATGGGCGTCGAGATGGGGGCGAAGTTCAGCGTTATCCCCGCCGATAAAAAAACGTTGGCATGGCTTTCCGGACGTAATAAAATGAGAAAACCGAATCCCCAGTACGCGGATAAGGATGCGGTTTACAGTCTCGTGAAGGAATATGACGCGTCGAGGATCGGGCCGCAGTTGGCCAAGCCTCATACCGTCGACAATCATGCGGCTGTCGAAGAACTCGTCGGGACCCATATCGACGAGGCTTATCTGGGGACATGCACCAACGGCCGCCTGGAAGACCTGGAGATCGCGGCCGGAATACTTAGGGGCCGCAGGGTGTCAAAGGATGTTCGTTTCATCGTGGCGCCGGCGTCGAGAAACATTTACCTTCAGGCCATGAAAAAAGGCTTGATTGGTATTTTGGTCCAGGCAGGTGCCAGCGTCGTGACTCCCGGGTGTGGGCCATGCGTCGGGACGCATAACGGTGTGCCTTCGGTGGGCGAAGTGGTCGTTTCCAGCGCCAACAGGAATTTCAAAGGGCGCATGGGTAATCCCGAATCGTTTATTTATCTCGGTTCTCCGGCGACGGTCGCGGCATCTGCTATTGAGGGCCGCATCGCAGACCCGAGGACATATTTAAAATAAACGGCCGAATGCCGGCTCCTGACTTAAGCACTTGTAAATTTTCCCTCCGGCCGGCTGAACCGGCCTTCGGGAAATTTACGGCGTAAGCTGAGGAGTTCATTTTGCTGGGAACAAATACCCATCATAGACAAAATGAAGGAGTTCATATGGAACTCAGAGATCTATTGCTGTTGACAATTGAGAAGAAGGCTTCGGATCTTCATTTGACGGAAAATTCTCCGCCAATCCTTAGGATCGATGGTCGGCTTGTCTTGACGGATTATCCCAGATTGACACGGGATGATACAAAGAAGATGATTTATGCCATTTTGACCAATGAGCAGAAAGAGATATTCGAGAGGAACTGGGAATTGGATCTTTCTGTGGCCATGGCGGGGATGGACAGGTTTAGGGTGAATATTCATGTCCAAAGAGGTTCCGTGGAAGGTGCCTTTCGTCGTATCCCGCTGGAAATTCCCAGATTGCAAGACTTGGGGTTGCCTCCTATTGTGGCTGAATTGGCGCGCAAACCCAACGGTCTGGTCCTGGTGACTGGTCCGACAGGCGTCGGCAAGACGACGACCATGGCGGCAATGATTGACCTCATTAATAGCGAACGCCAGGAAATGATCATTTCGATTGAAGACCCGATCGAATACTTGCATTATAACAAGAAAAGCGTGATCAAACAGAGAGAGGTTTATTCTGATACTAAGTCTTTTGCTGAAGCGCTTCGCCATGCGCTGCGTCAGGACCCGGACATCATTTTCGTCGGGGAGATGAGGGATTTGGAGACCATTTCCACTGCCCTGACAGCCGCCGAGACGGGCCACCTGGTTTTGGCAACGCTGCATACGCCGGATGCGCCGCAGACGGTCGAGCGTATCATCGATGTTTTCCCCCCGCATCAGCAGCAGCAGGTTAAGCTGCAGCTGGCAGACTGTCTGCAGGGCGTCGTTTCCCAGCTTCTTTTGCCGCGTGCCAGCGGCATAGGCCGTGTCGTCGCCACAGAGATCATGATCGGCACCCCGGCTGTCCGCAACTTGGTCCGCGAACAGGAAATTGAACAGATCCCCACCCTGATCCAGACAGGCCATCAATTCGGTATGAGGACCATGGACAAGACGCTTAAAGAACTTTACAAAGAAGGGACGATCAGTTACGAAGCGGCCTTATCTAAGGCCAAGAACGTGGATGAATTCAAGAACTTATGATCCTTAAGGGCTTTTCCTATAAGATCGGCGACGATATCAATACGGATTATATTATTTCCGGCCGCTATAAATTTTCCATCAGCGATATGAAAGAACTCGCCAAGCATATCATGGAAGATATCGATCCAACCTTTTATTCGCGTCTGAAACCCGGCGCTTCTTTCCTGGTGGCGGGCAAGAATTTCGGGATGGGGTCGTCGCGCGAACAGGCGCCTCTCGTCATCAAAGAGGCAGGGATTGTCGGTGTCGTGGCCAAGAGTTTTGCGCGGATCTTTTATCGCAATGCGATTAATATCGGTCTGCCTCTGATTGAGGCCGATACGGCCGGGATCCGCGAGAATGATGAGCTGCAGATCGACTTGGAGAACGGCGAGCTGCGCAATCTGACCCAGAAGACGAAGATGAAAATCAATCCTCTTCCGCCTGTCATGCGTAAACTTCTTTCGGACGGCGGCCTCGTCGAGCATTTCAAAAAATACGGCGGCATCAAGCTTTAAAAAAGTTTCTTGAGTTTGTAGGGTTAACTCAAGGAACTCAAAGGACAACATTTTCATACCACGATGAAATATACCATAACTCTTATTCCTGGCGACGGCATCGGTCCGGAAGTGAGCCTTGCGGCCAGGCGTTGTATCGAAGCCACCGGCGTTGACGTTCGTTGGGAGGAATTCATTGCCGGCGAAGCGGCCATCAAGAAATTCGGCACGCCGTTGCCGGATGACGTAATAGCCTCCATCAAGAAAAACAGGGTTGCCATCAAAGGGCCTATCGTTACGCCCGTAGGGACAGGGTTCCGTTCGGTCAACGTCCAGCTGCGTCATGCCCTCGATCTTTATATTTGTCTGCGGCCGGCGCGCAGCATGGAAGGTGTATCCGCGGTTTTCAAGAATATAGATCTTGTTATTGTCCGCGAGAACAGCGAAGACCTTTATATGGGGATCGAATTTCAGGAAGGGTCGCCTGATGCCGCCAAGGTGATTGAGACTATTAACGCCTTGAGCCCGAAGAAGATTCGCAAAGATTCCGGCATTTCTATCAAACCCATCTCAAAATTCGCGACGCGCCGTATCGTTAAATTCGCCTTCGAATATGCCTTGAAAAACGGCCGCAAGAAAGTCACGGCTGTCCATAAGGCGAACATCATGAAGCATACAGACGGCCTCTTTCTGGCCGTGGCCAGGGAAGTGGCCCAGGAGTATGCCGGCAAAGTCGAATTTGGCGATGCGATCGTCGATAATCTCAGCATGCAGCTGGTGACCAAGCCTCAGAATTTTGATGTCTTGGTGTTGCCGAATCTCTACGGAGACATTATTTCTGATTTGTGTGCTGGGCTCGTCGGCGGGCTGGGCGTGGCTCCCGGCGCCAATCTGGGGGACGGGATCGCTTTGTTTGAACCCGTTCACGGGTCGGCCCCGAAATACACCGGCATGAATAAAGTTAATCCGACCGCCACGATCCTTTCGGGCGTTATGATGTTGCGTTATCTGGGCGAGGCGAAGGCCGCCGATAAGCTGGAGGGTGCCGTCAAAGAAGTCATCAGAGAGGGCAGATGCGTCACCTATGACCTCAAAAAAGACAGGAATGATCCGGCGGCCGCTTCGACGAGCGAGATGGCTGATGCTATCATCAAAAAAATGAAAGGGTAGCAGTTCTTATCATGAAAAAAGTCGCTATCATTGGCGGTGGTTTTGTGGGCGGGACAGCGGCCATGCGTATTGCCGAGAGCGGTCTCGCCCAAGTTGTTTTGGTTGATGTTGTCGAGAATGTTGCGCGGGCTAAGGCTTACGACGTGGAAGACGGGCGTTATGCGCTCGGCGTAGATGTGCGCATCGAAGGTACGTCGGACATGAAGGCCCTGGCAGAAGCGGACATTGTTGTCGTGACGGCCGGACTGCCGAGAAAACCCGGCATGACCCGGGAAGATCTTTTATTAAAGAACGCCGACATCGTGAAAACCGTCTGCCGCGGGATCTCGGAACACGCCGCAGGTTCTCTCGTCATTGTTGTGAGTAATCCCTTGGATGTCATGACATACCTGGCTTATAAGTTGACAGGGTTTTCACGTCAACGGGTTTTCGGCATGGGAGTGAATCTGGATTCATCCCGCTTTGCCAATTTGATCGCCGGAAAGCTTTTTGTCGGCATTGATAGCGTCCACGCCGTGGTGATCGGCAGCCATGGTGAGACGATGATGCCTTTGGCAAGGCTTGCTACGGTGCGAGGCAAGCCTTTGCCGGAATTGCTCACGGCTGCAGAGATCGAAGAGATTGTCGCGCGGACAAAAAAGCGCGGCGCCGAGATTGTCTCCCTTTATGGGAGCGGCAGCGCTTATTTTGCCCCATCGGCCGCGATTTTCGAGATCGTCAGGACGATCCTTTCGGGTGCCTCCAAGGAGATACCGGCAAGTATCTGTCTTGAGGGGGAATACGGCCTTCGTGATGTGGCGATCGGTGTCCCGGCGCTCATCGGTCCCGAGGGCATCGAACGGATTCTATCTTTGGATTTGAACGAGGCGGAAAGTAAGGCGCTGGCAGATTCCGCCGATGCTATCAAGAGTTCCATCAAGTTGCTTAAAGTTTGACTCTGCGCGGCCTAAAGCTCCGCCCTTTAGGGCGCAAGAGCGTTGTGGCCGCTTAGAGTAACCCGAAACAAACCCCGGCCCTGGCCTCGGCCCTGGCCGAAGGCCGAGGCCAGGGAATATGGGTTGACTTCGAGCGCGGCATATCTCAGGGCTGCGCCGGTTTGTTGTATCCGCGAGCCATCATGACGTACGATCTTTCCATCATAGGTGCCGGGTGGGCTGGTTTTAACGCCGCGATCGCGGCAGCGCGTCTAGGCAAGACCGTCTGCCTGATTGAAGAGAATGAGATCGGCGGCACGTGTCTTAACCGCGGCTGTATTCCTACCAAGGTCTTCGTTGCAGAATCCAAAAAGAATTCGAGCCTTTCTGAGATCCAAAGGAGAAAGACAGAAGTCATAGCCCGGCTTTCCCAGGGGATGAATTATCTTTTGAAATCGCATAATATCACATGGGTCCAGGGCCGCGGGATTTTGCTTGGACCTGGAGCGGTTTCTGTCGGCGGTAAAGGAGAAGTCAGGTCAAAATTTGTCCTTTTGGCTACAGGGTCGGAGCCAAAGGAGATTTCCAGAAACCCGTTTGATCGCCAAAGGGTTGTTTCCAGCGACGATATCTTGAACTGGGAGATTGTCCCCAGGACGCTTTTGATTGTTGGCGGAGGTTTCATCGGTTGCGAATTTGCATCGATATTCCGCCGCTTAGGGGCACAGGTGACGGTCGTTGAGATGCTCGACAGGCTCTTGCCGAATATGGACCAGGACCTGGGCAAAAAGCTGGCGCAGGCTTTTCAGAAACAGGGTATCAAGGTCATGCTTAAGACGGGCTTGGAGCAGGCCGGCCCCGACGCATATGAAAAGATCCTGATCGCTGTCGGCCGCAAGAGTCGCTTTGAAGATGTCCGTTCATCATCCTGTTCTTTGCATGTGCAAAATGGAGCGATCAGCGCAGACCGTACCTTGGCGACGAACATGAAGCATGTTTTTGCCGCCGGCGACTGCGTGGGAGGGTATCTTTTGGCCCATGTGGCTGCCTATGAAGGGGAGCTGGCTGTTTCCAACATGTTTCAAAAGGCGCAGAACAGGGATTATAGCGTCATTCCTTCCAGCGTTTTTACGACACCGGAGGCGTCCTCTGTAGGGTTGACTGAGCAGGAGGCCAGGGCCTTCGGTGCAGACTATGAGGTGAAGACGATCTTTTATCTTTCTCTGGGGATGGCCCATGTCCTCGGCGATACACAGGGGTTTGTGAAGGTTGTCGTCGACAAGAGAAAAAAAATGATCCTGGGAGTCAGCGTCTTCGGCCTTGAAGCCACGGAGCTCGTGAATTTGTTTTCCGTCATTATCAAGAACAAGATCGGCATCCCCGACCTGAAGAAAACCATCTTTGCCCATCCCAGCCTGAGTGAGATCGTCACCGAGATCGCAAGGGGCTTTTGAGCCATGGCTTATCCGGATCCCCCGTTGAAAATATGGAATCTCGGTTTGATCCCTTATGCTGAAGCCCTTGATTTGCAAAAAAAACTTGTCGAGGATGTGGCCTGCGGGGCGTCTGCAAACACGCTTCTTGTCTGTCAGCATCCTGCGGTGATCACTTATGGCCGGCGCTGCGGCCGTGACCATATCCTTGTTTCAGAAAATGAGATTAAACGCAGGGGTATCGAGCTATGCCAGACGGATCGCGGCGGCGACGTCACTTATCATGGTCCTGGCCAGGCGGTATTTTATCCCATTTTTGATCTTAAAAAAATAGGCCAGGATCTGCATCATTATATGAGGATGCTTGAAGAGGCTGCCATCGCGCCCTTAAAAGAGCATTTTGGATTGAACGCCTATCGCAGGGAGGGAATGACCGGCGTCTGGGTCGGTCCTTACAAAGTTGGTTTTATCGGTATTGCCGTCAAGAAATGGGTCTCCTATCACGGCATGTCGTTGAACATAGGCGTAGACCCGGAATTCTTTTCTTTGATCAAACCCTGCGGGTTAGATGTGAAAGCAGCCTCAATCAATGATTTTTTTAGTGATGAAGTTCAATTGGAAACGATTTGCGATATGATAGTTGAACAAATGGCCCATGTTTTTCAATTTGAAGTGACAGGAGGCAGCAGGCAATGGTAAAGGTATATCTGCCGGAATTAGGGGAAGGCGTCACCAAGGCCACCGTTTCTTATTGGTATGTGGAAGAAGGCGCGGCGGTTACGGAAGGTGGCGAGTTGGTTGAGCTATCTACGGACAAGGCGACTTTTAATGTTCCTGCGCCCTGTTCAGGGAGCGTGATCGAGATCATGGCCCACGAAGGCGATGTGGTTGAGATTGGTGCCGTACTTGCCGTGATCGAAGAAGATACAGTTTCGGAGTCCGAAGAAGAGGCGGAAGGCGCATAGCGTTTTGCCGGATGGGCAATTGATCCAGGCCCTGCCTGAAGGAAATTAGGCAGGGCCTTGTTTTTTGCCGTCTCGTTTCTTCCTGGGGACGTCTTCGTTCTCTTTGTAGGATATTGACTAAGCGGTTTATTTGCGGTATTTTAAACTTATAATCCATTGTGTTTGATTGTGTTTGTCAGCCTGCGGAGTGATATGGTTTACCATCTGGAGATACTGGAAGCTAAAGAAGTTGCGGATTACCTGCATCTGCATATCTTTACGGTGCATAAGCTTGCTAGACAAGGTATCCTTCCGGCATTCAAGATTGGCCATGGGTGGAGATTTAGAAAAGCAGCTCTCGATAAATGGATACGCCTGAGAGAAGGAAGAGGAAGGCAGAGGCGATCAGTCAAGGCCCCTTTGAAAAAAGGGGTTTTTTATTGAGGCCATAAACTTGACCGGCGGCCAGAGGGCTAAGTCAGGCGTAAGCCCAGGGGTTTTCATGAAACATAAAGAGATTGTTATCACAGGCGTCGGCGTTGTTGCCTGCAACGGTATAGGAAGAGAAGCTTTTTGGGGTGCTCTTCGGAAAGGAGTGAGCGGCATCAAGCCGGTGAGCCTTTTTGATACGGGTTCTATAAAATCCAAGCAGGCCGGCGAGATCAAGGATTTTGATGCCAAGCGTTATCTGGGGGATAAAGGGCTTCGTCTTCTTGATCGTTCGACGAAACTTGCGAATGTGGCGGCTAAGCTTGCTTTAGACGACGCGCATTTCACTGTCACAGAAGAGAACGCAGACGAAACAGGGGTTGTTCTGGGGACGACATTGGGGAGCGTCTGGAGCATCAGTGAGTTTGACAAGACGGCCCTTGTCGAGGGGCCTAGATATGTCAATCCGGCTCTTTTTCCCAATACCGTCATCAATTCGCCGGCCAGCCAGATATCCATTCGTTTCGGTATCAAGGGGTTCAATACGACGATTGCCACAGGCTTTACGTCGAGCATGGACGCTTTAAAATACGCCTGTGATTTTATCCGCCTGGGCCGCGCCAGGGCGGTTCTGGTGGGAGGCGTGGAAGAGCTTTGTCTACAGACATATCTCGGTTTTTATAAGCTCCAGTTCCTTTCAGGGTCAAAAGGTGATGACCAGGAGTTGAATTGTCCTTTTGACCGCAGGCGTAATGGCATTGTTTTCGGGGAAGGGGCAGCGATGCTGCTTATTGAAGATGTGGAGACTGCTCGAGCCCGCGGCGTACCTATTTATGCCAGGATTTCTTCCTTGGGCTATGAATTCGTTCCCTATCGTATCAATAAATATCATCGGTTGGGCACAGGTATCCGCAAGGCTATGAAAGAGGCCATGGAAGCCGCCGATCTGGATGTCAAAGATATCGATTGCATCAGCGCTAACGCGAATTCCACGCCTGAAGCAGACAGGATCGAGGCGGAGGCGATCCGGGAGGTTTTTGGTTCAACGGCCCAAAAGACACCCGTAACTGCAATCAAGTCGATGGTGGGCGAGACGTTCAGTGCTTCCGGCGCCATGCAGCTGGTCGCGGCATCAGGCAGCATCGAGGAGGGCTTTATTCCTCCGACGTTGAATCTCAGGGAAAAGGACCCCGACTGCGCCCTTAATTGCAAGGACGGCATATCGCAGAAAGCAGACATCACTCACGTTCTTATCAGCTGTTTTGGGCCCAGCGGAGTGAATACGGCGGTTGTCCTGTCAAAATATGAAAAATAGCCACTTACTCAAAGACCGGATCGGCATTGTTTCGGGCGGCACGAGGGGGATCGGCCGCGCGATCGTCAAGGAGCTTGTCGCCGCAGGCGCAAAAATCGCTTTTACCTACGTCAAAAGCGATGCCGAAGCAAAAAAACTTCTCCAGGAAATCGCGGCTGCAGGTTCCGAGGCCCTGAGTTTCAAGGGTGATGTGCGCGATTACGACACGTGCCGGGATTTCGTGGAGCAGGTCAAGGCCTATTTCGGCGGTTTGGATTTTCTTGTCAACAATGCCGGTATCACGCGCGACAAGGCTTTTATGACGATGGAAAAAGAAGATTGGAAGGACGTCATCGATGTCAACCTCACCGGCTGTTTCAATATGGCGCGTTCGTGCATTGTGACTTTTCTCAAGCAGAAGGAAGGCAATATCGTCAACATTTCGTCCATCAGCGGGATTTCAGGCATTGCGCGGCAGGTGAACTATTCGGCATCCAAAGCGGGTATCATCGGCCTGACGCGTGCCCTGGCCCAGGAAGTCGCGCCCTACAATATCCGCGTCAATTGCATAGCACCGGGCTTTATTGAAACTGACATGTTAGGCATCCTCAAGGAGGAACTCAAGGATAAATTCCGCCGGGCCGTCCCTTTGGGCCGGTTCGGCAATCCACAGGATATAGCCAAGACCGTTTTATTTCTCTTAAGCGAGCAGTCCAATTACATCACGGGCCAAGTCATCAAGGTTGATGGCGGCCTGCATACGAGCAATTGACAACACGGTGAATAGGAGGGACTGACAAATGGCGCCTAGCATAAAGGATGAAATCCTTGAGATCGTTGCCACGGTTATCGAAAAAGAAGCTGGAGACATTTCTCTTGACGCTCATCTTGTGCAGGAAGTGGGGGCAGATTCCATGATGGCGCTTGAGATCCTGGCGGCCTTGGAAAAAAAGTATCATATTGTTGTCCCCGAAGAAAGACTCAAAGAGATGACAACTGTTAACAAAATTATTCAGATGGTTGAGACGGCCAGGAAAAGAGGGTGATGGCTAATCGATCTCTATGAGAAAGGATAGAATATGGTTTTGGAAATAGAAGATATTAAAAAACTTATTCCCCAACGGTTCCCGTTTTTAATGATTGACAGGGTCCTGGAGGCTTCGCCTGAAAAGGTTGTTGCCATCAAGAACGTCACAGCCAGCGAGCAATTTTTTAAAGGCCACTTTCCCGGACAGCCTATTATGCCGGGTGCTCTTGTCATCGAAGCCATGGCGCAAACAGGCATTATTCTCTACAAACAAAAATTTGCTAATGACAAGGTGCTCTTTCTCGTTTCCGTCAAAAGCCGCTTTTTAAAGCCCGTTATCCCTGGTGACCAAATGATGATTACGGTTGAACCCATAAAGATGATGTCTAGAATGGGAATTTTTAACGCCATCATCACGATTGAAGATCGCAAGATCGCCGAGGCAGAGATTGCCTTTGGTTCTCAGGACGCCAAATCTATATGAAACCGTCGGTTAGATCTAAGGGTGAAAAGCGTCGTGTTGTCGTGACAGGGCTCGGTGTTGTATCTTCTTTAGGCATCGGAGTTCCGGAGTTTTGGAAGAATCTCATCGCTGGTAAGTCGGGCATCTCTGATATCGAGTCTTTCGATACCTCGGATTATCCTGTCCATAAAGGCGGAGAAGTTAAAAATTTCCACCCCGAAGATTTTATCGACAAGCGAAAAATCAGACATTTGGGGCGTGCCTCCCAGATGGCCATCGCCGCGGCAAAATTAGCCACGAAAGATGCCTTGCTTAAAAAAAATAATATTATTCAAAGTGGCATTTTCGTAGGAACAACAATGGGGGAAATTCAAGAGCTTGAGGAGATGAATTTAGGGTGGCTAAAAACTGGACATTTGTCTATCGATAAATCTTCAATTTTTTTATTTCCCACAAATGTTATCGCCGTCAACGCAGCGTTAGAATTAAAATGTCAAAAATATAATTTTATGATGCCGACTGCATGTGCGTCCGGAAATTATTCGATAGGTTTTGCTTTTGATTTAGTGAAAAAGGGCGAGCTGAATGTTGCTTTGGCAGGAGGGTCGGATTCATTTTCACGAATTGCTTTTACAGGATTTAATCGACTTATGGCTATGGCTCCTGAGAAGTGTCAGCCATTTGACAAAAATCGTAAAGGCATGATGTTAGGAGAGGGGGCAAGTATATTAATTTTAGAATCATTAGAGTATGCAGAAAAAAGAGGCGCTAAAATTTATGCAGAAATTTTAGGTTATGGTTTAAGTTGCGATGCGCATCATATGACTCAACCGGCAGAAGAAGGTATCGTTAGTTGTATGAAAAAAGCTCTTAAAGAATCAAACATTTCAGCAGGAGAGGTCGATTATATTAGTACGCATGGGACAGGCACATTGCAAAATGATAAAGTCGAATGTGCTGCCCTTAAAAAAGTTTTTGGTAAGAGATTAAAAAGTATTCCGTGTAGTTCTATTAAGTCCATGCTTGGTCATACGATGGGTGCGGCTTCTGCCATGGAGGCGGTTGTTTGTTGTCTAGTGATTAAGGATGGTATTTTCCCCCCGACAATTAATTATGAAACACCGGATGAAGATTGTGATATTAATTGTGTGCCTAATAAATCAGAAGGAAGAAAGATTAATATTGCTTTGAATAATTCTTATGCGTTCGGCGGAAATAATTGTTGTGTAATTTTTAAAAGATTTATATCTTTCTGAGAAGAATATAGACTATGTATACAAAAAATATCTTAATGACTGGTTCGACTGGTTTTTTGGGATCCTTCATTTTAAAAAATATCTTGGATGAGACTTGTCATAATGTTTTTTTGTTAATTCGAGCAAAAAATCAGGATGAGGCTTTGATACGGCTAAAAAAATTAATATTTCGCATTTATAAAGAAGATCGGTTTACGCGTTATAATAAGCGGCTTGAAGTTTTCTGCGGCGATCAGACTCAATCTTGTCTTGGCTTGAGTAGAAAAAAATATTTTAGCCTTTTTAAAAAAATTAATGAAATATATCATTGTGCTGCCTTGACTGAATTTAATGAGCCTTGGGAGAAAGTTTATAAAGTCAACGTTTGTGGAACAGAAAATATTTTTAAATTTGCTTATTCATGTAATAAATTTACAAAATTAAATTATATCAGTACTGCTTTTGTCGTTGGTAATTCTAGGATACACTTCACTGAAGTTGATTTGAGCACGAATCAAAATTTTAATAACACATATGAAAAAAGTAAATATGAGGCAGAGTTACTAGCAAAAGATTTTATAAAAAAGGGGCTAAAAATAGCAATTTATAGACCAAGCATTGTTGTTGGTGATTATTTAAGTGGAGAGACAACCAATTTCAGAATGTTTTATAAGCCATTTAGATCTCTTTCGTTAGGTTTATTTGCCGAGCTTCCTTTAAATAAGGACGGCTATTTAAATTTAATACCTGTAGATTATGCCGCCAGGGCCATTTTTACCTTGGCTGAAAACGAAGATTCAGCAGAAGTCTATCACATAGTAAATCCAAGACATTTCTCTTTGCCTTATCTTATGGATTTTGCTGCTGATTTTTTTGGCTACAAAAATCCAAAATTTATTTCTCTGGGAGAATTTGATTCAAACCACCTGACCGCTATTCAAAAGAAGATATTAAAAATTTATTTACCTTATTTCACCTATGGGGCATTATTTTTTTCTGAGAAAACCCAGAAAATTTTGGCAAGACATCATTTTTTCTATCCAGATACATCCAAGGGTTTCCTTGAACGTATCTTTAATTTTTGCATTAAAAGTGGGTATATTAACTCTAAAAAGCTTAATAAGGTTTTTTAAATGAATACTTTTTCTTTGTCAGGTTTGATATTAGGTTTAACTTGTTTGTTTCTAGTTATAATTTCTGAAATTAAGGGTAAATCTTTATTGCATCGAGTTTGGTCTTTATTCAATATTGCCGTTGGAAGTTGGGGGGCAGGATCATTTTTTATAGGACGTATTAAAAATCCAGATGTAGCATTGTTAACATGGAGATTCACTGAAATAAGCGTAGCATTCATTGCTGTTTTTTTTCTTCATACAACATATCTAATTTGTAATTTAAAAAATAGGTCTTTATTATATTTTGCCTATTTCCAGGGGTTCATTTTTTCACTGCTTTCGATAACTTCTAATACATTTTTTTCTGGGACTTATTTAATTTTTGGACAGTTTTATTATGCCTTACCAGGAGTATTGTTTTATGTTTTTTTCTTTATATGGATGGCTTTGGTCGGATATAGTCAGTACTGTTTGTTTATTTCTGTAATCCAGAGTAGGGGGAAGCTAAGAAATCAAATTCTTTATTTTGCCATTGGAACAATCTTAGGATTTTCGGGTGGCTTAACAAATTTTTTCCCTCATTTTAGAATTAATTTTTATCCTTTTGGTAATTTTACCATTCCTATTTATTGTCTTATTGTAACGTATGCCATTTTGAGATACCGTTTGTTAGATATTAGCATTGCCGTAACTCGAACTAGTATTTTTGTAGCTGTTTATTCTTTGATTCTTGGTCTGCCTTTACTCGTTATTTATTATTTACAGAATCAGTTGGTAGGTTTGTTAGGCGTTTCTTGGTGGATTGTTCCTTTTTTATGTTCTACCGCTCTTGCTACTTTGGGGCCTTTCTTATACATTTATTTTGATAGAAAGGCAGAGGAAAGATTATTAAAAGAACAAAAAAAATATCAAAGCATTTTGAAAGGTGCTTCTGCCGGTATGATCCGGATTAGAAATTTAGATGTGCTTTTAAAACTTATAGTCTACGTTGTCACAAAGATTGTTAAGATACAGCACGCTTCTGTATATCTTTTTGATCTCGAGAATCAACAATTTTCAGTAAGGGCTTCCCGATCATCAAAAGAATCTAATATAAAATTCTTTAATATTGATTTACAGTCTGTTTTAATAAAAAAGCTAATGTCTGAAAAAGAGCCTCTCGTTACGGAAGAAATTGCTCTGCGGTTAAGAGATGATCCAAATAATTATTATTTAATTAAATTAATGGAAGAACTATTTTCTTTAAGTGCTGCCTTGGTTATTCCTAGCTTTGTAGAAGATCGACTCATAGGTATTCTGGTTTTAGGAGAAAAACGTTCCAGGGAGCTTTACTCGCAAGATGATTTCGCTGTTTTTTCTGTTTTGGCCAACCAGGCAGCTTTGGCCATTGAGAACGCCCAATTTTATGAAGAAATTAGAAAGACTCAGGAATCACTCTTTCAGGCAGAAAAAATGGCAACGATCGGTACTATGGCCGATGGCTTATCTCATCAGATCAACAACAGGTTCCACGCTCTTTCTTTGATTGCCGGCGATGCCATGGACGTTCTAAAAACTTATGATTGTTCTCAGCACAACGAAGAGACAAGGCAGATATTCAATGATCTCAAGAATTCGCTGGAGCGTATTCAGGCTAATGTTTTGCAGGGAGGAGAAGTAGTAAGAGGTTTGCTTAAATATTCTCGGCCAGGAGAATGTGGTTTCGAAAGGATTTCCTTCAAGGAAGTTCTGGATGGCGCAGTGGAGATGGTGAGCTATAAGATCAAGCTCAGAGAAATCGATTTCGTTAAAGACATGCCATCACATCTTCCTTGTCTCAATGCTAATATTGTTCAATTACAGGAAGTTTTCTTCAATTTGATAGATAATGCCTACGATGCCATTAAAGAACGTCAAATGATTTTAAACGAGCATCATTATCGGGGAAGAATCGAAATATCGGTCATGACTGATCAAACTTTTTTTCATATTAATGTGCAGGACAATGGGATAGGAATTAAGCCTGAAGACAAACAGAAAGTGTTTACGCCTTTCTTCACCACAAAAGCAACAGCAAAAAAGGGGACAGGGTTAGGTCTCTATGTTATTCAAAAAATCATCTCTGCTCATGACGGACAGATTAGAATGAATTCTGTTTATCGGTCCGGGACTTGTTTTACGATCAGCCTTCCTATTAAGCCTAGGCTCGCAGCAGCCTGATTACCACTGTTGTTCCTGTATTTAATTCACTTTCAACTTCAATTTCTCCCTTATTATTTTTTATGATTTGATGACTGATGGCAAGACCTAATCCAGTGCCTTCGTCTTTTGTGGTGAAAAAAGGATTAAATATGTTTTTCATGTCTTTTTTTGGAATTCCGCAGCCCTCATCTTTTAGGATAATCTCGATTTGCTTAGTATTTTTTACTTTTGTTGCGATGTGTATTTTTCCGCCACGGGGCATTGAATCTAAGGCATTCAGAATAACATTAAAAAAAACTTGTTTAATCTGTGCGGCGTCAACAGCTACCATCAAATTATGGTCCGTACATTCTTCAATCAGTGTTATCTTCCGTTTTAAAAAATCATTACTCATTAATTCAAGTGTTTCTCTAACTATGCCGCAAATATTTACAGATTTTAAAATAGGAGGCGTCGGTTTTGAAAAGTCGAGTAACTTGTGGACAATGTTGTTTATTCGATCGACCTCGGCTGGAATAATTTTTGAAAATTTAGTTACGAAGTCTTCTTCTTTAAATTTTTTAGGTAAAAATTCAGAAAATGTCTTTAAAGTTGTAAGAGGATTTTTTATTTCATGAGCTAAACCTAGCGCTAATGCACTGGCAGCCTTGAGTCGTTCTGAGCGTTCAAGCTCTTGTTTAAGTAGTTCATTTTCTTTTGCGATTTCTTCTGGGCTTTTTCCTAGGAAAATTTTATCGACAAAAGTTTGGATTTTTTGCCGGAGTGGGTTAAATAAAAGTGCCATTAAGAAAGCTGAGAAAAGACTTAGCAAGAAAGATTGGTATCCGATGATTCCTCTAAATAGCGACTCAATGATAATTATTAATAATAAATATATTGCGCTTAAAATAGCAATCAGAATTGAATAGAGCAATCCCTTTTTATATATGATTTCAATGCCGAACATTTTATGTCGGAATACTGCATATGTGAAAATCAAACAGTAGGCAACTATTCCTAAGTTTGCAAATTGAAAAAAGGGAGGATTGTACATATAGAAAAAGTTGATTGCTCCACTTGAGCAACCTAAGATAGTTAATATGATAAGCAATCTAATATCTTTTCTTTTGTTTTGATCTTGCCAATAAAAAGTGATAAGACAAAAATGGGCATAGGTTACGATTATTGTCCACAAAGCATACCATAGAAAATAGTATTTTCCCGAAAAAGGAATTAAAACACCCAGATGGTTTTCAAAATAGTCACCTAATATTAGATTAGTAGTTAATAATACGATACTGCATATAATGGCCTGAGTATAAGATAATATTAGAATCAAATAATTTCGTCTACCGATTAATAATAAAATTGCATGCAAGAGAAAAACCGAAATGAAACTTACTCCGCAATCCCCAATTTTCCAACTTAATAGGGCAATTTTCTCATATGAAAAAAAATTAAGAAAAGAACTTATTGTTGATCCGACAGCCCATATAAATACGGAAAAATTGAAAAATAACCACATTTTGTGAAAATTGACATTATTATATTTTAATAGAATGAGAATTAAGAATAATTCTGCTAAAGTTAGAACAAGACTTGAAATGAAAAACCAGTTTATTGAAAACATGACATTAGCAGAGATTGTTTACTTTTCTGAGAATTTCTTTTGAAGCAAAGGGTTTTGGGATGTAGTCATTGACTCCGATACATATAGCTTCTTGAGCAATTTCAGGACTGGCGTAGCCGGTGACTATAATGATTTTGATATCTGGACAGGCGCGTTTAATCTCTTGAGTAATCTCGAGACCATTTTGTTTTGGCATTTTAATATCCAGAAGGACTAGTTTGACATCTTGCTCGCATTCAAGTTTTTCAAGACATTCCTTACCGTTGCAGCTAAAGATGAGGTCATAATCATTTTCCAGAATAAGTTTTAAGGATTCTCTGATGCCTTCCTCATCATCACATATTAAAATTCTTTTTTTAGCTGTCATGTTTCCTCCTCTGCTGGAAGTTTATAGATTATCTGATTATAATGCGACCGGGCTAACGACAGTGATCAGCTTTGCAGGTTTTGAGCCGGTGTTTTTGACAGAGTGAGGGAGGGATGCATCGAAGTAAGTGCTGCCATTTTTTCTAAGCTGATAGGTTTTGTCCCCGATCTTTAAATCCGTTTCCCCTTCGATGCAAAAGATGAATATATCCGTTCCGGGAAGGTTTTCTTCTGTCGGCGTGCCTTTTTGTGGTTCGATGATCAAAAGCTGGGGAAGCATTTTCTTCTTCCCTGTCTGTTTGGCTAGAATGAAGGCCGATACCTTTTCGTCATAATTAAAAACTTCCGCATCCTTAATCGTCTTTTCATCAAAGGCGACGACTTTTTCTTCGGCATTCTCCAGCCCCTTATAAAGTTCTCCCAAGTTTACACTTAATGCGTTGCAGATTTTAAGGTGCGTATTGAGATTGCCGGTTGTCACGCCGTTCTCAATGCGGCTCAATGTGGCCTTGGCAACTCCGGAAAGTTCAGCGAGTTTATCCAGCGTGAGATCTTTTTGTTTCCTCAGTGCTTTAAGTTTTTCACCTAATTTCATATTTTGCTCCGTGAAATTGATTGCACAGAATGAATTTTCCCCGTGCTAAAGCACGGGGTTTCTTCCCTGGAGACCTGCGCATCGTAAGATATCGGAAAGATTTCTTGCCCGGTAGCTCTGGGCACGAAATTTTTCCTCTACTCGCGGGGTTACCCAAAAAGGGCAGACCTTCCTCCTTCCACATAAAATAAAAGAAGGGTCTAATCTTCGCCGCATTTCCGCCATCACAACTTAGGCGGACCCGCCGATCTTTAGTGGCGGGCATCCCCGGCTTTTAAGCTGGGGATTTCTGCGTCTCGATTAAAATGTTTGTTATGCAGATAAATCTTATCCTTGATTCCTTGTGTAGAAACAAAATACCACAACTGGAACAGAAAGTCAAACAACAACGGAAATATTTTAGTACAAAATTTGAAAAATAACTTGAACGTATCATTTTGTAAAGCAACAATTTAAGCGTTTTGTTCCATTTATGGAAAAATATTAGTTGACATAAATGGAACAACATGTATACTCGTTATTGCAACAAAATTAGTCTACCCTTAAATCAGCAAACATGATCGTATTTGAGTTCCAAGAAAAACTCGCCGAACAATTCCTCAGAAAAGGCATGCCTCGTCATTGTGGGTTATGTAAAGAGAATGCGGCTTGCAAGCGCCGCAATCCTGAATCCTATTGTTTATGGTTGAAACGCAGGAGAAGATCCATGAGAAGATTACTTTTTGTTATCGGCCTGAGCTTGTTTTTGCTTTTTCCGGTTTCTGTTTTTGCGGTATCGCCAACGTTGGGCATTGTTTCTCCGGCCAACGCTGTGCTTTCAGCAGACAATTATGTCACATTTAGCGTTGTATACATCGATTCCGATGGCTGGAAAGATATCAAAATGGCTTATATCCACGTGAATGTGTCGACTAACAAAAAAAGATCATTTGAGGCTTGTTATAACCGAGCCGCCAATAAGCTTTATCTGAGAAATGATGCAAATACTTCCTGGGGGATGGGATATGCCCCGGGGACCGCCCGAGTGCTTGAGAATTCATATGTGAGAGTGGATTGTTCGCACACAAGCATTTCCGGCAGTGGCAAGAAGATGATGATCCGATGGGTAGTTTCGTTTAAGGAGACGTTTTTAGGTTCGAAGAATATATATCTCTATGTGCAAGATTCGCGGGGATTAAAAGCCGGCTGGATAAAAAAAGGAGTATGCACTATCACAGAACCAGGGACAATTATTGGACCCGGCGGAGGAGAGGTTTTTTCGTCTGATGGAAAGACAAGGTTAGTTATTCCTGCTGGGGCTTTATCTGCAGCGCGGGGATTTGAGATCTTTCCTGTGGACCCTCAAACCGTGGAAGGCGCCGTCCCAACTCAGACAATGCTTTTGAATGTTGTTGAGTGCAAGCCTTATGGTTTGGTTTTTAATGTCCCCGTTCAACTTATTTATCGACTCGATCAAGCCGGTATTCCAGGGACGCCGGTTGAATTGGGGCTCTACGATAGCGTACGGCAAAAGATCAATTCTACGGGGAAGACATCGGTAATTTCTTCAGATGGCTATAGCGTGACTTTTTCGGTTGATCATTTTTCTACATATGCGGTTTTGATGAGTTTGGTTTCTCAGGGTGAGCCGATCGGTGGCGGCGTAAAGATTCCGTTGCCGGACCTTTTGACAGGAGCATTCAGTCGAAGTTTTCCGATAACGGTGGCCCCGGGACGAAAAGGCATACAGCCGTCGCTTGCACTTGTCTATCGTTCTTCAAGCTCAAATTCTTGGCTCGGCATGGGGTTTGATTTGAGGGCTGGATATATCGTTCGTTCTACACGACTTGGCGTGCCGACCTATGATGACACCCAAGATATGTTTTGTTTAGTCACGGATGCCGGAACAACCGAATTGGTGCATCTGGTCGATAACTTGTATCAGGCAAAAATCGAATCTTCGTTTACAAGATTCTACAAGGAAAGCAATGACAGCTGGCGAGCCCTGGGGAAAGACGGCAACATCTTAAAGTTCGGCGAGACAGAGGAAAGCAAGGAAGGGGGTTGGGGAGGAACGTTCAGCTGGTATTTGACGAAGACCTTGGACACGAATGGTAATTATGTGAAATACGATTACGCTAAAGATGGCGGGAGGGCCTATTTAGCGCGTATCACTTATACAGGTAATGAAAATTCAGGCGTTGTTGGTAGGGATACGGTTGATTTTGTTTTGGGTGATCGGACGGACCATATATTTAGTTATATTGGCGGGGCCAAGATAGAAACATCCAAGCGTCTTAAAGAAATCCAGGTGAAGTGCAATGGCGATTTGGTTTGGCGTTATATCATCGGATACGGCAAAAGTGACGATACGGGTCGTTCGTTAGTAACATCATTCCAGCAGTGCGCAGGAGACGGTGTTTGTTTTCCCGGTCAAATCTTTGAGTATCAGGGCAATAATTAATCCAGTTTGCCAGAATTCCCTGTCTGCCGTGAGCGGCGGGCCAGGGCTGAGGGCAGGATAGAGGTATTTATGAGAAAAATAGTCTCGGTTGTTTTGATTTGTGCTCACATATTGGTATTCGGCGGCACCGAAGAGGCATTGGCGTTCAGCATGAGTGGTTCAACGTTGATGATGCAAAGCGGTGCCATCGTTCAGGGCGCAGGCAGTCGTGCGGCGTCGAGCTTTAGTGTTATTCAGGATGGCTTAGGCGAAGCGTGCGTTGGCGGAGGCCGTGGTGCAACTTTTATTCTGGAAAGCGGTTATATTGCAACAACTAAATCAAATCCGCCTGTATTAGCGCAGACCATCTCTAACCAGAATTGGCAGGAGAATGAACTTAAAACGAATGCGTTTGACCTGGATGATTACTTTTTGGGTTTTGACGGCCATGCCTTGGATTATTCGGTCAGCGGCAATCAGAATGTTGTGGTGCAGATAGATCCTGTGACACACGAGGTGAGTTTTTCACAATCTCCGGGATGGAATGGGACAGAGGAGGTCATATTTAAAGCAGAGGACACGGGAGGAAATTCTGTTTCTTCAAATGAGGTAACTTTGCAGGTAGAGGGCGTGGCTAATGCGCCTGTTCTTGACTTCATCCCGGACATTTATGTGGATGAGAACCAGGAAATTGTGATTACACCGCATGCGACTGACTTGGATAATGATGAGATCGTTTATGCATTTAGCGCGCCGTTCGATGCGCAGGGCCGGTGGCAGACAGACTTTGATGATGCGGGGATGTATGTCATCACTGTCACGGCCACGGATGCCACCGGCCTTGTCGCCAGTCAAAATGTTAAGGTCAATGTCAGAAACGTCAACCGTCCGCCCGTTCTAGTAATCTTGCCTGATATTACAGTTCAGGAAGGTCAATTAGCGGTTGTGACTCCTCAGGCGACTGATGCGGACGGCGATGCCGTCACTTATTATTACTCATCCCCCCTGGACATGGCAGGAAAATGGCTGACAGGATATGATGATGCCGGTTCGTATTCCTATAGTGTGACGGCTTCAGACGGTATCGATACTGTTACTAAAAATGGATCTATCGTTGTCAATAATGTCAATAGGTCCCCAGAAGCCGCTTTAACCCTGAGTGCATATACTATCAATAAAGGTGAAGATGCAGTCATTCGAATTTCGAGCAGCGATCCGGATGGAGATAGGTTAACCTTTGTTTTAAAAAAGGACGGCCAGGAAATTGCTTCCGGCGATCTGAACAACGTTTATGAGAAAACAATTTCTTTTGCTGATGCCGGAGATCATACCGTTTCTGTTATAGTGGCGGATGCGGGTGGCTTGAGCGTCGAGAGTTCGGCGGGTGTTGATGTCGTAGATCCGAGCGTCTCAACCAATCTTATATTTCCGATCATGGGCGATTTTAATGGCGATGCGTTGTGTGATTTGGGGCTATATAACGGCGCAACAGGGGTTTGGGAGGTAGCGCTTTCAGAGGGCGGTGTTTTTACGAGTGCAGCTGATTGGCTCCGGTCGGGGGCAACGACTGGTGAGATATCGCCGATAGGAGGAGATTTTAATGGTGACGGAAAAACGGATGCTGGGCTATATAACAAAACAAACGGTGAACTTCGGATTGCTCTGTCTACGGGGAGCGAGTTGTCTCCGCCCGTCTTATGGTTGGATTTCACGGAGGATCCCTCGTCGTGGCTTGTTTTTTCAGGAAATTTTAATGGCGACAAATATTGTGACTTCGGTCTCTATAATAAAGAAACGGGAGAGGTGCGGGTTGCTTTAAGTCAAGGTAGCGGTTTTGATGCCATGGCGACCTGGCTGGCTGGTTTTGGAACGAATTGTTCGGTATTAATGGGTGATTTTAATGGGGATTCTTTAGCTGATTTTTGCCTTGTCAACAAATCGAGCGGTGAATATAAAGTCGCGCTTTCCAACGGCAGGGCTTTTGTGGACGGAGGTGTTTGGATCTCAGGATTTGGGGCTGATAAGGAATCGGTTATTTCAGACTATAACAACGATGGGATTTCGGATATCGGCTATTGGGATAAGGCCAGTCAGGATTGGTATTATGCGGTTTCAACCGGAGAAAATTTTTTGACGAAAGGGCTTCTGGGAAATTACGGCAGCAGTGCCGATGAGTTTGTTGCCGCAGGAGATTTCAATGGTGACGGTATATCAGACAGGGTCAGTTATGACCATGAGTTGATCGGAATTTTGCGGTGGAAAATACAGATTATCGATCGAAGGCCGCCGGATCTGCTTCAGCGGATTGCTAACGGTATTGGTGGAAAGACGGAGATTACGTATTCTTACGCCTCTGCCGCAGATAACCCGGGTTTGCCATTTCCGGTGCAGGTAACGTCTGAGATCAAGATCATTGATACCTTGCCTCTTGGATCACCGGAAGAGTCTTACGACCAACAGTTTGTCTTTTTGGATGGCTATTATGATGCCGCGGAGCGTGAATTCCGCGGATTTGGAAAAGCCAAAGCAATTGATCCTATTACGGGAAATTACACGGAGACATTCTTCTACCAGGGTAAACCTGGTCAAGATGGCGCTCTAAAGGGGCAAATTGAAAAGATCGTCACATTCGATGGGAATGTCCGCCAAATCAGTCAGGTGACCAATACTTACGATGTCAGGAAAGCCGGTCCTGCAGATCATGTTCTTGGGTTTCCTGCTCTTATTCGTCAAGATACAACTATTTATGAAGAGGACGGTTCTGTTTTAAGCACGGCCGCTGAGTTTAATTACGATGCGATAGGCAATCTTCTTGAGACGAAGAGCCTTGGAGACGTTTCAAAAGAAGGCGATGAAAAAACAACGCAAACAACATATGCCCAAGCTTATCAAGACGGCTTGAATAGACCTTTGGAAGTTTATCTGAAAGATAAAGACGGCGTTGTTGTGACGAAAAAAAGCCTTGAATACGATTCACGTGGTAATGTGAGCAAAGAGTCCGCGGTTGTCTTCAATTCTTTAACAGGTAGCCAGCAATTGGCGGTTAATAGTTATTCATACGATATTTTTGGTAATTTGCTGACGACAACAGATGCGTTAGGCCGCGCGGTGGTGACGGAATATGAGATGATATTCAATTCTTTTCCCTCGACTATCACCAATGCATTAGGTCATATGGTTTCCTATGTTTATGATCCGAAATTTGGCGTGGTTAGTCAATTGATAGATCCCAATGCCAATTCGACTTTAACTTCCTATGATTCTCTCGGGCGTCTTACCCAGATCGTGAATGCGGATGGGGTAATTATAGAAGAATTTGATTACCCTGATTTTAATACAAAAATATCCCGGCAAGGTACTCTTGAGAAAACAGAATATATCGATGGCTTGGCACGAAAATATAAGGCAGTTTCAAGCGGCGAAGATGGAGAAAACAGCCGTCAGACTTCGACTGAAATCTATTATGACAGCAAAGGCCGGGTTGAAAAAGAATCGATAGCGCATTATGTCGATGAAGCGGAAGCCCAAATTTCATACATGCGATACGAATACGATATTCGAGGCAGGATCAAGAAGACAATATCGGACTTCCCGGGGACAGCCAAAGATGCCGAAAGCCTGATTTTTTATATTACTCCGCTTTACACTGAAGTTGTTGATCCTATGGGTCATAAGAAGGGGATCCTCAAGGACGTTTACGGCAATATCATCAAGGTTACGGAATATGTCCAGGGAGGGGTTTATGCGACAGGCTATGAATATGATATCCAGAATAATTTGACCAAAGTAACGGATGCGAAGGGCAATATCTCGCAAATATGGTATGACTCTTTGGGGCGCAAGATAAAAATGGATGACCCCGATATGGGGGTTTGGACGTATGAATACGATCTTGCGGGGAATTTGATAAAGCAGATTGATGCAAAGAATCAAATTTTGGAATTCAGCTATGATGAGCTAAACCGATTGACCTGCAAGCAGGCCGGTGGGCAAATTCTGGCCACCTACATTTACGATGAAGCTGCTAAAGAAAATTGCGTAGGTCGTCTTTCCAAAGTCGTGGATACTTCAGGATCGACGGCGTTCTACTATGATAAATTCGGCCGGGAAACAAAATCCATCAAGACTGTCGATGCTCATGCGTATGAGGTCAAAAGAGAATATGACGCGTGGGACCGTTTGACAAGATTGATTTATCCGGATGGCGAAGCAGTCGAATATTCTTACGACACAAATTCCGGATTTTTGGAAAAAGTATTTAGTGCTTCGGTTTCTATAGATTATGTGAATTCGATAGACTATGACAGCCAAGGGCGTGTACGCCGTATTCAATATGGCAACGGCGTAAATACAGATTATGCTTATGGTCAAGATTTGAGATTGGCTCGTATATGCACAGTAAGCGGTAGTGTCCATCTGCAAGACTTGAACTATGTTTTTGACAAAAACGGCAACGTGACAACTTTGACAGATAATCTACGTAATAATATCCGTTCTTTTGGGTATGATGAAATGGATCGCTTGATTTCTGCACAGAACATCCCCGATGGGCCGGGTGTGCGTGACCATAATTTTCAGTATGATTGCGTCGGTAATATGACGTATAAATCCGATATTGGTTTCATGCTCTATGGTGTAAATGCCGGGCCGCATGCCGTGACGTCCGCGGGCAGTTATAGCTATCAATATGATGCCAATGGAAATATGACGTCAGGGAAAAATAAAATCCTGGAATACGACGCTGAAAATCGTATAATTAGGATAATTCAACCCGATGCTGTGACGTCGTTTACGTACGACGGCGACGGCGGGCGGGTGAGGGTTTCTCGAACCGCCAACAACGAAACTAGGACCACAACCTACATCGGGTCGCTCTTTGAGGAGAATGATTGCACAGATTCCGGAAGCCAGATTACACAGATTAAACACATTTTTGCAGGAGCAACGCGGGTTTGCAGCATTAAGTCTGTGGGCGGCGGGCCATCTACTACAGATTATTATCATGGGGATCATCTGGGATCTTCAAGTATTGTTACTGATCAGAATGGTCAGCAGATGCAGTATTTGGAATATGCGCCTTACGGTACGGTTGCTCGCAACGAAGGCACGGACGTCGTTGCCTATAAGTTCACAGGAAAGGAATTAGACTCGACCGGTTTATACTTTTATAGCGCGCGATACTATGATCCTGAGGTCGCCAGGTTTGTCACGCCGGATAGTATTGTCCAGGCGACATACGATCCGCAATCCCTGAATCGTTATTCCTATTGCCGCAACAATCCTGTTAAATATGTGGATCCAAGCGGCCACTCTTGGTTTAGTAAATTCTTTGGTAAAATCTTTGGTTTTATTGCTGGCGTAGTTGGAACTATATTTACTGGCAATATGATGGTTGGTTTTCAGATATTCAATTTCGTCAATTCATTTACTACTGCTGCAAATACTGGTAACTGGGGTGGATTTGCTGGTGGTTTGGCAGGTGGATTGATAGGGGGATATCTAGGAGGTGGGGTAGCTAATAGCATTTCAGGAATGCTTGGCGAACAAAGCTTTACCTTCGGCGGGGGCTTCTTGATTGGTGCTTCCGAAATGGGAGTGGCTGGTTTTGGTGGCAGTTTCGGTGGTGCGCTAGGCGACGGAGTCAGCTTTAGTGATGCCATGAAGTCAGGAGCTATGGGGTTAGGCATTGGCGCAGCAATCGGTGGTTTAATCGAGGGTTCATATCTTTCTGGAATGCAAAATTTTGCCCATGGGATGAATAGAGAATCCGTCGGAAAAGCCGCTCATGTGCAACGAGTCGCAACTCTTGAAGTTGTTAAGACACCTTTACCGCTTGCGGCAGAAGCCGTGGTTAGCGGAGAAAGTGGAATGCATTGGGGGCTTAAGATCCAGGATAATTATAACGAGTGGAATGGAGTTTGGGACTTTGATATCGAAAGTCGAAATCCTATTGTTAGAGCAACTACTATTTTTGGATCAAAACTGACAGGCAGAGCAGGTTTATCTTTAGTAAAAAATTGGACCGATGCGAATGTAGTTTCCGTAGATACAACTTATATCAGTAAAGTATATGGAAATATACAAGAAAATACAGGAAGGCATTTTTATAAGCTGGATACTTATACATGTCAGAATTGGGTGAATAATCGGCGTTATTTGTTAAATGATAATTTTGTTAAATGATCAATGTTAAAAATAGTATATGGGAAGCGGCCATTAATGTATTTAGTTCTTTATTATTATTTTTTGGAATTTGGATTGTTCTTTTGTTGATTAAGGAAAATAATTTTGATTTACGTATTTTGGCAATTTTTTTGATCCCGATTGTTTTAGCAGTAGGGATTTTTATGCGAAGAGATTTGGCTAGAAGAATCTGTTTATGGTATTGTTGGATTATAGGACTATCGGCTATTTTTTCTTGTCTTCTGTTGGATTATGATTCTAATATTTTACATAAGAATATAATCGAAGTTTCAGTTTTTCTTATCCTGATATCCATTTTTCTCGAATTCCCTAAAATAAGAGATAGGTTTAGGTAAGTCGTTCTTTGATATTCGACCCTAGAAAATCTCCACTTTCTCCACATTTTATATCCGGTTGGAGCAAAAGTCGTTTTTCTAACATTGACAAACGAAGACACTTTATCTGACTGACCATGGAAAATAATGGGGAGGGGGTTCTGTTTTTCAAATAGAATGATTGCTTATGCCTTATACAAGGAGATTGATTCCTTCAAGATGCGACGCTGCATATTGTCATCATCGATGCGGTAATTGGTGGTGCTGTGGGTGGAATGAGTTTTGTGGGGTATCAGAAAAAAAGTGATTAATTGAGGGGGTATTATTTTTTTGTCTGATTAATTCCAGAATTGGAATAATCAAGTATATAAAATGGAACAAAGAAGAGGAAGGGAGATATGCTTTATCCATTTAAGAATTTTCTTGATCAGAACAGACGCCTTAGGGAAATAGACAGGCAAGAAGGATTGTTTGGACTGAACGAAGGCAGGTTGGTTTATAAAATAGCCAGATCTCTCAAAGATCATGCTGTAGTTGTTGAGATTGGGGCCTATAAAGGCAAATCGACCTCTTTTATCGCCGAAGGACTCAACGGAAAGAACTCAAAAATATATTCTATAGATACCTGGTTTAACGATGGCGGCATGCACCAAACACGCGCGGATACATTTCCGGAATTTTTAAAAAATACAGCGTCCTGGAGGGACAAGATTATTCCTTTAAGAGGGTTTTCTTCCGAGATTAGAAGATCCTGGTTGTCTGAGAAAAAGATTGATTTTTTATGGATTGATGGCGATCATTCTTACGCAGGTATCAAGAAAGACATAGAAGATTGGCTCCCGTTGGTTAAGAAAAACTGTTTTGTGTGTTTTCATGATTATCGGGATGAAGCCGGTGTTAAAAAGGCCGTTGATGAGAAAATCCTGGACAGGACAATCATATTTGTAAGAGCAGAAGGAAATATCTTTTTAACCAGGAAATTAATAGACTAGCTGGAATAATTCTTCGGTTTTTGAAGGTTGTTTTTTTAGTCTTCGTTAGAAACAAAACCCTGGAATATGACGTCGAAAATCGTATAATATGGTTTATTCTTGAGGTGCCAAATGCCGCCGGAAGAATCCCGGCTGCAAAGGAAAACACAGATTTATGCTGAGTCGGGGGTAACGATGAAAGCGATCCAAGATACGTGGCTGATCCAGATCGAGATCACGAATGCCTGTATACACCAATGTTTGCATTGCACGCGTTTTGTCGGTCATCATGTTAAGCCCTATTATATGGATTTGGCGATGTTCGAGAAGGCTGTTGATTCATTAGAAGGCTACCCGGGTGGCGTGGGCGTGATGGGAGGCGAGCCTACGATCCATCCAAAGTTCAAAGAGATTTGCAAAATTCTGCGCAAGAAGATGCCTCTGGAGAAGCGTTTCTTGTGGACTTCCGGCTACAAATGGAAAGAGTATCGGGATATCATCCGCAAGACGTTTTCTGAGAATATTTATTATAATGATCATGAAGATGATACCCAGAAACACCAGCCTCTTTTGATTGCGATGGAGGATGTATTGGATGATCGGATTTTCATGCGTTCCTTGATTGATAAATGCTGGATACAGGAAAAATGGTCGCCTTCGATCAACCCGAAAGGCGGGTTTTTTTGTGAAGTTGCCGCGGCCATGGATATGCTTTTCGACGGACCGGGCGGGTACCCTCTGGAAAAAGGCTGGTGGAAGAGGTCGGTGAAGGATTTTGAGGATCAGATCAACAGGTATTGCTTTCGGTGCAGCGCCGCCCTGCCTCTGCCGTCTTTCAATAACCAGAAAGGGGATGAATTGGTTTCCGTATCAAATTACGCCAAATTACAAAAGAGCTGCAGCCGCAAATTCCGGGAGTCGAAGGTTCGACTCGTCGATACAAAATATACGAAAGAACAAATCCTCGAATGGAGCAAGAATTGGAAGCCGTGGGTTTATACCGGCGAAGAGGGCCGCAAGACCTTGTATGATCTTTACGGATGGTGGCATGGATTTTGGGTTACGCAGGGCAAGAAAAGCCGCAAACGCAAGAAGAAACAACAGCAGGCTAAGGCATAACGATCTTGGATAATCGGATTCCATTAAAAAGTAAGAAACGCTTGGCTTTGGTTTTCCAGCGGAATTCCCGGGTTGCAATGGGGGAGCGCTGCATGGAGGCCCTGCGGCGCGATCCGCTTTTTGAGCTGTGTCAATTTGATATGCAGGAGATCCAGTCGGTCAAAGGGGGTTTTGATTTTTACATCCGCTTTGACGACGGAGATTATACGGTTGTGATGCCTCGGCACTTGCGTCCGGCCGCTTGGTGGATCTCCGACACCCACCTCAGAAAACCTTATAAGAAAATCAGAAGACAGGCCAGAGATTACGATGCGCTTTTCCTGGCGCAAAAAGACGATATCCAGCGGTTGAAAAGAGATGCCGGAGTTACAGCCTATTGGCTGCCGTGGGCTGCCGATGCGCTGAAACCTGGGCAGGTTTTTCTGGGAGATGAGCAACGTCTCTATGATATCTGTTTCATCGGCACGGAAGGAAAATACAGTCTGCGAAAAGTTGTTATCGAGACGCTCAGGCATTATTATTCCAATTCTTACATCGGTCGCGCCGAACGCGAGCAATTGTACGATTTTTACTCCAAAGCCAAAATTGTCGTCAATTATCCTATCCATAATGATATCAACGCCCGGTTCTTCGAGGCCATGGGGGCGGGGGCCATGCTTTTGACGCATCGAGTGAAAGAAAACGGCATCGGCGAGATCTTTGAAGAAGACAAACATCTGGTTATGTTTGACGATATTCTCGGTGAAATGAGGCAAAAGATTGACTTTTATCTGGCACGCCCGCAACAGCGGATGGAGATTGCAAAGAGTGGCTTTGATCTCGTTAATGGCCGGCATACCTATCAAGACCGCCTCAAGACACTATTTAAGACCATAGGCATAGCATTGTCGGAGGGTTTTTAGCTTGTATCGCATATCCGTTGGGATGGAATCGAAGTTTAGCCTGTTCTCGCCTTTTTGGTTTTACAGGTCTAGATATGAAGAGTGGTTCATCGTTCGCATCTTCGGTATCTATTACTGGTTTCACGAAAAGAAGAAATCCGGCGTGAAGGCGCCGCGGCGTGCTTAAGGCAACGCAAAAGAAGGCCATATGAGCGATCGGAAAATCGTCGACCCAAATCTCTACGATGCGGCTTATTATTATCATGATAACGAAGGATGCCATGAATACGCACGCGGGTTGGATGCTGCTATTCATCCGAAATATAAACATGTTTTGGAGATTGCTTGTCCTCGAGAAGGCGATGAAATCCTGGATGTCGGTTGCGGGAGAGGAGAATTGTTATATTATTGCGCGAAAAGAGGCGCTCATGTCTTGGGGTTGGATTATAGCAGGGCGGCTATTGATATCGCCAGGCAAACGATCCAGATGCTGCCCGTTGAGATGAGGTCTTTTGCCAAGGCCGAGATAGGTGATGCCGCCGACCATAATTTTTCCCACCGCTATGATCTGATTTTTATGCTCGATGTTTTCGAACATATGAACGACGATCAGCTGGAGCGGACGTGTGATAAATTTAAGAAGATCCTCAAAGAGAACGGGAAGATCATCATTACGACTCCGAATCTGTATTATGAAAAATACCTTCAGCCGCTTAAAATGGCGCTGGATCTTCCATTCCGATTTTTAAAATGGACATTCCGGGTCATGAGGGGTAAGTATCGGCCCAAAAGTGTCGGAGAATTCCTAAAGAATGCATTAAAAGTCAGGGTGGTTGGAAGAGGAGAGGCCGGTAAAGCCTTGCATGTGAATGTTTCCACGCCGCGCAAGATTAGGGCGATGCTTAAAGATTTTAACGTGGATATCTGGTGCGAAGATCCGTCGTGGGCGCCCATCAGCCTTATCACAAAAAAATGGTGGGGAAGACAGATTGTTGTTATCGCGCAGTGTAAATAATTTTTTTGGTTCAGATGTTTCATAATTGGAATATAAAATTTATAAAGTGAAACAAAAGGAGGGATTATGAAAAGTTGGCAAAGTGCAAAACGATGGGGCATATTTTTTATTTTGAGTTTTCTGTGGATATCGGAAGTGTCGGCGGCGATTCCACGAGCGATTAACTACCAAGGGCGCTTGACGGATTCAAGCGGGATCCCTTTAACGGGCGCCTACGATGTTACTTTCAAGATTTATGATGCGCAAACAGCTGGAAACCTATTGTGGCAGGAGACGCATGCCGGAGTTGTCGTGGACAAGGGACTGTTCAATGTGGTTCTGGGATCTGTTTCTGGCTTGAATATTGCCTTTGATAGACCGTATTACCTTGAGATCAAAGTTGGTAATGAGGTTATGGTTCCCAGACAACAAGTTACAAGCTCTGGTTATGCCATACGGTCGGAGATCGCCGATGATTCTGTTAGGTTCTTGGGCAAAGGCTTGGGTGATTTTGTGCTTTCCGGCGATATTACGACAGTACCGACGGCCAATAAAGCGGTAAAGCTCGACGGCAATGCGAAACTGCCTGCCACGGCTTTGAAGACATTTGATAGCGGTTGGTTCGCGGTCGTACGTAGCGCAGCTTATCTGAAGACGCATAACCTGGGGACAACGAAATGTATCGTCGTCGGTTATCTTGCTGAAAATAGCGATGGCTCCGGCAGGTTTGCTTGGGGGCTGGGACAGAACCAGCAGTATGGCGGCGGCGTTTTTATCGCCGAGATGACGCCAACGACTGTAACCATACGGACCGATCCCGATCATTTAGGCAGCGTCAGAGACAAAAATGGTAATGCCTGGAATCCGACGTCTGGTTACGTAAGGATCATTATGTGGGCACTGGAATAATAGAGAGATAAACGCTTTAAAATAGTTGTATTAACAGGGAGGGAGGAGTATGTCTCTTGAAATCAAAGTCAATAGGATCCATCGCTTGGATCCGCAAATCAGGAATATCAAGGCATTTGCGGATATCGAAATCGGCGGCGCAATTCTTGTTAAGGGGCTGCAGGTATTGGATGGCAGAAATGGTCTGTTTGTTTCTATGCCACGGCAAAAGGGTAAAGATAATAAATGGTATGAAACAGTCAGGACGATGACGCCGGAAGCAAAAGACAAAGTGATGTCTGTGGTTTTGGAGGCGTATGGAGTAAAGACGAGTGGATGACTAAGAGAGATTGGTGGGGTCTCTTTAAGTGTCTGGAATTAACCTGCAGCAGATGGATTTCTGTAATGTTATGAGACGGAGAGTCTTATTCCGTCTGGTACGCGATTGAGGAGGATGCGGCGATGCAAACAGATAAGGCAATGATATTGCGAAGGCTTCAAAACAGACGAAACGTACTCAGGGAGAAGCTTAAAAAACATTTTAGTTTGGCTGTTTCTGAGAGGGATTATAAGGAGTTCGAAAAGATAGTTGACGAGCTTGATGAGTTGAGAATGAAGATTCGTTTTTTAAAAAGAGAGAATGTCGATGACAAAGGGTAGGGTTTTGATAAAAGAGCTGGGCTTTGCCGGCGTATTTTTAATCATGATGGGATTTTGGGGGTATTGTTATGTCTACGCCGGCGATTTTGAGCGTCTTGATTCAGGGGGTTTTGAGGGACGCAAACCTTTGTCGATTAGCTCGGATGAAACGGGAGGTCAGGTTATTTGGGTCGGGACCGATGGAGGTATTTTTAGGAAGGAACTTTCGAAAAACGGAGCATGGCAAAAGATTGTATTGGAGGATGTTGCCGATGTTCGTGTCAACCGCATAGAATTTTCTTCATATGTACCTTTTGGATATGCCGCTACTTCGAAAGGGGTATATGGAATAGATCCTTCTTCTCTCTTAACCCGCAAGATATATTCCAGCGACCAGGATGCTGAAAATGAATGTTATGGTGTAGCAGTTGACGCCGGCCAGAACATTTATATCGCCACAAAAGGAGGTCTCTTCATGAGACCCAGGAAGGGAAAAAGATGGACAAAAAGCATTGCTGTCTTGGGAAATAAGACGATTGATTATGTGTATGCCGCAGGAACGGTTCTTTATGTCGCGGCATCCGACGGGCTCTATCGATCGAGAGACAAAGCAAAAACATGGGAAAAAGTTTTTTCTTTGAGTACGGGTTCGAGTCGTGAAGAAGCGGCTGAAGATGAGGAAGAAAACGCCGAGGAAGATGTGCCAAATCGTATTTATGCGGTCAGGGGGGAGAAGGGGGCGCCGTCCACGATCTATCTGGCAACATCGCTTGGAGGATTCCGGAGTGGGGATGAAGGAGAAACTTGGGAGCCGCTGCCTTTGACAGGATTAGATTCAAAAGGTATTCTTGATTTGATTCTGTCTGTATCTCGAGGGGTGCTGTACGCTGTGACAAAAAATGGAGTGTTTCGAATGGATGGGGATGGTTGGTCTGTGATCGCCCCATTAAATGCTTGCCATGGTCTGGTTTTGATTAATGAAAAGATTTTTGTCGCAACGTCTATGGGGATTTATGCTTTTGAAGTGAACAATGACGATGGCAAAACCAGGATTTCTATGAACAAAGATACCAGGCAAGATTCTGAACACGAACCAACTATCCAGGAAGTCCAGCAAATGGTTATACGATATTGCGATGTCAGCAATGACAAAATTGCCTCTTGGCATAAAGAGGCCAGAGTTAAAGCGTTTCTACCGGATTTGTCGTTTGGATATGGCAATAATGTCTATGGATCCTATAATGGGATCTTTGCCGTTGGTCCAAATGATTGGCAGGTGAATCTGTCCTGGGAACTGGGTGATTTGATATATTCATCCGACCAGACAAGCATCGATGTGCGTTCACGTTTAATGGTACAACTAAGGAATGATGTGCTTGCTGAAGCGACACAGTTATATTATGAACGGAAAAGACTCCAGATGGAGATTTCCGACGGTCTTTTAAGTCCGGAAGACATTTCTAAAAGACAAATCAGGCTTGAAGAAGTTTCTGCACTTCTCGATCGATTGACGGGAGGAACTTTTTCAAAAGTTTTAAAAAGCTCACCTTAGTTTTTTCAAGAGTATAACCCTCTGATTTTTATTGACTTACCTCACATATGTTTGTATAATTTATTTTCTTAGACTTTCATTTAGGAGCAAGTATTATGCCCAAGTTGATGGTTGTTGATGACGAAGAAGATGTCAGGGAATACCTCAAGAGTTATTTCAGAAGGCGCAAGATTGACGTTGTGACAGCCGAGAGCGGTGAAGAAGCCCTGAGCCTTCTTAAAAACCTGGATCCCGACCTGATGCTTTTGGATATTCGGATGGGGGGTATCGACGGCATTGAGACATTGCGCAGGATGAGGGAAGCTGGGAAGCAGACAAAAGTGATCATGGTGACGGGTGTCGAGGAGCAAAAGATATTGGATCGTCTGGCTGAATTCAACGTCTTGGCTTGCGTCCATAAGCCTTTGATGCTCGATGAGCTTGAAAAGCAGGTATTGCAGAGAATCGTTATTGATCCTTAAACATCTATGTTGATGCTCAAGAGAACGTTGTCATTGTTGATTGTTGCTGCGATCATCATCCCGCCCCAGGCCGCCTTTGCCTTTTCTCCGACTTCCCAGTATCTCGTAGAGACAGCCATGACGTATTATAACATGGGCTGTTATCAGGAAGCTCTGCACGAATTCAACAAGGCGCTTCTTGTCGATCCGGAGAATGCCGATGCCCAATATTATATCTCTAAAATAAATGCGACAAATGAAGCGGTGAGTTCGCCGCGTAGCGCCGTCATTGCCGAAATGCTGGATGCGCAGGAGGGCGTGGCATCCCAAAAGCGGGTCCAGGCGAGCCGCGAAGAGATCGTCAACCGTCAATTAGCGGAGTTCTCAAGAAAGCCGGGATCCGAGGCGGCGCCATCTGGCCGAGGGGCGCAGCATGCCGGCGAAGAGGGCTTTTCGGGGCAGCGGGTTTCGGACTATGCGACTATTTCAGGTGAATATCAGGCGGCCATGGGGGTACGTTCGCCGGATGAGTTCATTTGGAAAGAAGCCAATGCCGATTTGAATGAGCGTAACTACAGGATTCTTTTCAGCGATACGCGTTATAACACGTTCGACCCCGCCATCTACGATCGCCTTCGTTTTATCATCGACACCAAACCTCAGTCAGTTTCAGATGGTTCGTTGACGGCCCACACCAACCTGACGATTGATCCATGGAGTTTTACGGGGAAGTCCGACAAGTTCACGGTCACCGGCGCAGGCGGTGATGCCGTCGAGGTGGAATTGAAATACTGGTCGAATACCAGCAAGACCATCAATGAAATCTACAACACGTTGAGGAATGGCGACGGCCTGGCCCTGCCGGAAATCAAGGTGATTGACGGAATGACGTCCCCAACGACCGTTACCTCTACCTTCAAAAATACGTTTACCATTCCATCCCAGAAGATCGATCGGACTTTTATGCCCATCAGGGAATTCTGGCTGGATTATAAGGAAGAACCCTTGAGTTTTCGGTTTTTCCCTATGGGCTTCCAGGATCAGGCGTTGACAAGCGACGATCCCCTGAATGTTTCCAATCATCATACATGGTGGGAGGAGAGTCCTTGGTTGGCGGATTGGAAACCGGGACAGTTGAATGCCGGCGCCACGCCCGTTGATTTTACAAAAGGCCAATGGGACGATTCTCTGGCATTTTACACCCGCGACAGCGACGGCGTTCGCCTCACGGCTTTGAGAGGCGGAACACTGGCCTATGACGGCATCGATTTTAAACTAAGGTCCACCATTGCCAGTCCCAAGAACCTCTGGGCGGATTATGACCAGTTCGAGACCTATGCGACGGCAACAAGGATGACGTATGATCTTCTGTATAACGTTGGCATCGGTTTTACGCATGCCGGACATTACGGCTTTAATGAGAGTAATTTAGACGGCCTGAACAATGTCTTTTCCTTGGACGGCAAGATGGAACCGATCGTCGGCACCAAGTTTCTGATTCAGGCGGCGACCTCGGAATCTTCTTACGACCTTTCCGACGATATTTATGAAACCCATAAAAGCGGCCAGGCTTATTTTGTTTCCATGGTCAATAGATGGCCCTCCGAAGATCTTTATGAGCAGGATTACGGCGCGATCAGGCGCAGCCAGGATGAGACCTGGTTTTTGAAGAGCCGGTGGCGTGCCGTCCGCATGGCCCAGGGGTTTGCTGCAACCCTGTCCAATTACAGCCAGACGAGGGATGATGAATACTGGTCCCGTCATATTTCTTTCCGCAAGCACCCGTTGTACATTTACACGGGTCTGACCAAGCCTATGAAGTTCGAGGATATCGAGGCCTTTGCTATCGGCGACGGCATCGACAGCGGCCGTTCCGTCGTCAGTTGGCGGCTGGAGGGGGAAAAGAAAATATTCGAGCATTATCTCAAGGGTCTCTTTGATGTCCGTAATGTGCATAATTCCCAGACGGGCAGGTTCATCGAGAACGTCGCGCGTCTCCAGATGGAATATCCTGTGACGGATAAATTAATGACAAAATTCCTTGGCATCCGTCACAATCTGCACAAGACGACGGCGGGCGTAGACCCATTCATTTATAACGAAGACCTGGATGCGTATGTGGTGAATTCTTCGATCGTCGGCGGACAGGATCCCTCCCTTGGAACCGTCTCCGTAGGCCTGGAGTACCAAGTGAATGAAATGGTTGCCGTGAATACGGTATATGAGCATACCAACGATTCGACGGTGGCCACAGACAATTATCCCCGGGGCTTGTTCAATGATTCCAGCTATACGACCTATGTCGAGAACGGAAAGGTTTACCGTGAGGCCATCCCCTTCCTTTACAGCCAACAGTATTTTCCTCTGCCTCCCTATGACTATTTTGATATTTATAAATTCGGCTTCAGCTTCCAGCCTACTCCCCAGCTGGAATTCTATCTTGATCTTGCCATGAACCAGTTCAAAGAAGCCGGCCAGATCGACGACAACATGAACCATTACGGCCTGGAGATCGCCTACGTCCCTACGGCCAAGCTGTCGTTTTTGTTCAAGTATGTCTATTCCCGGTGGATCGATATGCTGATGCTGAATGCGACAGGGGAGAGGATCTTCGAGTGGCACAACAATTTTTTCCTTGAGACGCGCTATAAGATGGAAAAAGGTGCGGAATTGATCTTCGATTACGGTGTCGGCGGCATCACGCCGCTAGGATCGTCTACTTATGATCCTTTCGGCGGTTCGCTCGCGGTACTGGACACTCAGCATATTTTTAGGTTATATTATAGAAAGAGGTTTTGAAGAAAATCCGCTCACGCTTAACAGCTTGGTTGCCTATGAGGGTCAATTATAAAAAAGAACTGGAAGAAGCGGCGAGGAACATGATCCTTGTCCATAAGCCGCATACCCTCATCCGCATGATCCTGCGGACGATTGTGCGCAAAGTTAAGATCGAACACGCAGGCACCCTCCTTTATGAAAAAACCCGCAACAGTTATATCGTTACCATCACCCGCGGCCAGGTTGGTGCAAAATTGCCGGCGGGCTTTATCCGCCTGGATTCCGATGCACCGATCATCCGCTTTTTCCGCCACAAAGAAGCATACCGCAGTTTTTTTGAAGACGGCGCTTTGATCCTTGGCCGCGTCAATTATCTCCTGCAGAAAAAAGAGCTTTTCCATAATGATCCGGAAACGGAAAAGCTTCTGATCGCCATAAAATTTCAAATGAAGAGTTTCGATGCCGTTGTGAGTGTGCCATGTTATTTCCAGAATGATCTTCTGGGCGTCCTGATGCTGGGAGAGAAGGTCAGCAAAAAATGTTTCAAGGACGAGGAAATTGATTTTTTTATCGCCTTGGCCAACGACGTGGCCATGGCCCTGCGCAATGCCTTCCTTTTCGAGGATTTGCAGCTGGAGATCGAGCGCAATAAGCGTCTGTTTTTTGAGACGACGATGGCGTTGGCGGCGGCGATCGACGCCAAAGACCATTATACGCGCGGGCATACCAGCCGGGTGACGGAATATAGTCTGGCGATCGCCAAGCTGATTGCGGCCGATGCGAATGGAAGGAGCGACGATAAATTCTTCGAGGAACTTCATATCGCCAGCATGCTTCATGATATCGGTAAAATCGGCGTGCCCGAGTCTATCTTGAACAAGAACGGTCCCTTGACGGAAGAAGAGCGCAAAAAGATCAATGAACATTCCCTCATCGGCGCGACGATCTTGGGCCCCATCAAGAATCTGGATGGAGTGATTCTGGGCATCAAACATCATCATGAGCGCCATGACGGCAGGGGGTATCCGGAAGGTTTGGGCGGCGAGGTTATTCCTTATATTGCCCGCATTATTTCCGTGGCGGATTCTTTTGATGCGATGACAACAGACAGGCCCTATCGTAAAGCTTTTACGCGGGATTATGCGATCGCGGAACTTGAGCGTTGCAGCGGTTCCCAGTTTCATCCCCACATCGTTAAGGCAGCCGTAACCTTGTACAAAAGGGGGGAGCTTAAGTGAGTGCGATCCAGAATAACGACCGTTACATCGGTGCATTATTGGTTAAAGACGGCGTCATTACAGAAGGAGACCTGCAAAGGGGTTTAGATGAACAAAAGAAAAACCGCGATTTTCTGTGCACGATCCTTGTCCGGCTGGGAATGGCCAGCGAAGAAAAGATATTTTCTATCCTGTCTCTCCAAATAGGCGTCCCTTATTTAAGTTTAAAGGAACTTGCCATCGATCCATTCATTGTCAATCGGCTGCCCGGCCATTTGGCGGCTTCTTGCCGTTGCCTGCCGGTTAAAGAGACCGGCGGAACGATGTATGTCGCCATGGCGGATCCCCTGGATTCCCAGGTGATTGATGAGATCCGCAGCTATTTGGGGGTTGAACGCATCAAGGCCTTCCTGACAGGGGATGACGACTTAAGGTCGGCTCTCCAGAAATACTACCACCTTCCCTGAAACTCACAAATTCTCTTGACAATTAGGAAATATAGGCATATACTTAACTTTAGAAATAGTTAATTTAATTAACTATTAGAGAGGTTAAATATGACCCAAGAATCCTTAAGGGAATTCACCCGGCAGATGAGTCAGCTGATGCCGACGATCATGAGGGGGATCCTGAAACGCCATGCCGATGAGGTGACCAGCGGAGAGATCACTATCTCCCAGTATCTTGTCATGGAGATGCTGAAGCGCAAGGGTGCCATGAAGATGACGGAGATTGCGCTGGAGATGGGGATCACGTTGCCGGCAGCCACGGGATTGATCGACCGGCTGCACGGCACGAAGATACTGGACAGATTGTATGATCAGAACGACCGTCGGGTGGTCCGCATCCATTTGACGCCCAAAGGCCGCAGGCTTTTTTTACAGCTTAGCCGCAAAAGGGAAAAGATGGTCAAGCATATCTTTGGCAAGATCAGCGAAGAAGAGAGGCAGACCTACTTGAAGATTTTAAGGAAGATACGAGATGTCATTTATGAGAAACCATAAATCAGCCGCCCTCTTTTTATTGTTCTTCTTTTGGGGGGTCCTGTCTTGTCTGGCTGCAGAGAAACAGGAGCAACAAAAGCCCGCAGTTCCAGATAAGGAAGAGTTCATCAAAACAGCCAAGCAAAAGAAGGCGTTGACGTTGAGCGTCTATGACTGTATTCTCTTGGCTTTGAAAAATAATTCCGAGATTAAGATCGCCAGCGTCAACCCGAAAATCAAGGCCGATGATGTCCGTATCGCCTGGGCAGAGTTTGAGCCGACCCTGAATCTTGATTATATGCTGACAGATACTACGGAACAGGCGGCGAGCACGCTTTTGGGCGCCGGGGTCTCTGTGTCCAGGGAGCTGAATCTTGATCTTAACGTCTCCGGGAAATTGATCACCGGCACCGAGTACAGCCTTGATTTTTTAAATAGCAGGGATTCCAGCAACTCATCGTTTCAGACAATAAATCCTTCTTATACCACAGAGCCGAAAGTGACGATCACCCAGCCTTTGCTCAGAGGGTTCGGCATCGCGGTCAACAAGGCAGATATTTCGATCGCCGCCAATGACGAGAAAGTCTCTGAGCAGAACCTGAAGAGCATCGCCATGGACATCATCACAAAGACCAAGACGGCTTATTATAATTATTTTTATTATCGCGAGGCCTATAAGATCGCGGACAATTTCGTGCAGATGGCGTTGGACCTATTGAGGATCAACAAGCTTCGGTACGAAAAAGGCCTTGTAAGTTCCGTAGACCTTCTTGAGACAGAGACGGCCGTCTTGACGAGACGCAGGTCTTTGATCCTGGCTGAGACGGAACTGAAAAAAGCCGAGGACGAGTTGAAATACGTTACAAATATCGTAGATGATTCCCGGATGTGGAATGCGGCTGTTGCGTTGACGGATGAACCGCTGTTCGACGACCAGGAAGTCGACCTCGTCGACAGCCTTGTAGCTGCCTTCAAAAACAGGCCCGACTATGAGGCTAAGCAAATCGAGTTGAAAAACAAGGACATCAGGATCAAGGTGACTAAAAATGCCTTGTTTCCTACTGTTGATCTGATCGGCAGCTTCGGGCTGAACGGCCTTGGGACGGACTATCCTGACAGTCTGTCGAATATCAGTTCGGATTATAAAGATTGGAGCGTCGGGGTTTCTTTGAGTCTCCCATGGGGCGGCGGGGAACGGGCGGATTATAATAAGTCCATTCTGGAAAAGGCCCAGGGACTGATGGAACTCAAGAGGCTGGAGCAAGGTATTATTCTGGACGTCAGGGATAAAGTCAGAGGGGTTGACTTGGCCATACAGCAGGTGGAGGCGTCTCAATTGGCGAAAGAGTCTCAGTGGAAGAACTATGAGGCACAGAGGGAGAGGTATGCCGCAGGCCAGATCTCCACGCATGATATGCTTGATTATCAGGATAAATATGCCAGGGCCGATCTCGATTATCTTAAGAGCCTGATCGACTATAACATTGCTCTGATCGATCTGGATAGGAGCGAAGGTTTGACTTTGATGAACAATAATGTGAAGTTAGAAGGAGCAAAATGAACAAGATGCGTGATATCCATGGAGTTTTGTGTGTATGTATGGCAATAGGCCTTTTTGCTATCGCCGGCTGCGGGTCTAAAAATGCGGAAGCCGTCAAAGAAAAAGAGGTCATTCCGGTCAAGGTGATGAAGGTAGAGACAAAAGACCTAGAGAAGACCCTTGATTATGTAGGTAATATCAAAGCGAAAGACGAGGCTGGCGTTTACCCCAAGGTCAGCGGGAAAATCATAGAGAAAGTCAAAGAGGAAGGCAGTCCCGTTAATAGAGGAGATGTGATTGCATATATCGACAGAGATGAGGTTGGTTTTACGTTTGAAAAGGCGCCCGTCGAGAGTCCTTTGACGGGGGTCGTCGGCAGGATCAATGTCGATATCGGCGCCAATGTCGAGCCGACAACGCAGATAGCTTTTGTCGTTAACATGGAAAAGATGGAGATTGACCTGGATATCCCTGAAAAATATCTGCCCTTTGTTGCTCTTGGGCAGGAGGCAAGGATCACGGTCGACGCCTATCCGGATGCAGTCTTTATCGGCAAGGTGACGCTGATCAGCCCGGTGGTGGACTTAGAGACCCGCAGCGCGCCCATTGAAATCACCATTGACAATAAGGAGGGGCGTCTGAAATCCGGAATGTTTGCCGATGTCGGGCTTATCATTGAAGAGCACAAGAATGTCCCGGTCGTTCTTAAAGAGGCCCTGATGGGAAAAGGGGACAACCTTTATGTTTATGCCGTTGAGGATCATAAGGCTTCGATGAGGACCGTCAAGGCGGGCATCCGCTACGGAGAATTAGTGGAGATTACAGAAGGCGTCAAGAGCGGCGATGTCGTGGTGGTGATGGGGCAGCAGAGGTTGCATGACGGCGTTTCTGTCGAGACCGAGGAGCTGAAATGAGTCTTCCTGAATTTGGAGTCAGAAAACCCGTCAGCAATCTGATGATATTCAGTGCCATCATCATCCTGGCTTTTTACAGTCTGACGAGGATCGGCATTGATATCATGCCGGAGATTGAACCGCCGATCATTTCCGTTATCGCCGCTTATCCGGGCGCCAACCCGCAGGATGTCGAGATCAAGGTGACGGAACCTCTGGAAAACCAGCTGGCCACGACACCCGGACTGGAGAAGATCACATCGCGTTCCATGGAAGGAGCATCTGTTATTTCTTTGAAGTTTAAATGGGGGACAAACCTGGATGAGGCATCTAACGACATCCGCGACCGTATCGAACAGGCCAAGCGTTATTTGCCTGATATTCCCGATGAAATGGACAATCCGTTTCTCTATAAGTTCAACACAGCCAATATTCCCATTGTTTTTTTCGGCATCACGGCCAACCAGACTTATCCTGAGCTTTACGACCTTATCGATAATTCGGTAGGCGATGCCCTGAGACAGCTGCCGGGCGTCGGGACGGTCAATCTTTTTGGCGGTCTTCAGAGACAGGTCAATGTGTGGATCGACAGGGAGCGGTTGGAAGGATACGGTTTTTCCATCCTGGACATAACAAATGCGCTTGATAAGGAAAATATCACCCAGCCTGTCGGCAATATCAAAATGGGCTTGACGGATTATCTTCTGCGTCTTCCGGGAGAATTTGCGACTCCCGATGAGATCAATTCCGTCATTCTGGGCAAGAGCGGCGGCAAGATCGTTTTTTTGAAAGACGTCGCGCGCGTTGAGGACGGCTTCAAGGAAGTCACGATGATCGTGCGCATCAACCGGAACCCCGGGCTTCTGATGCAGGTGCAGAAACAAACAGGTACCAACACGGTCGAGGTGGCTGAACGCGTCAAGAAGAAGGTCGTGGAACTCGAGAAGACGCTGCCCTCCGATGTGCACATGCAGATCATTTTTGATACTTCCGAAGATATCATCAATTCGGTCAATAGCTTGACGTCTTCTGTTTGGGTGGCTATTGTTTTGGTTATTTTTGTCGTGTGGTTTTTCCTGAGGCAATCCACTCCCAGCATGATCATCGCTTTGACGATTCCTTTTTCTCTTCTGATCACCTTTATCTATCTATTTCTAAGCGGTAAGACCATCAACACGATCAGCCTTTCTTCCGTTGCCATTGCGAGCGGCATGGTCGTAGATAATGCCATCGTCATTGTCGATAATATTCATCGCCGCCTGGAAAAGGGAAACAGGCCGCAGGAAGCGGCGATCTTCGGAGCCAACGAGATGTTCCTGGCGATTGCCGCCTCGACGATGACAACCGTTGTTGTCTTTTTGCCCATGTTGTTCATTTCGGGTGTTGTCGGTATCATGTTTGGTGAATTGGCGATTATCGTTATCGTAACCCTCCTGGCGTCTCTTTTTACGGCCGTTACTTTCAGCCCGATGCTTTGCGCCAAATGGTTAAGAGTAAGTCCTCCGTCGCAGAAAAAACAAGGCATCTTCACGAAGTTTTATGATTTTTCCGAAAAGATCTTTACTTCATGGGAAAATTTCTATGCTCATGCTCTTGAGCGATGTCTGAGGCATAGGAAATTTACCCTGATCGGTTTTTCCATTGTGTTTGCATGCAGTCTTCTGTTGGCACCCTTCGTGGGGAATGAGTTTATTCCTGAGGAGGATTCCGGCGACGTCAGGGTGACAGTTGAGCTTCCTATCGGGACCCGGGTTGAAGAGTCTGACAAGGTGGCAAAAAGAATCGAGGATATTTTTGTCAAAGAGGTCCCGGAAAGGCGATATCTGTTCGTCAGGAGCGGCCAGATGGCCGGTGCCGGCAGAATGTCGGGTCAGGCGGCTGGAAGCCATGTTGTTTCTGCCGGCGTCAAGCTGGTGTCTAAAACAGAGCGAAAACGTTCCGTCAAGGAAGTCGGCCAAACCGTCAGAAAGGAGATTGCCAAGATCCCCGGGGTCTTGAAGGTCGATATCACGACAGGCAATCCCCTGGGGCAGCTGATTACGGGAACGGGGGGTAAGAGCATCCAGGTTGAGATCATCGGCCATTCTTTTGGGGACACGGATGCCGTTGCCAATCAACTCAAGAATATCATGGAAAAGGTCCCCGGTGCTGTCGATGTCTCCATCTCGCGCGAGCTGAAGCGACCTGAACTGGTCATCAAAGTCGACAGAGAAAAAATAGGGGTCCTAGGGATTGATATGGAAACGATCGCCGACAGCGTTAAGACTTATATCGAAGGCTCGGTGGCAACAAAATACCGTGAAAAAGGCGAGACTTATGATATCTATGTCAGGCTGGAGGAGTCCAACCGCCGAAAGATTGAAGATGTTGAGAATCTGGCCATCACATCGCCTTATTCCGGCAAGCAGATAAGGCTGGGCAATATCGCGACGATCTCGGAGACCGTTGGTCCCGAAGAGATCGAGCGCCAGAACCGCGAAAGAGTGGTGCGCGTTTCCTGTAATACTTTTAATAGGTCGTCCGGGAAAGTCATTGAGGATATCAAAAAGGAGATAGACAAGATGGTACTGCCGGCCGGCATCTATATAAATTTCGGCGGGGAGGCGGAAGAGCAAACCAAGGCTTTTAGGGATCTGGCCCTTCTTCTGGCCCTGGGTATTATCCTTGTCTATATGGTTATGGCGGCCCAGTTCGAATCTTTGCTGGACCCTTTTATTATCATGTTTGCGGTGCCTTTTACATTTACGGGCGTTATTCTCGGTCTTTTGGCGACCCACAGTACATTGAACGTTATCAGTTTTCTTGGCGTTGTTATGTTGATGGGCATTGTCGTCAATAATGCCATCGTTTTGATCAGTTATATCAATATCCTGCGCGCCCGCGGGATGTCGATGGAACAGGCCATCACCCGGGGCGGCAAAGAGAGGCTGCGGCCCGTCCTGATGACGACAATCACGACTCTTGTCGGTCTCCTGCCATTGGCTCTTTCGAGAGGCGAGGGTTCGGAGAGCTGGCAGCCTTTGGGTGTGACTATGGTTGGGGGGCTGTTGGTGTCTACGTTTATTACGATGCTTTTTGTCCCTACGCTGTATGCCGTTTTTGAGAATAGGCTCAAGAAGAATGGAGGGACGAAACCATGAATCCCGCTAGACAAAGTTTTTGATGGGATGATATGAAGATTGAGCTACAGGAGTGCCAGAAAAAGGAAATTCCTGCGAAGAGAGAAAAGGTGGTGGAGATATGTCTAACGGGATGAAGATGGTCATGATCTGTTATAACGAAGCCATTGACGCCGAGGTGATGGAGGCTTTGCGTGCGTGTTCTTTAAAAAATTATACAAAGGTTATCGGTGTTTTCGGCAGCGGAGAGGCTTCAGGGATTCACCTGGGAAATGATATCTGGCCTGGGAGAAATAACATCCTTTATGTGGTTTGCGAAGATAAGGAAAGCGCGCGTCTCTTGGCCTGTGTCAAAGAATTGCGCAAGCAGATCAGAAAAGAGGGTGTCAAAGCATTCGTCCTTCCTCTGGAAGATCTTAGCTGAAATGCTAAGATCTCCACTCTTGTTTTGCAGGTGGCCGATTTCCGCGATCCCCGCGCACCAATGGAAAACCCATGGGCTTGTGCCCTTTGGGTGAGTCCGTAGCACCTTGATGACCCACGACTCGTAAGATATCTTTCCACGGGCTTGCCCACTCTGTGACATCCCGACGAAGCAATCGCCCGCATTTCCGCCCAAGGCGCCTGCCTTTGGCCCTGGCCTTGCCCGAAGGGCAGGCAGGGACCTGCCGATCTTTAGCGGCGGGCATCCTGCGGGTAAGCCCGGAGTCTTCTGCGATCGGGATAAAATTCCTTTTACAAAAGTTTGTTTATTGAGTAAACTATTTTTGTGCGTTTTGCTTCTTCATTTAGTCCTTGTTTTTAAGGAAGTAAACTTTTTTGCAAGACGTTCGTCTAAACAGGCGCAAGGATTTTTGGGTGTTCGGGCGAAAAAAGGAGGGGGTATGAGAAAAAGACTGATTTTGCTGTGCATGAGTGCAGGTGTCTTGTGTTTGACGGGTACCTTGGCTATGGCGCAGGAAGATGAAGAGACCTCTAACTCTGGGACGGATTGGAAGCAGGAAATCAGCTCTGATAAGCAGGGGATGCAAGAGCAGCGCGTGGAAATCAAAGAGAACGCCCAGGCTGCCAGGCAGGAAGAAAAAAACCTGCGGGATCAAATCCACCAGGCCATGCAGTCCGGCGATTATGAGACGGCCAAGCAGCTTCGTCAGCAGCTTCACGAAGTTCATCAGGGGAATATCCAGCAACGTCAGCAAGATATGGAAGGTTTGCAATCATCGCGCCAGGAATTGAATGAGGACATTAAGGGGGCGCGCGAGGAAAGAGGGGATCGGCCCCCAAGAAGAGGGCCCGTTGGGGAGCAACCGCCAAGCGGTCAGATGTCTTCAGGAGAAGGGGCGCCAGGACCACAAGGACCGGAAGGGGGCTATAGGCATCGTCCTCCCAGAGAGTTTCGTGAGGGTCCCCGTGATTTGAGGGAAGACCGTAGGGACAGAAGAGAGGATGTTCGCGACCGGCGGGAAGACAGATGGGACAGGAGGGAAGATATTCGCGACCACAAGGAGGATGTCCGAGACCGCAGGGAGGACATTCGTGATCGCAAGGAAGATGCCTGGGATGCCAGGCACAATGCCCCTAAAGGCACGGAGGCTTGGAAGAGAGATAAGATGGAAGATATCCGCGACCGGCGGGAGGATGTAGCGGATCGTCGTGAAGACAAACGTGATCATAGAGAAGACAGGATTGATCGGCGCGAAGATAGGCGCGACAGGCATGAAGACGTGCGCGACAGGAAAGAAGATGTTCGCGATAAGCGGCATCATTCCGGAGGCCCTGCAAAAAAGGGGAGTCCGAAATCCATGTCTGGTAAAAATGACAAAAATCCCAAGAAGTACAAACCGGTTGAATAGCCTAAGAAGCTGGACTAAAAACAAGATAATACTAGACAAGAAAAAGCCCCCTGAGGAATAAAATAAAGGGGGCTTTTTCTTACCGAAAGCATTTACTTCTTGGTGACGATTTCGTATAATATGTGCCTATGGAGATGAGAAAAATTGACCATAGAGGGTTCACGTTGGTTGAGATCCTGATTGTTGTCGCCATCATTGTTACGGTGGCCGCCATCGCGATCCCTAATCTTGTCAGGGCCAGGATCAATGCCAATGAGGCGTCTGCTGTGGCTTCTTTGAAGACGTTGACGTCAGCGGCAGAGGCTTTTAGGATGGCCCAGATGCCGGCAAGATTTCCAGGGAATCTAAGCGAAATGAGCGGGACAGAGCCGCCTTTTATCGATGTGGTTCTTGCCAGCGGCAACAAGTCTGGTTACAGTTTTGCCTGGACAGGGGGCACGAATACCTATTCCGTCGTTGCCGCGCCCCAGACCCTCAATGTAACGGGTGTCCGGGAGTTTTTCCTGGATCAATCCGGAGTTATCAGGGTCGGCAATACTTCTTCCGGAGTGCCTATCGAGTAGTCTTGGATAATCGAGATACCGGTTGGAAAACGGCCTTTTTAAGGCCGTTTTTTGTTGCATTTTTTGTTTCTTTTATGGAACAAGAAAGCTATCAAATTCTTTCTTAAAGATTGCTTGAAGGAGGTAGAAATTGAAAAAATAAGCGATTTTTTGGAAGGTCGGTAGAGACCTAAAGAGATTATAATCTCTTGGTGTTTTTTGAGGGTTATCTGCCCGGTTGCAATAATCTGGCTTGATTTTTTTCGTTTTGTCGATTTATATTTTGTCATTTTTATCTGTATATTTTTGGCTTAAAAATTTTGGATAAAAAGGGGATGTTTGTTTGGCAAAACCTCCAGCAAAAGCTCTAAAAAACATCTTTATTTTACCATAAAAACAAATATCTACAAGTTCCTATAATGTATATTATGTTAACTTGAGCATATTTGAGAAATTGGCGTAGGCCCGAAGGATTATAATAGGTTATGAAAAATGGCATTCCAGACGTCATTTTAGAGGTTTGGTTTTACCGGATCTTAATTCTCTTAAAATGCGTTTCAAAAGCCCTACTTTTTATTACTCAGGGTGAATTCCGGATAAAACAGACGGCAAGACGGTCCAGTCGCCATATCTGGCGTTGATTTTATTCTGGGCCGTGAGGAGGGCCTCCCTTCTTTTTTGTTCAGGCAGCAAGGGAGGAGTTTCATCAAAAATGAGGCCGGAGAGGGTGACGTCGAGGGCCCTGACAGGCCTAAAAATGCCCTTCTTTTGGCCAAAAATGGCCCTAGAACGCACGAATACTTCTCAGCCGTCTTGTTTTGTTTGAGAAGGTTTTTTGTCTTACAAAAGACTCGTTTCTGGAATTAAGCCATAGGCAGACGGCTCTTCCTCGACCCCTGCTTTTTCTGGCGCGCTGGGCGACCATTTCTGACAGCATTCTGAGCCATGAAAAGACAATATTCCGCCCATATATTTCTGCTGACAATGTGTAGGAATGACCGATGGATTTTGGAGATTCAGTTGTGTCGGTTGCATCTTTTCTGCAGACTGGATTTCCATCTGTCCGCAAGGATTGGTATAACCAGCACCCAACGGTCCGGCCGAAATTCGCAACCAGCATGTTTTCGGGCGTGGTTTTAAGCTGATCACAGGTTGCAATTCCAAGGCCGGCCAGATGGGTTCTCAAGGCCGAACCGATCCCGAAATTTTGTCTACAAAGACCCTGAATCGGGGCGCCAAGATTGTCTTTATTGGTTAGAATCAGGCCGTCCGGATTCTTGATTTTTGTGCCCAGCTTGGCTAGGATCCAGGTGGGCGCGATACCGATACCTATGAAACAGGTTGATCCAAAACCTCCCTTATGTATGCGTTTTTTTATGGTTTTTCCATGTTCCATGGACGGCCCGAAAATAGGCTCCAGACTGCGGATGCCCAGATCGAATTCATCGATATTTACACGGTTCTATAAAGGGTGAGAATTTTGCAATAGATCGAATATTTTGTGAGAAACGTAGGCGTATCTGGAGGAATCGTGATTCTTTGTGCTGGATGCTGTTGGGGCAGGCACTTGAAGAACACCACACATTTGTGTGGATATCAAGGCAATTAATAATAAAGGAGAAGTTTGCGTTTATGCTCCTTCTCTCTTTTTTCAAAACGTCGCCTATTTGGCCGTATTCAACATAAAATTAATTACGCGGTTGCTGACGCCTTCCTTGATCAGCGTGCCGACTTCTTCGGCCGTGAGCTTGAAGACGGCGCGCGTTGTGGCGATCTTGTCAATGATGACGTCATCGTTGATCCCGGCTTTACTCAAAACGATGATGTCTGAAATCCCAAGTTTCTCCTGGCTTGAAAAGATCGCTTGTTTCGGCTGGACTTCGATTGTCTTGATGACGGTTTGCGTATAAACACGGCTGTACGGCCTGGGAGGCCAGTAATAATATCCGTGAGGATAGCGACCGTAGTTGGTGTAGAAAAGACGGTCTTTTCCATGTTTCCTGCCGTAGATAGGTCTGTCTGCGCTGGTGAAACCAAGATTGACGATATAGTCTGCCCTTGCCGCAGGAGCGCACGTGAAAAACACTGCCATGATGATCAGAATGCCCGCCCTTTTTCTCATAATTCTTCTCCTGTTATTTGCCCCATTAGAGAAAGCCGCCGCTTTCAAGCGATAGCCGCCTCCGATTGAAGTCGACGGTGGTCTAAAACCGCCGCCAGCGTAGACCGTTAGAGAACAGACTTCTCTGATGAGGCTTCCTTAACAACGATATTTTATATATTAGACGATTTCAGGGGCGGAAGGTTTACCTTTGCAGAAAATATTTTTTGGGTCATTTTGGCGTGGATGCCGACTGCTTAGGGCGCCGAGGGTACGTAATAAGATAGGCGTTTTCAGTCCGTATCTGCAAAAAAGGATGGCCAGAAAGGACAGGATGAAATATCAATCAGGAGCAGTCAGATATCTGAAAGTTCCTTTTGGGTGCTCATCAATTGGAACCGGTCTTTTGTGTCCCAACGCGTCTGATTGAGCTCTTTTTCTTTTTGATCCTGCAGGAGGGTTTCATGGAATTGGATGGTTTTTATTTTTTCGTTGTTCTTTTCCAGCAAGGACCTGTAACCCACTTCTTTTTGCTGGGCGTGGATGGGCGTGATGTCTTTTTGCGATTCTACGTATTTAATGGTCCCCGTAGAGGCTAGCCAGATCAGAAGAAAACCAAGGGATAGAAACGATACTACGCCTATGGAAATGAGTAACCAGTTTGGGAGCTTGCTTTCCATTTTAGTGCTTTCTAGAGAGGTCTTTTACCTATTTTTTTTCAGAAGGCGGACAAGTTTGTAAGAAAATCTAGGCAGCAATCTTATAGACCCTGTCGTGTTCGTGGACAGGGTGTGCTACTTTGATGCCGACAGCATCGCCTTTTTTAGCCTCTTTGACGTCGGCATGTTCGATCTGCATGGATTCCACCTTTTGCATGAAATCATCGTGCGCGCCTTTGATATGGATCGTCTCTCCGGCTTTGAGGGTATCGTTCAGGGCGATGATGCCGACGGAGACCTTCCCGAAATAATGCGAGATGACGCCGATCTCTTTTTCTGCCATGGTTCCCCCCTTTTGCTCGCGTTTTTCTGCCTTGCCGCCACGAAGCTCTTCAAAGAAAAGGATGATGATTTTTCCCAGGAGCCAAATGGAGAAGATGACCAGGGCGAGGACAATGAGGATCCTTAAGAATAGAACGAGAAGCATCAAAAACGGAAAGAGGATGATGCCTGCACATAGCAGGAAACCGAGGACAAAAAGAAAAAGCAGGCCTATCAGGAAAGCTTTCATGGTCCCTCCTTTTGAGGTGACGTTCCAGCTTTTACTATTTATCAGAAATGTCTCTTTGTCAAGGGGTGATCTTGGAGGATCGTCCGAAGGGCGGTGCGGGGTCAGCGGTGACGGAAAAACCGTCTGCCGGCATGGTGATGGCGGCCGGATGACCTGCCTTGGGGTTTGTGCCTGGTCGCCTGTGACTCCTGGATAAATTCTTCCGAGGGAACCTCCGGATGCCGTGAAACAGGCAGTGTGGCCCGTATCAGTTTTTCGATATCCCGCACATCCCGGCTCTGGTCGGGCGTGGCAAAGGAGATAGCATGCCCTTTTTGTCCGGCCCTGGCTGTGCGGCCGATGCGGTGGACATAGTTTTCCGCGTCTTCGGGCAGGTCGTAATTGACGACCACCTCGATCCCCGAAACGTCGATGCCTCTGGCGGCAATATCCGTCGCCACCAGGATCCTGTATCTTCCGGATTTGAAGCCTTCCAGGGCTTCGCGCCGTTGGTTGAGGGAACGGTCGGAATGGATCTCGGCTGCGCGGTGTCCCATCCCGCGGATGGATTGCGTGATCTTGTGTGCATAATGTTTGGTACGGGAGAATAACAACACCGAGCCGCGGTATTGTCTCAATAGCTTGTCTAGAAGCTTCATCTTGGTTTCTTTTTTGACGATGAACAATTCCTGCGTGACGCGCTCCGCGACGGTCCCGGAGACGGCGATCTCGACGCTCACGGGCAGTTTCATGTGGTGCGTTGCCATTTCCATGATTTCTTTGGGCATGGTGGCGGAGAAGAGCATGGTCTGCCTCTGTTTGGGGACATATTTCAGGATCATGTTGATCTGGGGAGCGAAGCCCATGTCCAGCATGCGGTCGGCTTCGTCGAGGACGAGCATGGTGACATCGTCGAGGATGATGTGCCATTGCCTCATGTGGTCGAGAAGCCTGCCTGGTGTCGCGATGACGATGCGCGGGTTCTTATGCAGGGCTACCGTTTGGGGTTCCATGGGCGCGCCTCCGATCAGGCACGCTGTTTTCATGTTGAAGGGGTGCGCAAGGACGCCGAAGGCTTCATCGATCTGGATCGCGAGTTCACGGGTAGGCGCCAGGATCAGGCCCATGCCTTTTGTCTGACTGAGGCGCTGGATCATGGGAATAGCGAAGGAATGGGTTTTGCCTGTTCCCGTCTGCGCGATCCCGACAACATCTTTGCCTTCCATGGCTAAAGGGATCGCCTTTCGCTGGATAGGCGTGGGGGTAACGAAATGGATGCGCTTGAGGATATCGAGGATGCCAGGGGCGATACCTAATCCATAAAAACTATCAGGGGCCGCAGCAGGCTCCTGGGGGTTTTTGTTTGTCGTTGAATGATTTGTCATTTTGGGAAATCTCCTTTGAGGAAAAAGCACGGCAGGACAGGATGTGAAGGAAAAGAAATAAAGCCCGGCATCACGCGGACGCCGGGCTTTAAGCGTGGTTAAAGATTACAGCTTGACGACGTTAACCGCCTGCTCGCCCTTGGGGCCCTGTTCGATGTCGAACTCGACCTGCTGACCTTCATCCAAAGACTTGTAACCTTCGCCCTTGATCGCGGTGTGATGCACGAAAACATCCTTGCCGTTCTCAGGGGTGATGAATCCGTAACCCTTCTGGTTACTGAACCACTTCACAACTCCTTTTGCCATAGCTTGTTACCTCCTTTTCTTAAAATTATAGTAAACCCCGTTAGAAATCCTGTTCACTTTTACCTGTTTGCGGGATCTCCAACGGGGTAATAATGACACAGATAAAAAACCGCAAGGTTAGATTTCTCCTCCTTGCGGCCTGAAGACTTCTAATCTTTGTTTACTACGGAATTTATTATAGCAAGCTTTCCGTTTTTGTCAAATAATATTTATTTTTGTTTTTTTGTCGTTTCCTTGCCCGCTTCGGCTGTTTTTTTCTGCGTCGCCGCCTCAGCTGGATATTCGCCGGTCCAACAATAAAGGCAGAGTTTTTCTTTCGCCAGGCCGACGGCCTTGATCATGTCGTCGATGGTCAGATACCGTAAGGTCGTCACTTCTAGGTCTCGGGCGATCCATTCCACCATTTTGGCATATTTTTCGGAATGCGGCACCAGATATTCTGAGATATCCTCGATATCGCGGCCTTCGATGGCCCGGATGGCGCGGCGGGCGACCAGCTCCTGTGTGGTGCGCGTCGAGAGGCAAAAACGGCATGGAAATAACAGCGGCGGACAGGCCGGCCGGACATGGACCTCTTTGGCGCCGCAATCCCAGAGTTTGCGGATGGCGAAATTTTTCAGTTGCGTTCCTCGGACGATGGAGTCTTCGCAGACGATCATGCGGTTGCCTTCGATGATGGAGCGGATCGGAATGAGTTTCATCTTGGCGACAAGGTCGCGCGTTTCCTGCGATGGCGGCGTGTAACTGCGGCCGTAGCCGGCCGTATATTTCACAAGGGGTCTGCGGTAGGGTTTCTTGGATTCCATGGCGTAACCGATGGCGTGGCCGACGCCCGAATCCGGCACGCCTGAGACGACGTCTGCTTCGATGTCTTTGTCCTGTCGCGCCAGCGCCTGGCCGCAGCGTTCGCGCACGAGCTCCACGCCGATGTTTTCATAACTGGATGCCGGAAATCCCGTATAGATCCACAGGAACGTGCAGATTTGCTGGTTGGGGCGTCCGGGCGTGCGGCTGCCGAGGCCGTTGTTTTCGTTCAATAAGATAATCTCTCCCGGGGCGAGGAACTTGACGGTTTCAAACCCCAGATTCGTGAAAGCGGTTGTTTCGCTGGTGACCGCCCACATGCCGTCATTCTTTCCGAGCGCCAAGGGGGTGTATCCCTTGCGGTCGCGTGCGGCATAGATGCCGTCCTCATGAAGGATCAGAAGCGAGCAGGATCCCCGTATTTTTTCGAACATGCTTTCGATGCCATGGATCAGGTTGTCGCCGGTCGTGATGAGCTTGGCGATAAGTTCGGATGTATTGACCCCTGTGCGGCTGGGTTCGCTGAAGGATATCCCTTTCTCCAAGAGGTCCTGCACGAGGTCTTCCTTGTTCTCGATGAAGCCGGCCGTCACAATAAAGAACGAACCGAAACGCGAATGCGTAAAGATCGGCTGCTCGTCCGTGTCGCTGATGGCGCCTATCCCCTTCTTGCCGTTCATCTGATGGTAATCTTCAAAGAATTTGGATTTGAACTGCGTTTGATTGATGGCATGGATTTTGTGGTGGAATTTCTCACCCAGGACAGCCATGCCTCCGAATTCCGTCCCGAGATGGGAGTGGTAATCTGTTCCGTAAAACAGGGCCTGGCTGCAATTATCGTTACTGGAAACGACGCCGAAGAGTCCGCTCATAACAAGTACTCCTTTGTATTTGTGTCTGCGCGTGATGCCGTCTGATACCTCTGGTGAGTAGGTTCAGCGGCGGAGTTAATCTTTCGTCAGCTCGCCGATTTTTTCTTCGATCTTCTTTTTATGTTTGTATTCTTCATTAAGAAGATCCGAGAGAAGATCGGCGATCTCCGGATGAGTGTTGGCAAGCTTTTTATAGAGCGCGATGGAACCATTTTCTTTCTCCAGAGCGAGTTTCAAGGCTTCTATGGCCAGCATGGTCCCTCCTTATGTTGCGGCGACGCTGGTGGATGAAAAAAAGACGCTTTGCCTGCGCGCGGGATCTTTTCTTCCGTCGACTGCAGAAAGGCCCGCAACAGGTCCACGTAGTCATGTTTTTTTTCGAGGTAGTGCATATGCGACGCATCTTCAAAAATGACCATGCGGCCGTTCGGCAGGAGGCTGCGGTAATAGTTCGTGGTTTCGACAGATGCCTCGTCATAGCGTCCGCAGGTCAATAAGACGGGAGTGCGGATATCCTTGAGCATGGCCGTGCAATCGGCATTTTTAAGGGTCCCGCGGATCGTGAATTCGCTCGGCCCCCACATCCTGCCGTAAATATCCATGTTGAGTTTTTTAAAGGCTTTCTTTAGACATGCGGGCCAGGGCTGGAGACGGCAGACGTGGCGTTGGTAATAGGCCATCATGGCCTTTTGGTATTCCGGCGCAGCGAATGATGCATCCCTCTCGGCATTAAGAATGATGTTTTTGATCTCCGTCGGAAGTTGTTCGATGTAGCGCCGCTGGTCCTTGTGCCACAGGGACGAGCTGAGATAGGGTCCAGAAAGGGTCAGGCTGAGGATGCCCTTTGGGTGTTTGAGCCCAAGGTAAGCGACGGCGAGCATCGTTCCCCATGAGACGCCCATGAGGTGAAACCTTTTAAGTTTTAGCGTTCGGCGTAGCCCGGCAAGCTCTTCGACAAAACGCTCGATGGTCCAGAGCGCCGGGTCGTTGGGTTTTTCGGAGAGGCCGCAGCCCAGCTGGTCGTAGAAGACGACCGGCCGTTCGTCGGCCAGCGCCTCCAGGGGTTCTAGATAATCATGAGGCGCGGCGGGACCACCGTGAAGTGTCACGAGCGGTGCCCTTGTTTTGTTTTTTCCGGCGATTTTATACCAGATTTTTCCTCCGGGTACGGCTATGAGACCTTTGGGACATGCGGACATTGTTGTCAGGGTTTTACGGCGGCGTAAAGATGCGCGCCGGCGCCTAAGTATCGTGTCGTGACCTCGATCAGGGCCGCTTCCCTCATCATGGAGCAGACCTGTTGAGGGGACAGGAACGATATGATGGAAGAAGCTAGATAAGCATAAGCCTCGGCCGATCGGCTCATCCAGCCCCCGATGAGTGGCACGATGCGGCTAATGTAGAAGCGGACAGGTGCTGAAAAAAGATTGTTTTGCGGCGGGGAAAATTCCAGGATCAGGATCCTTCCTCCTTTTTTGGTGACGCGGCGCATTTCCCGGAGTCCCCGGCTGCGATCCGGGATATTTCTGAAGCCGAACGCTGTGGCCGTGATATCGAAAGAAGAGTCTTCGAACGGCAAATCCAGCGCGTTGCCGCGGCCAAGGAAGATGTCGGGCCGTCCACGATTGGCGTTGATTTTCGCGTTCCCGAGATCCAGCATGGCTGAAGAGAGATCGATGCCGGTGATGCGACAGCGGGGTTGTGTGTTAAAAAAACTCAAGGCCAAGCCTGCGGTACCTGTGCAGATGTCGAGAATGCGGCTGCCGTCGCGCGGGCATGCGGCTTCTGCCGTTTGCCGGCGCCATTTCTCATCCAGTCCCCAACTCAGGATCCTGTTGAGCAGGTCATAGCGGCGGGCAATGGTAGAGAACATTTCTGTCGTTTCGTCTGCCATTGTCTGTTTATGCGGTCTTTTTTCGTCGCCGCAGGGCCTTTTCCATACGTGCGACAGCCTGGGCCGCCGTCTTGCCTTCAGTCAGATGGCCGCAGCAGATAGCAGCATATCCTTTACGGTTCTTGATCTTGAAAATATGCATCTTGGATTTTGCCACGTCTCCCCCTATTTTTCGCTAGACGTCATAGTTACATTTTTTGAGCCTGAGGATATGAATTTGTTGATGAGACGAAGCGAGCAAAACATCCTGTTTGTTCCTTTCCGTCGCCAACCGCGGAGACAGAGGGCTGCGGTGGGCATAGTGTCTTTTGTCCATTTCTTTGACGAGTGCCTTATGCCTGAGGAAGAGCGCCCGAAGCTTTCCTTTCCAGCGCAGGGTTTCCGGGTGCCGCGAGTATCCTTTTTTATGGCGCGTCAGGATGGACCAGACGGCATGAAGCTCCCGATGTTCTCCAAGAAGATGGTTACGGCAGGGTCGGCATGGGTTGAGGTCCCAGATTCTCATGTCGCGGGTTTGTCGCTATTTGAGCTTGTCCGAGATGTTTTGTAGGATTCCTCCGGCAGCCTGGGGTTGAGGCAAGAGCAGGCGTCTGGCCAAAATCACGATCTGTGTTGTTTTTTCCGTCACGCCTTGGATCTTAACGGTCACGTCATTTTTGTCGATGAGGGCCTTGATGGTTCCGCTTGCCTTGTCTTCTGATTTGACTTCTCCGAGCGTTTTAACAGTGTCCAAAGCCACTGCATAGACTTTTTCGAAAGGAATATCGAAATTGTCCTGAGCGCTGTCTTTGCCCATCAGGGTGACGGCGACGCCTGCCGGCAGAAAACCGACGCCTAAAATGGCGCTGGCGGCGTAGATCTTGGCGCTCTTGATGGCCGTATTTTTCATGGCTTCCGAGAGGATGAGCGTCACAAGCTGTTGGGCACTGGTGATATTGCGATACGTTTTTTGTTTGTAACCCAGATCATAGACTTGGATCTTTGGCGCTCCGCCTGTGGAATAGTCTTTATAGATGATTTTTCCGATGCTGAGCTTTAGGAGATCGATTTGCAGAGGCATCTGTCCGGCCGTCTCCTCCCTCGTTCCGGTTTCTTTTTGTTTTTGCGCCTCTTGGGTGGCTTTGAGGGCGTCGACGTTCAGGTGTCCCGTCTTATCTTTGACGATCACGAGTTCTTTAAGTGCGATCTCGATCTCTTTGAAGTGGAGATTCTTTTTGAGGATGTCCCCGAGGACAAACGCAACATGGATGGTAGGCATATCGACGAAGAGCTCTTTGGGGAATCCGGGCGGGTTGTAGAGCTTGAAACCTTTGATGGTGACGGTTTGTCTGATGACGCCCAGAGAGAAACTGTCAATGGATACAGGTGCGCCTGTAATCTGAGTTGTGGTTATGGTAACGGTGTTCTTGATGACCTGGTCCCTGAGGGCGGCAATGACCGGCAGGGCGATGAGGACGATAACCACAATCAGGAGAATCTTTTTCATGGGGCGACCTCCCTTTCAGGTGGGGGAATGTTTTATGCAACTAAAGTGGAGTATAAAGGACTTTATGGACGAGGTCAACTTGTTTTCGTCTATGGCCTGAGGAGTTCTGTCGGAAGGAAGGATTACGGGATGATTTCTTCCTTCCCTATCGTTCATGTCGCAGGAATGGGGGTAGTGTATCCGTGCCCAAGAAGAAATAAATATATAGAGATGAACGTAACTCTCCACGTCGAAAATTTTTGCACATTAGAGATAAACAATATCTTCCGGGTGATACAACGACAAGAACAGGAGCATATATTCCCTGAGATGCCGCGTCAAAAGGAAATTATTCTTAATGTGCTCCCGGCCGTTTTCTCCGAGTTTTTTGGCATATTCGGGACTATTGAGGAGTTGTTTGATCGCAAAGGCTGCGCCTTCGATGGAATGGCACAGCAGGCCGGAATATTTGTGTTTGACCTGCAGGGAGATGCCGCCCACATGGGAGGCGACAACAGGCTTGGCTTTCCAGAGCGCTTCGGCAACCGTGAGTCCGAATCCTTCTTTCAGGGATTTCTGGATAATGACGTCGGAGGCCCGTTGCAGGGCGTTGACCAGGATGTCGTCTTGAGGTAAAAGCAGGACATGGATGTCGGGGTCTTTTTTCGCCTTTTCCTGAACCTCGGCCAGCACCTGAGTACCTTCTGGGTCATCTGTGGCCGTCCCCCCCGCCAGGATCAGCTGGCAGTCGATATATTTTTTGACCTGCAGATAGGCGGCGATGACGCCCACGGGATCTTTGAGCCTGTCAAAACGTGAGATTTGGGTGATGATAGGCTTGTCTTTGACGATACTGTATTTTTCAAGCGCCGCATCGATCGTTTCTTGCGGCAATTCCTTGTTTTTGTCGCTCAACGGGTCAATGGATGGCGAAATCAGGAATTGACGGATCGGCAGGCGCTGTGAAAATATCGGCGCCGAAAAGACCGCAGAATCGTATGAGGGAATAAAGGACATGAGGAAATCCCAGACTTTCTTGTTGGGATGCGATACATCGATGTGGCACCGCCAGAGCCATTTCTTGTCCGTTTTCTTTTTGACGAGACCGATGGGTTGCGGGTCATGGATAAAGACGATATCGCCGTAGAGGTTCATGAGTCCCAGGTTGATCTCTGTTGTTTCCATGAAGATCTCAAGGTCATGGTCTGTAATCTCTTCGGGATGGCCGTGCAGCGCGTTGTGGAATTTTTTCGTGACCTCAAAGAATTGAGCGCCCCCTTTGATCAGATCCCAGCGGCAGTCGACGCCGAGCTCGCCTAAGAGCGGTACCATGCGGTTGAGGATCTCCGCCACGCCGCCTCCGACGGAGGTGGAGTTGATGTGTTGGATGATTTTGCCCTTGAGGCGTTCCGCCAGGAGCTTGAGGTCTTCAATCGTGGATTGTCCGACAATGGAGGCGTAATCGTCTATATGGATCATGATCGGGCCGTCAGTTTCTTTTTGACGATCTTCAGGACAGTCTTTCTTAAATTATCCAGGGTGTATGTGTAAGGGTCGAGCCGGGCGATTTTTGCGGCCAGTTCTTTGTCTTCCAGAGAAGTTTCCAGCCAGTTGGAGAAGTCATTGGCGCCTTTTTCAAGCCTCAGGCGCGCTTCAAAAATATGGAAGTAGATGGAGTCGATGGTGACTTTCTGGAGTGCATCTGCGAATTCCTCAAGGTCGGTAACGGTGTAATTTGTCGGGACGATGAAGCTGACGGATTTGATAAAGTGGAATTCTTCGTCTTCTCTGGCGAATCGAAGGTTCGCTTTCGGGTCGTTCTTGAGATAGCTTTCGATGGTTTCGATAATTTTTTCCCGCAACGAACGGATCGTTTGATACTGGACGGTATCAATACTGGCCAGCCTTTCGCCCAGTTCGTCTTCTCCCAGTACTTCTCTGATCCAATACGCGAAGTCGTTCGGCGGCTCCGGGGAGAGATATTGGTGTTGTTGCAAGAAGCGGTGGGTGTGGTGGTAGATGCAGGATCCCGGCACTTCCTTGATGCATTCCAAGAGCTGTCCCAAATTGGCGGCCCTGATACCCAGAAGCTCTGAGAGGTGCATCCTGGTAAAAAACCGAAAAGGTTCCTTGGCTTTAATGGGCTCTGTCATGTTTTATTCGGGAGATTTCAAAAATGCGATGCGTTCCAGGAATTTGTGGACCTTGTTCGTGTTCGAGAGGTAATATTGCGCCGAAGACGTCCCCGGCACCCCGACGAAAACGGTTATTCCCTTGTTCTTCAGCGCGCGGAATGCGTCTTCGTCTGTTATATCATCTCCGATGTAGAGGGGCAAGACGTTTCTTCCTTCGCCACCCCCCCCTCTTTTTTTCAGCAACCACAAGACGATCTTGCCCTTGTCCCAATCCACGGGGGGCTGGATTTCCAGGATCATCTTGCCGGTTTTTGTGCGGATAAGACTTTTTGCGGCCACCTCTTTTACGGTCTCCCGGAAGATCCTCTGGATACTCGGAAAGTTATTTTTCTCTGCGAGGCGGTAATGGACGGCCAGGAAGGGTTTTTTGTTTTCAACAATGACTCCTCTTATTGTTTTGTATCTGTTTTTGAGTGTTTTTTCCAGACGGGCAATGATCTTGTTGTAGGCGGACGGGATGCGGATTTTGAACCTGACGCCGCTCCCCTCTGCCTCAAAACCGTGGTTTCCGGAATAGACGATGTTTTTTAGGCCGACCATGGATTTGAGATCGGAGATTGCCCTGCCGCTGATGACCGCCAGGAATACTCCGGGGGCAGCGGCAAGAGTTCGAAGGACCTGTTTTGTTTTTGTCGGCAGGACGGCCTGCGGGGGTGTCGGTGCGATTGGGCTTAATGTCCCGTCATAATCCAGGCAGATGAGAAGCGGATGTTGACGGATGTGCTGCCGGATGCGGTCCCAATCACGAAAGAGGTTCTTCATGGCAGCTATTTTATTCCTTGAATTCGAATTTCAGCAATTCGGAGATGATTTTTCCCGCCCAGCGGAAAATGTTGTTGTTTTGCACGATTTCCCGCATTTTTACCATGCGTTTCTGTTCTTCGTCTTCCGGGAGCTTCAGGGCCACATAAATGCCGTCCGAAATGCTTTCTCGATCGTAGGGATTGACGAGGATGGCATCTGTCAGCTCGCGCGAAGCGCCGGTAAATTCGCTTAAGACGAGAACGCCTTTGTTGTCGATGCGGCTGGAAACAAATTCCTTGGCGACAAGATTCATTCCGTCGTGGAGGGAGCTCACCAGGCAGACGCGGGCATAGCGATGCAGGGCCAGAAGTTCTTGGAAATTTAAGTGGCGGCGCACAAGGATGACGGGTCTCCAGTTATCCGTCGAATGTTTCCAGTTGATCTGTTCGACGAGGGCGTTGATTTCGTCGTTCAAGGCTTTATATCTTGGGATATGGAGGCGGCTGATCTCGCCGACCTGGAAGAGTGTGATTTTTTCTTTAAGGTCCGGCACTTTTTCGAGGAGGCGGTCAACGGCCAGCATCCTTTCGGGGATGCCCTTTGTGTAATCAATGCGGTCGATGCCCAACAGCACCGTCTGGTTTTCCAGGTGGAATTCTTCGATCAGGGCTTCTTGTATTTTTTGGACGCTTTCGGATGCCGCAGCGGAACTGATGCCTTCAAAATCGACGCTGATGGGATAGGGGCGGATGAGTGTCTCGTGTCCGCTCTTGATAACGGAGAAGCGCTCCCTGTCGATCTTGCTTTCTAATTCCCTGTCGACGGCTGTCAGGAAATTATCGCAATGGTAACGGATGTGGAAGCCGAGGAGGTCATTGGCGAGGAGCCCTTCAAGGATCTCCTTTCTCTGGGGACAGATGCGGAAGACTTCGTGTGACGGCCACGGGATGTGCCAGAAGTGCGCAACGATGATCTGGCTGCCTGCTTTTTCTTTGAGGTAACGGGGCAAAAGACAAAAATGGTAATCTTGGATCCAGATAAAGGCTTTTTTATCCCCTATTTCGCTTAAGATCGCATCTGCGAATTTTTGGTTGACCCGTTCGTAATGTTTCCAGTCTTCTTCGCGGAATACAGGCCGTTGGAATGTCAGGTGACACATGGGCCAGATGGCCTCATTGGAATAGCCGAAATAGTAGCCGTTTTCTTCTTCTTTGGTGAGCCAGACGCGCTTGAGCGTGTAGGATGGGTTGTCGGGAGGGACACGGAGCTTGCCGTCCTTGTCTGTTACTTTTCTGTCGGCATCTCCGGATCCCTGGGCAACCCATAAACCGTTTGAGGCCTGCATGACGGGATCCAGCGCCGTGATAACACCGCCGGCGCCGCGGATGTATTCAACCCTTCCTTTTTTAAACTGATGGACGTAGGGTTCCCTGTTGGAAATGACGATAAAAAGATAATCGCCTAACTTTTCCCCGACGAGTTGATGGAGGGTTTCTTTTGTCCACATAGTTTATTTCTGTTTTTGGGCGTCTTCCTGTCTGTAGTTGATTGCCCGGATGGGATACGGGATATTGATATTTTCTTTTGCGTAGCGTTTGTGGAGACGTTTGATGAATTCGTGTTTGATGAGATATTGGTCTGTGAATTCTTTTGCCCTCAAGATGACCGAGAAGTTGATGCTGGAATCGGCGAACGTATGGAAACGGATGAACGGTTCGAATCCGGGCACCCCGCCGGGGACTTCTTTCATGATCTCTTTGGCGACTTCACAGGTGACGCGCTCGACCTTGTCGAGATCGCTGTTATAATGCACGCCGACTTCGACGAGGACGGACATCTCCCTGTCCGGCAGATAATAATTGATGATGACGGCCTGCGTGAGCTTGGCGTTCGGCACCAGGACGACGTTGTTGGGAAGCATGCGGATTTTCGTCGTGCGCCAGTTGATGTCGGTGACGTATCCCTCCTCTCCTGTCTCCAGCTTGACGTAGTCCCCGACGCGCACCTGCCGGGCGATCGTCGTATGAAATCCCGCGAAGAGATTGGACAGCGTATCCTGGAGGGCCAAGGCAACGGCCAGTCCGCCCACACCCAGGGTTGCCAGGATCGGCGTGATGGAGATGCCCAGGCTGTTCATGATGATCATGAGACCGATACCGAAGACGATGATCCTGCCGATATTCTGTGTCAGCGAGGTGACCGGCATGACGCCCTCGATCTTAGAGGCATAGAGGTTGATGAGTTTTCCTGCGATCGTGGCTATCGCCAATGTCGCCGAAAAGATGCCGAGGACCACGAGGATTTTTCCCGTAGCCTGCACCCAGTTTTCGGGGAGGCTGGTGACGGCGAGGGCCAGATAGAGCCCCAGCATAACGAACCAGATCATCAGGGGTTGGCGGATGCTCTCCATGATGATCTCGTCGATCTGCTGTTTGGTGGCGAGGGCCCATCGGTTAAGACGGGCAAAGATAACCTTTTTGACGATCGCGCCGACGAAGATGGTGGCGAGGAATACCGATGCTGGAAGCGCGGCGGTCTGAAACCAGAGGAAGAGCGGATGTGTCGTCATGTTTTACTTTGGTTTGATTGAACTAATAAACGCCGGGTTGACCAGGAAAGATTGGAATGATAAAACGCTTTGAGATAAATAAAGGCCGTTAGGTTGATTATATCGCCACATAAATGTTTGTAAAGAGACGATTTGTGTTTTTTCTGATTTTTTCAGACAGGGCCACAGGCGCGGTGGTTTCTCAGCCATTTGTTTTTGGTCCGGTAGTCGCCGATAAAGTTTCCGACGGTATCCCAGAAGGCGCGGCTGTGATTTTTGTGTGTCAGATGGGCCAGTTCATGGACGACGATATAATCGATGATGTCCTGGGGCAAGAAGGCGATGCGCCATGAAAAGCTCAGGGTGTCCCTGGAGGAACAGGATCCCCACCGGCTTCGGGCTGAAGATATCCTGATGTTTTTGGGGGCGACGCGCATCATGGTGCTGTAATGTTTTACCGCCGGCATCAGGATGTTTGAGGCTGCTTTCTTGTACCAGCATAAGAACAGTCTCTCGGCAGTGTCCTTGAGGTGCGCCGGCAGGATGAATTTTTCTCCGGTAAAGACAAGTTGTCCGGCAGCACCCTTCTCTTGTTGCGGAAGGTCCAGACACAGCGGAAAGAACCTGCCAAGGTAAGGGATGGGTTTTCCTTCAAAGAAGCCCTTGGCCTCCTGCGTCCGTGAGGCCAGGCGGAAGGCCGTGAGTTTTTTCTTCAGCCATTTCGTTTTTGAGCGGATAAAGCCTACGGCATGTCCGATGTCCATGCGCGCCGGGAAGCGCAGGATGACTCGTCCGTTATCGTGAATACGCAGAGATATCGTTTTGTGCCGGCCGCGGCTGGGAATCAGGGTGATTTCCGGAAAGCCTTCCAGGTTCAGCGTTTCGGGTTTCATGGTTTTCGTCGTCTCAAGGACGATGGAATGCATCGGCGTCGAAAGTTCACGCCGCCAGCTCGTCTACGATTCCGGCGACGATGAAATCATTGTCTGTCAGTCCGCCGGAGGCGTGCGTGGTCAACGCGACCTTAAGCGTGTGATAGGTCCACGTCAGCGTGGGATGGTGTCCCTCTTCTTCGCATGCCATTGCGATTTGGTCAACAAGGTCTTTGATCTCCATGAATGTTTTTCTTTTGAATATTTTTTCGATTCTTTTGGCGTCCGGAGATGTCCATCCCTGTTGTTTTGTCAGCCGTTGTCTCACTTCGTCTTCTTTCAGCGGAGGTGTTCCTGCCTGACAGGGGACGCAGTGAGCGGTTTTCTGCGTTGCGGCCGCGGGGAGGGGGTGTTTCAGGATATCATCCAGCCTTTGGAGCGCGGCAATGTAGTCCGGAGGTTGCGTCGCCTCTGCGACGATCTGTGAGTAGCGCAGGATGTTGTCTTTGTCGACGATCATGACAGCGCGCGCAAGTAAATTGAGTTCTTTGATGAGAAGGCCGTAGTGGAAACCAAAGGAGCCGTAACGGTAATCGGACAGGACCTCTATTTGCGAGATTTCATGGGCCTGACAGAACCTTTTCTGGGCAAAAGGAAGGTCGTTGCTGATGGCTATGATGACGACATCTTCGGATAATTGCGATGCTTTTTTGTTGAATTCCTTGACCTGCATTTCGCAAACAGGCGTATCCAGCGACAGAAAGGTTGTCAGGATTTTCGTTTTGTTCCCATATCTGGAAATGTCGACGTCTTCCAGATTTTGGTTTGTCAACTTGAAATCCGGGGCGGGTGAGCCTTCGGCGGGTGTCCTGCCTTGCAAGAGCAATGGTTTTCCTTTGAACGTGATTGTCTTTTTCATTCTGTTCCCCCCTCTTGACGTTAACGAACGGCCCTTCCGTGATCCGGAGACCGTTTTTTTTCTTTCAGGGCTTTTGTTTTCTCTTGATGGACGAGCTGTTGTTTGAGGTCCCAGAGTTTTTTGCTCAACGATACATGATATCGGTGAGGATTGATGAGACGCCTGACGCCTGGGTCGAGCCTGTCGATGTCGTTCTGACGGAGCCGGCGCATCTCTTCAATGGTCGCCAGGCGGCGGGCCCGTCGGCCGTTTTTCAGGACATCGGTCAATAAAGGTTCTATCTTGGAGATGTTGCAGGCGCGGATTGTTTCCTGGATTTGTTCTTCTGTCGGGTGGTGCAGCAAAAGCGCATCTTCTTTACGCGGGTTTTCGTCTTGAAGAGCCACGCAGTCCGCGAAAGCCTTGCCTCTTGCGTCATAGATGCGCCATACGGATTTACCTCCGGGATTGATGATTTTTTCCGGCGTTTCCGAAAGCTTGATGGCGGCCTTCCATCGCCTGCCGTCTTTGATCGCCGCCAGTTTATAGACGCCGTCGAGGGCCGGGTCTCCATACGACGTGACGAGTCGCGTACCTACCCCGTAGTTCAGACGTGCGATGAGGCGTTCCGGGTTGGCACCATAGGCACCGGCCTCCTGCCGGATCTGCGCGATGATCTGCCAGACGACCAGTTCATCCAGCTGGTTGGAAAGGACGATTGTCGTATCCGGGAATCCGGCTTCATCGAGCATCCTGGCGGACCGGATGGCCAGATAGGCCAGGTCTCCCGAATCCAGCCTGACGCCGACGGGTTTATGACCTTTCTTTTTAAGCTCATCGAAGACCTTGATGGCGTTTGGTATACCGCTTTTCAGCGTGTCGATGGTGTCGACCAGCAACAGACAGTCGTCGGGATAGATATCTGCGTAAGCGCGGAATGCAGCCAGTTCTCCTCCGCCGTCCAGGGCCATAAATGCTTGGACCATGCTGTGGGCGTGGGTTCCCTTGGGTGGATATCCGAGGAGACAGGAGGTTCCGGTGTTTGAGGAAAAATCAGCTCCTCCGATGAGGGCGGCACGCGTGGCGGCATTGGCCCCTCTTCCTTGAGCCCTGCGCATGCCAAAGTCTATCATCGTCTGCCGGCATCCGGATTCTTTGATGCGGCAGGCTTTGGTTGCGACCAGTGTCTGGAAATTAATGTGGTTTAAAAGGGATGATTCCAGCATTTGTGCCGCGGCCAGAGGTCCCTTGACGATGACGAGCGGGACGCCTGGATGGACGACCCGGCCCTCGGGGACCGCCGCGATCGAGATATCTTCAAAGCCACCTTTGTTTTTCAACCATGCCAGAAAGTCGTCTGCAAAGAGCCGATGTCCCGACTTCCCTTTTTGGGCGCGCAGATATTGTAATTCTTCTTCACCAAAGCGGGATTTTTCCATCCAATCCAGGAAGCTTTCGAGGCCCGCATGGATACAGTATCCCGCCCGGTGTTCGCCGTAGTCGGGGTAATGGCGGAAAGAGTAATCGAACTGGGCCGTTTTTTTGTGGAGCCCTGTGCGATAGTAAAGCTGGGCCATGGTGAGTTGGTAAAAATCCGCGAATAAGATGCCGTCGGCCATGCGTTCTTTTTTCATTTTTTTTGCCCCCCGGAAGGGCTTAGTTGTCATGGGTGTTTTCTTAGTCGTCTTGCAGGCCGTGGGAATGCTGCAGGGACATTATCGCGCCGCAGACAAGAATTTATGAGAAGCCCTTAATGACCGCTTGGATGATTGTTTTTTTTGGATTGTTGCGCGGTTAGGACGATCGTTCGCCTGTTGGGATCGACCCTTTTGATCTTCCCGGAGATTTGCATCCTTCCCGGGCCGGGCATTTTTTCATCCAAGAAGGCGGCATCGATAGCATTTGTTTTTTGATGAATTCCATGGCTTGCCGGCCGTTGGCGGCTTTCCCGGATGTTCAGTTGGCAAGATATTCGCGCCAGACTCTTTCGAGTCCATACAGATCTTGGAAATAGTCTCCATAGACAGACTGAAGGGCTTTGTCCATGGATTTGCCGTCACGCAGCTCGCGGCAGAACCTGGTAAACCGGTCTTGGCCATAGCGCCTTCTCATGAAATCAACCAGAGATGCGGATTGCAGATAAAAGGTGTTGATGAGTTGTTCCGGCGTCAGGATGAGGATGGCTGGTTCGTTGTCTTTTGTCCGGACTTTTTCCACGTACCGGAATTGCCGGATTTTCGGTATCTCGAAGTTTGAAATGTCGTCGATCGACAAAATAGCGTCACGCGCATAAAGCTGCTTAGCGACCACCTGGATGATCCGGTTTTTATTTCCTGACGTCCACCATTGGGCGATGCCTTCGTCCAGCCATAAAGGGATGTCGCCTTCGAAACCGACAAAATCGCGAAAAATCAGATGGGCGATTTCATGCGGCAGGACATTTTCTGTGAAGCTCTCGCTTCCTACATAGCTGGCAATGGAACGGTTCTTGTAGTCCGCCAGGCCTTCTGTCCATTCCGGGCTGCTGGTGTTTCTGAGGTAATCCGCCTTGTCCGGGTAGAGGTAAATCTTGACACGGTTTTCCCATATCCAGAATTTGGAATAACGGGGATAGCCTATGTCATAAGCGATCGTTTGGTAATACCGCTCGGCTTTGTCGGCGACCTTTTGTGCGAAACATTCTCCTTCCTGATAGAAGACGACAAAGTGATCGCTTTTGACCGTATGCCAAACTTGCGCGAGCGCCGGTTTTGCCGGCATGAACATATAAAAGAAGAAAAATGCAAGCCATGCGGTCTTTGGGATGCGGGTTAGGATGTTTTCAATGGTTTTTTTGGTGTTTTTGAAGGGATGCAGAAGACATTGGGACATAGAAATATTATAACACGGTATCATGTTGGAATCTATGTCTCAGGAGGCTGCTGGGTTTTCGATGAATTCTGCGGCCATGGTCAGGTCTTCGAATATGTTCAGGATGTCGTTTTTGGAAAGCTTCTCGCTTGGGCCGAATGATCTGGTAAAGGTCGTGGACATGGCCGGATAAGAAATACGATTTGGGTCTGCAGGGCCTTGCGTCGCCAGGCGCAAGGGCTCGATGTGGCAATGGAGGCTGAGTTTAAAATTCCACCAGGAATGAGCCGCAATCCTGTTGATGCGGCAGATCATCGTGCGGTCTTTATAGCGGCCTTCGACAATAGCGTAGTCTGTCGGCCCTTCTCCATCGCTTTCGCCGCGCGTTTTTAGAATGTCCTGGAACAGGCGCGAAGCTTCCCTGACGGCTTTGTAAATAACCATCTCGGCATAGGCCGAGATGGCCCAGAAGACGATTGAGGCAAAGAACAGGATGCTCAATCCGTAAATAAGCTTGTCGGATGTCATGGCCGGGCCAATTCTTTGCTTCCCAGTCTGTGAATGCAGTAAAAACAACTGTTGACGTCGACGTGGTTCGAATCTTGCATCTTTTGGAGTTCTTTGATACGGTTTTGTTCCAGCCTTGAGAGCCGCTGGGAACAAATCTCAAGTGCCTGCGCAAATGTCTTGTCTTCCATGGAACAGACAAAGGCGGACTTGCGGATGTTTTCGTTATCGAAATTGGCCAGTTCACAACATTGCACTATCTCGCCCCTGGCGTTGACGGTAATCTCGTTGAGGCTGAGTGATGCGCACATCCGGATTGGATCCGCCGTGCGGATATCTGCGCCTATGCTGATGGGTATGCCGGCGACCTTCGAGAGAGCGGCGGTGGTCAGAAATAGTTCTTCGCGCCGCTTGGCGTCCAGCACATACTGGTGGTCCTGCGCGCGCGGACAGGGCAAAATTGTCGTCAGGACGAGCCGTTGAGCGCCCTTTTTACGGCTAAGAATAGCGATATCGAAGAGTTGTTCGAAGTTTGCCGTGCTGACAGCCGTGAGGATCGTGAAGGGGATGCCGGTCTTCCGGCAGAGAAAGCATGCCTCCATAAGCTTTTCGTAGGAACCGTTTTGACGGACATGGTCGTGTTGGCGGAGATCGCTGCTTTCGAGGCTGAAGGCGATGAAAGACAAGTTCCTGCGGTAGGTCTTGATGGTATTCAGGTGTTCGGGGAAGAGGGAACCGTTGGAGACAATTGAAAAAGTATTATGGTTTGCGCAGATGTATTCCAAAAGTTCCGGCAGGTGCGGATACAAGAACGGTTCACCCCCTGTGATCGCCACATGCCGGAAGCCGAAACGGCATGATTCTTTGATGATCCTTTTGGCTAGTTCGAGGTCCAAGTCGTCTTTTTTGTCTGGGCCCCTGAGGCAATGGCGGCATGAGAAATTGCAGCGGTCTGTGAGGATAAAAACCAGATTTTTTTTCGTTCCGACAGCATTTTTATAAGTTTGCGTTGCCTGTCGTTTGAGTTCAGCGGCCCGGCATCGGTCCCATAGGTTTTTGGATATGCCCATGTTGTTCAGATGGGTCCCCGCCGGTGAACTGATTTTCCCCGGCGGGGACCTTGTGTTTTCCCCCGATAGAAAAAGCCGCCGCTTTCAAGCGGCGGTCATCTCCGGTTGAAGGCGACGCTGCTCTAAAGCCACCGTTGGCGCAGACCGTTAGAGAACGAAGTTCTCTAACGGGTTTTACTCGATGGGAATAACGATCTTGGTACCTACTTTCAATTTGTTGGGATTCTTGATGCGGTCTTTGTTGATTTCATAGAGGTATTTCCACCTATGGCCGCTGCCGAGTTCCGCCTTGGCGATAGACCACAGAGAGTCGTTTTTCTTGACAGTGTATTCTTTGGTTGCGACCTGGACGGCGCTTTCCACCGTTTCTTTCTCAACAACTTTGTTTTCTGGGGAGCTTTCTTCCGTCACAACCTGTTCCTGCGGGGCGGCTTCTCCCGAAGCCTCTCCCTGATAGGGGATCATGACCTCTTCGACCTCCGCGATCATGAATTGCGCATTACGATCTTTTTGCATCCCGACGATGTCTGTGACGGGTGCGACAGCATCCAGCTTGCCGCGGCTGATGATGCGTATCCTCTCTTCATCCACGCCCTGGCCGACGAGAAAATTCTGCACGGCCTCCGCCCTTTTGCGGCCGAGCTTTTCGTTATAGGCTTCGGAGCCCCGCGTATCGCAGTTTCCTGTCACGAGGATATCGGAATCGGGATTGCGCCGGAGGGTCTGTGCGGCGTCTTTCAGGATGATCGCTGCGTCTTCCCGGATCGTGCTTTTGTTGTAGTCAAAATAGATTTTGACATTTTTGATGATCTTTTTGATCACAAGGGAAGGTCTGAGTTCCTGTGGTTTGGGGGCAGGCAGCTCATCCGATTTATAATCGTAGATGATCTTGTAGACATACACATAACCACGGTTGCCCCATAACGGTCCTACCTGACCCGGCTGGGTTGGCCACCACCAATAGCCGCCGCGCTGGGCGTCTTCGACGGGTTCCGGCTTTGCATCCGTTGGCCACCAGGAGAATTTTTCCTGGGTGTTCTGTATGTCTGTTTTTCTTTTTTCTTCCTTGGTGGAAGCTGCGGCTGTGCCGTAAACGGACAGGATGGCACAACTGAGCATGGCAAGGCAGGTTTTCAGGATGGTCTTTTTAAGAAATGCGCGGGCGGACATAATTACTTCTCCTTTTGACTAAGCCGGAATGTCTACTGTTGCTGTGTCTCTGATGGCTGTGTTTCAAAATTAAGATATTTTTTCAAAAGATTCCAGGTTTGCGGCCCGACGACTCCATCGACGGACAGATTGTTGGCTGCCTGGAACTCCTCGACAGCCTTTTTCGTTTTTGGGCCGAATTTTCCATCGATGTCGCCTGCGTAATAGCCTGCGTTCTTCAAGGCTGTTTGGACTTCTTTTTTTGTCGGTTTTTCCGGAACGACAACTGTCGGTACCGTCGCCGCCGGCGCTATGGCGGGGTTCTGGGAACTGCCCCTGGGTATTTCCATCGTTAAAGAAGATGGGGCAGGCGAAGAGGAAATATCTGGAGGTGCGGGTGCAGGAGAAGTCGCCGGCGCGGTCGCCTCGACGTTTTGTTCCGTGGGCTGCGCTTCCATGGTTTTGCAACCGGCCAAGAAAAAAAGCATACCTGCGATCACCAGACCTGTTTTCATGACGCCTCCCTAGAAGTGTAAGATATTCTCAGTCGCCCTGGAGAACGCAGAGCGTCTTTTCAGGGCAACAGCTTTATTTTCAGCGAGTTAAGGCTGATTATAGCAATCCCCCATCCCCTGTCAAGTGATACTTGGAATGGGTGTTTTGTTCCTTCGCGAGAGCTCTATTTATTTTTCTGAAATGATCCTGGAAAGATTCTTTTCGATAAAATCCAGAAGTTTTTGTTGGTCGGATTGAGAGATCTTATGGAATTCTACGCCGACGCCTGGATAGAGATGCGGTTGAATGTGCTTATCGGGGAGCCAGACGACTTTAACGTCGAGCACGAGAGGCGTTTCTCTGGGAGAGAGTTGCATCGTAAGGATGAATTCATCGCCCAGGCTGAACTGCTGGCATCCGAAGATGTAGGCGCCGATGCCGCTGAGGTTCACAATTTCAGCCTTCTGGCAGACCGGATTTTTTTGATGCTTGGGCCGCAGTTCGATCTTGATGTCGATGGGGAGGCGTTTGAAACGTCTGCGCAGCTGGAGTTTCTGGATGTTTTCTATGATTTGATCCTCGTCGAAGGCCGCTAATGCGATTTCTTCCGTCGGATGCATATCGATCACGCGGTCCAGTCCTGCAACAGACAGGACATTTTTGACGTGAACGGGGATTTGGCAGAATTTCATCCGGCCGTTGCTGTTGGTGACTTCTTTGTAGGCCAGGACAAGGGCGGAGATACCCATGTAGTCGATGGCATCGACTTCGTCAAAATTGCAGAGGATGTCCGTAAAGCCGTCGTGCAGGCATTGGCCGACGGATTCGACAAAATGGGCCGCATTGACATCGATGCGGCCTATCAGGTCAAGAATGATGATGTTGTTTTTTTGGCGTGCGCGGATCTCCATTTGGAGGCGGATGACGGATTCTAGTGTAAATCTTTGTGCGTCCGGATCGATGCCTTGATGATGCGCCCCAGTTCTTCAAAACTGGATGTCTTCGGAAAGAAACCCGACACCCCCAGAGAAATGGCTTCGGTCATTCTTTCTTCTTTGGGATATCCCGTGACCATCACGACGGGCAAGGATGTATTAAAACTGCGGATTTCTCTCAAGACAGCCATGCCATCCATGCCGGGCATCTGGATGTCCAAAAAGACGATGTCCAGAGGTGTGTTTTTGATCAAGGCGAGCGCTTCTTCGCCGGAATAGCAGACATGCACGCGATGGTGCTTAGTCTCCAGCCAATACGACATCGATTCGCAGAATTCCGCTTCGTTATCAACAAGCAATATGTCGAGAGATTTGTCTTCCATGTCTACAATTATAACCTAAAACCTTTATATTTTTCTATATATTTTTAAGTTGTTTCCTGCGTTTGCCCTTCTTCCTTCTCCGGTTCAAAACGCCCTTTTTCAGCCTGCCAGATATACGTGTCTTTCTCCAGGATGATCTTTGGTTTTCCCGGTGTTGTCACAATGGCCACCTCGCCGCTGGTGCCGTGGTCGAATACCTGACGGTAGCCTCCCTCCTGCCACCGGTAGGCAGCAATATCTTTGTAATGAGTCCCTCCGGGGTTCACGAAGATGATGACAGGCGGTTTTGCTTCTTCCAGGGGCGCGACATAAACCTGCCCAGGGCGGTCCATGCCTGTCATGGTCCTGATGAGGTGGTAATTTTTGTCGGGACCCAGGTCATAAATCTGGTAGAAGACGTAATTATAGACAGGCAGGAGTTCTTTTTCGGCCACGCTGAAAGGCTTTGGTTCTTTTTTGGATTTTTCGGGCTCCGTGACGTACATCGCCACAAAACTGATGATGATCTCGGGTTCCGGGTCGTCATCGAGGTTTGTCTCCAGGTAAGTTTCTTCGTTTTTCCATGACGGATTATATGAAAGGAGCCAGCCGTCGTATTCTATTTTTTTTGGCGGCGTGACTTTAGGGTCCGCCTGGCACGGCTGTGTCTGTGCCAAAAGAAAAAGGAGGAGCGGCGTCCAGAAGAGGAAGATCGTTGTGCTGTGGTGTCTTTGGTTCATTCTTTTTGCGGGGATTGCAGTTTTTCAATCAGCCGTTCTTTTTCTTTCAGGGTCTCCTCCACTCTTTCAAATTCAACGCGTGAGACCCATTGTCCTTCGCTCTTGTTGACATTGTGTTCTTCGACAATTTTTTTTTGCTGTTCCAAAAGGACCTTCATATTTTTATTCTCTTCTCTAAGGCCCTCGATCGTCGTTTGGGCCTTGCGCAAGGCGTCTTCGGTTTCCGTTGTTTTTTTCTTTAAGGTTTCGTGTTCGAGGCGCAGTTGGGTGAGTTCCGTGTTCTGCCGCCGCCTGACGGAGATTTCGCTCTCAAGGGCCTCTTCTTTTGTCGTTAATTCTTTTTTCAGGGAGCCGTGCTCTTCTTTAAGTTTATCGAAGCTTTCGGAGTCAAAGGCCGCATTCGACCGTTCTTTCAACAATTCTTGTTCGCGGCCGCGTAACCGTTCGCTTTCTTCACGCGAAGCCTCCAGTTCTTTTTCCAAGGTGGCGATACGTTCTTCGTGATGGAGTATTTTCTTCTGGAGACCCAGAACGGGGTCGGCAGTTGCAGTCTCGCCTTCGGCCGGTTTGGCGGCCAGCATGGTGCCGAGCATTTTTGAAGAGGCCGGCTCTTTGAGAAGAACGAATACACCGGCACCGATCAACCCCAGAAATAAAAGCCCCATGACGAAAATCAGGACATCCATGACAAGAAGTATTGTACATAAAAACCCGCGGAAAAACAATTCTTTGTGAAAGAAGCGGAAACCTGTGGTACAATGCGTTCCATCAGGCGCCAGCAGGAAAGGATGCGATGCTCAAAGAATACAGGACGCAGACAATTTTGGGTGTGTGGGGAGGTTTTTTGTTCGGCGGCCTCGGCTACATCGTCTCCTGCCTAGGGTCTTCTTACTTCTATTTTGGTTACGTGATGATGGCGGGAGGCTACATCCTTTTGGCCTGCGGCGGGTATATGTATGGCCGCGGCAAAGGATATGGATGGCTTGTGAGTTTTTTGGGAATACTGGGTCCTTTGGGATTGCTTGTTCTTTATGTCCTGCGTGATAGGAGTGCGTGTGTTTTGAAGAAGCGCCGCAAAGAAGGATTGGTATAGTCTTTTAAGAAAGGATGGGAAGCGCTTTCGGTTAGAATTTTTTGATGACCGCGATGACCTTGCCCAGGATGCTGAAAGGTTTGCGGATATCGGGACAAGAGACGTTGGCCGGCTTCAGACAGAAGCCGGCCTTGTCTTTTTCGATGGTTTTGATCGTGGCTTCATGGCCGACAAGCGCCGCAACGATCTGGCCGGCATCGGCCACGCGTTGACGCCGCACGATAGCGATGTCTCCTGCGGTGATTCCATTGCCTTTCATGCTGTCGTCCCGAACCTTCAAGGCAAAAACCGGTTTGTCCGGTCCCGGGAGGAGTTCATCGAGATAAACGTATTCGTTGATCTCCTCAAGGGCGATATCCGTCATTCCCGCCACAAGGCCGCCGATCATGGGGATACGGAAGGCAACCGGTGTTTTGAGGTTGATGGCGCGCGACTGGCGCGGCGTCAGGGTAATAAACCCTTTGCGCGAGAGACTTTTGAGGTGGTCGCGCGTTGTCCCCGTGGATTTGAAACCGAAGTGTTTGCCGATCTCCCGGATAGTCGGAGGTCTTCCGGTGTGATTGATGGTTTTTTGGATAAAACCCAGGATGTTTGCCTGCCGGGCCGTTATGCCGCCGGGGACGCCTGCGTCCTTCATGATTTGGCTTTTGAACGCAGCTGTTTATTGACCTCCTGGATTTCGCTGTAAATTTTTAAAATGGTTTTGTTCTTGAGCTGGTCTGAGGACAAGAGCGGCGCCATGGCTTTCCCCAGTTCGTAGTAAAGTTCTTCGCGCTTGGCCTGCAGGATCAATTGTTCGGTTTTTTTCTTTGTTTTGTCGTAGATCGCCAGGAGTTGTTTTTCGCTTTTTTTCAGGGTTTTGAGCGTTTTATGGCTGATCTTGGAAATATTTTTTTGGGCATCTGGCCAGACCTCTTCGATTTTTTTCTGGATTGTTTTTTTAAGATCGTTCATCTGTCTCCTTTCGCTCGGTTTAGAATTTAACGACGTAACCGACCTTTGCGCCTTCCTGGTCTTGGAGATCTGTCGTGCGGAAATCAGGACGGCTTCCTTTGATCTGGGCGGGGAACTGGTTTTGGATGATCTTGTCAAACTCCATGTTGTTCTTGATCGAGTCGTAGGCCTGGGCGACCCTCAGGATGGGTTTTTCGCCGACAGCCAGATTGACGATGCGGTTAGGGACGCTGCGGTAGAAGAACAGGGGATTCGGTTCCGACAGCGAGAGCTGGATGACATTCAAAAGGAGGTATTCTCCGATGACGACAACAATACCCATCTGGAGGATTTTTTTCGATGTTTTGCGCAAGGCGTTTTTGGCCCGCGATTTTCTGTAATTCCTGCTTTTGATCTCTGTCATGGTTTTCCGGTGTCCCTGCCTCGCGGAAGAGTCATTCTTGGCCCGTGGGCCCAAAAAGATTTTAAAGAAATGAATAAACTCTTTCTCTTACATATTATTATGGACTTGAACCCAGGGGGTGTCAATAGAAACTCATCCGGTTTTGTGCGGCGGAGCGATATTTTCTTCAATCAGGATACGCTTAAGGATCTTGCCGGTTGAGTTTTTCGGGAGTTCCGTCCTGATCTCGATTTTTCTGGGGATTTTATAGTCGGCCAGATGCCCGCGCAGGTAAACGATAATGTCGTGTTCTGTCATTGATCCGGCTGTTTTGAGGACGACATATCCCTTGGGAACCTCCCCTTTGTGCGGATCGGGAACGCCGATGACCGCCGCTTCCCTGATGCGGGGGTCGCGGTAAAGGACTTCCTCGATTTCGCGCGGATAAACGTTCAACCCCCGGACATTGACCATGTCTTTTTTGCGTCCCATGATGAGGATGTATCCGTCCTTATCGATTTTGGCCATGTCTCCCGTCAAGAGCCATCCTTCCCGGAGGGCCTGACGGTTGTCCTCCTCTTTTTTGTGGTAGCCGAGCATGACATTCGGTCCCTTCACGCACAATTCTCCCTCTTGTCCTGGGCCGAGAGTTTGTCCGTGCTCATCGATGATTTTGACTTTTACGTCCGGGATGGGCAGGCCGATGGATCCGGGTTTGCGTGGTCCTTTGAGCGGATTGAGGGAGACGACAGGAGACGCCTCTGTCAACCCGTAACCCTCCAAAAGCGGGAGGCGGAATTTTTTTTCAAAACCCAGAAAGACTTCGACGGGAAGGGCCGCGGCCCCGGAAATGGCGAGCCTGACGGGGTTCACAAATTTTAGAAGAAATGGCGGCAGGAACGCGGGCAGCTTCATTTCTTTGAGAATGCCGTAGATGGACGGGATGCCGACGAATATCGTGACGCGGTTTTTGCGGATTGTTCTCAGGAGTTTTTTGATCGGCCGGGGCGATTTCATGATGACGGTTTTGGCTCCGGCGTCCAGAGGCATCAGCATGCAGACAGTCGCTGCAAAAGAGTGGAAGAGCGGCAAAAAAGAGATAAAGGTGTCTTTCGGTGTGACGCGAATGCACCGGGACGATGAGCGGATGTTAGATAACAGGTTGTTGTGTGTCAGCATGGCGGCCTTGGGATGGCCTGTTGTGCCGGATGTGTAGAGGAAGACGGCCGGATCCGCAGGTCTTTCGGGGATGTCTGCGAGCCGGGCCAAAGACGCGTCGATGGGCACTCCTCTTATTTGTGAAGATTGAAGCACAAACGCCAGACTTGCCGTCATCGTTTTTAGTTCATCGGCCACAGATGCATAAGCGGTGGAGGTGATTAATCCTTTTGCCTCTGAATCATCGAGGATATACTTTATTTCTTCCCTTTTGAACATGTGGTTGATGGGAACGATAATATTGCGGTTCAGCAGGATTCCGAAGTAGGCATAGACGAATTCCGGAGAATTGTCCAGCAGGATGGCGATCTTCTCCCCTTGCCTTGTCCCGGCTTTTCTTATGGCAGAAGCAACGCGGCAGGATTCCTGGAAGAGTTCTGTATAGCTGATTTCTTTGGAGCCGAAGATCAGTGCCGTCTTTCCCGGGTGATGGCGATGGGCCCGCAAGAGGATGTCAATCAGACTGGGGATATTTTGTTGTTGAAACATTATTTCAAGAAGAAGAGAAACATCGTTCCCGCCAGGACGCAATAATATCCGAAAACGTGAAAGCGTCCGCCCAACAGGGCCTTTTTTAAGAGGAAGAGGGCCAGGAGGCCGCAAAGATACGAGGTGATGATGCCCGCTGTTACGTCTAGCGGCCGGTATTCGGCGATTTTCATCCAGTCGGCATCTTTGGCTTCCAGTGCAAACGCCCCTGCGATCGCCGGGATGGATGCCAGAAAGGAAAAACGGAAGGCCTGTCCCGGTTCAACTTTTCTCATCAAAAGGGTGCCGATTGTTGAGCCGGATCTTGAAATACCGGGCGTGATGGCGATGCCCTGGCTCAATCCCATGAGAGCGCTGTCGGCGTAACCCGGCAAACGGCCGCCTTTTTTGATGAAGCCCGTCGAAAGAATGAAGAGCCCGTTGAGGATCAATAAAGCGCTCACCGGCGCCGGTGCATTAAAAAAAGATTCAAATGTTTTCTTGAGCGTCATCCCGATTATCCCCGTGATGACGGTGACGATCAGGATGCGCAGGATGGCTTCTGTATTTTTGCATGCGGCGACGATGTCTTTATAGAAAAATGTCGCCAGGGCCGCGAGCGTGCCGATATGGAGAGAGACATCAAGGAAGACGAGATTTTCCCGCAGTCCCAGGAACCGTTGAATGATGACGAGGTGTCCGGAACTGCTGACCGGCAGGAATTCCGTTATTCCCTGGATGGCTCCGAGGAGGACGATCTTGAGCGTGATCGCATAGCTGCTTGCCGGATCATTCATATCGAATCTCGTCGAGATAGAATGTGCAGCCTTTCGGGTTGCCGTCCAGGTTGGCCGACCAGGCAAACCCGCCGATGATATGGGACAGGTTTTTACCCCGCAGGTCGATCGCGTATTGTTTCCATTCCGGCGTCAAGACGACGGGTCCGATGCCGGCCGTATCGGAATCCGGGTAGGGACCCGAAATCCCTCCCATCTTGAATTCTTCGATCCTTTCGCCTCCCTTTTCTCCGCGGGCCCAGAAGGTGAGGCGGGATACGCCCTGCAGGCCGACGCCGGCGTTTTCCTTGTTTCCCCAGTTGTTGGCCGGGTTTTGCCAGTATATCCCGGCCCAGCGGGCGCCGCTGGAGGTCCTGTTTGAATAACTGATCTTGATGCATGTGTCGCCGGCGTAAACATCGTCGGACCAGCCGTTATCCAGCGTCAGGTCCGCATAATCCCCCATCCAGCCGGAGGGGATGAAAAAGTTGCTGTTTGCGGCGCCTTTGTCGGAATAAACATAGAAGAGCTTGACGGCCGCCTTCTGTTCCTGTGCAGCGGATTGTGCCGTGACGCTTCCACAGAAAGCCACCGCCAGCAGCAGTCCGAAACAGAAACCGGAAATTATTTTTGGATTCATCACATCCTCCTTCGGTTCTCCATTCAAATCTTTGCCTGCTTGATCAGTTGGCGGTAATAGTCCATGCATTTCGGACAGGCGCCTTGTCCTTCTTTCCATTCCGGATGGTCCCGGCGGATCAGCTCAATGAGATATTCTTCCGTCTTGATGTGCGTTAATGCCGTTTTTTCGTCGATCTGTCTGTTGCAGATCGGGCAGACGTAAACGGAGGGCGGCCCGGCGTCTGCGCCCTTGGCAGCGCATTTGTTGCAGAGGTCGGAATTTTTAGCGCTCCGTTCCAGACGTAGGATGTTTTTGAGGATGCGGGCCCACCGGCCTTCCAGCGGAACGTTGCATACACGACAGCGTTTCATGAAACCCCCTTGATTTTGTCTATAGCTAGGTTTTTTCCCTGCAAAATTAACCCCGAAGCTCACGAAGAAAATTTTTACCGAGTGGCCGGCTAGCAAGGCTAGCCAGGCCCTCATGGAAAAAATTTTCGAGTGTTTGAGCAAGGGTAGACATTCGCCTCTTGCTTGAATTCGCTCTCCAGTAAATTATTCCTTTACTTTATAAAATGACGGTTGATGGTCGATGAGCCGTTTGACATCGGTCTCTTCCACAAAACCCATGGAAACAGCGGCTTCGCCCAGGCGCTGTCCTGTCGTCCAGTGATAGTGCAGCGTTTCATTGAGTTGCGTTTCGTTCAAAAGATGGGTTTCCAGCATGATTTGGCCGATCGGCTTGCAGGATTTAAGATGGGGATGATGTTTTCTGAGCTCCAGAGAATATTCTTCCTGAAGGTTTTTGCGTTCGTGCAATCCTGCATCTGTGACACGGCGGTTGACCAAATAGTTGCTTGCGTGGTGTTTTTTAAGGAAGTTTTTGATTTCGAAAGCGACTTCGATGAGTTGGAAGATGGATGCGATTTTGAAATTGTGGTTATTGACGATGGCGATGGACAATCCCATGAGTGCGATGTCCGTCATCCGCCCCGCGCGGTCCTTGGCCTTGATGTGTCCGTTTTGCCTGTCTTGCGCCGAATAATGCAGCGGGATCAGGCGGTCAAACTCGCCGATGCACTCCTGGGCGACGATCTCTTCTCTCTGCGGTGTCGTCACATAAACGAAATCGTCCCCGCCGATATGACCGACAAAATCGTCGCTGTTGCCGAATTTCTTGACGGCCGATGTCAGGATTTTAGCTGTCTGGAGGATGACGCGGTCTCCTGCGATATATCCATACTTGTCATTAAAGGCCTTGAAATTATTGATGTCCACGTATGCAAAAGAGAATATTTTGTTGTTCTCAATGTGGTCCTTCACTAGTTTTTCGATGGATTTGTTCCCGGGGAGTTTCGTCAGCGCGTTGGCATGAAATTGGTGCGCAGCGCTGCGCAAGGACAGGGCGATACGGATTTCAAGGTCGATGGGATCGGGCGGCTTGATCAGGAAGTCGTCGACGCCCTGTTCAATCTCAAGAAGGTTACGGCGTAATTGTTTTTTTTCGATCAGGATGATGATGGGAATGTAGGAGGTGACAAAGTCGTGCTTTAACATTTTGCAAAGTTTCAGGCCGTCGGCCGCTGTGAGATGGGCGTCGATCACGATCAAGTCGGGGCAGCGCTGGGCGGCGGTCGGCAAGGCCTGGTTTCCGTCGGAACAGGCGAAGACGTCGTAGTTCCAGGCTTTCAGGAGATATGTGAGGATTTTTTCCAGACCCTGGTCTTCAATGACGAGGAGGATTTTTTTATTTTTCGGCATATCACTGTCTTATAGTCGCATAATACAGGAAGATGACGCCTGCTGTGATGATGCTGACCGTACGGAAGACGCCGATACTGAAGCTCGAGGCTTCCTGCGAGAAAGTCGTCAAGAGCAGGTTGTCTATCCGGAGATAAAAGATGAAGAGCAAGGATATTGTCAGACAGAATGACAGGATTTTTTTAGGCATCCATTTGCGTAAGACAGCAAGATAAAAAACCAGGAGTACGCCGCCGGCGATGTAGAGATTGACGCTTTTGCAAAAGGCGACGACAAGCACGGCGGTCTCATAGACTTGGTTCTTGAGTTCGAAGAAAATATTATCCATTTTTCCTCCGGAAGGCCCACATGAGAAGGCCGCAGATGGGGATAGCGAAGCCTTCGTATAAAAGGATTTTGTCCCAGTGGAGCCTGACGGCGCCGCGAGACCTTTCATAGAGAGAGCTGGTTTGTTCGGTGATGATGTAATTGCCGTCGCCGATGGCGGTCATTTTGTAGCGGGGCGTGAACCAGGCGATGAGGATGAGGGCCAAAATTCCAGCAATCAAAACAATAAGCTGTTTTTTATTCATCATTTTTCCTCTTGTGATAAGTCTATCTAAAAGAATAAGATGTGTCAATCATTCTTTAATCGAGACGCAGAAATCCCCGGCCCTGGCCGTAGGCCTGTCCATGGCCGGAGGCCGAGGGCAAGGCCAAAGACAGGCGCCTTGGGCGGAAATGCGGCGAAGATTAGGCCCTTTCTTTATGCGGAATGAGGAAGGTCTATCCCTTTGTGGGATTAGACCCTTCCTCGGCTCAGGCTTTTATGTTTTTGCGGGATGGAGATCAGGCGGCAGCGAACACCTGTTTGACAAGCATCGTGGCGTAGCAACCGCGCGGTAACGTAAAGACAAGCGTCAGGTCCTCCCTCCCTTTTTCCGTTTCGTCGTGGCCGAAAGCATAGGTCATGTTTTCCGGAATGGCCCGGACGGTCCTATCGACGCTTTTAAAATAGGCCTGTCTGATTTTTGTCAGGTTGAAGATGGAAGTTTTCAGTCCTTTTTCTTGCAGGAGCTCATGGTACGCCTCTGCGGCCTTATTGTCTGCCATGCGCATTTTGGAAGATATCGTCGGGATGACACCCGTTATTTCGGCTCCTTCTTCAGCAAAAAGATAGTCTCCTGCCAGGCCTGGATATCTGCCGGTGATCTTTGTTGTGCGGCGGATGAGCCGCCGCAGGACTTCATTCCAAAGGAAGGCCTGAAAGGAGGCAAAATGGAAAGCAAGCTCACCGGCGGGGATTTTGCGTAAGAGCGCAAGGAAGTCTTTCGGGTATTCAGAGAGGTGCGACAGCCATATCTGTTCCGTGCGGCTGGCGGCTTCTTTGAGGCATAGCGTCCATTCCCCCCAATGTTCGAAGAAGAATGCCTTGCGCCGGACGTCCTCTTTTTTGTCTTCGGAAACCCTGTGGGTCAGGTAAAATTTCACGGCACCGTTGAAATGCTTTCTGATGATCTTTTCTGCCAGGAAGCCCTGGGCAGGATCAAAGGGGCCGAACCGCTGGTCGTCAAAGTAATTGAAAAAGCCCTTGCGGGGAATTTCCTTGAGCCTCGGGACGGCCTTTTCTTTTTCGTGCCGGTTTATGTTGCGGACGACGATACGGAACTTGTTTGCCGCAATGAGGTCCGGCCCCATGGGGCGGTCGAGATGTCCCGCTGCCTCGAGGCGGAATTTCGGCGTCTTGGTGTGCAGGGACGCAACGGTCCCCTTGACCGCGATGAACTGGGTGGTGCAGGCGTGTTTGTCTTTACGGCCGCCGTAGGAGATGTCTGTCAGGGGTTTGCGGAGGCATGCAGCGATCTCTTGGACGGCATCAAGGGTGTTGCACTGGCGTTTGATGAGGCGCAGCAGCGTGTAGGGGCCGTTTTTTTTCGGCGTGGTAGCGAGTATTTCTTCGACGACAAAATCTTCCGGCCTAGCCTTGATTTTCATCTCAACAGACCTTTCGACGAGTGTTTTTATCCCGTTCCCAGAATGCCCCACTTATAAAGGTGGAAATTGGCGGTGCTCGAGGACACCGCCACAGGCATTCCGGCGGGATCACCTGTCTGCCCTGGCCTCGGTGGAGTCCCGAAAACAGAGAGGTCCAGAGGAATCCATGGCGCGTCAGGTGTTTCTTTTGATATGGGTTCCCGCAAAACGCTGGAGACCGCCGGACTCTTGGATCCAGCCGTTGGTCAAGCCAAATTTTTTGAGGCATGCCGCTGCTTCTTCGAATTCTTCCAGACGGAGACGCCTGTCGAGAGGGGGATGTTTGTCTGCCAGATAGACCGGAAAGTACTGGCTCATGAGACTCACATACGTTTCGCATGAGATTTCTTCGGCGATAAACCTGAGGATTTCTTCTGTTCCGCTTATATCTTCCGGCAGGACCAGATGCCTGATGATCATGCCTTTGCGGATGCTCCCGTCGTTGTTAAAAATGGCGGCACCGACCTGTCTGTGCATTTCTTTTATGGCCTCGCGGTTGAGGGTAGGATAGTCGGCTGCGCCGGAAAATACCCGTGCCGCTTCTTCGTTTGAGTAGCGCATGTCCGGCAGATAGATGTCCACGATGCCTTCGAGGATTTTGAGGGTTTCCGGGAGTTCATAGCCCGACGTGTTGTAGACGATGGGGACGTTCAGGCCGTCAGCGACGGCCAAAAGGAGCGCTTCGAGGATCTGGGGCATGACATGGGTGGGCGTGACCACGTTGATGTTATGGCATCCTTCTTTTTGGAGGCAGAGCATGACATCTGCCAATTCCCGCGCTTCCATGGGTCTCCCTTCGTCTTTCTGGCTGAACTGGTAGTTTTGACAATAGAGACAGCGGAGATTGCAGCGGGAAAAAAAGATGGTTCCTGAGCCGTGTTCACCTGAAATCGGCGGTTCTTCGCCGTGATGGGCGAAATAGCTGCAGGTAACGGCCAGCCGTCCTGTGCGGCAGAAACCTTGTTCGTCGCGGAGCCTGTTCGCCCCGCATTTTCTGGGGCAGATCATGCAGCGTTCCAGCATTCGTAGGGCTTCCCCGGATCTTTGGGCCAGCACCCCCTGTTTATACGCATCGATATAGCTGGGATACGCCATATTTTTTTTCTATCTGTTGTTTGTATGTTCCCCTGGTTTCGTTGAAAAAAGCGATGTGGGATTCTTGGCGGTAATCGGGATATGTCCATTCCAGAGGCGCAAAGGTATGCCCGCGGAAAACGAGAGTCACTTCTTCAAAGATGCCTTGGCGGAGATAGATGCGATGGCTGTGGTTCTTTGTGGTCGCCAAAACGAGTTTTGCCAGGCTGATGTAACCGGGGTCGATATTGACCGTCCTTTTCTGGGTTCTGCGGGACAGCCTGATTTCCAGGCTGTTCGTCCATTGTTTGATCGCGGCCAATGTGTCCGCTGCGACGAGTCTTTCAAAAGACAGGAACTGCCGCCGCAAGTCTTTGCCCAACTCTCTTTCGTAATAAGGGGTCTGGTCGAAGGCAAAAACGGCCGATGTCCTATCGGCGCGCCCAAAGCGCCTTTCAAGGAATCTGCGGGCGCATTCAAGCCGTTCGGTGTCTTTTGCGATCAGACCTGTGATGAGCTTTACGGGGAGGGGCCTTAAAGGGGTGCCCATGAGCCTACAACTGGATCTTCGGGGACATGCTGAGCGCTGCGTTCTCGACGCAGTGCTTGACGTAGCGGTCGACGAGTTTCATATCCGACTTTGATATTTGGTTAAAGTAGATCGCAATGTTGTATTTATTGCTTTCCAGCGGGTGAGATGATTTTTCGATGCGCACCACCGTCCCTTCGCAGGTGATGTGCTTGGAGTCTTTGAGATTCCTGGATTTCGGCAAAAGAAGAGTGACTCTTAATTTTGTCAGGACGGGGACGTAGCCGTCAATCTCACAATAGGCGCCGATACAGCTGACGTTTTTTGTTTCGGTGACAAAATCGGCGTCCCTATCTTTGATCTTAATGGCCAGGTTTTTGTCGGCCCTGGCGAAACGTCTTCTTTCCTGCGCAGAGGTCATGGTTGTTTGGAGTTATGCTGCAGGTGCCGCGGTCTTCGTTTTAGAAGCGGCAAAGCATTTTCTGTTACAATAGAATTTACCGTTCCTGTAGTAACGTTTTATTCTTTTTAAGGGTTTATTGCATTTGGCGCAATTAACTTTTTTGGATTCTTTGCTGTCTGCCACGATTGTTCTCCTTAATTCCGCCTCTGGCGGAATTAACTCCGAGCGTATCTTGGAAATATCTGGATGCCCGTCCGAGTTCTACGAGGACTGGTTGCAGACAGATATTAACAAGATGCAAACGCGAGGAGTAACGTTAATTCCTTAATCCCTCCGCCTCTGGCGGAATTAGACCCTCCGCTATGTGGAATGCGGAGGTCTACCCTTTCTGGGTTAGACCCTCCGCTATGTGGATTACCTGGCTCCATCGGATGAGCCATGCGAAGGCCTACCCCCTTGCGGAATTAACTCCGAGCGTATCTTGGAAATATCTGGATGCCCGTCCGAGTCTGGCCCGGTTCCCGGGCCGAGCGAGGACTGGTTGCAGACAGATATTGTTTAGCTGTTTACGCAAGGAGCAATGTTGATCGTTATTTTCTTACCGCGCTATCGCGTCGTTGATGACGACGTATTCCTGGAGCCATTTTTTAAAATAGGGGTTCAATTCTGAAAAATGGAGCCCTGCCTGGTACTGATCGGAGAACGCGATCCGTTGAGACCAGACGACTTTCGCGATCCCCTCGATGATCTTGTTGACTTCCGGAAAGTTCAGCTTGATGAGGAAGGAGCTTTCGCTCGGGAAAAAAGACGGCGTATTCATCCGCAGGCCCGTGGTGCTCAGGTCTCTGGAGACCGTCTTTCCTGAAAGTCTCTCAGTCCCAAGGAGTTCATAGGTAACGGGCAGGTTGACGCGGATGCGTTTGGCTTGTCGTTTTTCCTGAAAATTCATAGGTATCGCTCCAAGTCCAACTAAGAATATCACATAAGTTTTTTTGTGTCAAACAGTTTGTGCCCGAGCCTTGGCCCTTCTTTGCGCGGTATTTAGCACTTTATCCCGTTAGAAACCCCGTCCATGGGCGGGGTTTCTAAGCCGGAGGCACGGAGCAGAAGCCCCCGCGTCCGTTTTTTCGTTAGAAAAGTATGCAGTCCTTTTCTAACGGGATTGACAAAGAAAAAGCGAGTGTTATAATTTTCTTAATTCTATGGAGAATCCCGATCTGAAATCAGGACAAAAAGAAACGCCGCTTCCGCTGAAACAGGAGATCCTCGCGGTCCCGAAGGGTTTATTACCCCATCTTAAGACCGATAGGACGTTGTGGTTCATTGTTGTTTTTGGCGTCTGTGGTTTTTTTCTGGCCGCCGCGCTTTTTGCGTTTTTTTCCGGGTCCAAAAAGACCCCGAAATTTCCTAACCCCCAGCCAGTTGCGGCTGTTGTTCCCGCACCTGCGGCCGCGACACCCGTAGTTGTTGTTGAAGCACCCAAGCCTCAAGCGTCTCCGGAAGGATCAACGACTCCTTCGGCCGTTCCCACACTATCTCTTTCAGGTATCCTCTACAGCGATGCGGAAAGCCTGGCCTTGATCAACGGCAGAGTTGTTCCTGAGGGCGGTACGGTGGATGGCGCAAAGGTTGAGAAGATCAGCTCTGACGAGGTGGAATTGAGCTTTGAAGGCCAGAAAATCGTCCTGCGGTCAAGATAACCTTCCTGTTAAGACCTTTCGAATGATGTCCGTTGGAATATTCTCGACGATCTGTGCTTCTCCGATGCGTTTGAGCAGGACAAAACGGTTCTTTCCTTCCCTGAATTTTTTGTCATGAGCCAGCGCCTGCATTGTTCTGCGCAGGATTTTTTTCGGGATCTTTGTCGGTAGGCCGATGGTCGCCAGGAGGGCGATCACATCGTCCCTTTCGTTCTTGTCGAGCAACCCCAGGACCGCGGACATGTCGCAGGCACAGGCCATGCCGATGGCCACGGATAGGCCGTGCGACAAGGAAAAATCCGAGGCCGCTTCCACTGCATGGCCGATGGTGTGTCCAAAGTTAAGGATGATTCGGATATCTTTCGTGTCTCGTTCATCCCTGCCGACCACGCGGGCCTTGATGCCTGCGCAACGGCATACAAGATGTTCAAGACAGCCCGGATGCCGTTTCAAAAGTTTTCCGGTGTTACGGGAGATCCATCTATATAGCGCCGGATCTTTGATCAGGCCGTATTTAACGGCTTCGGAGAGGCCGGCCATGAGTTCCTTTTTGGGCAAGGTTGCCAGAAGACCGGTGTCCGCGAGCACGAAACGCGGCTGGTAAAAAGCGCCGATGAGATTTTTGCCGCAACGTGTGTCCACCGCTGTCTTGCCGCCGATAGACGAATCGATCTGCGCCAATAACGAGGTGGGGATTTGTATATAAGGGACCCCCCGCTTGTAGATGGCGGCAACGAATCCCGTCAGATCTCCTGCGACCCCTCCCCCCAGTGCTGCCAGGAATACCCCTCTGCTTTTGTCAAAGGGCATGATTTTTTCGATTATCTTCAGCGCGAGGTTTGCATTTTTGCTTTTTTCTGTATCGGGAATGGTGAGAAAACGCAGCAGGATGCCCCCCGAGATTTTTTTGACTTTCTTTTCAAAAAGTTTCAGGATGGGGGGCGTTGAGATGATGACGCCGCGGCCGGGAAGACCGGCATTTTTGGCCAGGCGTTCCAGGTGTTTGAGGATGTTTTTGCCGACGTAGATGTTGTAAGAACCGGAACCCAGGGCGACCTTGATCGTTTTCATATGAGGCTGAGGAGATGAATGACCCAACCGACGATGGGCCAGACGATGATATTGAACAATCCTAAATATAATAACGCAAAGAGGATGATAAATCCATATGGTTCTATCGCGGCGTAACGGATGGCGAGCGGCAGGGGCAATAACCCCATGATGATGCGGGATCCGTCCAGCGGCGGAATGGGGACCAGATTGAAGACGGCGAGGATGACATTGACGAGGATGACATGTCCGGCGATCTGCGCCGGGATCGTTTCGGAAACGACCCCTGATTTGACGACGAGCGTCGCCGCGAGCGCCAACAGGAGGTTGGCTGCGGGTCCGGCGAGGCCGACCCAGATGATATCTTTTTTCGGGTTTTTCAGCGCGGAGAAATCAATGGGAACAGGTTTGGCCCAGCCGAAAAGGACGGGCGATCTGACAGCGATTAAGAAGATGGGCAAAAGGATTGTGCCGAAGGGATCAATGTGGGCCAGCGGATTGAGTGTCAGCCGGCCGCTTCTGGCAGCTGTCATGTCGCCGCGTTTATAGGCGACAAAGGCATGGCTGAATTCATGCACGACGATGGCTGAAGAAAAGACCAAAAGGGATATCAGGATGCCCATGTTCTTGTGTAGAGTTCTTTTCGGGGTGAGCTATCGCCACGCAGGCTATCCATCACCAGGAAGGCAAGTCCTTCTAAGTTCTTCTTGCGCATTCGCCTGTTTGTTAGGCTTGATTCACTTTTTCGCGGGGGCTTTTGCCTTCTGATCCGCGGCCGGGGTGGCGGCAGGCGCGGGCGCGCCGGCCGCTGCAGCGGCGCCTTCTTCGGCAGGTTTCTCAGCAGCCTTCTCTTTTTTGATCTTGATGCGAACAGCCTTGATCTTGGGCAGACCAAAAACTTTGCTGTCCTCTTTCCACAGGCCTTTGCTCATCAGGTATTTGATGCGCTCAGTTCTTTTAAGGACTGATTTTGCTTGTTTGCCTTTGACGGCTGCTCCTAAAGATGGATGGATGGACATGTGATTGGGTTCCTTTTATTGGCCCTCCGCTTTCTGCGGAATGCGGAGACCTGCCCTTCTGGGCTAGGTCCTCCTCTACGCGGAATGCGGAGACCTGCCCTTCTGGGCTAGATTTTTTTAACGAAACAATCCGAATATGTTTTTTTCAGTTCTTTTATTTTTCCCTGGGCCTCTTCCCTGCTGGCATAGTTTCCCGCCAAAACGATCAGGTAATTTCCCGACGGCCTCACAGAAGCCGTAAATCCTTTCTTTGCGAGTGTTTCAGATAAACTTTTGGCGGCGCTTTCGTTTTTTAAAGACGCAACCTGAATGGCATATCCTCCTGTTGCCAGCGGTTGCACTTCTTTGGCCGGCACCGGAGCTGCCGTTGCGGCGATCTGGATCTTCTGGGGCGCTGCGGTCGTCTTTTCCGCCACGCTGCGATTTTCGTTCGTTACCGGCAGGGCAATTTTTTCTTGGGCAGCAGGCAGCTGCGGTTCTTTGATTTCTCCTGCGGCTTTTGCCGTGATCAGCCTGCCTTTTTCAACACCCAGCGTGAAACTGGCAATCAAAAGCATCAATACGCAGATAAAAAGGATAATGATGCTCTGCGAGGAGAGCACAAGATTGACCGATGAAGAACTTCTTGTCCCATCTTCTTTAATTCCAGAGAGATACGAATAATCCGATTTGTCCTGTTTAGGAAAAACATCGAACTCGATCTGCTCGCCCCTGGAATTTGTGTTTATCATGTTGGAATTATTATAGTTACTATTGAGTCAAATTCAAGTACTTTTTTAACTTTTTATTATGAAAAACCTTGATAAGGCATTTGACGATCGAAGGATCGAATTGTGTGCCGCTGTGCTGTCTGATTTCATCCAGGGCATCCTTGACAGAAACGCGTTCCCTGTAGGGGCGGCCGTACACCATGGCGTCAAAGGCGTCGGCAACGGACATGATCCTGGCGCCGATGGGGATTTGGCTCTTTTTGAGACGCGAAGGGTAGCCTGAACCGTCGAATTTTTCGTGATGATGAAGGATGATGGGCAGGACGGGCTTGAGGATTTGGACATGTTTGATGATTTCCGCGCTCTTGATGGGATGGCGTTTGACGATGTCGTATTCCTCCCCCGTGAGGTGGGATGTTTTTGTCAGGATTTCAGTCGGGATGTTGACCTTGCCGGCGTCATGGAGCATGCTGGCATATTTGAGGCTGTCGACTTCTTTTTTGTTCAGATGCATTTCTTCCGCCAGGGCCTTGACGAGACGCGAAAAATACGGCGTATGGGCATAGGCCGGCGGAACCTTGGAATCAAGAACTGTGACCAGGGATTTGATGGTGCCCATCACCATTTTTTCCTGCTCCAGGTAAAGCTGGATGTTTTTGATCGCCATGACGATCTGCCCGGCCAGCGTCATCAGGGTCTCGAGGTCGAAATAGTCGAATCCTCCCTCTTTTTTGATGGTTTTTTTGTTGCGCCGGACGATGATGTAGCCGATGATGTCGTCGCTGATCAAGGGAACGGCCAGGATATCGTCTTTTTTGATGGCGGAACTTGTGGCGACCAGTTTACTTTCCAGGCTGCTCTTGACAGGGACCTTTTTGTTGGATAATAAGCGCTTGTTGTTTTCTATGAAGCAGCGCGTTGCGATTTTTTTGTTGTTTTTGGAGGATGTCAGGAGGACGAAGGTGCTGTTATCGGCTCTGAAAATCTGGGACAGGAGTTTTGTGAGGCGGGATGCCAGGTCGGTCAGATCGTAGGTTGTGTTGATCAGCCGGTAGATCGAATGCAGGGCCGAAACGAGGGCCTTATACTTTTTTGTAAGGATTGAATAATTTTTCGTGCTCATCGAGAGCAAAGCGGTCTGTCATGCCTGCGATATAGTCGCAGACGACTTCGTAGGCGTCTTTTTTTGTCTTGATCTTTTGTTGATGTTCGGCAGGAAGCATGGCCGTGTTATGAATGTAGGCACGGAAAATCTCTTCGATGAATCTCCTGGCCTTGTCGGACATCCGGTTGACCCGGTAGTGGCTGTAGAGCTCCTTTTTCAGGAACGCGCGCAGGGGTTGTCTCTGCTGTTTCAGGGCGTCGCTGAAATCCACCAGGCGTCCCGGGTGTTTCCTGACGTCATCGATGTCTCCGATCTTGTATTGTTTCAGGCGGCGGCTCGATTCCTCGATGGCGTCGTCCACGAGGATGGCGATCAGGTTGCGAATGATCTGGTATTTTTTCTTCGATGCCTCGATGCCAGGAAAGCGCCGTTCGATCTTTTCTTTGGTGTTGTGCCAGAAGGCGACGCTCTCCAGGGCCGATTCGGAGATCAACCCCGACGTGAGTCCGTCATCGAGATCATGATTATCATAAGCGATTTCGTCGGCGATGTCAACAATTTGTGCTTCAAGCGAAGGCATCAAATGGGGTTCCAGCTCTTTGGGGATGCGCGCCTTGTCGTAGGAAGTGGTGTGTTTGACGATTCCTTCGCGCGTTTCCCACGTCAGATTGAGGCCCGGGAATCCCGGGTAACGCTCCTCGAGCTTATCGACGATCTTTAAGGTATGGAGATTGTGGTTGAAGCCGCCGTAGTCCTTCATGAGCTTGTTGAGGATTTCTTCTCCTGCGTGGCCGAAAGGCGTGTGGCCGAGGTCGTGCGCCAGCGAAAGCGCTTCCGTAAGCTCTTCATTGAGCCTCAGGGCCTTGGCCAGGGTTCGTGCGATCTGGGAGACTTCCAGGGAGTGGGTCAGGCGGGTGCGGTAGTAATCGCCCTCGTGGTTGACAAAGACCTGGGTTTTGTATTCCAGTCTTCTGAAGGCGGCGCTGTGGATGATGCGGTCGCGGTCGCGTTGGTAGAGGCTGCGATAGGCGTGTTCCGGTTCTTTGTAGCG
>CAYYFL010000007.1:0-57085 GCA_964471325.1 uncultured Planctomycetia bacterium
CGGCCTTCCAGCTCGTGGATGTTGACTCCTTCGGGAAAGACCGGACCTTTTTTTGTCGATGAGGTTTGAGCGGCGGCTTTTCTGACGGTCTTGACGGGAGAATTCATCGCGTCAGTTCCTTATATAAAGATTGCAGAGATTGTGAGATGACCTTGGTATTGGCGATGACGGGCATGAAGTTCGAGTCTCCTCGCCATCGCGGCACGACATGGATATGAAGATGGCCTTCAATGCCGGCGCCGGCCACGCGTCCCTCGTTGATCCCGATATTGAATCCTTCGGGTTTCAGGATCTTTCGCAGAAGCGCCTGGGATTTTTTGAGGCAGTCCATCAGATCTGATATCTCCTCCCTGCTTAGCCTGTCCAGGGAGGCAACATGGCGCAAGGGCGCCACCATGATATGGCCGTTGTTATAAGGATAAATGTTGAGCATGGCCAGGGATACGCGGGTGCGCAGGAAGACATAATGCCTGCAGTCGTTTTTCTTCAGGCGGGCATGGCAGAAAAGGCATCCCTTTTCTTTTTTGATCTTTTTGATATAGCCGATCCTCCACGGGGCCCAGAGTTTATTCATTCCGCCAGACCTCCCTCTTCTTGTGGATTTCACGCCATAAGACGCCGGTGCCATCGTAAAACACAAATTTCCCGGGAGATGTTCCATCGTAAGGTGTAACGGGATTCATGACTCTATCCTTTCGATCTTTACGCGCAAGTCTCCGTTGATCTCGACGATCCCGAAGGTATTATAAGGAGCAAAGATCTTGTCGGTGGGGCTCCCCGGGTTGAGATAGATCGTCTTGCCGGATTTTTCCTGGAAAGGCGTGTGCGAGTGTCCGAAAACGACGAGGTCGAAGGAATTATCGAAATTTTCCTTGATTGTTTGCAGCATCATCGCGGGGTTGCCGTAACCATGCATGATACCGATCTTGAAATTTTTGACGGCGAATGCTTCTTTTTCTTTCAGATGGTCGCGTAACTCCGGGGTATCCATGTTGCCGAGGACCGCCTTGAGCGGTTTGAGATGCCTGATTTGCTGGTAGAGATCATAAGACGTAAAATCACCCGCATGGATAACGAGGTCCGATTGTTTTATTTCCGAGACGAGCTGGGCTGGGAGTTCTTCATATCTGTCCGGTATATGGGTATCGGAGATGACGCAGATGCGCATTATTTTATGATCCCCGGTTTGCCGTAGAGTTCCAAGAGGTCGTTGATGTTTTCGATACCCCAGGTGGCGATACGGGATTCTTTGGCCAGGAGTTTTGCATTGCGGTCGATCTCTCCCAGTCCGATGATGATCTTATGGATTTTTTTCTGTTTGAAGGATTTGACCATGGCAATGAATTCCGTGACGTCGTGTTCGTTGATGCCGTCTTCTTTGATGGCGGCGATCCAGAGGTTGTCCTGGGTTTTTCCGAAGATGCCGACGCGCAGATTGGAATTTTCGAATGTGACGAGCTTAAGCTCTTTGAAGGCGTCGAGCTGGAATTTCTTGCGGTCGATAAGGATCTCATCGTCGATCTCGAACTGGTTGAAGACTTCGCAGATCCTGTCGGCAACCGGTTTTTTGGAGACATTGAGGAAGGCGTCGATCTCGTTTTGGATCTGGCGGTGGAAATGAGCCGCCTGTTCCGTCAGGTCGTGGCTCAAGCTGTTGAGTTTCTCCGCGTGGGCGAATTTGAGCCAGAAGGCCAGAAGCCTGTCCGTGATGACATAAAAAGACCCGTTCTTGGTCAGGATGCCGAGATCGATGAGTTTGTTGCATTTTTGGATGACCTGCGAACGTTGCTGTCTTAACTGGGGCGCCAGGTCTTTGAGGCGGTTTTTCCCGAGGGCGACGGCATCCAGAAGATAGACGAAGTCGTTTTTATTGCGTCCGAGGGCCAGGAGGGCCAGGCGCATCGTGAAACGCAGGTTGAAGACCCCCCAGTCGTGGAAGAGGAGTTTTTCAAGGGTCTGGATGAGGATATCGGCGGTCATGGTTTTTTGCTGGGCGGCGCGGCATGCAACAGCCGCTTCTTCGGAAAGGATCTTGAGGTAAAACGGGTGGCCCCCCGTGAAGTAGATCAGGAAATCCATCAGGTCTTTCGAAATTTCGACATTGCCGAAGATTTTTGCGATGATCTGCTCGCTGCCCGGTCCTGTGAAATTTTCCAGTTCCAGCGTTTCGAAATTCCCGAAGAGAAGCGAAAGGTCGCTCAAGAGGATATCTTTGGCAAGCGCTTTATGGGAACTGGAAAAGATAAAAAGGGTGTTCTTCTGCAGCATGATCCTTTTGCCGAGATCGCTGCAGATCTCGTCATATCCCAGTTTTTTCAGGTGGTGGAATTCGTCGAAGACGATGACGATCCGGCGCTGGCTTTCCGTAGCAAAGAGGTCAAAGAGGTCGAAGAGCTCCGAAAACAGCCGCTCAGGACGGTCTTTATCGATTTTTTTCAGCAGGGATTCCGCAGCTGCCGCCGTCTGGGGCAGGAGGTCTTTGGTGCGCTTGACCAGGATGTCCAATGTTTCTCTGGAGGAGAGAAGCTGGGCGCCTTTAAGATAGTTGAACAAAAGACTGTTGAGGCATCTTTTGAGGAAGAGGGAGTATTCATGGGGGAAGATTTCTACATAGATCGGGATGACCCCCTCTTCTTTGAACCCGTCCAAGAATTTCTTAAGAACGGTGGTTTTGCCGATCAGCTCTTCGCCGAGGATGGCGATGTTCTGCCGGTATCCGTCCCGGAAATCCGAGAGGCGTTTATGGAGCAGGTCCAAAATTTCTTTGCGTAAAGACGCAATGACGTTATCCATGTCAGTCCAGATAAAAGAGCGGGTTTTGCGGCCTGTGTTTTCTGCGGATTTCAAAATGGAGCAAGTCCGTATCTTTGCCGGAAACATTACCTGCCTTGGCGAGGACGGCCCCCTGTTTGACTTCGTCTCCCAGCTTGACGCTGGATGTCGCGTAGCCGCAGTAGACGGTGCGCAATCCGTCTTTATGATCAAGGATGATGGTCTGTCCGTATCCCGTCAACTTTCCGATGAAAACAACACGCCCGTCCCGCGAGGCCATGATATTTTGCGTGTCGCCTGTCGAGATGTCGATGCCTTTATTGCTGGTTCCTCTGGTTTTTTGACGGAAATAGGCTGTGATGCGTCCCTTGACAGGCCAGATGAAGTCTTCGGTGCCGCCGCCGGCCGTAAAATTGGATGCCGGCGTAATTTTCTTGCGTTGTCCTCCGGGGATGATGAGCGTCTGGCCTGCCGAAATTGTCGTTGAATCCGGGATCTTGTTGAAACGGGCAATTTCTTCCGGGTCCGTTTGGTACATGCGGGCGATACGCCAGAGGGTCTCTCCTGCGGCGACCGTATGCGTGGTTGCCGGCAATGAGGAAGAAGGCGATACGGCGGGCAGGGCGGCAACGGTGTCTTGACGGGCTTGGGGTGGCATTGGTGCGCTTGCGCATGCAGATAATCCAACCGCAAGCCATACAGCTACGAGGAATTTTAAGTAAGACATATAATGAAACCGACAGCTAAACGAATCTTAAGCGAGCAAGAGGAATCCCCGGCAGGGAACTCACAAATTTTTCCTAAGCGGGTGAGCGGAATCGAACCGCCGTGTACAGCTTGGGAAGCTGCCATTCTACCATTGAATTACACCCGCAAATCAGGGTGGCTCGCAAATTTTTCAATATCCTGTCCACGCAGGTGTTTTATTCTATCACCAGGAGGAATGTTCGTCAATAAGTCTTAATGATGGTTTTGGATTTTTTTGCCGCTAGGCCTGCTTTTGGCGATCGGCCGGGCCGGCAGGCAGGTATCGATGAGCCTGATCGAGCAGAATTCTCCGCACATGGTGCAGACGCCTTTCGTTTTCGGCCTGGAAGACAATTTGTATTCTTTTGCTTTGCGGGGGTCGATCGCGTATTTGATCTGTTGCTGCCAATCCCTGTGTTTTCTGGCAATGGCCATGCGGTGGTCCTGTTCGGCGGCCCCCTTGAGGCCGCGGGCAATGTCCGCTGCATGGGCGGCGATTTTCGATGCCACGATCCCCTGGCGCGTGTCGTCCACGGAAGGATGACGGATATGTTCGGCGGGGGTGAGGTAGCATAGAAAGTCGGCGCCGTAATAAGCGGCCAGAGCTCCGCCGATCGCACCGGTGATATGGTCATAGCCGGCCCCGATATCCGTCACCAGGGGGCCCAGCACGTAAAATGGGGCCCCATCGCAGATTTTTTTCTCCAGCTCCATATTTTTTTGGATTTCATGCAAGGGGACATGTCCAGGGCCTTCGATAATGACCTGGACGCCGGCTTTTCTGGCTCTCTGCGTCAATTTCCCCAGTTCTTTCAATTCGGCTATCTGGGGGGCGTCTGTCGCATCGGAAATGCATCCGGGCCGCATGCCGTCGCCGAGACTCAGGGTGATCCTGTAGCGTTTGGCAATGTCGAGCACCCTGTCAAAATATTCGAAGAGAGGATTTTCTTTTCCGTTTTTCCTCATCCAGTTGACGAGGATGGCCCCTCCCCGGCTGACGATATCCAGGAGTCTCCTGGATTTCAGGAAGACTTCAAGGCTTTTTTTGTTGATGCCGCAATGGATCGTGAAAAAATCTACTCCATCGCAGGCCTGTCCTTCCAGCACATCGAAGATGTCCTCAGCCTCCATCTTAAGAAAAGAACCCCGTTTTCTTTGTGCCCCCATGGCGGCCTCGTAGATCGGAACGGTGCCGACTGGAAGCGGTGATGCCTCAAGGATAGACCGGCGGATTTTTCTTAAATCGCCCCCCAGGCTCAGGTCCATGACAGCGTCGGCGCCGAGGTTGACCGCCAAGGCGAGTTTTTCGAGTTCTGCCTTAAGGTTGATCTTGTCCGGCGATGTTCCGAGATTTACATTGATTTTAGTGGAGAGATTCTCCCCGATGCCGCAAGGGGACGTGATTTGCCTGCAGTTATTGAGCGGGATGACACAGCGCCCGGCGGCCACGCTTTTGAGGAGTGTTTCGCAAGAGACCTCCTCTTTTTTGGCGACAAGGGCGGCCGTTGCACGGAAATGTTTGTCTCGGAGCAGTTCGTTATACATGGTTTTTTTTCAAAATGGCTTTGAGTTTACGGGTTGTTGAGGCGATATCTTTGGTCAGGCAGATTTCTCTGCAGACGGCTGCGCGGTCTGATCCGGCCGATAAGACGCTTGGAAGACGGCCGAGATCGATGCCGCCGATGGCAAAGACAGGTCGAGACGTCAAGGAGAGGGCGTGACGCAAAAGTGTTAATCCGCGGGGACGCATGCCTGGCTTGGTAAGAGTGGCAAAAACAGGACCGAATCCCAGGTAATCCACGGACATCTTGCGGCTTTCGCGGACATCCTTCAAGCTGTGACATGAGATGCCGATGACGGCTTTCCGGTCGAGCAGTTTCCTGGCGACGGCAACGGGCGCGTCGTCCTGCCCCAGATGGATGCCGTCGGCGTCAACCGCTTTTGCAACGTCGATGCGGTCGTTAATGATGAACAGGCGTCCGGCCCTGCGGGCCATGGATGCCAGCGGTTTGGCGAAAGCGATCATTTCCCTTGCCGTGGACGTCTTGTCGCGTAATTGCACGATGTCCACGCCGCCTGCAAGCGCTGCAGCCATGATGCTTTTAAGTTTTTGCGGCCCGCAGACGTCTTTATCAAGGATCAAGTAAAGACGGGAATTTTTTAAGAGTTGTTTTTTCCAATTCATAAGTGTCGAAGCGCGTCTTTTGGATTTTCCGGCTGGCCTGGTTGTCCAGCAGTTTTAAAAATTCTTCAAGGACCCGGAGAGCCTCTTTTGTCCTCTGCATGTTCGCCAGAAAAAGGTGGGCCGCAGAGCGTTTTGTCGTCTTATTGGCAAATGTCCTGCCGGGGTCTTGCGCGCTCTTGCGTTCCAGGACCATCCTGAGGCGGTCGACACGGCTGGCTTTGAGGATTTTTGTTACGGCATGGCGCAGGCAGCGCAGGCGCCGGGTGAGAGATGCGTCTTTGAGGCAAAATCTTGCGATGTCTTCGCAGACCCGCAGGCCTTCTTTGGCGCGGTTGACATTTGCGTCCAGGATCCTGTAAATCTCTTTTTCGGCGTCTTTGGAATTTTTTTGCACTCGGTTTTTTTTGGAGCTTAAGATAACCGCCCGATCTTCTCAATGATCGCGGTTGTCGATCTGTTTTTGATGTAAGGGATTACGCGGACCTTGCCTCCGTCGGCGAGGACTTCCTTGGCGCCGACAATGCGGGAGATGTTCCAGTCGCCCCCTTTGACCATGACATCGGGTTTGATCGCCCTGATGAGTTCCAGGGGCGTGTCCTGGCGGAACAAAACGACATAGTCCACACATGTCAGGGCCGCCAGGACGCGCGCCCTGTCGGTCTCATTATTGACGGGCCGCTTTTTTCCTTTCAGGCGGCGGACAGAGACATCGCTATTGAGTCCGATGATGAGAATATCGCCGAGTGCTTTGGCTTTCTCCAGGTAGGCCACGTGCCCGTAATGCAGGATGTCAAAACAGCCGTTGGTAAAGACGACTTTTTTCGCGGAAGAACGCCGTAAAATATCTTTTAGGCGGCGGAGCGTTATGATTTTTTTGTGCATGGCCTACGCGTGGTCTTCGATCAGCTGGCAGATGATATGGATGATGAGGATGTGGATTTCCTGGATCCGGGCTGTTGTTTTTGAAGGGACGATCAAGGCCAGATCGGCTTCCTGGGCCAGCCCTCCTCCTGTGCCGCCTGTCAGGGCGATCGTTTTCAGGCCCTTGGCTTTGGCGGTCTGGACGGCGGCCGCGACATTTTTGGCCCCTCCGCTTGTCGAGATGGCAAAAGCAACATCCCCGGCGCACCCCAAAGCTTCGATCTGGCGCGCGAAGACCCTGCTGAAATCGTAATCGTTGCCGATGGCGCTCAAGAGGGATGTGTCCGTCGTGAGCGCGATGGCCGCATAGGCTTCCCGTTCTTTCTGGAAGCGGCTGACGAGTTCTGTGGCGAAGTGCTGGCTGTCGGCTGCGCTCCCGCCGTTGCCGAAGATAAGGATTTTGTTTCCTGATTTCAGGGCAGCCGTAATCATACCGGCCGCCTTCTCGATGCGGGAAACCGTATCCTCGTCCTGCAGGACCTTGGTATGAATATCCAGAGAATCCCGCAGAAGGGTTTTAATGGTTTGTTTCATCCTTGCATCCTTCGGCTCAGCCAAAGAATTCCTTGGCGATATCGTAGAGCTCCATATCGACGGTCTTGAGTTTCTCAACGCCTCTTTCCAGAGGGACGCCGATGATCTTTGTCCCGGCGAGGCTGACCATCTGGCCGAATTGTTTGTTTTCGACCAGTTCGACGGCCTTGATGCCGAAGCGCGTGCCCAGGACCCTGTCGAAGGCTGTGGGTGATCCGCCTCTCTGGATATGGCCCAGGACGCTGACGCGCGTCTCGAAGCCCGTGCGTTTCTCGATTTCCTTGCCCAGATAATCGCCGATACCCCCGAGCTTCACGTGTCCGAATTCATCCAGACTCTGGTCCTTGGTGACGTCGGACTCTTTAAGGCGGGCGCCTTCGGCGACAACGACGATACTGAAGGTCCGGCCCCTCTGGTGTCTTTTTTTAAGGATGCCGCATATCTTGTCGAGGTCAATGGGGATCTCCGGGATCAGGACGACGTCCGCCCCGCCGGCGATACCGGCGTGCGTGGCGATCCAGCCCGCGTGGCGGCCCATGACTTCGGCGACCATGATGCGATGATGGCTTTCCGCGGTCGTATGGAGCCTGTCGATGCATTCCATGGCGATATTGACGGCCGTGTCGAAACCGAAGGTGTAGTCTGTCGCGTTCAGGTCGTTATCGATCGTTTTCGGGACGCCGACGACGTTGAGACTTTCCTTGACAAGTTTATTGGCGACGCCCAGGGTGTCTTCTCCGCCGATGGCGATGAGGGCGTCGAGTTTGAATTTTTTAAACGACTCTTTGACGTTATCGACGCCTTTGTCTTTTTTATAAGGGTTGGTGCGGCTGGTGCCCAGGATGGTCCCGCCCTTCGGCAGGATGCCCGAGACGGCATTCAAGTCCAAGGGCACGGTGTCGCCTTCGATGATGCCTTTCCAGCCGTTCTTGAAACCGATGACTTCATGCTTGTCGTTATACGCCTTCCTGACGATGGCGCGGATGACGGGGTTTAATCCTGGGCAGTCCCCTCCGCCCGTGAGCACTCCGATTCTCATGTTTTAGTCCTCTCGATTTCCCGCTGAATCGTTTTGTCTGAAATTGATCCCGCGTCTCCATCAGCGTTTTTTAAAGAGACAAGGGATTGCTGTGGTTTAACCTTTAGATCTTGATCCCCTGATAGGGTATGGAGATCTCTTCCCTCGGCGGTTCCTGCCGTTTTTTGGTGTTTTTGTCCGGCCCCGAGACGATCTTGGCCACATGGATCCTGACATTGATCGCCTCGTCGATACCAAAGACCTCTTGGATCTTCGTGGCGATCAGGTCCTGGAGCTTGGCCGTGAAATCAGGAATATGCGTTTCCTGCGCCAAAACGACACGCATGCCGATGGAAATCTCTTTTTTGTGCGCCCGGACATCCGCTTTGGCCTCCCTGATCTCACTCATCTGTTGGGCAAGACGTTTGATCAGGTCTTCGACGGCCGAAAGGGTGATGGTGACCTGGCCGTTGGGGTTGGAGAAGGCGATTGTTTTTTCTCTCTGGATCTTTCCCGTGATCGCCTGGGCCGCGGCGAAGCTCAGGAGAATGAAAATGAATCCGGACAACCCTGTCAGGAAGCGCAGGTAGCTGTCAGTATAGAAACGGTTGAGTTGCACCACGACATCGCGGATGTCTAAGACATGGAAAGAAAAACACATGGCAAGCGTTCCCAGGAAGGCGAAGACGACCGTATAAAAAAATATGCTTAATGCGGTTTTCATGAGCGTCCCTCTCTTTCGCGTGCTAAATCTTTCCGTTCGGTCCCGGTTCGGGACCCCGCGGTTTTCGTCCGCGGAGCTTCATTTGTCCACGCCTTTGATTTTAATGACGACGTCGCGTATCGTCAAGTCCGTGGCTTCCTCTACGGCCGCCTTTATTCTGTCTTGTACTTTCATGGCCACATCCGGGATCTTATGTCCGTATTTGACGATGATGGGCACGATGATGGAGATCTCTTCGTTCTTTTCCGAGCGGATGTCAATGGCGCCGCTCTGGGTCTTTTTGCCGATGAAGTGCAGCACCCGCGATTTCATATCATCGCATACCCTCGAAACGCCGTCAATCTCCAATGCCGCCAGATAGGCGATGGAGGCAATGACATTATTGTGGATCTTGATGATGCCCAGCTCTGTTTTGTCTGTTTCGGGGATCACGTTTTTGCCTCCTTGGATTCCCCTTCCGTGTTTGTTTTGAGGAATTGCTCGATAAAATGGGTCGAGATGTCCCCTTTTCGGAATGACGGGTGGTTGAGAAGCTGTTTATGGAAAGGGATGGTCGTTTTGATGGGTTCGATCACGAATTCGTCGAGCGCGCGCAGCATCGTTTTGATGACCTCGTGTCTGTTTTCCCTGTGCACGATCAATTTGGCGACCATCGAATCGTAGTGCGGGCTGATCTGGTATCCCTGGTAGACATGGGTGTCCATCCGTACGCGAGGCCCGCCCGGCAGGTTGAGGGTCTCAATGCGGCCGGGCGAAGGCATGAAATTGTTCTGGGGGTCTTCGGCGTTGATGCGGCATTCCATGGCTGCGCCTTCCATCTTGACGTCTTCCTGGCGTATTTTAAGTTTCTCTCCAGCCGCGATCTTGATCTGTTCCTTGATGAGATCGATCCCCGTGACCATCTCGGTGACGGGATGTTCGACCTGGATGCGCGTGTTCATTTCCATAAAATAGAAATTTTTTTCCTTGTCCAAAAGGAACTCAATGGTGCCGACGTTACGGTAGCCTGCGGTCTTGACGCCTTTGATGACCAGGTCTCCGATCTTTTTGCGGAGTTTGCTGTCGAGGGCGGGCGACGGGGATTCCTCCAGGAGTTTCTGATGGCGTCTCTGGATGCTGCAGTCGCGTTCGCCCAGGTGGATGACGTTGCCGTAATGGTCGGCGATGATCTGGAATTCGACGTGCCGGGGTTCTTCGATATACTTTTCGATATAGACGTCCGGGACCCCGAAGGCCTTTTCCGCTTCTGCCTGCGCCGTCATCAGCGAGCTGATGAGGCGGATATCGTTATGGCAGATGCGCATGCCCCGGCCGCCGCCCCCGGCGGTCGCCTTGATGATGACGGGATATTTGATGCGCCGGGCGATCTTGAGCGCTTCCTCTTTGGTTTTGACGACGGAGTTTGAGCCGGGCGTGATGGGCAGGCCTGCCTTGCTCATGGTTTCTTTGGCGGCCATCTTGTCGCCCAAAAGGCGGATGTTCTGCGGCGACGGCCCGATAAAGGTGATCTGGCAGGATTCGCAGATCTCCGCAAAGTGAGCGTTTTCGGAGAGGAACCCATAGCCCGGATGGATGGCTTCCACATCTGTAATCTCGGCAGCGCTGATGACGGCCGGGATGTTGAGATAGCTGGCCGACGGGGCGGCAGGGCCGACGCAGACGGCCTCGTCCGCCATGCGCACATGCAGGGAATCTTTGTCGGCCACGGAATAGATGGCGACCGTCTTGATGCCCATTTCCTTGCAGGCGCGGATGATGCGCAGGGCGATTTCACCACGGTTGGCGATAAGGATTTTCGAGAACATGAGATTTTAGGCCGGCTCAACCAGGAATAATGCTTGTCCGAATTCGACGGGCTCGGCATTGTTGACCAGGATGTCGACGATCTTGCCTCTGATCTCGGATTTGATTTCGTTCATCAGCTTCATGGCTTCGACGATGCAGACGACCTGGCCGATTTCCACGTTTTGGTTGATTTCGATGAAGGGCGGCGATTCCGGAGACGGGGCTCGATAGAACGTCCCGACCATGGGGGCCTTGATCTCGATAAGGTTTTTCCCCGATGCGCGTTCACGGGGGGTCTCTTTGGCGGCGGCCAGCGGCTGGACGGGGTGGAACTCCGGCATTACCGGGACAGACAGAGGGGCTTTATGTTGCGTTTGTTCAACGATCACCTGGCCTTCGGAGCCCTTTTTTAACCGGACCCGCAGACCTTCCTTTTCAATCTCGAGTTCCGTGAGATTGTTCTCATTCATGAGATTAATCATTTCCTTAATCTCTTTGATATTCATACCGCAGGCCTCCCTTTGTCTTCAATCCCCGCTTTTAAGAACAAACAGACGGCACGGCCCGTTATACGGCCCGTTCGATATATTCACCGGTCCTGGTATCGACCTTGATGCGCGTTCCTACGTCGACGAAGAGGGGGACCTGGACGACGGCGCCGGATTCCAGCGTTGCCGGTTTTGTGCCGCTTTTGGCCGTATCGCCTTTTATGCCAGGTTCGGTGTGGGTGATCGTATAGACGACAAAATTGGGCAGATTGACGGCAATCAGCTCTCCCTTGTAGTAAAGGGCGGCGACTTCCAGGTCGTCTTTCAGGAATTTTTCAGTCGCGCGAAGCTTGTTTTTTTCTATCGCGAGGTCTTCGTAGGATTCCGAATCGATGAAGTGGTAAAAATCTCCGGAATGATAAGAATACTGAAGGTTGCGCTCTTCGATGAAGGCCTCTTCGATTTTGTCGTCGGATTTATACGTCCTGTCCAGCACCGCATCGTTTTTGAGGCTTTTGAGCTTTGTCCTCACGAAGGCAGAGCCTTTGCCGGGCTTGACGTGTTCGACATTAACGACCATAAACGGCGTCCCATCCAGATCGATAGTCAGCCCCACTTTTACCTGGTTAATCCCTATTGTTGACACTTAATACCTCCACTCCATCTTGAGTTACAAGCACCATTTCCTCCATCCGTATTCCAAATCGGCCCGGAAGATAGATGCCTGGTTCTATCGTAAAGACCATCCCTGGTTCAAGCTTGCGTGTGTTCTTTTTATTAATGGAAGGCGATTCGTGAACCTCGAGACCGACTCCATGGCCTAATGCGTGCCCGAAATTTTTTCCAAATCCTTGTTGCGCAATATAATGGCGCGCAATTTCGTCTATGGAACTGATGGGGATCCCAGGTTTGATACCGCGGATAGCCAGTTCCTGGGCCTGGCGGACAACTTTTGAGGCCTTAAGAACAACGGGTTTAATTTTACCCAAAAAGAATGTGCGTGTCAAGTCGCATTTGTAGCCGTTGACCTCGACACCCATGTCTACGACCACGGCGTCTCCTTCCTTGAGGATCCTGTCGGTCGGGCGCGCATGCGGATAGGACGAATTGGGGCCCGAGGCCACGATGGTTTCGAATGCGACGGCGTGCGCACCATGAAGGCGGGCAAACCGTTCGATATCTGCGGCAATCGCCATCTCCGATCGGCCTGGTTTTACCTTTGCCTTGGCGAAGGCAAGGGTCTTTTGGGCGATCCGGATGCCCTGGCGGATATGGGCGATCTCCTGGGCCTCTTTGATTTCCCGCAGGGGTTCCAGGGTTCGTTGCAGAGGGACGAAGGAGACCTTTTTGCCGAGCATCTTATTCAGGATCTCGCATTCTGCGAATGTCAGATGGCGCGCCTCAAACCCTACCCTTTTTGCCTTGTGCTCAAGGATCAGGCGGGCTGCCGTGTCGAAAAGCGATTTTTCGTATTGGAAGACGCGCACGGGAGGCCGGGCAAACCGTCTGAAGTCCTCGACATAACGGAAATCCGTGATGACGGAGACGTTTTTGCCGGAGGCAAAACCGTAAGCATCAGGCGCATCGAAGCCCGCTGCATAAGAGACGTTCGCCTCGGAATTAAGAAGCAGGCCGTCGACGCCCTCTTGTATAAGCAGCGCGCGGATATTTGAGAGGCGTTTATTGGCCTTCACTTTTTCCTGTTTTTGAGGAGCGCATCGGCGGCAAAAAGCGCCAGAGAGTAGCTCTGCGCGCCGAAGCCGGATATCTGGCCGATACAGACCGGGGCGACCAGAGAGGTCTGCCGGAATTCTTCGCGGGCATGGATGTTCGACAGGTGTACTTCGATGGTCCTGACCGCGGAGGCGGCGATCGCGTCCCTGATGGCGATGCTCGTGTGGGTGTAGGCCGCCGGGTTAATGATGATCATGTCGAATTTCCCGCGGGCGTCGCCGATAAGGTCTACGATTTCTCCTTCGTGGTTGGATTGGGCGATAGTCAGGGTGATCTTGGACTTTTTGGCCGCTTGCTTTAAGGAGCGGTTTATCTCAGCCAGGCTTGTCTTGCCGTAGACCTGAGGTTCCCTGGTCCCCAGGAGGTCCAGGTTGGGGCCGTGGATCACGAGGATTCTTTTCATGGTTTATCCTTTATTGGACTTTCGTTGTTTTGCCCACGTAGGCCATGCGTAATTCATAAAGGAGGTGTTCGAGCATTTCCGCCTCTTCTTTGTCGAGGTTTCCCTTGGTTTTCTGTTCGAGCATTTCAATGCTGTCGATCAGAAATTTGGCCTGGGCGATGTCTTCTTCCGTTTTGTCGGTCATGGGGTTGGGAATGGCGCCCAGGGCGATCCATGCCTGCATAGCCAGGCTTGTCACAAAAAGGCGGAAGCTCGGCTCGGGTATTTCTTTTTCTTTCCCGGCATCCGGCGGGACCTCTGCCGGTTCCTGCTTGATCTTGTCTTTCCAGCCCTCGTCCACTTTCTTTTTTAAATTTTCGTCCATCCTGCACCCTCGCTGTTATTCTGTTGGATTCATTTGTCAGCCAATCACGATCCCGGCATACCCAACGACCGAGGAATAATCCCCGGAAACGTCTCCGCTCGTTTGATAAGCGGCCAGGCGGGCGGTCTTGGCTCCGAGTTCTTTCGCTGCCATGATCGCGACGATAGCCGGCATGTATCCGCACATGGAGATCTGGAGGCGCTGGACCCTGTTCTTCAGTTCGTCTGCATCCAGGGCCAGCATCGCCTCGATGGCTTTCCGGTCTTTTTCCATCGCGAGCTTTTGGGGTTCGTAATGGGTCATATCTGAACTGGCGATAACGAGGACGTCCTTTTTGGCTTCCCGGACCGCCGCCGCGATGCTGTGCGCTATATCTTTATACATCAATTTTTCTTCACTGGCAAGGATGATGGGTACAAAACGGAACGCCGCGCCTTTGATCTGGCGGATAAGGGGCAACTGGACTTCGATCGAATGTTCGTAGGCGTGGGCCACTTCGTCGTCCTGGAGATAGCCGGAACGTTCCAGGATCGAGCGGGCCATCCCGGTGTCGATATCGATCGTCCCAAAGGGCGTCTGCCACTGTCCTTCTGTCATGATGCTGGCAGGTGTCCCGAAACCCGTGTGATTTGGCCCGAGAATAATGCAAGTGTCGGGCAGGGCGATCGATGAGAGCGCCGCGGCCGCCACTTTTGCCGAATAGACGTAACCTGCGTGCGGCAGGACGCAGGCGAGAGCTTTTTCTTTCTTCGTCTCATTCTTTTCCAGAAGAGAGGCGATGAGGCTTTTGAGACGCTGGGGGTCCGAAGGATAAAATTGGCCTGCCACGGCCGGCTGTCTAATCACCGAAGACCTCCTGGAAATAAACGGCCGACTGCTTGACCTCTTCCTGTGTCACGTGGCCGTGGAGCTCCATGACCTTGATGGTTTCAGGCCGGACATAAGGCTTGAAATCGTTGAAATTCACCTGGCCGGTCATGGCCGCCTGATGGTCAACGAGGTTGTTGACATTGTGCAGATGGATGCCGATCAGGCGGTCGCCGTAATCTTTAAGGAGTTTTCCGTGAGGCAGAAAACCCAGCTGTTCGAGGATGAAGTTATGGCCGACATCGAGCCATAGGCCGACGGGCCTGCCTTTGAGCGCGTCGAAGATCTCTCCGAATTCGTTTAAAAAAGGGATTTCGCGGTAATAGAACCTGTTCTCGATCCCGAGCCTGAGCCCATATTCTGCGGCTGTATCGCTTAGGGTTTTCAGGCTTTTGATGAGCTGCGGGACGTGGGCGCGGCTTTTGTTTTTGCGTTCTTCCACAAAGGCCGCAAAGTCCTCTCCGTATTCCTGCGTTTCTTTTTTGCCTTCCTGCGCAAGCCGGATGAGATGACGTGTTTTGTCTTTTATCTCCGCGCGGCCGCAATGCAGGACCACGCATGACGCGCCGCAACGCCGGGCCGTCAGCAGGGTGTTGCGCGTATGGGCAACGGCTAAAAGCCTTTCGGTTTCGTCAAGGGCGGCAAGCGAAAAGTGATCGGGAAGGGTTTTGAGGCGCTCCAGTCCATCGGGAACCGGACAAAAATTATGGAGGCTGATGATGGAAAGTCCGTGCGTCTGACAATAATCCAGGATCTCTTCCACCATCTTTGAGTCGAGAAAAAAGTTCAGCTCAACGCAAGAGATGCCGGTGTCCTGGATTTCTTTGATAACCTCAAGGCCTGTCTCTCTTCGGCCGGCATTCCAGACGGTGGACAGCGCCAACATAGGTCAGAATTTCCTGCGGGCTTTTTTTCTCTTCTTTTCGCTTGGTTTTTCGTAGTGCTTGCGGTCTTTGACCTCTTTGAGGATGCCTTCGCGTTCGATCTTCCTTTTGAAACGCCGAAGCGCCGCCTCGAAAGATTCGTCTTTCCTGACTTCAACTTCCGACATTGATTCTCCTTAATCTCGCCTCTGGCGAGATTAACCCCGCAGTGTATCTTGAAAATTTATGTCTGCCCGCCGAGCCTCTGGTGAGGCTGGGTGAGACAGAAATTTTCAAGATGTAAACACAAGGGGTAATGTTTGTTCTATTTTCCCCTCTTAACAATCCGCTAATCATATCACTACGTTGTGGAGCTGTCAACAGGCAGATTCACCCGGCCCCGGGCATATTGAAAGCTGCAACATTTTGCGGTTCTTGTTGTTGCGCCTGTCCGGCTCTTGGAGGATGCGTATTATTTCAGCTCGAAAGAGATGATGACGTTAAAGGCAAGTTGTTCTTTGTCCTGGAGTTTTATCGGAAATTCAGGGAAAGGCGATGATTGCTGGACACTTTCTAAAGCAATCCGGCGCAGATACTCGTCATCGATTGATTTGGCCGTATCCACATGTGCTTCTTTAAGTTCGCCTGAGCGCGTGAGCGTGAAAGTCAAAAAGACCTCTCCTTCCTGGATGTGTCTGTAGTTTCTGTAGGCCTGTCTGCGGATCTTTTCACGCACAATCTGGTAGTAATTCTTGTATTCCGGCGTCTGGAATACTTCTCCCGGGATATTGGGCGTCTGGACGGATTTCTTTTTTGGGCCCTCGGCCGCCGGCTTCATTTGTTGAGGAAGGTTTTCTTCACGTTCCGGCCGGAATATCTCCGTTTTGAGGAAATCCTTAAGGATGTTTTTGCGGTCTTCAGAGGCCTGTATTTTTGGATTCGGCGTCTGGAGGCGTTTTTTCTCTGCGACCGGCTCAGGCGAGACGTCTCTGCCTTCTTTTTCATGGCCGAAACTCTGGACATAGGCGACTTCGATAGGCCTTTGGCTCGGCGCGTATGTCAAGATGTGGTAAGGCAGGGCCGCTATCAATCCAGCGTGGAAGATGGCCGAGAACGCCAGACATCTGTAGAAAAGGGTATTCTCCTTCATGGCAATATTGTAGCAGAATATATAGCCGGATGGCAACGGGGTCCCCGCCCCGGGCATGCCCGGGGCGGGGGTGTCTACTTTAGAGCATCAGTCGGCCATAAAATAGCGCTTTAGTTTTTCTGGTGTATATAAAGTTAAAATTCGACTTTAATGCCGTTGGTAAAAGAAAATCCAGGCTGAGGATAACCGTTGATGATTTCGTATTTTTTGGCCAGCATATTATCGATGCGCGCAAAATATGTAGCATGGCGGCTAATGGTTTTCGAGAGACTCAAGCCAAGAATGAAATATCCTTTGATTTTGGTTGTGTTGGCCGTGTCATGGTACCGCAGGCCTGTCCACTGTCCCGTTAGCTCGCACGTGAAACCTTTATGGTTGTTCCAGATAAGTTTTTGGTCGACCTTGTGCCGCGGCTGATAAATAAGGTCTTTATGCGTATTGTCGTCTTTGGCAATTTGGAATGAATAATTCAGGCCGAAAGACAGATTGTCGGTCAGGTCTAAGGTATTTTGGCATTCCAGGCCGTAAATTAAGGCACGGTCGACGTTGGCTACGGTCCATTGGCCCCAAGGATCAAGGGGGTCGACAGGGGCCCAGTTAATGAGGTCTTTGTATTTGGTTTGATAGAAGGTTAGTCCCGTCGCGAAACGATCAATCCATTTTATGTCTGCGCCGATCTCTCCGGAAATCCCTGTTTCCGGCTTAAGGTTAGGGTTGCCTTCCGACCAGCCGTCGTTAGGCCAGTAAAGTTCATTGAACGTCGGCGCACGGAAGGAGCGGCCTACCGCACTTCTGAAAGTCACGTGATCGTTGAATTGATAGGCACAGCTCAAAGAAGGGCTGGCCTTGCTGCCGAAGTTCGAATAGTCGTCTATGCGGACGCCAGCATCTATATGCAGGTTTTTAACGGCATCCCACTGAATTTCAAGAAAACCCGCCTTAAGATTATATTTGTGCTTTGCTGTTTCTGTGCTGTCATTGGTATTGATGACGTAGTTGAGGCCAGCCACACCCAGGAGATTTTCAAAAAACCGATAATTGCCCTGAAGGTCTGCGCCTATTGATTTTGTCGTATGGACTGATTTGCTGAATGTCGTTGTGTTCTCCATAAATGCCAGTTGATCATTCGTCTGGTAGACCTTAAAAGAAAGAGAGGCGTCTTCGCTTGGTTCGAACATCCACGTTAAATCGTAAAAACTTTGGACGGTTTTTTGTTGGTCGTCTGTATCAGGAGAGGTTATATAACCGGGAGTGCCTGTAAGCTGGTTCACGAGAGCCGAGGAGAAAACAAGATTATGGTTGTCATTGATGCGATAGGTGATTTTAGCAGTTCCATTCTTTGTTTCATACGCAGAATTCTCACGGAAGCCCCCCGAGTATCCGTATTCGCCTGTGATGAGGGCGCCAAGATCGCCGCCCATGGCGCCGTAATGAAAACGCTCCATTGTCGTATTGAATGTGCCGTATTCCGTTGAAAGTCCTGCTTTTTGTCCTTTCAGAGGCGGATTTTTCGTAATGATATTGATAACGCCGCCCATGGCGCCTTGTCCATAGAGGCTTGAGCCGGAACCGTGTACCACCTCTATATGTTCGATATTGCCGATAGGGATTGTGCTTAAGTCAACTTCTCCGCTGCGAGGGCTGTTGAGCGGCCGGCCGTCCATAAGGAGGAGGACTTGAGTGGCGTTAGAACCTCTCATGCGGACCGTTTTAACGGCGCCAGGGCCTCCGTAGCTGCTGATATTGACGGATGTCAGATTCGTCAGTAATTCAGAAAGATCTTGGGCTCCGGAATTAGCGATATCTTGTTCTGTGATGACGTCAACCGTGCGGGTGACTTCGTCGGGATGTTGCGGCGTTCTCGAAGAGGTAACGACGATTTTTTCCAGGTTTACGGGGGGTTCTGTGTCGGCAGATTGGGCGAAAGTCGGACTCACTATCGCAAGCCAAAAAAATACGATGATTCTCCAGCCATATTGACGCATGCTTCCTCCTTCCCCTCTTCGCGAGGGTACTTGCCAGGATCGACGATCGACCGGGCTCCCCTTTTTGCATATTCGGGTTTACCGTTGCGCGGCAGCACCTGGGATTTTTACCAGGATTTCCTTCGTCGGTCTGGACTCTTTTGTGTTTATTCGCCGAATCCCTGATTCTTTCGGCGCGGTTTATTTAAATTTTCGAATATCCATGAACCAGTGTTTCCAGAAACCTTCCTTGAGGACCGGCTCACTTTCTAATATCCTGATTTTTCTTTTGAAGTTTGGGCCATTGAGGACCAGGGTATGGAACTCGCCGTTTTCTCCACACGGACAAATCCCCCTTGTTTTTAGTTCGGCGGCGAGAGCTTTGTCGATGGTTCTCCCGATGAATTCCTTGCCCAATTTTTCCGCCTGGCAACTGACGATAATGGCCTCGAACCCCGAGCTCACGAATTCTTCTACGATGTTTTCAGGTTTATTTTCCCAAAGAGGCTCAACGGGAGTTATGCCGATGTCTCTGCAGACGCGTTCGACCCAATTGACATGGTCTAACAGAAAGATGTCCCCGAAGACCATGTGGTTGATCTCTCCACTTTTGAGCCCCGCGACGCTTTCTTTGAATTCCTCCTCATATTTTTTCATATCGGCCGTCACCTCTTTTTGGACCAGGGGGATGCCGATCAGTTCGGACTGCAATTTCATTAAGGCAGATTCTATGCCGTGAAAACATCCGCGTTTGGATTCGCGGGAGATAAAGTTCAGGAGATATTTGATGTCATATCCATTTTTCATGGCCTTGTAGCAAGCCAGACAGCTGTCTTTTCCTCCGCTCCAGGAGGCGATGGCGCTTTTGGCATTCATGAAAGGACCCCTTTTGTTATTGAGATACATAACAAGATGAAGGTTTCGGTTGTTTCGGTTACGGCCCCCAGCGTGTCGCCGGTATAGCCGCCGATCATGCGATTGATGGTTTTTGCGCAGAAGTACGAAAAACATCCGGCAAGACAAAAGACAACGAGTCCGAGCGCTGGTCGCAGAATGATCGCCGCAAGAATGGTGAAGATTGTTGCTGCGGCGCAGAGACGCGGAGATCTCCCTTTGGAAAATACGGAGGCCTTGCCGTCTTTTCTGGCGTATGGAAAGCAGGTGATGATCAGGACCTGTGACCAGCGGCTGAATGTCGTCATGAAGATGAGGGCGGCTGGCACAAATTCATGGGGGATTTCAGACAAAAAAACGATTTTTGAAATGATGACGCAAACCAGACCAACGGCTCCCAACGCTCCTGTTGCCGGCTCACGCATAATGGCGAGCATGGTCTGACGGTCCTTGGAGCTGCCTATGGCGTCTAAAGTATCTGCCAGTCCGTCTAAGTGCATCCCTCCTGTCAGGATAATCAAGGCGACGACGCAGACGGTGCTTGACGCCAATGGCGAGAATCCGCATCTCAGACAGGCTCCGTACATAAAGGCCAGAAGTATGCCGAGGATGCAGCCGACCGCTGGGAAAAACATGGCTGCATGCGCCATCTTGCGTTCTTCGAAATGTCTGATGCGTATGGGAATGATGGTCAAAAACTGAAGAGACAGAAGAAAACTTGTCATGGTTTTTTTTCGGAGACTCCGGCCCCCGTGAACGTGGCCATTTCATTGTAGATTTTTAGAGCCGCATCGACGATGAACATGCTTAAGGCCGCTCCCGTTCCTTCGCCGAGCCGCAGGCCGAGGTCCAGGAGGGGCGTTTGTTTCATGTGGTTCAGGATGAGGCGGTGTCCTCGCTCTGCGGAACAATGGCTGGCGATCATATAGTCGCCTGCAGCGGGCGCCAGCTGATAGGCGCAAAGCGCCGCAGCCCCGGAAATAAAGCCGTCTATGACCACGGGGATTTTTTTGGCTGCGGCGCCGAGGATGACGCCCACAAGACCTGCGATTTCGAATCCTCCGACTTTTGACAGGACATCCAGGGGATCGCGGGGATCGGGACGATTGACGGCGATGCTTTTTCTGACCGTGTCGATTTTCCGCTTGAGGCTTTCGTCATTAATGCCCGTTCCCCTGCCTGTCACAGAGGGCGCAGATTTCTTAAGAAGGGCGGCGGTAATAGCGCTGGCAGAAGTGGTGTTGCCGATGCCCATCTCTCCCGTTCCTGCGATGTCGAGCCCCTTTTTGTATTCCGCATTCAGAAGGTTGATGCCTGTCTCTATGGCATGCATGCATTCTTTGCGGGTCATGGCAGGCCCTTGGGCCATGTTTTTCGTTCCGTAGTTGATCTTCTCGATAATGAGACCCGGCCGGGGCTCAAGGTCGACGGCAATACCGAGGTCGGCGACCACCACGCGTGCACCTGCGTGCCTGGCCAAAACGTTGATGGCTGCGCCGCCGTTGAGAAAATTGGCAACCATCTGGGTCGTGACTTCTTTTGGGAATGCACTGATGCCTTCTTTCGTTACGCCGTGGTCCGCCGCGAACGTAAAAATAGTTTTGCGCGGGAGCCCTGTCGTATGTGCATCTCTGATAGCGATAACCCGGCAGGCCAGGTCTTCCATTCTTCCCAGGCTGCCTTGGGGTTTGGTGAGGGTGTTGAGATGCTTTTGGGCCGCCAGCAGGAGTTCTTTTTTGACGCCTCGGATGCTATAAAGAGTAGTTTTTAGTTTTTCCATTTTTTTTGATGGCGTAAGGAATGCCAGAGACGACGAGATAAACGTCACAGGCTTCATGGGCCAGGAATTGATGAATGCGGCCTGCCACGTCTCTGAAATCCCGGCCGAGTTTATGTTCAGGGACGATGCCCGATCCGACTTCGTTGGAAACGATGACGAGATGCGCTTTTCCATTTTTGGCGCACGAGACCATCTTTTGAATTTTATCATGTATGTTGTTTTCGTCGTGTCCTTTCAGGAGAAGATTTGAGATCCAGAGCGTCAGGCAGTCTAAGAGGATACAATCGAAGTCATTTTTTATTTTTGCGATCAGGCCTGCCAGGTCCTCGGGTTCTTCGAAAGTTTCCCAGCTTCTGGGGCGGGAGGAACGATGCTGCGCGACGCGCTGTTTCATTTCCTTATCCGCCGGAACGCAGGTGGCCACAAAGGCGGTTTTTTTGCTTTTTGCGGACGCAAGGCTTGCGGCAAAGCGGCTCTTGCCGCTTCTGGCGCCGCCAAGGACTAAAACGAGCTTACCCATCGAGATGCCCTCTTTCATTAAAAGAGATGAGTCGAAGCCTTCCGCGCCTGTGTTCGAGGGTGCTGACGCTGGCGGAAGCGGGAATATGTCTCCAAAAATCTTTTGATTTTTTTATCGAAGAGCACAGGATACCGATGACCCCGCCATGACAGACGACGGCCACGTTGGCGTTCGGATTATCTTCTATAATGTGTTTTAAGGCACCCAGAATCCTTTGCTTGAATTTTTTCATATCTTCTCCCCCGGGGGGCGATGTGGAAAAAGGATCTCTGAGCCATTGTCTGTAGAGGTTGTCGTATTTCTTGAGGATCTCGGCATGCGTGAGGCCTTCGAAGGCGCCGAAATGGATTTCTCTCAATTCTACAAGAGGTTCTATTCTGGCGTTTTTGAAAATAATCTTTGCCGTTTGCATCGCCCGTTTCTTGTCGCTGCTGTAGACACGGCGGATGTTTTCGCTCTTGAGCCTGGGCCGAAGCCGGCGGGCCTGCCTGCGTCCCTGCAGGCTCAAAGGCACATCAATGGCCCCGCAGTATTTTTTTTGCCGATTCCAGCTTGTGACGCCATGGCGTATGAAGATCAATTTCGTGGACAAAGTTGTTCCCTCGGCACGAGAAGAATATAAGGTTTTTGTGAAACGGGATTTTTGCGCACGACAACCACCGTTTTATAAACAGTTTCGAGGTTTTGGTATGTCAGGACATTTTCAGGCGCGCCAACTCGGAAAATACGCCCTTCATGGAGTAGGATAAGACGGTCACAGTATTCGCTGGCGAGATTAAGGTCGTGGATGACCATGGCGATCGTGACGCAATGGCGACGATTGAGCATTCGCAGCAAATCTAGGATTTGCACCTGATGGCCGATATCTAAATGAGACGTTGGTTCATCCAGCAGGATTAGTTCTGTTTTTTGTGCCAAGGCCCGTGCCAGGATGACGCGCTGGCATTCTCCGGCGCTTAACGTCTGGATTTCCCTGTCCGCCAACTCCAGGACATCCGTGAGGCGCATGGCTTCGGCGATCGCATCTTTGTCGTTTCGGCTTTCCGGTTCAAGGCGTCTGAGATGCGGGATGCGCCCCATGGCGACGATTTCACGGCTTGAAAACGAAAATTCTGTCGGCGCTTCTTGGCCGACAAACGCGACCTTTCGACAGAATTCCTTCAAGGGAAAGGTCCGGATATTTCTGTTTTCCAGGAGCACCTCGCCTTTTTCAGGACACAGGACACGGCTGATGAGCCGCAGGAGCGTGGATTTGCCTGAGCCGTTCGGACCGATGATGCCGATGGTTTCTCCTCTGCGGATAGAAAAAGAGACGTTATGGATGACGGGAACGCCGGTATAGCCGCCGCAGAGGTCTCGGACAGTGATTATTTCGTTCATGGCCTGGTTTTTCCTGTTTGTTTTGTTTTGAAAACGACCAGAAAGATCGGGGCGCCGATAATAGCCGTCACGATGCCGATGGGGATTTCCATGGGGGTCGCGATGCTTCTGGAGATAAGGTCGCAGCCGATCATGAATGCGGAAGCGGTCAAACATGCCACAGGAATGAGGATTCTGTGGTTCGGGCCTGTCCAGAACCGTGTGGCATGGGGTACGATGAGCCCCACAAATCCGATGATACCGCAGATAGAGACGAGGCTCGCCGTCATGATGGCCGTCACGAAAAGAAGAACGATTTTGACGTTTTCTGTGTTGACTCCCAGATGGAGGGCGTTCTCTTCTCCCAGACAGACGGCATTCAGGTCCTGGGAGAAGACATAAGCGCAGATGATTCCGGAGACTACGATGATTGTCACGACGGCCAGGAGGAACGGGTCGAATACCTGGAGGCTGCCCCATAACCACCACATGAGGCCATGAAGGGCTTCATTGGGTGAAGTGGATATGAGAAAGATGATGATACCTGAGAGCGCTATGGAAATAATGACGCCGTTGAGGATGAGGGCTTGCACAGGTAGGCGGCTGCCGATGCGGCTGAGTTGCAGCACGCAAAGGGTTGCGGCGATCGCACCCAGAAAAGCGCTCAAGGGTAAACAGGCAGAGCTGGCGCCGATGATGGTAGCGATGACGGCGCCTAATCCTGCTCCGCTGGATGTACCCAAGAGGTAGGGTTCGGCCAGAGGATTTTTAAAGAGAGCCTGAAGGATAATGCCTGCGACGGCCAGGCCGCTGCCGGTGACCGATGCCAACAGAATGCGCCAGAGGCGGATGAAGAGGATGAGACGGTATTCCGGGGATAAGAGTTGAGACCAGGTGAGCGGGACGGAACCTATGGAGAGTCCGAGGATGACCATGACGCCGCAGATACCTGCGAGGACGGCGATTTTAATTTTTAGAGGATGTTTCATCGGGGTAAAGCCTTTCATAGATATCTTCTAAAGCTTCCACGGCGCGCGGGCCGGGCCTGAGGAGAATATTGGGGTCGATGTCGCCGTAAATGCGATTATGGGAAACAGCAGAGATCTTTTGCCAACCCAAACGCTTGCGGATCGTTTCCCGGGCTTGCGTAGGCTGCATATAGGCCAGGATGATGCAATCGGGATTGCTTGATATGACGAATTCCGGGTTGACGATCCCATAAGGCCTGGCGATGGTTCCTGTGATGTTCTCTCCTCCTGCCAGCGTGATCAGTTCGTCAAGGAAGGACGGCCGGCCAGGCGTGATCAAAGGATCGTGCCAGATTTCAATGAATACCTTTTGTTTTCTTTGGTAACTCCTGCGTGCCGCTCTGGCCTGGACAGAGTTGATGCGTTTTTTCATGTCTGCGATGAGCATTTGCGCAGCTGCATCCTTATGGGTATATCCGGCGATAGCGGAGATGGAGGAAAAAAGTTCTTCAAAATTCTTAGGATCGCTGACGCAGACATTGAGTCCCAGTTGACGGAGCTTATGGACCGTTTCGGCCTGTTCAAGGCCCGTACAGAAAATAATGTCCGGTTTTAAGTAAATGATTCTTTCAATGTCCGGTGCGCTGAATGTTCCGGCTTTTTCTTTGGTCAGGGCCGCTTTGGGGTAATCGCAGAATTGGCTGACGGCGATAATGTTCTGGTCCAACCCCAGGGCAAACAGGATTTCGGTCGTCGCCGGTGCCAGGGAAATGATCCGCAGTTTCTTTGCGACGGCTGTATCCTGGGCCCAGGAGTTAGGGCATAGAAAACAGAAAAATAGGGATACGATCAGCCTGATGATCTTCATAAAATAAAAAAACCCGACAGAATATCCGTCGGGTTGCACCCTTGCTTGGTCTATGGCCCTTCCGCGAGGCCTTTTCCAGTGCATCAAAAAGCACTTTCAAGGCATGGATACAGGCAGGTCTTCTGGCTCAAGCATCGCTCTACGACTGCCGCCTTCCCGTCTCTTGCGAGACAGTGGCTTTTTGGCAGTTTTCGTTCGCTTTTACAGCGGCGGGACCGCGGCCGAATTCCCCGTTATTTTGTTCCGGATTGCAAACGAAAAAACGGGGGTCACGGCACTTCCCTAATCGCCCGTATATTTATATGTAAGCCTAATTCTATTGCGATTGCCGAAAAAGTCAATACATATTTATAGAACCTTCAGCCGTTGAGCAGTGCGACGACCTTGGCGTTTTCTTTGGAGCTGATGACGAGCATGGCGCTGGTTTGCGCGCATCCGCAGACAGTCCCGTACACGTAATCCAGGTTGATGCCGGCATCCTTGATTTTTTTGGCAACGGCGGCCGCGGCTCCTACCTTGTCTTCCAGCATCGCCGTGACGACGTCTTCTTCGGCCACCTGGAATCCTTTATTTTTTAATGCGCTCTTGGCAGCCGCGTTATTGTCCGTGAGGAGGGCGAAGTGGGCCTTGCCTTCTTCTCCCCAGGCGCAGATGCCTTTGAGATTGACCTTGGCGTCCGACAAGGCCGTTGTGACATTGGCAAATTCACCTACCTTATCACTGGTCGTGACAAGGACCTGTTTGTTCAATTGGGCTTTGGACATATTTCCTCCTTTTTATTGGGGCGTTTTGGGTTCCTGGCCCGTGGCGTTATATTGATTGAACGAGTATATTTCCTGGGCGGGTTTTCTGTTCTTTTCGCGCAGCGTCTCATCCGAGTAGCCCAAAGAGATGAGGCAGACGATTTTTTTGGCGCGCGGCACACGCAGGACCCTTGCGGCCTGTCTTTCGTCGAACCATCCGATCCAGCAAGTGGCCAGACCTGATTCGGCGGCCTGCAGGACAAAATGTTCTACAGCGATCCCTATATCCATCAGCCAATAGGGCGTGCCGCGCAAAGAGCCTATCACACGGGTCAGGAACCCGGCCTTCTCCGTGACGACGGCGATGATCACGGGTGCTTCTTTGGCGAAACGGTTCATCGCATAAGGGCCGCTCAGGGACGCCTGACATAATGCGTCTTTCATGGCCGGTTCGTCTACGACAATGAAATGCCACGGCTGGGAATTACAGGCGCTCGGCGCCAGACGCGCGGCTTCCAGGCAGTCGAGGATGATCTGCCGAGGGACGCTTTTGGGCAGGTAAGACCGGCAACTCTGGCGATGTTTGGCGAGTTCGATAAACATAAGATCGGTTTCTATATTATTTGCAGGAGGATGAAAGCCGCGATGATGATGGCAAGGACGATCAGGGCTGCGTATTTCCATTTTCCGGCCTTGATCCGCCCCAGGAACCCGGATCCTCGCCGCAGAGACGACCCGCAATAAAGACACAAAAGAGCGTCGTCATCCTGGATCCATCTGCCGCAGTGGGGGCAACCGGGGGACATGAAAAGATTGTATCACAAATGCGTTCTTAAGAGAAGAACAGGAATTTGGAAGGATCGGCCGTTTACGAATGGGCGTTTTGAGGCGCTTCGCAGAGGTCTATTTTTAAGGTATGGCAGAAGGTGACGAAAAAGCACTTCCCGTTGGCGATGCAATAAATGCCGCCTTTCATGCGGATGTGGAACTTTTCCGTCTTTTCGCCGGTGTCCCTGTATTTGAGGACATAGATTTCCGGCTTTTCGTTCGTGTAGTTTTCCTGGGCAGGGACTTCTTTGATGATGTAGATGAGATATTTGTGGATCTTTGTGAGAATACCGTCTTCATTAAAGGTCTCAGAGGCCCACAGGACCCTTTTTCTCTTGTCTATTGAAGTGAGGTTTTTGAAGACCATGTCTCTCATGGGATCCTTTCGCGCTATCCGCGTCCCTCCCTGCCCCATATAAAAAACGAGCCGAGCTGCCTTTCTTTTTGCCTTTTTTACTTACGGCAACCCGGCAAATGCTTTGAAGCTGGGTATCGTAACTGTCTCCAGTATCTTGCATTAAAAATATGACACAGAAAAAAAGTGAAAACAATGGCTGGGAAGGCCTTCCGGGAAAGCGCTTTCCTGTAAAGCCTGGCAAAGAAAAGAGATAGGGTATTTTTTAGGAAGGGACGAAGGAGACGCCGCTATTTAAAAATCTTTTTAAGCAGCGAAGCAGTATTGAAACGGGATTCTTTTTTTTGTAACAGCCTGGAGATATTAGCCTTATGACGGACAAGCGAGAAGATGCCGAGAACAACGAGGAAGACTTCGATGCTGACAGGAAGCTGAAGGCTAAGCCCGACCAAGGGAAGCACTGCTGAACAGATAACGGACGCCAGGGAGACAAAACCTGTCGCCAGGAAGATGGCGATCCATAATCCTGTGATAAAGAGGACAAGAATAAAAAATCTATCGATCAGTATAGAAAATGCAATCAGTACCCCAAGGCTTGTCGCCACCCCCTTCCCTCCTTTAAAACCAAGAAAGATTGTCCAGTTGTGGCCGGAGACGGCGCAGACGGCAGACAGGCAGAGATAAAAGGGTAACGAAATGCCGGCCTGCGGTATCGCCTGCGGCGTAAAAAAAGCGTAACGCGACAAAAGCACAGAGACCGTTCCTTTAAGGACATCGATGATCAGAACGGCGATCCCCGCGCCTTTGCCGAGGACGCGGAAGGCGTTTGTGGCACCGAGGTTGCCCGAGCCGTGTCGGCGCAGGTCGATCCCTTTTAAAAGACGGCCGAAGAGATAGGCCGTCGGGATGGCCCCTAAAAAGTAACTAACCAGAAGTCCGAGTAGTGGTTTTAGCATGTGTTGAGCCATATTCAGCGTTCAGGATGTTGATCCCTTTTCGGGCATAGTCGATCCCGGAGATGCATGTAAAGACGGCGGCCAGTTCCCAGACGACCCACGCCTTCGGGTATTCCAGGATGACCGCAATGACGGTGGCCATTTGGAAGAAGGTCGTGAGTTTGCCCCACCAGGTCGGCGTGATCTGTGTGTTTTTTTGGGTGGCCAGCAAGATCGCGCTGCCCACAAGGATGATGATATCGCGGCTGATCACGATCAACAGAAACCACAAGGGCAGCGTAACCATCAGATACGTTTTACTTGTGCGATAAAGAAAGATAAACGCCGTCAACAAAAGAGCTTTATCTGCCAAAGGATCGAGGATGGCGCCCGCCTGTGTTTTTTGCCTCCGGCGGCGGGCGATATAACCGTCGACGACATCGGAAACGATGGCCAAAAGGAAGATGGCCAACGCCAGGTATCGGAGATAATCTTTGGCCGGCGTGTAAAAAACAAGGCAGGCCACAAAGAACGGCACAGAGATAATCCGGAACAGTGTGATTTTATTGGCAAAATTCATGCGATATCCCTGCTTTCCGGAGCGGGGTATTATTTTAAGATCCTGATCCGGTTTGGCGGCCAGTAGATAAGGAATGCCTTGCCGATCAGGTATTTGTCGTTGAGATAGCCCCAGTAGCGGGAATCTTTGGATGAAGCGCTGTTGTCCCCCAGCGCGAAATAGTTGTCTTGCGGCACGCGCAGGATTTCTCTCTCGCGTCCGTAAGGGCCGCGGTTATAATAATAGATCCGGTTGAAAGGATCGGTCTTGAGGGCTTCGTCATTCAGGTAGATCTGGCCGTTGCGTATTTCGATGGAATCGCCGGGCCTGCCCACGCACCGTTTGATAAAATCCCTCATGGGCTCTTCAGGATAATTGAAGACGATGATGTCTCCGGTTTCAGGAGAATGGAATTTGGCGATCCTCTTGTAGGTGAACGGGAGCCTCAGGCCGTAAGCGTAACGCAGGACAAGGATCCTGTCGCCGGGGATCAGGGTGGGTTCCATTGAGCCGGTGGGTATCTTGAATGGCTGGACCACGAACGTCCGGATGATCAGGGCCAGGATGACCGCCGTGACAATGGTTTCAAAAAATTCTTTAAGCCACGCTTTTTGCGTATCGTTTAATTTAAGCATAGGGCCTCGCTTTTTTAGATTTTCAGGGCTGCCAGAAAAGCCTCCTGCGGGATCTCGACGCTGCCCACCTGCTTGAGGCGTTTTTTCCCTTCTTTTTGTTTTTCCCAAAGTTTGCGTTTACGCGTGATGTCGCCGCCGTAACATTTCGCCGTAACATTCTTGCCGACAGGCCTGATTTTTTCTGATGCCAGGATCGTTCCGCCGATGGCGGCCTGAAGGTTGATGAGGTAAAGTTGACGGGGGATCAGTTCACGCAATTTTTCCACCAGGAGCCTGCCTTTGGCCTGGGCCTTGTCCTTATGGATCAGGCAGGAAAAGGCGTCGCAAATTTTTCCATTGATCAGAATATCGAGCTTGACGAGCTTGGTCGGGTTGTAGCCGTCGAATTCATAATCCAGCGATCCATACCCGCGGGTCACGGATTTGATTTTGTCGTAAAAGTCCACGATGACCTCTGCCAGCGGCATGCGGTAGATGACCTTGACCCTCTCTTCACCCAGATAGTCATTGGCGAGGAATTCTCCGCGGCGCTGTTTGGCCAGCTCGCAGACTTCCTCGATGGCATTTGTCGGCACGATCATGAAGGCGCGCACAAACGGTTCTTCGGCCAATTTGATCTGGACTGGATCCGGGAGCTTGGCCGGGTTATCCACCTCCATGACTTCATCGTCCCGCGTGGTGATGCGATACACGACGTTGGGTGTGGTCAAAACGAGGTTCAGGTTATATTCGCGCTCCAGCCTTTCCTGGACGATTTCCATGTGGAGGAGCCCCAGGAATCCGCATCGGAAACCGTAACCGAAAGACTGTGACGTTTCGGTCTCGTACACAAAAGAAGAGTCGTTAAGGCCCAGTTTTTCCATGGCCACCTTGAGCTCGGCGAAATCTTTGGCGTTGACGGGATAAATGCCGCAGAAGACCATCGGCTTGACTTTTTTGTATCCCGGCAGCGGTTGCTGGGCCGGATGGTCGGCGAGCGTGATGGTGTCACCGATCAGGATTTCTTTCGGGTCTCGGATGTTGGCCGTGATGTATCCGACCTCGCCGCAGTGCAGCGCTTTTGTGGATGTCATCTGGGGCCTGAAGACGCCGATTTCTTCGACCGTGCAGACCTTGTTTGCCTGCATCATGCGGATGGTATCGCCCAGTGCCAGCTTGCCGTTAAAGAGGCGTCCATAGATAACGACCCCTTTGTAGGTGTCGAAAGAAGAATCGAAGATCAGGGTTTCGAGAGGGTTGTTGCCGTCGCCGCTCGGTGCGGGGATCGTTTGGACCACCCGCTCCAGGATTTCTTTGATGCCGATCCCTTCTTTGGCGGAAGCCAGAAGGATGTCGTCTTTTTCGAGCCTGAGGATGTCCGTGATCTGTTCCTTGACGCGGTCGATGTCGATGCCGGCGATGTCGATCTTGTTGATGACGGGGATGATCTTCAAGTTGTGCTCTCGGGCCAAAAAGAAATTGGCGACTGTCTGGGCCTCGATCCCCTGAGAGGCGTCTACCAGCAACAAGGCCCCTTCGCAGGCCGCCAGCGATTTGGATACTTCATAGGTAAAGTCGACATGTCCGGGCGTGTCGATGAGGTTGAGCGTATAGGTGTGACCGTCGTCAGCTTTATAATTGATCGTCACTGCCGACGCCTTGATCGTGATGCCTCTCTCCTGTTCGATCTCCATGTCATCGAGGAGCTGGGCATGAAAATGGCGTTTGTCGATAGCGCCGACATATTCGAGGATGCGGTCGGCCAGCGTCGATTTGCCGTGGTCGATATGGGCGATGATGGAAAAGTTTCTGACGTGTTCCCGTGGATTCATATCAGCGATTGATTTCTGCGATGACGGCCGCAACGACCTCGTCGATCGTCATTCGTGTCGTATCGATGTAGACCGCATCCGGCGTCCGTCTAAGGGGGGCGCAGGCGCGGGTCGAATCGATGCGGTCCCTTGTTTCGATGTCGTTCTGCACGCCCTGTTGTTCCACCGGAATATTTTTTTCTTTCATTTCAAGATAACGCCTTCTGACGCGTTCCTCGCAGGCGGCGTCCAGAAAAAATTTTTTATAGGCGTCGGGAAAGACGACGGTCCCGATGTCCCGGCCTTCCAGGATCGCGCGCCTGCCTTTCGCCAGACTTCTCTGCAGCCCCACCATGATTTCCCGCACTTCTTTGATTTTGGCGATGGCGGAAACGTGCTCGGTGATTTCCGGTCTGCGGATGTCCTGGGATACGTCGCGTCCGTCAAGGTCCACCCGCAGTGTCCCTTCCTTAGGATCATAGGAAAGATCGATGCGGGTACGCCGCGCCAGGGCGATGACGGCCGGCGTATCGTTCGGATCGACGGTTTCCTGCCGTGCTTTCAGGGCCAGCGCCCTATACATGGCCCCGGTGTCGATGTAGAACAGGCCAAGTTTACGCGCGACGGCGCGGGCCACGGTGCTTTTTCCCGAGCCGGCGGGGCCATCTATCGCTACAATGGGTTTGAGGTCTGTCATTATTTTTACGAAAGGATCCGTCGGCGCTTATTGCGGCTGCAGACGAGGAATTTCTTGAGTGTTTTTCTGTTTTTCGCAGCGACGGCGCTCTTGAGGCGTTTCAGCGATTGTTCGAAGGCGTCGAGGGATTTGAGGACATTGATCCGATTGGACAGGAGGATGTCGCTCCAGACTTCCGGATGAGAGAGGGCGATGCGCGTGGTGTCTTTCAGGCCGCCGGCAGCGAATCGTTCACAATGGTCCGGCATGACGGCGGCAAGCGCAAAAGCAACCGCATGCGGCAAGTGGCTCGTGAACGCCAGGGCGGTATCGTGTTTTAGGGCCGAGAGGGTGACGACACGGCTGCCCAGGGTTTGCCAGAACCGGCAGATGGTACGCACACGGCTGCGCGGTGCTTGGTCTGGAGTGACGATACAGATAGAGCCCTTAAAGAGGTCGGGCCGGCTGTACGATACCCCGCTTTGTTCCGAACCCGCCAGGGGGTGACTGCCGACAAAATTCAATCCTTTGGCTGCCCGGATGATTTCGGCTTTTGTGCTGCCGACGTCCGTGATGAGGGGTTTAGTCATTCCCAGCCGTTTGAGCGCGCCGAGCTTGGTCTTGATGTCTTCGACGGGTGAGCATAGAATGATGAGGTCGCTGTGTTCGACGGCTGCGGCGAAGCGGTTTGTCCCTGTATCGATCGCCCCGTATCGTTTGGCCTGTGCTATTTTTTTATGGTTGCGGAAATAACCGCAGACCTCTTTGCTGAGATTAAGTCTTTTGACGGCCATGCCGATCGAGCCGCCCAGAAGGCCGACCCCCACGATCGTTATTTTCCTGAATAAAGGTCTACGCATCAGATTTCTCTGTGGATCGCCAGTGCGATCTTTTCCAGGTTTTGTATGAGCGTGGTCAACTTTTCAGGGAGGAGCGATTGCGCTCCGTCTGAAAGGGCTTCTTCGGGTTTTGTGTGGGCCTCGATGATAAGGCCGTCCGCCCCGGCGGCAACGGCGGCGCAGGACAGGGGTGCGACCAGATTCCATTTGCCCGCGGCGTGACTCGGGTCGGCGATGATAGGCAGATGCGAAAGTTGTTTGACAACGGGAATGGCGCTGACGTCGAAGGTGTTGCGCGTCGCATCTTCGAAAGTCCTGATGCCCCGTTCGCAGAGGATGACGTTATGGTTGCCTTCGGCCATGATGTATTCCGCCGACATGAGGAGTTCCTTGACGGTATTCGCCAGGCCTCTTTTGAGCAGGATGGGCTTGCGGGTCAGGCCGACTTCTTTGAGGAGCGTGAAGTTTTGCATATTGCGCGCACCGATTTGAAGGATGTCGGCATATTGCGCGACCGTCCCGACGTCGCGTACGTCCATGACCTCGGTGACCGTCGGCATATTCAGCTTTTTGCTGACGCGCGAGAGGATCTTGAGGCCTTCCAGACCCATGCCTTGGAAGGCATAGGGAGATGTTCTCGGTTTGTAGGCACCGCCGCGCAAGACGGATGCGCCGGCAAATTTGACCTCTTCCCCTATTTCCACGAGCAAGTCCTCATTTTCGATGGCGCAGGGGCCGGCGAAAATGATGATTTTTTTGGCGCCGATCTTCAGGTGTTCTCCGATAGGGATGACGGAACTTTCTTTTTTGAATTCCCGCGAAACAAGCTTGTAGGGCGCCAAAATAGGGATGACGTTCTCAACGCCGTGAAAAGCCTCCAGAGGGATGGCCCTGAGGGCATCTTCGGGGCCGATCAATCCGATGATCGTCCTCTCGGTGCCTTTGGAGATATGGGGTTTGAGCCCCAGCTTGTCGGCGCGGTCCAGGATATGGTCGATATCTTCTTTTTTGGCGTCTGGCCGCAAAACGATAATCATCTAGAGTCCTCCTTGATAATGCCTCTGAGTGCGCGGATCAATTTTATGTTCTCCCGTCTTGTCCCGATGGTGATGCGGGAATAGTTGTCGAGATTGTATTGGCTCATTTCGCGGATGATGACGCCTTTCTTGAGCAGTTTTCCAAAGAGGCTTCTGGCATCCATGCCGGTGCGCACAAAAATAAAATTTGCCGCGCTTTTTTTGAACCAGACGCCGAGATCTGTCAACGCCTTCTCCATGAATTTCATTTCTTGGGCGACAAGAGTCGTACTTTTGCGCACGAATGCCTTGTCGTCCAGGGCGGCGCATGCCGCGGCCTGGGCCGCGGAATTGACGTTGAACGGCTGGCGGATGCGCTCCGCTGCGGCGACGAATTCCTCGTCGGCGATCATATAACCGACGCGCAGCCCCGCCAGGCCGTAGATCTTGGAGAAGGTCCTGAGGATTGCGATATTCTTGCGTCCCAGAAGCTCGAGGGTGTTGGGAAAATCTTCCTTTTGCGCATATTCGACATAGGCCTCGTCGAAGACGACCAGAATCCCTTGAGGGATCCTGTCAAGAAATTCAAGCACTTGGCGGGCCGTGACGTATGTCCCCGTCGGATTGTTGGGATTGGCGATAAAAACGGCTTTTGTTTTCGGAGTTATGCGACCGGCCATCGCCTCCAGATCGAAGGTGAAATCCTTGAGGGGTGCGCTGATTACTTTGAACCCGTTGATGGAGCCGCTGATCTTGTATTCGACGAAAGTGACGTCTGCCGTGATGATCTCGGCATCCGGGGCCTTGATGGTTTTCAGGATGACGTCGATAAGTTCGTCCGAACCGTTGCCAAATAGAAGGTTGCCTTCCTTGATGCCTAAGATCCGTGCCAGCTTGCGTTTGAGATAGTAGCAGCTTCCTTCCGGATAACGGTTCAGGGATGGCAGCGCTTTTTTGGCGGCAGCGATGGCCCGTGGCGAAGGCCCCAGGGCGTTCTCGTTGGACGCCAGCTTTGTGACGTCGGCAATGCCGAGCTCCCGCTTGACTTCCTCGATGGGTTTGCCCGGCTTATAAGCGTCGATATTATCGATATCCTTGCGTATGAGTTCCATTTTCATTTTTTGTTATTCCGTGACAGGGTATGATCCCAGAACTTTGAGAAATTTGCACTTGTCTTCCAGGGCCATCAGGGCTTTTTTGACTTTGTCATCCTGAATGTGCCCCGTCAGGTCCACGAAAAAGAAGTAGTCCCATGCTTTTCGTTTGGACGGCCGCGATTCGATCTTGGTCAGGTTGATGCCGTATTTTTTGAAGGGCAGAAGCATGTCGTGCAAGGCCCCTACCCTGTCTTTAATCGAAAACATGATCGATGTCTTGTCGTGTCCCGTCCGCTGGGCCTGGGATTTGCTGACCACCAGAAACCGCGTGATGTTGTGCGGGCTGTCTTCGATCTCCCTGGCGACGACCTTTAGCCCGTATTCTTTGGCGGCCAGGAGCGATGCGATGCAGGCCGAACGGGGTTCCTTGGCCGCGATCTGGGCGGCCCGTGTCGTGCTGGAAACTTCTATCAGGTCGGCCTTCGGCAGATTGCTTTCCAGCCAAAGGCGGCATTGGCCGAAGACTTGCGGGTTGGAATAGATATTGGCAATCGCATCTTTCGGGTATTTCGACAAAAGATTGTGCGAAATATCCAGCATCACCTGGGAGCAGATGCTGAGGTCCGAATCGACGAGCATGTCCAGCGTGTGCGAGATGGCGCCTTCGATGGAGTTCTCTATCGGGATGACGCCGTAATCCGCATTGTCTTTTTCCACCTCCATGAATACGTCCGTAATGGTGTTGCAGGAAAGATACGAGACGCTGGCGCCGAATTTTTTCAGCGCCGCCAGGTGCGAGAAGGTCGTCCGCGGCCCCATGTATGCGATCACGAGCGGTTTTTCCATGGCGAGAGATGCACTCATGATTTCGCGCCAGATCGCGGTCAATGTTTCTCTGTTGAGGGGACCCTGGTTCTCCCGGATGATTTTCGAGAGGACCTCCTTTTCCCTCGCGGGGGCGTAGACCGCCTCTCCTGTTTTATTCTTCATTTTTCCGATCTCGAGGATCCGGCAGGCCCGTTTATTGAGCAGCTTGACAATCTCTTTGTCGATCGCATCGATGTCTTTGCGCAAATGTTTAATGGCCATCTGTCGTCTCCTTCAGGATGGGGGGTTCTGTTTCCTGCGAAGCCCCTTGCGGTGCCGCCGTTTCTTCTTCGGGTATCGGTGGCGTCGTTTCTGCGGCGCCGGATTCCTGGCTCAGGGTTTGTTCTTCTTCGCTGGAGAGCGGTGTGATTTCGCCCTCGCCGGAAGCCAGTTTCATGTTCATGAGCATATCCTTCTGGGCGAATTCCTCGATCTTGGGCAGTTCATTCAGGGATTTGAGCCCGAAATAGTCCAGGAAGAAGCGGGTGGTGCCGTAAACGAAAGGCCGGCCGATCACCTCTTTGCGTCCCACGATACGGATAAGGTTTTTTTCAAGCAGGCTTTTGACGACCCCGTCACAATTGACTCCCCGTACGGCCTCAATATCGATGCGCGTCACAGGTTGTTTATACGCGATGATCGCCAGGGCCTCCAGGGAAGGACCAGTCAGTTTTTCCGTATGCTTGATCTTATAGAATTCCTTGATGGTGGCGGCGCTTTCGGGGGCCGTCACCATCTGGAAGCCGCCGGCGATCTCGATGATGCGTATGCCGCTGGAGCGTTCCTCGTATTCTTTCCTGAGCGATTCGATGAGATCGCGGATCTCCGACGTCTGGAGGTTTGTAAATATTTTTTTGATATCTTCCAGCAACAACGGTTTGGTGCTGACAAAAATCAGCGCTTCCAGGTCTGTTTTGATTTGATGGGGATCAAGCATGTCCGTCATGGGGCACCTAAGTTTTGGTTATTCGCCGGCCGTCTCAAGCCTATCGCTCCGGGCGAGCCCGGCGTGCGGCCGCGGAAGGCGAAGAGTTGATGCGTTGTTTATAAACGAAATTCAGCAATTCTTCGGCGTCTTTGAACAGCGGTTGCTTCTTTATGGCTTCTTGGATCATCTCTTTGGCTTCATGTTTTTTATATTGCAACTGCATCAGGATGTCCACGGCCTCGTCGATGATGTCTTTCGGCAAGGGCGCCGTTTTGGAAGCGCCTTCTTCCTGGATGAGACCGAATTTTCCGATTTTTCCCTGCAGCTTGGCGATGATCTCTTTGGCCCGCTGGGGACCGATGCCCGGCAGGGACCTTAAAAAAGCGACGTCGGCTTCGTCAATGGCGCGCGCAATGGAAGCGATTGATGTGTTGATGGCGCGGAGCGCCGCCTTGGGCCCGATGCCGGAGACGGTAATAAATTCTTCAAAGAACTCTTTTTCGATCTCATTCAGAAAGCCGATGAGGACGGGTGTGCTGCGTGACGGCTCCAGTTGGTGATAGTGATATGTGATGAAGCGCACGCATCCGTCCTGGTCGATATGGTTGTCGAGCGCCGTCATCGTGATCACCGGCAGGAAGATTTCGTAGGCGATGCCCTGGTTTTCCAGGATGACCGAGTTTTTCCTTTTTTCTATCAGTTTTCCGCCGATACGTGCGATCACACCGAGCCTCCGATAAATAATGGGCACATTGGCTGCGACAATTTTGGAGCGACGCCGTCGCAGCCCAAAAGTGTCCAGCCCAGAAAGGGCGGACCTCCGCATTCCACCTTAAGGAGGGTCCAGCCCAGAAAGGGCGGACCTCCGTATTCCATTTTAAGCAGGGTCAAGCCCAATTTCATCATAAGTATTTGTAAAAGCATAAGTTAGCCGGGGAAGCCCGTCTTTTGTCCGTCTGCGTCGTTGCTCCTCCTCGACGTGCCGCAGAGGATACGCCATCGTCGTCGCGCCTCGCATCCGGAGCAAAACCCGGGCTTCCAATGTGTCCATTATTTATCGGAGGCTCAGTAATTTAGTCCTGATCGTCAGGGCGTGCGTCACGGCCAGCGAGATGGCGTCCGTTGTATCAACAGGGCCGAAGGATTCGCGCGCAGCGCCGAACATATGCTCGATCATTTTCTGGACCTGTTCTTTGGACGCGTGCCCATGTCCTGTGGTGACCTGTTTGACGCGTGTCGCCGGATATTCGAAGAAAGCGACCTTTTTTTCCTCCGCCAGCATACAGATGACCCCGCGGGCGTGCCCGAGCAGGGACGCCGTCAAAGGATGCTTGTAGTGCGCGTAGAGTTTTTCCAGGACAAGGGCATCCGGTTTGTGCCGGTCCAGGATTTCCGCCAGCTCTCCGTGGATCTGCGACAGGCGTTTCGGCAATTCATCTTTTATCCGCGTTTTGATAAAACCAGATTTTTTGATAGTAAAACCATGCCGGTCGGCTTCGATGAGGCCGTAACCTGTGACGTGCAACCCTGGGTCGATGCCGAGGATGAGCATCTGGCGCCCTATTCTCCGGTTGATTCGATCAGCTCGTCCGGGATGTCAAAATTGGCATAGACGTGCTGGACATCTTCGTGTTCTTCCAGGGCATCCATAAGCGACAGGATCGTGTTGGCCGTATTTTTTTCCGCGATCTTAATGGTTGAGGTCGGGATCATGGTGATCTCCGCGTTTTCAAACGGGATTTTGACGGCCGTCAGGGCGTTCTTGACGGATTCCAGGTCATGCGGTTGCGTCGTGATCTCGTAAACGTCGGCTTCGCTTTTCATGTCCTCGGCCCCCGCATTGAGCACGATGTCCATGAGCTTGTCTTCTCCAATGGCTTTCTTGTCGACCGTCAGGAAACCTTTTTTCTGGAACAGGAAGCTTACGGCTCCGGCCTGGGCCATATTACCGCCTTTTTTGGACATCATGTTTCTTAGTTCAGCTGTTGTCCTGTTCTTGTTGTCGGTGACGACGTCGATCATGATGGCGATACCTGCCGGACCATAGCCTTCGTAAGTGACCTCTTCATAGGTGACGCCCGGCAACTCGCCCGTGCCTCTCATGATCGCCTTTTCGATGTTGTCCCACGGCATGTTGCCTTCTTTGGCTTTTGCCACGGCTGTGCGCAGACGGATATTTGTTTCCATATTGCCGCCGCCCGAACGGGCCGCCGCCGTCAGCTCTTTGATCAGCTTCGTGAAGAGCTGGCCGCGCTTGGCATCGATCGCTGCCTTTTTATGCTTGATACTTGCCCACTTTGAATGGCCTGACATTCTAACCTCACAATTTCCCGCTGAACCTTTCCGTTTGAAATAGACCCCGGGTTTCCCTCAGCGGCTGTCCGGGAGACACAAGGTCGTTTTTTCCGCAACAGTTTATATTGAAGATCCTGCGCGCCTTCACAACTTATGTCCGTCCGTGAAAAGGACGGGCATAAGTTGGGGCGTCGCCCAAAACAGGCATATAAGCCGAGTTCTGTCTCCCCCGCCGCTGCGTTTTAGTTCGTTTGGTTTCACCAAAAGCGAAACAAAACGGCGGGGGCGATAGCCATTTGACTTCTCCCTCCGATTGCTCGGCGGGATCTAGCAGCCAACCCGATCCGACACACGATGTTCAGGCGGACGACCCTATTCCTGTGATCCAGGATGTCGGAGCCTACTTGGCATTGCTCTACGCAGAGATTGCCGCGTTTCACCCCCGCCGACGCACTGGTGGCGGGACTCGTCTCTGTGGCTCTGATCCGTCTCCGCCATAAAACGTGGCGGAGAGGCGGTTATTACCCGCTGCGTTGTCCTCTAGAGCTCGGACTTTCCTCCCCGGAGGCTTTCGGGCCTCCATGGGCGGCTATCCTGCCTATTTTGGAACGCTCTTCCTTTATGGCCAAACGCGCCAGTTTATCGGCGCCTTTGTTGAGTTCCCTCGGGATCTGCTGGATACGATAAGCATCAAATTCGCCCAGCAGCATTTTTGCCTGTTCGAACAGATACCGGATATTTTCGTTTTTGACCTTGTATTCTCCGTTGATCTGGCGGCACAGCAATTGACTGTCGGAGAAGATGGCCACTTCTCTGACGTTCATCTCCAGGGCTTCCCGCAGGGCTGTGATCAAGGCCGTGTATTCGGCGACGTTATTGGTCTGGCGCCCGATGTATCTGGATATATTTTTGACGGGGACCTCTGCCCTCGCAAAAATAACGCCCACCCCGGCATCACCGGGGTTGCCCATGGAAGAGCCGTCAATATAAATGTCCATGGCGATGGAATTTATCTTTCTTCCGGAAACCTGAGGGCCCTCATTCACCTTCCTCAAGATAAAGGATCCGGGAACAGTTCTCGCAGGTGATGAGGCGGTTGTACATCTTGATCTCATTGATTACTTGGTGAGGGACGCGCATGTGGCACCCTTCGCAGGAGTTATTTGAAACCCTGACCAGCGCCACGCCCCCGCGGCCATGGAGAATGTGCTCATAGGCCTGAAGGATTTTTTTGTCGACGCCCGCCGCCGCGATCTGTCTTTTTCCCTGCTCGGCCTGCAGAGAGGCCTCTATGTCCTTCGTCTGTTCTTCAACGGCCCTTTTTTCTTCGTTATAGATTTTTTCTTCCCCGGCGAGGACTTTTTTCTCTTCGTCCAGGGCTTTCTTGGCCGCTTCGACCTCATCCATCAACTTAAGGATCTCTTCTTCAATGACGGATTTGTCGGCTTTCAGACTTTCGATCTCCGCAAGCTTGGCCTGATATTCCTTGTTGGTCTTGAGGGCCCCTAATTGCGATTGGGATTTTTTGATGCCCTCTTCCTTGGCGTTGAGGTCTCCCTCTTTTTCTTTTTGCTTGAGTTGCGTCTTCTGCAGGTTGCTTTCGAGGGATTTGTAATTGGCTTTTTTTTCCTCGAACGCCTTCTGCAATCTGTCCAGCAGAAGCGGAAGCTCTCCTTTTTTCTGATCGAGTTCAAATATCTTTTTATCCAATCCCTGGAGTTCGACGAGTTTTATCAGCTCTGTGCGGATTTCTGGTGTCGACAAAATATTCTCCTTAACTTTGTCTATGATGGGTTTTATTCTTTACAAAATTAGGCCCTCCGTTCTTTCGGTATTGCGGAGGCCTACCCCCTCGTGGGGTTAACTCCGAGCTTACGCCGTAAATTCCCCGAAGGCTGGCTTGGCCGGCCGGAGAGGAAATTTACAAGTGTTCAAGCGAGGAGCCAACGTTTATTCCTTAGTTTCCTCATGCGCGCCAGAGGCTATGTGTCTCGGGCTTTATGCTGCTCGATCATTTCCTCATAACCGCCAGTGGCTATTCGGAAATCCTCTTCGCAAAGCCCGAGACATATTTTGCCGGAGGCGCTGATTGTCCCTGAACATAAGCGCTCGATAATTTTCTCGTAGCCGCCAGAGGCGACTCGAAAATTCTCTTCGCATGTTCGGGACACATTTCGCCAGAGGCGAAATGTGGGCGCAGAAGGACTTTCCCGATACGCTCATTTCATTCGCTATCGGGATCCCGCTGAAATTGTTTCATTTCGGTGCGGGAGAACCTTCTCGGCCAAAATCAAAATGGGCGCAATAGGATTTGAACCTATGACCTCTGCCATGTGAGGGCAGCACTCTAACCAGCTGAGCTATGCGCCCGCGGAACACCATAATGTTATATTTCGGTGGCATCCCGAGGTCCTGCGTTTTTTAAATGCAAGGATCGAGGGAAAACTCTAAGTTTATTTATTTCATCCCTCACGGCGCATGACTTAATTTGCAGCCGCCTGGGATTCACTTTTGCTCTGCAAAAGCTCTTGGACCCCCCCGGAGGACTTGGCTACTGCGTTCGCAGAGTTCGCTGTGCAGCCTCCCCTCATTCGCTGACGGCCGGGGGCCTTTTTCTCGCCGTTCGCTCGACGCTCGCCTGCCTGCCTGCCGGCAGGCTTCGAGTCCAGCGAGAGCTCGGATTATCCGATGACGCTCATTGTCACAAGGTTTTCTTGAATCCATGGGCCCTGGAGGACTCGAACCTCCGACCAAGTGATTATGAGTCACCTGCTCTGACCGACTGAGCTAAGGGCCCTATAGCAATAACTTACATCATTTCCGTCGGAGAATTCGATTTTTAATCATATCCGCAAATATACGCAAATAACCTTAAAAATACGCATTTTGCCTGCGCATGGCCATAATTTAGCCATAGCTAAATAAATCTGCAAAAACAAGAATTTAAGACTTTTATTTATACCATAAAGTTAATTAGTTTGCAAGGGAAAAAGTGGTTGGGTTTCTTGATGTAAGCTATTAAACCAATTGTGGTTGCATTCAGAAGAAAAGCGTCATTTTTTAGAAAAACAGTCCTATTCTATCCTTGAAATAAGTTGATCATGAGATACACAATTACTTGTTCAATATTATCTTCTTGTTGGAGATCAAAAAACCCACCTTCCTTGGGTGGGTAGAAATAGGCCAATCCTTATAGCGCTATTTATTGCTAGCTTCTTCTATGCTCGTTGCATATTTTGCAGGTACAGCTTTTATTTGTGAAGTGCCGAACTCCAACAGCAACACTTCCCTTCCTCTCGGCTCGAGAAAAAACCAAATCGAATAAAACTTCTTCTTTGTTTTCGAGGTATCTTCTTAAAGCGTATGCGCATAAATCTGCCATCTGAACCATGCTGGTGAGCTCGCTATCAACAAAAAGAGGGGTTTCGATAATATTTTTTAAATGAACCCATCGAGTTCCATCTTTATGAAATTTCTTCATTAACAATGTATGTTTTTTTGCAACAGTTGGATTGTTATCGTGAATCAGCAAACCAAAATTATCCCCAGGACATTTTGAGCCGCTGACCTGTAGATATTGTTCAAACCTTGAGATGACTTGTTCAAAAGATTGTTCATCAACAGATTTTGTGGTGTGTACAGAATTAAACTGGATCTTGTCAATGCATTCTGCGAACAATCTTGCAAATCCCCAAGTTGATAATTTCTTCGCGATGTCTATGATTAGGTTTTTTCGTTCGTTAAGGGTGAGATGGGCGTAGTCTTCGGTTAGCCTATAATTTTTTTTGGTTTGGAGATATTGTTTAGAATTGCTGCGCTGAAGTCGTAGCAACTCAGCTGTCCGAAAAGCACGTATCTGAAATGTGCGGTCATCATAAGATAATTTCTCGAAATTTGCTATTTTGTTTTGTTCGGGGTAAGTCCTCAATATCCAAGCTACGTGGATCTCTTTATCAATGAGACGATATTTCTTTTTAACATATTCAATATCATTATCGCAACTTTTCCAATATTGTACGGGGATTGATACGCCAGCTAAGACAAAATGGGAGGTATTGCCAGGAATATTAGATGTACCCGATTCATCTATGTAACAGATATACATTTTTTTCGGGACGTGGTGGGTAAAAAAAAGCGACTGGGTTTAAGGCTATAAGCCTTAAGACGAGACGCGAGGCGACTCATCCCAGACGCTTTTGAATTTTAACCCAGGAATTAACAGGCGTCAACACTTTTTAAAATATTTTTTACCCACCCTCTTTAAAGTTAGCGAAGTTGCAAGCGAAAAAGCAGACAGCCATTTTTATATAACCTATTAAAATAAATATGATTGCAAGAAGAAAAATGAAATTGTTGTCAAAATCTCAAAAACTATCCTGTCCGTTGTTGCCGTTATGGCAAGCGGCTCGTATTTGCCTGCTATGAATGACAAAAAATCCACCTGTTATGGTGGGTCCCTATCCTGATCTTACCGTTTCCTGGGGAGAGAGTTTTTAGGATTTGATCATGTGTTTTAAGAATTGGGCAAGCATCTCCTGATTCTTTTCAGGCATAAAGCTGAAGAAGGCACCGGTTTCATGGATAACCCTGCTGGTAGTATCCCAGCCCGCGTTGATGATATTGACTGGTTCTGACCGGCTGACTTCAACGACGGCGGTGATATAGCGGTAATTATCCAGATGGATATTGATCGCCAGTTCTGTGCCTGGGTGCAGATAGTTCTGGGTTTCGAAAAGGATACCCCCCATGCTCAAATTTTTGATCTCAGTTTTGACAAAGTTCGGATAAACGTAGTATTCAGCTGTCAATCCTACTTGTACCCTTTTATAGCGGCGGCGGTTAACGCCCGTATAGAGACCGTTGGAAATTTCTTTTTCCATGAGATTGTCACGCAGCGCAACATCGTCTTTATACCTGTCGAGTTCAAACTCTTTGAAATGTCCCCCATAGTATCTTTCGATGCTTTGCCGGATTTCCGAGCGTATGCTGATGAGGACGACAATTTCGCAGCGGCTGATCTGACGGATCAGCTCAATGACGCCTTTGTTGAGGGGGTCGGCCATCGCGATCGTCAGCAGTTTGTCGTGTTTTTCGATGGGAAGAACGCAAAAGTCGCACGCAAATTCCGCAGGGATGCACGCCAGGGCGTCTTCCGTAACAATATAAGATTTCAGGGGAATGTATGAGTAGCCGAATTCACAGGTCAGATGAGTGGCAATATCCGCTTCTTTGATATAGCCAAGTTCAATGAGCCTTTGGCTTAAATATCCACCTTTGATCTTCAGGTGTTCATAGGCATCTTTCAGCTGTTCGGCCGTAATCAGCCTTTTTTCCATCAGCGAAGTGCCGAGATTGATCTCGGTATTGAGGTTCATAAACATACTGCACCCCGGTGTGCAAAAATATGGTTTTCCTCTTCCCTTTTGGCCGAATTTGAATCTTCAAAAGGCCTCTTTTTTATTAAAAAAAGTGCTTATATTCATACAATTATAGTATATCATATAGATAAACGTAATTAAAGGAGAGCAAAAAACTATTGTAATGTAATAAGTTATAGAAATATTTAACCTTCGCACATGCCTGCTTTGTTCCTGGCCGGAGCCTAAGGATGCCCGCCGCAGCTTTGCAACGGATCAGCCTCCCTTGTCTTGCGCAGAGCGAATAAGGAGGGCATTATATTTTTACCAGAATATTTATAACGAGGGAGACGAGGAGGAAGAAATTGAAGGAAAGAGCGGCTTCGGATGCCATGGCATCTGCGGCCACCGGGATGTTTTGTGAAAAGCTCCTTACGGTGCGGACAGTTGTCGGCAATGAAAAGAGGACGAATAGCCCGGGCCAATCCAAGATCTTCATGCCGACATAGGCGCCTATGATCATATAGGGCAGATAAGCCAGCGCGATGAAGGTTTTCATTGCTGCGCGCGGGCCAAGCAGGGTCGCCAGGGTTTTGATTTTTTTGCAAGAATCAAATTCCCTATCCCTGAGATTATTGGCGAAGAGAACAAGGGCAACAAGAATGCCAACCGGTATGGATAGCAGAAAGACGTTCCATGAGAGATATCCTGTTTGTACGGCGAAGCTGCCTTCCATGATGACAGGACCGAAGGCCAAAAAAACAGCAGGTTCTCCGAGGGCTGTATATTTGAGCGCATGTCCAGGCAGTGCCGTATAAAATAAGTTCAAGAACAGGCCCAGGATGATGAGGGGCCAGAGATATGCTGTGCGCAGGATTGCCAGCGCCGCGCCGATCAAAAGGGCAATGGTCAGAAGGGTCAGGGAGAGGTAAAAAAGCGCCTTGGGAGCGATCAGGCCCGCGAAAACACCATGAGCCCTGTAGACGGCGGTCGGCGCTTCGGGGGTATCAACTCCGTATTTGAGGTCGAAATAATCGTTGAATGTGTTGGCGCACGCATGAAACAGACAAACGCCGAAGACGACCAGCAGATACAACCAGGCGGATCCTCGTTGAGTTGTTGCGGCTGCCGTTGTCCCAAGGGTTACCGATGAAATGCTAAGAGGCAGAGACCATCCCCTGATGACGGTCAGGAAGCGTCCCGGGAGGCTCATGGGATGTGTTGACGGCGATTGGCCGGCGAGGCGTCTTTGTTGAGGATGCCGTCGCGTATCATGCGCTCAAACAGGTCTTGTCTGCGAAAGTTGTCGTTGAGTTCGGCAATGATCAGCCAGACGGCACCGATCAAAAGGAGTTCGCTGAGGAATAACCAGGATAACAGATTCATGAGTATTTGGGTCCGTTGATCAGCAGTTCTTTTAAAGCTTTTCGGCAGCCCTTCTGCTTCTTGCCCGCCGGATAGCCCATGGCCACGACGGCCAGAAGGTCGAGATCTTTGTTCAGTTTCAAGGCATCCGCGACTTTCATCTTTTTGTTCAGGATCTCCCCCAGCCAGCATGTTCCGATGCCGAGGTTTTTGGCTTCCAGGAGCATGTTCTGGATCGATGCCCCTGCGGCCATAAGGTCTTTGTCCCTGTTGTAGGAATCAGCCGCATCCAGACAGACAATGACGATAGCCGCCGCCCTGCGGATGATGGAGCCGTATGCGGTGAAGGCGGCGATGCGGTCGCGGAGTTCCTTGTCTTCAACGACAAGGAAACGCCAGGGTTGATTATTGAGCCCCGAAGGGGCCCATCGGCCTGCTTCGAGGATTTTGGCGATCTCTGCAGCCGGGAGTTTTTTGTCGCTGAAATGACGGACAGAGCGCCTGGCCTTGATGATATTCAGGATATCCTTCATGGGGCGCCTCGTCTGCATCCGGCGGATTAATATTCCCGTTCGTGCGCCAGGGTCATGTCGAGAAAAGTCCGCAGCTTTCTGGACCGTGACGGATGCCTCAGCTTGCGCAGGGCCTTGGCCTCGATCTGCCTGACGCGTTCGCGCGTGACCTTGAAGACATTCCCGACTTCCTCAAGCGTCTTCGGAGCGCCGTCGGAGAGTCCGAAGCGCAGCATCAGGATCTTCTTTTCCCTTTCCGTCAGCGTGTTGAGCGCGGAATTCATCTCGTCTTTGAGCATGACATGGACGGTGGCGTTGGCCGGAGAGATGGCCCGTTTGTCTTCGATGAAATCTCCGAAATGGGTGTCGCCTTCGTCGCCGATCGGCGTCTGAAGGGAAATGGGTTCCTGGGCGATCTTAAGGATATTTTTGATCTTGTCCTGCGGCATGCGCATGGATCTGGCGATTTCCTCGGGAGAGGGTTCGCGGCCGTACTCCTGGACGAAGATGCGCGAGATGCGGATGATCTTATTGATGGTCTCCGTCATGTGCACGGGGATGCGGATGGTCCGCGCCTGGTCGGCGATCGAGCGCGTGATGGCCTGGCGGATCCACCATGTCGCATAGGTAGAGAATTTATAGCCTCTGCGGTATTCGAATTTCTCGACGGCCCTCATGAGGCCGATATTGCCTTCCTGGATGAGGTCCAGGAAGGACAGCCCGCGGTTGGTGTAGCGTTTGGCGATGCTGACGACAAGCCTGAGGTTTGCTTCGACCAGGGCCTTTTTGGCCCTCTGAAACCGGGCGTGCCGGATTTTGATGAGCTTGAGCTGTTCCTTGAACTTTTTAGGTACCATGCCCATCTGCCTTAAAGCCTTGTTCTTTTTTTGTCTCAGGGCGCGGCTGTCGCCTTTTGATTTCTTCTCGCGGATTTTTTTAAGATCCCTGTCGGCTGCATCGGCCTGCCTGACCAGGCTGATCATTTGATGAACGATGTCTTCGAGGGCCGGTGTGGCCAGGTTCAGGTCGGAAAGATATGCGGCCGTCGCATCGTCCTTTTTTGTCTTGAGGAGTTTTTTGAGCGTCGTCGAAAATTTCTTGAGCGTCTTTTCGCGCTTGATAGCGATGTCTTCTTTAACGACGTTCTCGATGTGGACCTCGTTCGTCAGGACCTGCTTGATGAGGAGGACGACCGCATGTTTGACGAACCGGGAGGACAACAAAAGCTGGCGAAAGTTGTTCTCTGTCTCCTCGATCTTTTTGGCGAGACGAAGCTCGTCTTCCCGGGACAACAGCGAGATCCTCCCCATCTGTTTTAGGTACATCTTGACGGGGTCGTCGAGCGGCAGGAGCCTGTCTTCGACTTCATCGAGTTCCTTCGCTTCTTCGGTTTTTGAGATGTCCTCGAGCTTTTCTTCCGTCAGCTCATTGTCGACGATCTGGATGTCTTCGTCATTGAGCATTTCAAAGACTTCGTCGATATCGTCCGACGAAACGATGTCCTCCGGAAGGACGTCATTGACCTCGTCATACGTGAGGTAGCCTTTCTTCTTGCCCAGCGCGATCAGCTTATCCAGACTTTTCTTTACAACCGGCTTTTCCATATATGTTTCTCCTCATTTACGGGCGTCTATCGCTTTTCGCAGCAGTTCCGTAGCCTGCGGTTTCAGCCGACCTTTGTTTGATGAGATTGTTGTATTCGAGAACGAGATGATGTAGTTTGTTTTCATCTCCCGATGTTTGCGCTTCCCGGATACGGTTGTGCAGTTCCTGGCAGCGATGCAGGATCTTGTCGCGTTTGAGACGCCGCACGCAGTCCTCGATAAGCTTTTCTTTTTCGGGACAGTTATGGATGTCGAGTGCCGCAAGCTCTGCGATGATGTTGATGGCCTCGTCGTCATCCAGATAATGCATGAGGACGTTCGGTTTTAAATTCTTGCCTTGGTCGAAAAAGTCGAAGATGAAGGCGGCGATTTTGCGTAATTTATCCGAAACGAAATCGGATGGTTCGATGAGTTGACGCAGGTGGTCGATCAGGTGCATCTCTTCGAGCATCAGCTTGACGAGCATCCTTTCGGTGACCGGGATTTCCGTCAGGCGCTGGTGCTCCAGGGCGCTGAAGGCGAGAGCGTCGCTGTCCGGCGCAGCGGCCGGCCGGACCGTCTCCGCCATGTTTTTCAGATCCTGCAGGAGCGCTTTCTCGTCGACCCCGACAGATGCCGCCGTTCTTTTTACATATTCCGCGCGGGTCGTATGATGTTTGAAGTGCTGGATGGTCGGCAGGATCTCGCGTACGATCTTGTCTTTTCCATGCGTGCTCTTGGCGTCATATTTGGCCAGCAGGAGATTCAGCTTGTAGTCAAAGATCGGCAGCGCTTTGTCGATGGTTTCCTTGAGGGCGTCGCCGCCGTTATGCCTGACGAAGGCGTCCGGGTCTTTTCCCTTGGGGAGTCCTGCGATGCGGATATCCATGTCTTCCTTGATGAGCAGTTCCAGGGCGCGCAGCGTTGCCATTTCCCCTGCCGCATCAGGGTCGTAGAGCAGAACGACGCGGTTCGTGAAGCGCTTGATCAGGCGGATCTGGTCTTCGGTGAGGGCGGTTCCAAGGGAGGCGACAATGTTTTTGACGCCCGCCTCGAAGGGGACGATCATGTCGAGATAGCCTTCGACGACGACGACCTGGTCTGCCTGCCGGATGTATTCTTTGGAGACATCCAGCCCGAAGAGGTTTTTTCCTTTGATGTAGACGGCCGTTTCCGGAGAATTGATGTATTTGGGCAGCGAATCATCCAGAACGCGGCCGCCGAAGGCGATGACGCGGCCCTTGACATCGGCAATCGGGAACATGATCCTGTTGCGGTACCGGTCGTAATATCCGCCGTTTTCTTTGGCGACAACCAGCCCCGACTTGTCCAGCGCCGCCAGAGAGATTTTCTGCGATTTGAAATAGGCGATAAGGCTGTCCCATTCTTCCGGTGCGTATCCGAGGCGGAAACGCTGGGCTGTTTCTTTGGAGATACCCCTGGCCGACAGGTAGTTCCTGGCGTTTTTAGCGTCGGGGGCCTGGAAGAGGCGGGTATGATAGAATGACGCCGCCTGTTCGTAGAGGCCGTGCAGGATTTTCTTGTAGTCTTCCCTGCCTTTCTGGGAGGGTGTCAGTTCGGGCTCGGGCAGGGGGATGCCGCATCTTTGTGCAACGACTTCCAGGGCTTCCCGAAAACCGACCTTTTCGTACTGCATGACAAAGGTGATCGCATTGCCTCCCTGTCCGCAGCCGAAACAATGGAAGATCTGCTTGTCCGCGCTGACAATGAATGACGGCGTTTTTTCTGCGTGGAAAGGGCAGTTGGCGCGGAAATTCCTTCCCGCCCGCTTGAGCGGGATATATGAAGAGATGAGCTCGACGATATTGCAGCGATCCAGGACGTCGCTGATGAGGTTGTCTGGGTATAGTCTGGGCATTACCTTCACCGAGAGCCCAACTTATGGAGCTGCCGCCGAGCGGCAAGTGAACATAAGCTGCCTGCGCGAATTAGACCCAGCACAAATTTTACCTATGTATTGTAAAAGTCTGTGAGTAAAATTGGTGCTGGGTCAGCTTCAGCCGGCGGCTTACATTCATTTTGTTCTGTAAGGTTGGGCTTCGTTTGGCCTTTTGACCCTTGTGAATCCGGAACAGGACAATATCTTAAGATTTCCCGCCTTTTCGAGTTTATCCAAGAGCAGGTTTAAACCGAGCGAGTCGGAGGAGATATGTCCTGCCACGATGACATTGATGTTCTTGCTTTGCAGTTTTTTATAGAATTCGTCGCTGACGTGCATGCCGACAAAGGTCCCGACGCCGGCGCTCAAGAGGTGGTCTGCGATATCTTTCGGCCCTTCGGTCCCTCCCGTCATGTCAATAAAGATCTTTCCGGTTTTGTTCTTGGGTGCGCCGGAAAGGATGACAGGCGGATTGTTGTTTTTGGCGGCGATCCTGTACTCGTCTATGTCTAAAAGAAGGTCCATGATGTCTTTGAGCTGTCCTGGTTTCTTGCGATCGAAAAGTTTTTGCAGGAAGCTGACCGCGTGGTTGTCCGCCGGCGTATGCGCGCAGATGAAGGGGATCCCCAGAAGCTGGGCCGCGTTGGCCGCCCGTTGATGATTGGCTGCGTGGGTCCTGCGTCCGACCTCCTTCAGGCGTTCTCCGAGGAGGCCTTCAGCTACGTTGATGGGGATGCCGATCTGTTCATAGATGTCCGCCTGCATCCGCATCACTTCGTGGAGGCTGGCAAAGCCTTTTCCTTGAGGGTGGTGGCTTAAAGCCAGATCGATCTTTTGGCGTCCTGCGCCGCGTGTCGATTCGTTGAGCCGGTCGATGAGCAGGAGCTCAGGTGTGTCAATATCAATGCCCGCCATGACGGTCTTGATCTCTTTGTCCGGTTGGCCGTTGAGGAGCCGGCTGTCGTCATAGGGGTTTTTCAGCTTATCTGTGTCAAACCACGCCTTTTCTTTTGCGGAGAGCGCGGCATATTCTTCGTCCGTTCGCTTAAGACATTCCTGGACGGTTTTGGCGCCTCGCGGGTCTGCTTCGATGCCCGATGCGATGATGAATTCGTAGATTTTTTGGAGTTTCATCTTGTGCGGGACTCCTTATTTGTTTTTCGATATGTTCCGCGGCCGCGCGATGCGGTTAGCGTTCGATAGCCCTGAAAGGTTCGGGATTGAGCTTTCCCGGGAAGAACTTGCCGATCAGCCCTTCGTAACTGCCTTTATAAATGGCCGGCGCCATAGCGATGAGCTTGTGTCCGAACAGCGACGACTTGGCGCTCACTTCCAGGTACTGGATCGTTGAGATGGTCATGATGAAGAGGCCGATGCTGCAGATCCACAGTCCCCTTACAAAACCGATGAAGAGCCCGGCCCATTTATCCACGACATTCTTGGCTTCGATCTTGATAAGGAGAAAGAAGGATTCGCGGACGATGCGGATGAGCAGTGTCACCAGAACGACCAGCGCGATGAAGACAAAGACGTCGCCGGCATCCAGGGGTAAGGCCGGGAGTTTTTGATTGAGCATGTCCGATAAGGGGGTCGTATAGACATGGAAGGCTGTGACTGTGACAAGCCAGAGGCTGAAGAGCTTGAAGAGTTCTACGATGAATCCTGTCTTGACGCCGATGTAGCACATGCGCAGGATAACGGCGATCATCAGGAAATCGACCCAGTTGATACCTATGAAATATTTTGTGAGCATTAAACCTTTTTTATGCCAACGGTCATGCTTTGCGGCAAAGGCATGCTTAACCGCGCATATCTAAGTGATGTCGTGACAATGTGTAACAAAAAGAACAAGTGCCTTAATTAAAAATTTTTGAAAGTATAACATAGGAATATGGCCCTGTCAAGGGAGCGTCCTTGATTCCGTTGGAAGACTTAGTTTTCCCGCGCGGACAGCCCCGTTACAAAGCCGCGCCCATGGACGGGGTTGTCTTAAGGCAGTTGCATAGGAAAAAGCCCTATGCTGTTTTTTTGTTAGAAGAGGCTAGCCCTTTCTGACGGGGTTGACTTCCCTTCAGAGATGTGTTAAAGTTTCGCTTATGGAAAATCAGGATAAGACAAGAACAATAAACGACCAGGATGTTCTTTTAGAGCAGCTGGCCAAGGCGAGACAGGAGCTCTCGACCCTCTATGAGATCTCCAACGCCATGCATAAGACCCTTGCCCTGGATGAGATCCTTTTTATTATTTTGACAGGAGTCACTTCGCATTCGGGCCTCGGCTTTAACAGGGCCATGCTTTTTCTTCTGGATTCTTCCGGGAAATTCCTGGAAGGCCGCATCGGGATCGGCCCCGACAACGGTGAAGAGGCCAAGCGCATTTGGAGGCTGATCGACGAGCAGAAGATGGATCTGGACGACCTTGTCAATTCCTATGCCCAGACACATGAGGTCATTAAAGGTTCGAAATTTTTTAACCAGGTTAAATCCGTCCGTATGCCCGTCAAAGAGCCGGACGGCGGCATCCTGGCGAAAGTGTTCAACGACGGCATGCCCTTCCATTTCAAAAAAGATAATCTCCAGAGTTTTACGGGGGACCCTCTCTTCACCATTTTCCCGTCCGATGAATTCGTCGTGATTCCCCTGAAGGCCAAGGACAGGTCGAACGGCCTGATCGTCGCCGACAACATTTTTACGAAACGCTCCATCACCAAAGACGACATCCGGGTCCTGATGATGTTCGCCAACCAGGCCGGCATGGCCATAGAAAACTCACAGCTTTATGAGCGCACCTTGATCAAGGCCCATAAGGATGCCCTGACAGACCTCTGGAATCACGGCTATTTTCAGTATGTCTTTGACGAGGAGCTCAGGCGGGCCAAAGATCACATGTCTTATCTGAGCCTCATCATGCTTGATATTGATAACTTTAAGAATTACAACGATACGTGGGGCCACCAGAAAGGCGATGAGATCCTCGCGCGCATTTCTCAGATCGTCATGGAGTCGTCCCGCAAGATCGACAAGGTCTGCCGTTACGGCGGCGAGGAGTTCGCCGTGATCCTGCCCGATGCCGCCAGGAAGGATGTCCTCGTAGTCGCCGAGCGTATCCGGGCGAATATCGAGCAATGTCCTTTCTCGGCCGGAGCCGACCACCCTTCGCAGAAAATCACCGTCAGCATCGGCGTTGCCTCGTTTCCCGAGAGCGGGAAGACAAAGCTGGAGCTTATCCGCGCGGCCGATGCGGCGCTCTACGACGCCAAGAAGCAAGGCAAGAACCGCGTGGCCTGCCCGCCGGCACCGTAAGACAACACTTTAAAAACGGGATGTTAGAAGATCACGCCGCTTCCGAGGTCGCCTCGGGAGCTTTTTCTTTTGTATCTTCGGGCGTTTGAGGCTGGAGTTCTGCTGCTGCGGCGGCGGCCTTGGCCTGGGCATTCTCGTGCAGCTTGACGGAGACGATCTTCGACATGCCGGAGCGTTCCATGGTGATGCCGTACATGACATTGGCGCGCGAGATGGTCTTTTTATTGTGCGTGATGGTGATGAATTGGGATGTTTTGGAAAAATCGCCCAGCATGCGGCTGAAACGGTCGATGTTGGATTCATCGAGCGCCGCGTCGATTTCATCCAGGACGCAGAATGGCGACGGTTTGGTCTTGAAGATGGCAAAGATCAGCGCGATGGCCGACAGGGATTTTTCTCCGCCGGACAAAAGCGTGATATTCTGAAGCTTTTTGCCGGGCGGACGGCAGATGATCTCGATGCCGGATTCCAAAACGTCTTCTTCGTCCATCAAAAAGAGCTTGGCCTCTCCCCCTCCGAATAGAAGGCGGAAGTAATTCTTGAATTCTTCGGCGACGATCTGGAAGGTCTCCAAAAACATCTTGCGCGTATTGCGGTTGATCTTGAGGATTGCGTTTTTCAGTGATTCCTTGGCCGTCAAAAGGTCGTTTTGCTGCTGGGTCAGGAAGTCAAAACGGTTTTTCAATTCTTCCAGCTCTTCAATGGCCACCAGGTTGACCGTTCCGAACGATTCCGTTTTTTCCTTCAGCGACTGAATTTCCTGCTGAAGCGCCTGGACGTCGATGCCTTCCTGCGGCTCAGGTGCCGTTGTCGCCGCGTCCTCCAGGTCGACATTGTAGGCCGACAGGACCCTGTTCTTGATGCTGGTGAGCTTGAAATGCAGCTCCTGCTCCTGCATCTGGTAGTGATGGATGTTTTCTTTGGCGCGGTCCAGCTTTTCCTCGAGGTCTATGATCTGTTTCTGGATGAAATCGATGGCATTGACCTCTTCGATACGCAGTTGGCTCCGGGACATGAGCTCCTGGGTTTTTTTGCTTATGGTTTCTTCATTGGCTTTGATCTTGAGCTCCAGGTTCTGGGTTTCTTCTTCCAGGAGCCGCGTCTTTTCCTGCGATTCCGCGATCTCTTGGCGCGCGAGCATCAGGGTGTGGTCATCGGCGCTGAGGGCGTCTTCAAAAAGCTTGAGGTTGGCCCGCAGGCCGTCTTCCTTGGCTTTTTGGTTGTCCAGTTCCGCCTTGAGCTGTGTGATTTCGACCAGGACGGTCTCGCGTTCTGCGCTGATCTTGGCCGCCTGTTCGGTGTTCTGCGTGATTGTGTTGTCGCAGTTCGTCAGTTCGCCGGATATAGTGTTGAGCTCATTACGGTATTGTTCGTCGCGGCCTTTGGCGGTCCCAAGCTCTTGTGTGACGTCCTGGAGCTCCAGGGTAATGACGGAGAGCTCTTCCTGGATTTTGTGCGCATTTTCGGCGAGGTTTGTGTTGACGGCCTCTTTGTTGGTCAGGGTGAATTTTTCCTGCTGGAGCTCTTCGTCGATCTTGCGCGCGTCTTCCACAATCTGCAGGAGTTCTTTTTCTTTTGCGGAGAGCTCGGCGCGCAGGCTTTGGGTCTCCGCATCGATGTCTTTGGTGCGTTGCTCCAGACCTTCGAGGTCGAAAGAGATGAATTTCAATTCGCACGTGATCCGGCAGGTCGCCGTCTTTTCGTCGTAGGCGATGTCCCTGGCGTGGGCGATGATGCCGGATATCTTGCTGTCGATCGGACCGCGGATCTCCAGGGTGCCCACCTGGGCCTCGGGCATGCTGTCGTATTTCAGGCGCAGCTCTTTCAAGAATTCGATCTGGGACTGGAGGCCCAATTTTTCGTTTTCGAGCGCACGCAAGCGCGCATCCATCTCTTTGAGCTCTGCTTCCCGCCTGGACTGGTCTGCCTTCTTACCGTTGAGACGCGTCTGTATTTCTTCGATCTTCGTCTTTTCCTGTGAGATCTCCGAACCAATGGCCTCGATGTTCTTGAGGAGCTGGGCGTTTTCTTCCTCGGTTTTCAGTTTTTCGGTATCCAGTCTCCTCTGCCGGGCCAGCAAACCGTGCAGGCTGCTAGAGTTCTCATTAAGCAGGTTTGAGGTTTTTGTTTCGTTAAGGTTGAGCTCGAAAATCCTGTTTTTGAGTTCTTTGTTTTCCGTCTGAAGACGGTTGAGGTCCGCATCCATCCGGCCCAGGAGCGTTTCCCTTTCTTTAAAATGCGATTCTTTTTCAGAGAAGACCTTGTTGAGCTGGCTCAATTGGGTGGAGAGCTCGTCGATATTGCCCTTGTGGGAGGCGATTTTTGATGTCAACTGCTGTTCCTGCTCCCCCAGGATCTGAATGCGCTGGCCCAAGTCGCTCATGCGGTCCATGTTCAAGTTGATGTGCTGGCGGCAGGTGGTCGAGCTGTTTTCGAGGCTCGAGATTTCTTCCTTCATCTCGGCGATACGGCCGTCGAGTTCCTGCAGTTCCTGCTGCTGGTGCATGAGCCGTCCATCAAGGGTCTGCAGCTCGGTATTAAGCTGGGTTTCTTCCTGTGTTCCTTTTTTGGCCATTTCGCCGACGACAGCCGCCTCCCCCTTGATCGTCTTGAGCTCGATGTTGGCAAAGGTCAGCTCCGAGGATTTCAGCTTTTCAAACACTTCTTTATAACGGCGGGCCTTGCTGGCCTGGCGTTCGATGGAGCCGATCTGGCGCTTGACTTCCGTGATGATATCGTTGACGCGCAGGAGGTTGTTGTCCGTCTCTTCCAGCTTGCGCATCGCCTCTTTTTTCTTGACCTTATATTTGCTGACGCCTGTGGCTTCATCGAAGACCAGGCGCCTGTCTTCGGGTTTTGAGCTGATGACAAGATCGATCTTGCCCTGTTCGACGAGCGAGTAAGATTCGGCCCCGATGCCGGTGCCCATCAGGAGTTCGTTGATGTCTTTGAGGCGCACGACGTTGTTGTTGATGAGATATTCGCTTTCTCCGGACCTGAAGAGCCTGCGCGTGATCGTGACTTCGTCGTAATCGATGGGCAGGATCTTGGCTTCGTTGGAAATGGTGAGGGAGACTTCCGCCATATTCTGCGCAGGGACATTTTCCGTCCCGTTGAAAATGACGTCCTCCATCTTGGCGCCGCGCAGGGATTTGATGGATTGTTCGCCCAGGCACCAGCGGATGGAATCGAAGATGTTGCTTTTTCCGCAGCCGTTGGGGCCGACAATGGCGGTGATGCCCGGCTCAAAGTGCAGGATCGTCTTTTCGGCAAACGACTTGAATCCGGCGATTTCGAGTTTTTTGAAATACATGGTCTTAGACCCGCCTATTTTCTCAGTTTCTCCCTGAGCGTTTTTGTCAACAGCGGCACCACCTCAAAAAGATCTCCGACGATGCCGTAAGAGGCGACCTGGAAGATCGGCGCCCCGGGGTCGTTGTTGATGGCGATGATCGTCTTGGACGACTGCATGCCGACCAAGTGTTGGATCTGGCCGGAGATGCCGCAGGCGATGTAGATGCTTGGGCAGACCGTTTTTCCTGTTTGTCCTACCTGATGAGAATAGGGTATCCAGCCGGAGTCGACCGCCGCCCTTGAGGCGCCGACGGCGCCGTTCAAGACACCCGCCAGCTCTTCTATGATCTTGAAATTCTCGGGTCCCTTCATGCCTCTGCCGCCCGAGACGATGATGTCGGCTTCGGCGATGTTGATGGTCGCCGATACGTCTTCAATGATATCGAGGATCTTTGTCCTTGAGGCATAGACATTGTCCTCAAAGTTTTCCCTGATGATTTTGCCCTGGCGCGAAGGATCGAGGGACGCCTCTTTCATGACTTTGTGGCGGACGGTCGCCATCTGCGGCCTGTGATTGGGCGTGATGATGGTGGCCATGATGTTGCCGCCGAAGGCCGGGCGCGTCTGCAGAAGGATCTTTTTATGCGGATCGATATCCAGGCCCGTGCAGTCGGCCGTCAGGCCCGTATGGATCTTGACGGCAACGCGCGATATCAGGGACCGGCCGATCGATGTCGCGCCGCAGAGGACGATCTCCGGCTTGTATTTTTTGATCAGACGCACCAGGACAGCCGTGTAGGCGTCGTCCACATAGTGCTTCAACTGAGGGTGATCGACGACATAAACCGTGTCTGCGCCCCTCTGGATGATGTCCCGGCCCCTGGGTTCGATGTCGTGGCCGATGAGAATGCCGCAAAGTTCGCAGCCCAGCTTGTCGGCCAGCTCGCGGCCTTTGCCGAGAAGTTCATAGCTGACGGATTGCACCACTCCCCGTTTCTGTTCGCAAAAGACCCAGACACCCCGCGCTTGAGTATCGGCCTGGACCGTCTTGTCCCTCTTGATCGAGATGGCGTCGAATTTGCATGCCTCGACGCAGGCGCCGCACAAGGTGCATTGCTCGGGGCGCACGACGGCCTTTTTATTTTCCATATACAGAGCGCCGAACGGACAGACTTTGACGCATAAGGTGCATCCGACGCATTGTTCTTTGTTGATGATTAAAGACATGATACCTCGCTTAAGGGACGAGTGATTTGATAACAGCGGCTATTTTTTCAACGGATTCTTCCGCGGGCCCCTGG
>CAYYFL010000007.1:57095-100841 GCA_964471325.1 uncultured Planctomycetia bacterium
TGGTAGACCTCTCCGCCTTTGCGTCGTTCCGGCGAAAAAATCTTGACGACCTGCGTCGGGGAACCCTTGAGTCCCAGACGATCGGCTTCACAATCGATCATCTGTGCGCTTAAAAGCTGGATCTTGGCGCTTTTGGCGCGCATCTTTCCTTTGAGGGACGGCGTGCGGGGTTCGTTGATCTCTTTGACGACGGTGAACAGACACGGTAAAGGCGTTTCGACGATATCGTAGCCTTCTTCCGTCATGCGTTCGACGACAGCGACTCCGTTCTTGATGGATTCGATTTTTTTGACGTAAGTGACCTGCGGGATATCGAGATGTGTCGAGATGCCGGGTCCGACTTGGGCCGTGTCGCCGTCGGAGGCCTGCTTGCCGCAAAGGATGAGGGAGAAATCGCCGAGTTTCTTGATCGCCGCCGCCAACGTATAGCTTGTGGCCAAGGTGTCTGAGCCGGCAAAGGCCCTGTCGCAGATGAGCACGGCCTCGTCGATGCCCATGGAGATCGCCTCGCGCAGGGCGCTTTCCGCCTGCGGCGGTCCCATCGTGACGACCGTCGCCTTGCCGTTGAACTGTTCTTTAAGCCGCAGTCCCTCTTCGATGGCATACATATCGAAAGGATTGATGATGGATTGGACCCCTTCACGCACGAGCGTGTTGGTTTCAGGGTTGATTTTGACGTCCGCCGTGTCCGGGACCTGTTTGATGCAGATGATGATGTTCATGGGATGCCGGTTGTGGTTATTTCAGCCGCGACGGGATGCGCCCCGTTGCGGACAAAAAGTATGTTTTAGTTTACTGCAAAGCTTGGTACCTTTCAACTGATACTTCTTTGTTTTCGGGACATGCGCAGCCGGACACACATGGCTGTCATCAGGAAAGGACAAGTTGTCGTTTAGCCCTTTGCCATCTCTTTGATCAGCTGCAAAGCTATGATGTTGCGCTGGATCTGGTTCGTCCCTTCATAGATCTGCGTGATTTTGGCGTCGCGCATCCTTTTTTCCGCCGGATATTCTTTGATGTAACCGTAGCCGCCGAAGATCTGGACGGCGTCGGTCGTGACCTTCATCGCCACGTCCGATGCGAAAAGCTTGGCCATGGCGGAATACTTGGAGACGTCTTTGGCGCCGGAGTCGATCATCCGCGCCGTCGCATAGATCAGGGCGCGCGCCGCTTCCACCTGTGTGGCCATATCCGCCAGCATCCATTGGATGCCCTGGAAGCTGGAGATCGGCTTGCCGAACTGTATTCTTTCTTTGGAATATTTGCCGGCGGATTCGAGGGCGCCGGCTGCGATGCCGAGGGCCTGGGAGGCGACGCCGGGACGGGAGACGTCGAATGTCTTCATCGTGACGATGAAGCCCAGCCCTTCTTTGCCCAGGACGTTTTCTTTGGGCACTTCGCAGTCCGTAAAGATCAATTCCCGTGTTGAAGAGGCGCGGATGCCGAGCTTGTCTTCCTTTTTGCCGAAGGTAAAACCCTTCATTCCCTTTTCCAGGATAAAGGCCGTGGCTCCGCGGGCCCCTTTGGTCTTGTCGGTCATGGCAATGACGACATAGGTGTCGGCGTCGCCGCCGTTGGTGATGAAGTGCTTCATGCCGTTCAAGACGTAATGTTCGCCTTTCTTTTTTGCCGTTGTCTGTATGGCGCTGGCGTCCGAGCCCGCGGCAGGTTCCGTGACGGCAAAAGCGGCAAGTTTTTTGCCCGCGGCGAGGTCCGGCAGGTATTTTTTCTTCTGCTCGTCGTTGCCGAACAAAAGGATGGGATCCAGGCCGAGATAAGACGCAGCGAAGCACAGCGTGATGCCGCCGCAAGCCTTGGACAGTTCTTCGGTCGCGATGCAGGTTTCCAATACCCCTCCCCCCAATCCGCCGTATTCGACGGGGATGGAGACGCCGAAGAGATCCGCCTGGGCCAGGAGCTTGACGATGGGCCAGGGGAATTCTTCTGTCTTGTCGTATTCGGCGGCGACGGGCGCGATCTTCTCCTGCGCGATCTGGCGACAAAGGTCGCGGATCATGATTTGTTGTTCATTAAGCAGGTAATCCATGAGTGCATTCCTTTCTTGTGTTGTCCTGTGCTATCCGATCGTTTTGACCAGGGCAATCTCGCCGCAATTCGGGAATTTGGGGCAATGGCAGCATTCGGCCCAGATCTTGTGCGGCAGTTTTGATTTCGGGACGGTCCTGAAACCGAATTTTTTGAAGAATTTCGGCTGATAGGATAACGCAAAAACCTTTTCGATTTCCAGCCCGGCGGCTTCCTCAAGCAAAGACCGCATCAGGAGCGCGCCGAATCCTTTTTTCTGGAATTTTTTGTGGACGGCCAGGGACTTGATCTCCGCCAGGTTATCCCAGCCAACGATGTGCAGGGCGGCGCAGCCAACGACGCGGCCGTTGGGATCCAGGACGACCCAGAAATCACGGATGTTCTCGAAGATCTCATTGAGGGACCTGGGCAGCATCAGGTCCTGGCTGGCAAAGGCATTGATGAGTTTTTGGATGGTCTTGGCGTCTCCGATCCCGGCTTTTCTGATCATTTAATCTCCGTGCCTTTGGCGACCACGACAATTCCGTTGTCGGAGATCGTAAAGCGTTTTTTGTCCTTCTGGTGATCGTAGCCGATGATCGTTCCCGGGGGGATATTGATGTCCTTGTCGATGATCGCCCGGCGGATTTTGGCGTACCGGCCGACATTGACGCCTTCCAGCAGAATCGAGTCATGGACTTCGCTGTAACTGTTGACGCGCACGTTGGGAGATAAGATCGACCGCTGGACGCGGCCTCCCGAGACGATGCAGCCGCCGGAAACCAGGGAATCCAGGATCAGTCCCATGCGGTCGGGGTTTTCTTCTCCGGCAAAGACCGTCTTGGCCGGCGGGAACTGTTCCTGGTAGGTGCGGATCGGCCAGGCCTTGTCGTAGAGGTTGAAGATCGGTGTCACCTCGATCAGATCCATATTGGCTTCGTAATAGGCATCGAGGGTCCCGATGTCCCTCCAGTAAAGGGATTCTTTTTTGTTTTCGTCCTGGAAAAGATATGAAAAGACCCTTTTGTTCTTCTTGAGCATCTGCGGGATGATGTCTTTGCCGAAATCGTGCGAGGTATCCTTGCGTGCGTCTTCGATGAGCTCCTCTTCCAGGATGTCGCGCTTGAAAAGATAGATGCCCATGGAGGCGTAGATTTTGTCGTCTTTGCCGGAGATCGTTTTCGGGGCCTTCGGCTTTTCCTGGAAGCCCAGGATACGGCTGGTGAGGTCTGTTTGGATGACGCCCAGCCCGGGAGATAATTCCTTGGGAAGTTCGACGACAGCAACGGTCATGTCCGCATCGTTGGCACGATGGAAGTCGATCATGCGGGCATAGTTCATTTTGTAGATGTGGTCGCCGGCCAGGATCAGGACCAGGTCCGGTTTTTCCTGCTCGATCGTGTAAATGTTTTGATAGATGGCGTCGGCTGTTCCCAGATACCAGCTGTAGCCGACCCTCTGCTGTGCCGGAATCACGTCGATGTATTCGTCCACTTCGTTGTTGAAGAAATTCCATCCGAGACGCAGATGGCGCTGAAGCGAGATGGACTTATACTGGATGAGCGTATGGATCTTGCGCAGGCCCGAGTTGATGCAGTTGGAGAGCGTGATGTCGATGATGCGGTAGACGCCGCCAAACGGGACGGCGGGCTTGGCGCGGTCTTTGGTGAGCGGGAAAAGCCGTTCACCCTTGCCCCCCGCCAGAATAAACGTGACAACGTTAGGTATCATGCCTATTTGAGCGAATAAATGAAGCCTGCGATCCCGAGCCGGACGATCATGACACCGATGGCGGCCAAAAAGATATAACTGATTTTTGAAATGGCCTTGATCCCCGATTTTCCCAGGATGGTGATGAGGATGTCGGAGAAACGCAGGACGAGCCATGCCAGAAGCATATTGAGGATGAGCGACGTCATGGTGATCAACGCTCCGAAGGCATCCAGGAGCATCATGGTCGTGACAAGGACGGCCGGCCCCGTGATGAGAGGTGTCGCCAGGGGGCAGATGCCGATGTCTTCATACAGCGACTGGCTGGTAAATTCCCTGGATTTTCCCGGAAGCAAAAGGTAGACCGAGATGATGAAAAGCAGGATGCCTCCGGCGATCCTGAAGTCGTCGATCGTGATGCCCAGTCCCCGGAGGATGAGTTTTCCCAGAAGCCCGAAGATGACGGCGAGCAGTGTCGCCGTCAGGATGGATTCGGCCAGCAGGCGTTTTTTCTGCTTGTTGGACAGGTTTTCCGTCATCCCCAGATAAATGGGGACTGTGCCGATGATGTCGACGGCCAGGAAGATCGGCACGAACGTAACAAGATACAGTTTAAGAATATTAACTAGCATAGATTTATATTATACAAAAAAATGCCCGGAAGACAAGAAAAAACTGATGTTCAACTGCCCTGGGCCAGGGCTTTAAGCTCAGGATTCGCGCCGTCATATTCGTAGGCGGCCTTCCAGTATTTCAGGGCCTCTTGGGTTTCCCCTTGGTCCCGCAACATGTTTCCCAAGGTTTCGGCGTATCGGGGTTCCTTGGGTGCGAGTTTTACGGCCCGGCGCAGGGCTTCGATGGCGTGCTTCGGGTCTTTGTCCTTGAGGATCATGGCCTGGACATAATATCCTTGAGCGAAGTCCGGATGGTCCTTGAGGACCGCCGAAATGACCTTTTTGGCTTTCTCGTCGTCTTTCATGCGGGCATAGATGAGCGCCAGCCGGGCGCGCATCCATGGTTGTGCGCCGCCGTAGATGAGATTGAGGCGGGCATATTTATAGGCCTGCAGATAATCTTTCTTCTCGAAATAATAATCTTCCGCATACTTGAACGCCTCCGCATTGTTCGGCATGATGTCCAGCGCGGCCCGGGCTTCCTTCCAGGCGGCCTCGTGGCACTCCAGGATGCTCAGGAGGTGCGCGCGTTTTAAGGCGGGGGCGGGATAGCGTTGGGCGATGCCGATACGCAAGAGATCGACGACGGGAGGTTTCCAGGATTTGAAATTGACGCGGAAGGCTTTGATCAAAGAGGCGTTTTCGGGAACATCGCGCACGAAGATGAGCGCGGCATCGTCGAAATAGACGCAGATCCATTGGGGGCTCTTGTAAAGATACCGGATCAGCCCGACATGGAGGTCGCGTTGAGGATTGCTTAGGAAAAAACCCCTGATGCGATAGCGGTCGACGAGCATCTCGATCGTTTCTCTCCTGCCTTCTCCCGCCTTGACGTAGTTCATGAAAAATTCAGGGCCGTAGAGTTCTGTGCGGCCGTCGATGAAGACGCGGCGCCTGGGATAGGTCTGACCGATGAGATACGACCCGGAGTTGAAATCGTTGAACATGTGTTCGGGAAACGGATGGCCTAAAAGAAAACGGACGGCCTCCTCTGGATAGCGGTTACGGGCGATTCCCCAGAGTTCCGATTTCAATCGGTAGGTATGGAAATCGAAGCTGGCCGTTTCCAGATATTGCAACGCGCCCTTCGTCGGGTAATAGAACAAGAACAGGACAAACGCGTAGAAGGCGATCGTTCCCCAGGCGCGGGAGGTGAAGCGCGGCAGCGGAGTGCCGTTTTTGAATGCGCTGTCGACATTGTCGAAGATGATGAAAACCGCCGCGATGCCGAAATAGGCGATGTTGCGCACAGCCAGCAATGAAAAGACGAGGAAAAAAAGCCACAGCAGGACGTCTTGAAGCGAGATGCGGCGATAGTTGACGCGGAAACTGAAAAACGAGACGAGGATGAGGACTTTATAATAGAGAAACCTGTGAAAGTCCAGGATATTGGACCAGGAGATGGGCCGGGCCAATTCCTGGATGTATTGGAAGACGACCCTTCCTTTCTGGCTGATCTGTCCCAGGACGGCCAGGGGGTATTCTGCTCCTTTCAGGCCGTGAGGATTGAGCAGGGATGCCGCAAGCATGAGCAGGAAGACGACAATAAGAGAGTGGATCTGGGTTTTCGCCATTTTCTGGTTGTCCTTCCACTCCGGGGGAAGCGGGACAACCCGCTGGATGAGTTCGGCGGCGAGGATTATCAGGATGAGGACAGGGCCCAGGAAAGAGAAGCCGTGCATGTTGACCCAGATCGCCTGCAAGACGGGCAATGACCAGACGATGAGGTGTTTTTGCTTTTTATATTCCTTGAGGATGAAAAGATAAAGGGCAAGAAAGAAAAGACTGAAGATATCGGGACGGATGGTGAACCTGTAGGCCACCGTCAGCATCGCCAGATAGAGAATGACAAAGACAAAGACCGGATGGCCGCGTCTGACGCCGAAGAACAAAAGCAAAAGAAAAGTTGCGGCAACGGCGATGTTTTGCATGAGGATCAGCCCGTCGCCCCCCCCTGCCCGGAAACTGAGGAACGCCAGCAGTTGGAAAAGCCATTCGTGATTGATCCATGGTTTGCCTGCCATGGTGAAGGAGAAGATGTCGTTGAGAGGGACAAGGCCGGTCTTGGCGATGATCTCGCCGGTCTTGAGGTGCAGCCAGATGTCCAGGTCGGAGACTTCCCGGGAACAATAGACGGACAGAATGATGAAAAACAACAGGATAAGCAGCCTGTTAAGGATGAAATCTACGGAATATTTGATGCGTGTCGGATTCAGTATCATGGAAATAACGGTACGAGGTTCAGGGATCTATGTGTATGGAGAGTATTATACCAAAGCGCACGGCTGTTCTTCCACGAGAATAATTTATTTTCTCACTGTGCGGCGGGCCGCAAAGGAGTTTCGGGCGATCGGGGCAGCTGTCTATACAATGATCTTGGGAATGATGAAGAGGCACAGGAAACTCGCCGCGGATGATATGACGATGAGCCCCTGCAGGCCCAAGACGGGCAACAGGAAGGCGCCGCAAAGATTGCTCGCCACAACGGCCAGATTGCTGAGGCTGGTCAAGAGGGCAAACGAGGCGGCTTCCAGCCCCTGGATGGAGTTCCTGGCCATGAAATCCAGGATCATGAGGAAGACGAACATGCCCAAGAGACTGTAGACGATATCATAGGCGACAGCCGTAGCCGGCGTATAATGGAGATAGCTTAAAGTCGTCGCTGCGCCCAGGAAAACCGAGAAAAACAGCCATTTTTTGAGGTTTATTTTCTGGCTGAATTTAAAATACAGCAAGGCTCCGATGACGGCAAATGCCGTGCCGATGGTGCCCAGCGTCCCGATCCAGACTTTGCTCCATTTGAAGACATCTTTCTGGATAAACAAGAGCGGCGTGCCGAACGACGGCGCAAACTGATACAGAAAAACGAACAGTCCCGCCCACAGGAGTCTTCGTGAACCGAACAGCATTTTCATGTCCTGGACAAATTTTGAGGCCGTCTCCCTGCGGATGGGTTCCCCTGCGTTATAAAAGTATGCGAAGGCCCCCGCGATGATGTAAATGGGGATCAGGCAAAGATATCCTGCCGTATAGTCCCACCTCTCGGCAATGTAGCCTCCTCCTATGCCGGTGATGAGCGTTGCAACAGAGATGGATATCCACTGCACGCTTTGGATTTTTCCGGTGGCGTTGTGCTGTTTGCCTTCGACACACATGATGCCGTCGACAGACACGTCTCTGAAGGCGGCCCAGGCAGAGCTGACGATAAGCATCCCGACGAGGAAGGCCAGGGGGAGATGATTGGATCCTATCACGGCCGCCAAAAGCGCGCTGCACGACAGGGAAATAAGGATCCAGATCTTTTTGTTCAGGAAATTGTCTATGATGTATCCTATGGCGGGCTTGACGAGCCAGGCGAAAGTGATCACGCCGGAAATGAGCATGATCTTTTCCGGCGTGAATTTTAACGATTCCTTCAGATAATAAAAAAGACCCTGGGAAGGGAGTGTTTCGATGCCTTGCGTGAAGTAAACAGCGCTGCTGAGGAAGAAGACCCGTAATAACCTATTGTTCATTTCCCGGCGGATTTGGGGCAGCCGGTGCCGGCGTCTTTGGAGTTTCGGCCGCGACTGCCGATGCCGGGGCTGCTGGCGTTGTCTGCGGGGCCTGCGCCGGGGCCTGGGCCTGCGCCGGGGCCGTTGCCGCCTTTGAATCCGGCGTCTGCGCAGGAGCCTGAGCCGCGGGAGCGGTTGGCAGGTAACGCTCTACCAGCGAGCGGCTTTTCTGGATGGACATGAACGCCAACGCCAGGCATGTAAAGAAAAATACGATCGCCAGGACCGTCGTGGATTTCACGAGGAACGAGCTTGTTTTTGTCCCGAAGATGGACTCGGCCGACGAAAACGTTTCGATGAGCCCCCCTCCCCGCCCCTGCTGGACGAGGACGATCAGGATAAGAAGGGTGCAGGCGGTGATATGGATGGTGATGATGAGCGCGAACATAAACTTGGACTCCTTGATTGGCCCTGCGGCTTATTTGCTTACTTGTGCTCCTTTGACGATCTCGGCAAAGCTTTTGATGTCGAGGCTGGCCCCGCCGACGAGAGCGCCGTCGATATCTTTTTGGGAAATGAGCTCTTTGATGTTGCCTGGTTTGACGCTTCCGCCGTACTGGATGGTGATCTCATCGGCGATCTCGCGGGTGTATGCCTTTTCAAGGAGATCGCGGATGAAACGGTGGACTTCCTGGGCCTGGTCGGGCGTCGCCGTTTTTCCCGTGCCGATCGCCCAGACAGGTTCATAGGCGATGATCACTTTTTTGATCTCTTCCTTGTCGAGTCCCTTGAGGCTGTTGGTGACGTGGTCCCGGATGACATCGAAAGTGCGGCCCGCCTCCCTCTCCTCCAGGCTTTCTCCGACGCAGACGATGGGCGTCAGGCCGTGTTTGAGCGCAGATTTAAGCTTTTTGTTGACGATTTCATTGGTCTCATGGAAATATTGGCGTCTTTCGGAATGGCCGAGGATGACGTAACCGCATCCAAGCTCTTTGAGCATCGGGGCCGATACCTCTCCGGTGAAGGCGCCGGCGTCTTCCCAGTGCATGTTTTGGGCGCCAAGGCCGATGTTCGTTTGATAAACGACCTCGGCGACCTCGTCGATCGCCGTGAAAGGCGGACAGACGATGATACCTATAGCGTCGATATCATACAGATCTCTTTTGAGACCGTTGGCCAGCTCGATGGCTTCGACTGTTGTCTTGTTCATTTTCCAGTTGCCGGCGATGATGATTTTTCTCATTAAATATACTCCTTACCGTTTATCCTTGAGCGCGGCGATGCCCGGAAGGACCTTGCCTTCCATGAATTCAAGCGAGGCGCCGCCGCCTGTCGAAATATGCGTCATCTTGTTCTCGAGGCCGAACTTGGCCACGGCACCGGCTGTATCGCCTCCGCCGATGATGGTCTTGGCCTTGAGCGTCGTGATGAACGCCGCTACTTCTTTTGTCCCTTTGGCATACTTGTCGTTTTCAAAGATGCCCAAGGGGCCGTTCCAGCAGATGGTCTTGGCGTTTTTAAGGGCATCGCAGAACAAGGTGATGCTTTTAGGGCCGATATCGACGGCAATCATGCCATCGGGGATGGCCGTATCTTTTGTCGTTTCGATCTTCGTCGGCGTATCGATATTGTCGACGGCCAGGTGGTCGATCGGAAGAACGACTTTGACCCCGGCCTTTTTGGCCTTTTCGAGGGTTTCTTTGGCCAGGTCGATCTTGTCTTTTTCGAGTTTTGAATTCCCGATGGCAATTCCCTGGGCCTTGAGGAATGTATACGCCATGCCCCCGCCGATGACCAGGACCTGTGCTTTTTTCAGCAGGTTTTCGATGACGCCGATCTTGTCGGAGACTTTGGCGCCGCCCAAGATCACGGCAAACGGCTTGTCGGGCTGCTCAAGGGATTTGCCCAGATATTCGATCTCTTTGTCGAGAAGAAACCCTGCGACCGCCGGCAGGTCGTGGGCCACGCCCTCGGTAGAGGCGTGCGCCCTGTGGGCCGTGCCGAAGGCGTCGTTGACGTATATGTCCGCAAGGCTTGCCAGCTGTCTGGCGAATGCAGGGTCATTCTCTTCTTCTTCGGCATGGAATCTCAGGTTTTCCAGAAGGATGACTTTTTCAGGAGAGGCGTCGATGGCCTTGGCGATTTCAGGGCCTACGCAATCGTTGAGTTTTTTGACGGGCGTTTTGATCAGCTCCTGGAGCCTTTGGGCCACGGGATCGAGCCTGAGGGCTTCCTTGACCTGGCCGTCGGGCCGTCCCAGATGGGTCATCAAAATCAGTTTTTTCGGGTTGTTCTTGAGGATGTAATCGATCGTGGGGATGGCGGCCTTTATGCGCGTATCGTCTGTGATCGCCCCGCTTTTTTTATCCTGCGGCACGTTAAAATCCACGCGCATGATGATCTTTTTGCCTTTGAGATCAACATCCTTGACGGTCATTTTATTCATAGAAACCCCCGAAAAATTGTTTGATGGGTATTTGTTTCCGGTTTAGGTCCTGCGGTGTCCCGAGAACGATTGGCGTATTATAGCAGATTTTTTCTTCTTGTAAAGGGCATCGTTGGAAAGGGTCAGCGCAGGCGATAAGGAGGCTGACGGTCCAGCCACCTGCGGATTTCACGCAGGCAGATATTGTCTTCGGGAAAAGTTCCGGCCAGTTCTTTGTGTCTGAAAAGGATGTCGTGCGCCAGCTTCTGTTTTTTTTCGTCTTGGTGAAAGAGGCTGAAGGCCAGGTCCATCCAGAGGTCGATGTTCTTAGGGTTTTTTTGGATCGCCCTGAGAAAAAGTTTTTCGGCCTGCCCGTATTTTTCGCCGAGGTAGGCGATATAACCGGCCAAAGCGAGAGTAAATTCCGAATCGTCGCATGCCAGCCAGTGCTTCGCTTTTTTTGAGAGGAGCCCCAGGAGGCGCGGATGGTCGAAGACCTTTTCGGCCAGCGCATCCAGGATATAGTTGCCTCTTGTCATGCCGCTGTCTGCCGTATTCGTCTGGTATCTGGGGCTGACGCGCGTCGTTCTCAGGAAATCTTGTTTTATCCTGGCGAGCGTTTTCATGGGGACGGTTTGGGTTTTATGGCCGCCTGCGCTACAGAGGCGCAGTAGCGGCAGCGCACGCACCGTTGGCCGCAATGCGTGGTGCGTTCGATGAAGTCTTTGGGAAAAGCCTTGTTATCGCAGATGAAGGGCAAGGGGCCTTTGTTGGACGGCGCCAGCGTGAAGAGGTCGCCTTTGAAAGACCGGGCCAGATACGCGGAGATCTTTGTTTTGAGGAGGCGGCTGTCGTCTTTGCGGTAGGCGATCTTGATCCCGTCCGCCCAGCCGTGTTCCTCGAAAAAGGCAAGGTCTTCCGGCCTCAGGTATGGCCGCCTGATCTCATCGGCCGGCTCCTGCGTTGCGAATTGGCATCCGTCTTTGAGCATGAAGCCGACGTAACATCCCGTCCCTTCCTGCAGCATCGTCCTGGCCGCCTCCAGGAGGACGGGCCATTCAGCATGCCTGCCGCCGTAGAAACAGTGAAGATAGCAACCGTGATTCGCCAAAAGTTTGATGGTGACGGCAGGCAGGTGTTTGCGGCCGGCGCGGATGGCATCCAAGGCGCGTGCGTCGCGGTTGCAGGAGACATCCAGCGTGAATTCCGTCATTCCCATCTTGACCGCCTCTTTGATTTTATGTTCACTGTCGATGTTCATGTAAACCGAACTCTGGAGGGCTATCTTCGGAAACATCTTGCGTAAGAACGGGACGATACACGGATCGGCCAAGGTGATCGATGTGATCCCTCCGGAGTCTTCGAGGGTTTTGACGTAGCGGCCGATGCGCTTGAGGTCGTCGAAGAAATTGATCCGTTTGTTGAGGAGGAGGTTCCTTTTGATCTTGTGACGGTGGCAGAGGGCGATCAACTGCCGGATCTCGCCGCTGGAGGCTTTGCGGGTATTGAGGTATTGATTGGAATGGTCGTCTCCCTCGGGTCCGGCAAAATAGATTTCGTAGATCCCCCCTGTCGCGATCGCCCATTTCATGAGCGCCAGGTCGTTGTTGTAAGGGATGGACAGTTTCAGCTTGGGATTTTTCATGGTTTTTGTGTTTTTTGGGATCATTTCGCGAGCGGCTTGAATTCGTCGAACCCGTGGTGCTGGGCATATGTCCGGTAGACGCCTTCGCATCTTTGATGGTAAGCACAGCGTTGGCAGCGCCGGCCTTTGGTTTTGTCCTTCAGGCGCTCATGTTTCGGGCTGATCCTGAAGTCACGGCCTTTCTCGGCCGGATGCAGGCAGAGTTGTCTGCGTCCGGAAAGGCGCGGGCCTTCCAGCAGGTTGTTGCGCCAGGGCCGCGGCACATGACAATAAGGAAAGCCTTCGAGCACGACTTCCAGATTTTTTTCTTTTCGCGCCCATTGCAGCGCCCTCTTCAGATATGGCGAGACTTGCGTGTATGTCGGCACGACCTTGTCGAAGTACGCCCTGGCAAAGCCATGGGGGGTCAGAAAGACGAACCAGATGCCTTTGACCCCCAGGCGCTTGAGGAATTTTGCCGTCTCTTGCAGGTGGCGGTAATTGGCCCTTGTGATCATGATCTTGACGTAAAGGCCGCGGGAGACGGCAACCGCGTTGCGGATGCCGGCGACGGTTTCCCAGAAGCTGCCCGGGACATTCGTGGTGACATCGTGCACCCTGGCTTTGTAATCCTGCAGATGAGTATAGATCACGGGGTGATAAGCGGCAAGCCGCTTGGCAAATTCTTTTTTAGCCATGAGGCGTCCGTTGGTCTGTATCTGGATCTTATAGCCCAGCCGGAAGGCGGACTCCATGAGGGAAAAGAAGTCTTCCCTGGCTGTCGGCTCTCCTCCTGAAAGGACCAGTTGGTCGTAACTGCGGCGATATGCGGCCAGCGCCTTTGTGAGGATCCCCAGGGATGTGAAGGTCCCGGGTTTGTTGTCGCCCGTGACGCAGAAAATACAACGATTGTTGCAGCGGTAGCCGACCCTGAAGAACAGGGTTCGGGGTTCTTTGTCCAGAATATGGCGGTAGACGGCTTCCACATCCGCGGCGTAAGAATGGATATCCTGGACACGGGCGCGAAAAGGAGACTTTAAGCGCGCGCGGCCCCTCCGGATCTTTCCGATGATGCGGTTGAGTTGCGCCAAAGAACTATAGACGAAGGCGTTTCTGCCGGGGATGGTTTTTTCAAGGAGGCTCGGCTGACCGGGAATAATGACGGGTATCTTTTGATAGAGCGATTCCAAAAGCGACATGGGCCCGGTTTCGTCCCAAACCGACGGCACCAGGAGGTAGTCTATTTTTGAATAAAACTTTTCGGGGAGCTCGGCATAAGGAATATTCTCGATGATTTCGATGTCCGGCCGATTCCCCATATTCTCCAGCTGCCGCAGGTTTTTTTGCGGTGCGCCTTTTGTCCAGAGGCCGAGAAGCATGCGGATGCCGTCGTTTTGTTTTATCAGATATTCGATCGTGTCCGACCCTTTGAGGGGCGTCCATATCCCTAAAAAGCCGAAAATGGGCTTTTTGTTTTGGCGTCTTGCGCGCGGACGCCGCATGTGTACGCCATAAGGCAGGCAGACGATCTTGTCTGGGTCGGCGACGAGGGGGGCCAGCATTTCTTTTTGTATTTGCGATGGGCATATGATCGTATCGCACATGTCTATGATTTGGCGGATCTGGCTGCGGCGCGCGGCGTTAAATTCGGAAAGGGGCATATGATGGTAGTCTGCTAATCGTCGCGCATCAGAACAGGAACAGGCCTCCGGGTCTGTTTTGCGGCATATCTTGCGGCCGTCATGGAATCTGCCGCCGACGCAAAACAAAGAGTGGTCGTGGAGCGTTACGACGATGCGCGCGCCCAGGCCGGCCGCCACGGTCACGATGGGCCGCAATTTCGTTCCTGAAAAAAGATGAACATGGACGATGTCGGGCGGATCCGCCTTCAAGGCGTTGTCCAGGGCCAGGCGCAGGTGCTCGTCGTAGATGACATCATCGGCCGGGGAGCACCTGATGTGGATATGTCTCAAGTCTGTGCGTGAATGCAGGGTCGCTTGACCGTCGGAATTCACAGAGGTTTCCAGGGAGATATAGGTGATCCGGTGCCTGGCTTTCTGGAGGCGGACGAGTTCCCAGAAACACGGGTGGTAGAGGCTTGAGCTGATATGGGCGATGTGCATGGCTATTGGAATGTGACCAGGAACGGATATTCCGGTGCGAAAACGTTGAGGGGGACCGAAATATTTTTCAGGACCTTCCCCCGGCGCAGGAGCGTCAGTTGCCTGCCGTGGAGCTTGAGGGCGCCGGCCCGCTCCAGGTCCTGGCCGTATTCATTGCGCGTCGCGTCATGAGAGACGAACGCCGCATGTTTATAACTCACGATATTGTTTTTCAGGGCGGCTCCGTCGAGCGCGTAGAATTTTCGTTCATAGAACACCAGAAATGTCTGCTTGAGGTAGGCGTCCATCTTGCGGACATATTCCGGCTCTTTTTTGAAAATTTCACGCCGCAGCCTGCCTGCCAGTTTGATGGTTGCCGGGCAATCGTAGCGGCATGGCATGTGATAGATATAGGAAAAGATCGTGTCTTTGAGCAAAGGGTTGCAGAGAAAAGACGGCTGGGTCCTCGTGTGGCGCCAGGCTTCATAAAGATGGCTGTAACGGATCCAGTCGTTGTATTGCCTGAAAAATCTGATGCAGCAATCGGGATATCCCAGGACGTAGCCGTATTTGAGATGGTCGGCGCGGGGGGCGAAGATGACGCGGTTGTTGATGATGACGGGATACCACATGGCCCGTTTCAGCGTCTTCTTGTCTTTTGCCAGAAAGACGTGGACTTCTTCGTCCGTATCTGTCTCCAGCGGCAGGCCGTAGGCCGATGTCGTCGTGAGCCGGTCTTTGCCGATCACGGAATCCGGGACGTCATTTTTGTGCACATTGCGGAAAATGACGCTCTCCCGGACAAGGATACCGTATCGGCGGCAGGCCTTTTTGAATGCCTCGATCCTGTTTTTCCTGATCCAGTCATCCAGGAGGGGCTTGAAGCCCAGGATGAGGGACATGTAAAGGCCCAACTGGAGGCCGTTGCCCTTGATCTCCATGAGGTCTGCGCAGAAAGATCTTGGTTTGTATTGTTCCAGCAGGGGATTATTCATGACAAGGTATCTTCTATCTTATGGGAACGACGTCTCTTTTTCAAGCACCGGCGCGTTTTTCGCCGCTTTCCATCTGTTTATCGCATTCAAGCCGTCAGGATGATATAATGATGCCCATGTCCAAGACCGATACGGATCTTTATAAGACCCGCTTGACGGGAATTTTTCGCAAGATCGTGGCGGACGCGCAGAGGCGCACGGCTTCGGGCGCCCGGCTTTGCGTCCTGGCGACAGGCGGGCTGGATTCATCTCTTTTGGCCAGCCTGTTGAAACCTTTGCGCCCTCATCTCTATTTCGCTCTTGTTCGTGACGAGAGTCTCCGTTCTTACAATACGCGGTCTGTGCGCCGGTGCCGCGCGCTGGCCCGCCACCTGGGCCTGCAGTTTTCCGCCATTACGGTCACGAAACGCGATTACGCAAAGGCCTACGTTTCCCTCCGGCCGACACTTCCCTTTGTTGCTCGTGAGAGGGATATCGCGGCCGTGGCTGTCTTTTTCCGCCTGATCGCGCAGCGCCAGAAGCATCCCTGCCTTTTATTGAGCGGGATGGGCGTGAACGAACTCTGCAGCCTGTCCGCCAGGCGCGCGCGCGCCTATTATCGCAAAAAGGCCCTGGCCGAGATCAGGGTCCATCAAAAACTTGCGCGGGCGTGCGGCTTGTCTTTCCGGGCCCCTTGGCTTTCGCCTGATTCGGTCCGTTTTTTCACGTCCCTCCCGGCCGGGCTAAAAACGGACAAGGCGTTTTTTAAAAAAGTCATTGCCGACGCATCTCTTTTACCTCCAGATTTTGTCCGCCAATCCTCCCGCCATTCGTCTGTCCCTTTTTCGTTTTTGAAGGGCCTTGACGGTTAACCCTCGTCATAAAATCAAAAAGCTCTTCAAAAGTCTTCCAGTCGATGCCGGTTCTGCCGGTCAGGTCGTTGACGATCCTGAAGCTCGAGACGATATAGTCTCTGTAGGTCCGTTTTTTCTCTTTCCGGCCGAAGCGTTGATAGAGTTGTTTCAGCCTTGCCAGGATTTTCGTATTGAGATGCGGCTGCGGCGAGAACCGGATGAGCGAAAATTCCTTTTTGAGTTTTTCCGGAAGACAGAGGAAGGCATCCCCCGGTAAGAGATATCCTGGCGGATGCAGGCTGAGGTCCCAGCCGCTTTGCGGAGAGAAGCGTCTGGCATCGTCGTCATAGATCTTCGCAGGGTAGTTTTTTGCGATCCACGCATAATCCTGCTTGAATGTCCGGCGTCCGGCCTGGTCCCAGCCGGCAAAAGCTGCGGGCGTCACATCGATTTTGCCGAACGGCAGGCGGGTCAGAAAAAGAAAATTATTGCGGAACTGCGGCATTTCCTGCGGATGGACCGTCATGTTGCAGTTGACCGTCAGGCCTGCCAGCCGGCACAGCAGGAGCATCTCGACCAGGCGGGCGAAGGATGCGTTTGTGGTGCCTCTCCTCCATGCCAACGTGGTTGCCGGAAGGCCGTCGATGCCGATCTCCAGGCCGACCTTGTTTGTCTTGAGAAAGGCGATCTTAGGCGCGTCCAAAAGCAGGCCGTTTGTCTGGAGGCCGATCTCGGATTTTGGCACAGCCGTTTTCAGGAAAGAAATGACCCTTTTTGTTAACGTCCACGCCAGGAGAGGCTCGCCTCCGCTTAAGATGAAGCGGCGGGGACCCAGCCCTTCTTTTTCAAGCAAAAAGATGAATTTCCTGATTGTTTCCAGCGGCAAGGACCTGCCTTTTTTGTCCCGGAAATAGCAATACCTGCATGCGAGATTGCATCTTTCGGTGACGTAGAGAAAGATATGGGAAGGTTTAATGCCGTGCGACATGTCCTCGCAGGTCCATGATATGGCGGTATTTGCCGGTTGATGTTTTGGGAACATGGCCGGAATGGAGACGTAGGGTCACCAGATGTGCTATGTGAAGGCGGGCGCCGAGTTCTTTGATGAGTCTTGCGCTTGCAGAAACATCTTTCTCGGGGATGTGCAGGGTGATGTTGTCCCTGAAGTCCCGCTTGTCTTTATCGATGATGCAGAAAAAGCGGGGATGTCCCAGGAGCCTCAGGATTGTCTCGGCCACGAGCCGGCGCGAAACGATCTTGCCTTCGATCAGGAGCGAATCTGCGTCCCGGCCGAGGACGCGGATGTATTTGGCGTTCCCTTTCTTGGTGATGTGGACGCGGTCGCCCAGGACGTAGCGGATGAAAGGCATGCAAGTGTTTTCCAGGTCTGTGACCACGATGCGCCCTTCTCCCAGTTCCGCCGTCCTGCCGTCTTCGCCCAGGATTTCAATGTAGAGGCCGTCTTCAAAGAGCCTCATGAATGCATCTTTCGGATCCTCGGCGATCGCAAATCCCGAGAATTCCATGGCGCCATAATGGTCAAAGATGCGCGTTCCCGATAATGCCCTCAGGCGGTCTTTGAACCATGGATACAACGGTTCTCCGTTAAGAATGCATGATCTTACCGAATGTTTTCGTTTCAAAACGGAGAAGATGTCGTAAAGTTGGTTGGTGTAGGAGTTGATAAACGCGGGTTTTAGCGATTTGATCAGCGCGATCGCCTCTTTTGTTTTTTCCGGGCTCGTGAGAGATCCCAAGGGGATCACGCCGGCGCCCAGGGCCCTGAAGGCCTGTTCCATGATGCGGCCGCCGCTGTTGAGTTCATACGAACAGAGGTTCAGGCATAGGTTGCCCGGCTTCATCCCGCAGGATTTGTAAATTTTGACGAGACGGCGCAGGTGCGTCTGATAGCAATCCTTCGAATGCAGGATGTACATCTGTTTTCCCGACGAGCCGCTTGTCGCCGTCGCGTTGAAGGCTTCTCCGTTGGGGGGAAATCGGCGGATATCGTCACGCATCATGAGCGGCAGTTTCAGGAATTCACCGCATGACTTCAATGGGAGTCGCACCCTCCGGTATGGGTGGATGCGCGCGAAGCACGCCAGGAGATCGTTGATTTTTTTCAGGGTGACAATGTCCATGCGTATTGTTTTGAATAGTCTTGCCGGCGGCGGGAGGCGTCGCGTTTGTAGAGAAGCCGGAATGACTCCAGGGCGGTATTTTCCTGTAAAAGGAAGCATCCGCGGCATAATTGGTTGTACATTTTTTTCTGGAAAAATCCGGATGCCGCTTTGAGCCGTACGCGGTGATAGCGTGCCGACATCCACAGTTCCGCCAAGCCTTTGTCGTGGACATTGCCTATCTTGACGCTTTTCTGTGTTGAACAACAGGCGGTCACGTCGCCTCGCTCTGTCAGAAATGTCGCAAACCATCCCATGTGGCACGGTCCTGGTTTCCGGCGCTCCGCGCCGGCCGGCAGGAATTTTCCCGTTTCGGCATAATGGGCCGAAAGGTTGTTTTTGACGCGGCCCAGGCCCCCTTTTTGGTAGACGGCAAAAAGTAATTTTTCCGCTTTTTTCATGAGGGGCGGTGTCAGGGCCAAAGGACTTGTCCTGTGTTCGACATGTTCACACTTGATCCGGAGCTCGTCGATCTTGACGCGCCGGGCAAGATCAATGACGGCCGGCAGAGTGTGATAGTTCAAGGCATGCAGGACGAAATTGAGCGAAGTCCTGGCCGAGCGCGATCTGGCGCGGCCCAGAAGTTCCATATTTTTTATCACCGTATCAAAATCGCCCAGATTTTTCGGCCGGTGGATCCTGAAGAAATCTTTTGCATTAGCGGCCGAGAGGCTGAATTTCACGGCGTGGATGCGATGGATGGTTTTCAACAGTTTATGCGGGAACAATCCGTTCGTCACCAGCGTGACTGCCAGTCCTTTCCTGCCGGCATGGTGAACAATGCTTTCGAAATCAGGATGCAGTGTTGGTTCTCCCTTGGCCGAGAAGCAGATATGGCTGACGTTGAGTTTCTGGCAATCATCAAAGACCCGGTCCAGCGTTTCCGCCTCCAGGCGTGTTTCTTTCGCCGGGACCTTGACGGCTGTTCCGTGATGCACGCAGAAGAGGCAGCTGAGGTTGCAGGTGTTGTTGAGGTGGCAAAACAGGATCTTGGGGCCGCTGAAGATCTTGTGCCTGAGGGCCCCCATCAATCTCAGGGCGTCGTTATGCAAGGTGTCGGCCATAGTTTTTCTTTTTGAGGGCTTTGACGGCGACAAGCCGGCAATAATCGCACCCTTCACATTTCATGTCGCAACTCAGCAGTTTTTGCGCAAATGTGTCCGGGATGCTCTTGTTGTCGCAGACGAAGGGGATGGCGCCTTTGTTGGGAGGCGTCAATTCAAAAAGGTCCCCGTCAAAAGAACGCTCGAAATAAGCTTTCAGCTTTTTGCGCAGGACAGGAGTGCGGTCCATGCGATAGGCAATTTTGATCACGTCGGCCAACTCCTTCTTTTCATAATAAGCCAGGTCTTCCGGCCGGATGAACGGCCGTTTGATCTCGTCCGTGATGTCCTCTTTTTTATATACGCAGTTTTTGACATCGATAAGATTTCCCAGGATATATCTCTTTTGAGGCGGGCGTTGTGCGGCCGGCCGCTGTTCAAGCATCTCTTTCAGTAACGGCCAGCTGGAATGACGCATGGAGTAGAAACAATTCATGTAGCAGCCATGGTTGGCCAGAAGTTTTACGGAGAAATTCTTGAGTTTGTTTTTATAATCCCTGATTTTTTCCAGTTCCTCTCCTTTGCGGTTGGTGGAGACGTCCAGGCAGAAATCCGTCACTCCCATTTTGAGGGCTTCTTTGATTTTCTGGAGGCTGTCGATGTTCATGAATACGGACGTCTGGAGACGGATCCGCGGGAAGGCCTTTTTGAGAAATGGGACAATGGCGGGGTCTCCGACCGTGATGGATGTTAGTCCTTCTGTCTTGTTGAGGGAGTCGATGTAATGAAAGATGCTTTTGAGGTCGTCGGTGAACGCGATCCCCTTGTTCATCAAAAGGTTGGTTTTGACGTTATGCTTGCGGCACAGCGCCATCAATTCGAAGATCTCCCCTTCCTGGAATTTGTTCTGGTTCTGATAGGGGCTGGAGTGGTCATTGCGGCCGGCGCCGGCAAAATAGACTTCTGCCGCCTGGCCTGTTTTAAAGGCCCACGCCATGAGGGCCAGGTCTCCGTTGTATGGGATGGAGAATTTAATCTTCATGAAGACTTCCTACAATACCTCGAAATAGAATTGGGTGCGCGGTCTTTTGTCCATGTCGATGCAGATATATGTGATGCGTATGGTGTTGGCGACAGAAAGCAGGACTTGATACAACCTTTGGGCGGCCTGCGTTTTGTCGAAACGTCTTATCAGGGTCGTGACATCGCTGCTATCGAATGGGAAATCCGTGCGTACGGACCGGCTCCCTTTTTGCTGATATCTGATGGCCAGCATGACTTTTTGCGGCAACCATCCTATTTTCCGCCACCGTTCATAGGTTTTCAAGACCCCTTTTTTTAGAACAGAGGCGCAGGCCGTTGTCAGCGAATCTGTGGGAAAAGGTCCATAATAGATTTTTAGGCCCTTCTTCCCTGTTTCATAAAGGTCGACGGCCGACATCCTGATGTTTTGAAAACACCTGATGTCCGATGCGATACGGGCCGTATCCAGGCACAGGCGGGAGGCGATGGCCGTCACGTGCCCGGCGGGATTGGATTGGTCCTGCGCGCGGTGATAATAATTATAAAGCTTATATCGCGTCTCCCGCAGGAGCGGGCGGTCTTTGTAGGATGCCACCCCGATCCCGAAACAGTTGTCCCTGTTGTTGCGAAACATATAACGCCTGGCTTCGGTTTCAATCCCCAGCAGGCGAAAAATGCGGCAGGCATCGGTTTTCTTCATGCAGGTCAGGGCGATCCGTGAGACGCTTGCGGCGCAGCGGGACAGTGATTCACTGGAGACCTCAAAGCTCTTTTCGTCTCCGTGCCTTTGTTTGATGTCAAGATAGGCCTTCGCGGCGCGAAAGAGCAAAGGATCCTCCCGCAATAAGAAATCAAGCAGTTTTATGTCATGGAGCGTCGTCACGGCTGTGTCCGTTTTTTTAGGCCGCAGATGACGCAGGCCTTCCAAAATCTGTTCGTGAAGTCCATATCCATCGCGGGTTGCGGCGGCGTTTTCAATATCTGCGCAAGGCGGCCGTCTTTGACATTTCCGTAAAACGTGGGGTCGTCTGCCGCAGGCAGGCCAAAGAGGATCCGCGTGGGATTGAGGCATCCGAAAATGTCCCCGTTGCAGTCGATGAAGAGATTGTTTTTCCATGCCTCGCACGTCATGAGGCTATTGAGACGCTTAACGACTTTAGAATTCGTGTCGGTTGGCATGGTGTTGCGATGAAGCGGCCCCATCAGGGTGCGGGCGTTAAGGATCTGTCGCGTTTTTTTCGTAAAGTCCAGGATATTGGTGGTTCTAACAAAGAATGGGATTCTTGCGGCGATGCGGAATTCGTTGATCAAGTGTTGCAACTGTTCTTTGTCGGGCGCCAAAAAATGGTTGTGGGGGGTCAGGAGCATGTGGTGGAAATGGATGGAAAGATCGGCGGGCCGGCCCATCCGTTTAAGCAGGATGCGGTGGAATTTTCTCACGAAGCTTATGGCTTTGGCGGCCGTGTTTTTGGTGATGACATAGTTGATTTTGAATCTAACGGCGTATTTCTTTCTGTGGGCGAGTTCAAGGATGTCCTTGAGGGAATCAAGGGCGTTTTTAAAGGCGCCCCTCCTTTTGATTCCATGAATATCCCGGAATTCCCTGGCGTCTGTCGCATTCAGATTGATCGTCAGCAGATTCAGATACGGCAGGATTTTCTTGATGCGTTTGTCTTCCCGGAGGTTTGTTAATACTTCCACGGTATAACCCCATCGGTAAGCTGAAGCGATGATCTTTTCGAAATCCGGATGCAGGGCCGGTTCTCCCTGCGAGCCGATTTCTAAAAACCCGAAGCCGTGTCTTTTGGCTTTTTTCAGGATATCGAGCCAAGTCTCTATCGGTAGATCGGCCGGTTGCCGGTCGTGAAGATAAACGCAAAACACACAGCGGTAGGGGCAGGCATTTGTCAAGGAAATGAGCAGTCTTTTGTTTCTTTTGTTTATCCTCTGCGTCCTTGGATGTTTCATGGCATTCATGGCTATTGCTGTTTATGCGACAGCGGCATTCTCCGGCACAAATCTGGAATTCCACAGGCCGCCCTTGGTCTTGGCCTTGGCCGTAGCGTAGGCCGAGGACAGGGGCAAGACCAGGGAGGCTTCACAATCAAGGATTTTCTTTGCGAGATTGGATGCGTTGTTGTTGAGCGTTTCGGCAAACGATCTCAAGGGGTCGTTTTCGGCATGCGAAGCGCAGTCCGAACATAGATAGCCGGCTTTCTTCTGGAGGATGCCGTGCGCAGCCATCTGGCGTATCTGCTGGTAACGTTTTGACCGCCACAACGATAGCAGGTCCGTGCGGTAAATGTTTCCAATCCGCACAGCATTATTCCGGCAACAGCAGGCCATCAGGTCTCCCTGTTCCATAAGGAAGGTTTGAAACCATCCCATAAAGCATGGGGCTGGTTTCCATTGCACGCCGGACGGCGCAAAGAATTTTCCTGTTTTCAAATAATGATCAAGAAGATTGTTTTTTATGCGGAGCAGGCGGTTTTTCTTTAAGAGGTATGCGAGGATTTTTTCAGCTTTCGCCCTCATGGCGGGCGTCAAGGAGAGGCGGTGGAATTGGCTGCCATGCACTTCTTTGATGTCAAGTTCGTCGATGCCGAGCTGTTGGGCAAGCTCGAAGATTGCCGGCAGGCTTTTGTAATTGAACCGGTGCATGACATAAGTAATAGAGATTTTGGGCCGGCCGGTTTTTAGGCGGCTCAGGCGCGCGATATTTTTCGTCACCGTCTCGAAGTTCGGCGATGGCCCGGCATGATGATAAAGGCGGAATTCTTCGGCGCAAGTCGCCGACAGATTGCACTTGACCAGATGTATCTTGGCGATGGTTTTAATCATCCTCTCCGGAAAAGTTCCGTTTGTCAGCACGGATACAAAAAAATTTCTTTGCGTCGCTTCATCGATGATGGCTTCGAAATCCGGGTGGAGGGTTGGTTCCCCTTTGGCCGAGATGCAGACATGTTCCACATGCAGTTTTTGGCAGTCATCGAACACCTTGATGAGCACCGGCAGCAGGAGCTGCGTCCGGTTTTTTATCTTCCAGCCTGCGGAAAAAGGGCCGTGATAATGACAAAAGATGCAATGGAGATTGCAGGCCCTATCGATCTGGCAGTAGAGGCTTTTGGGTCCCGTCATGGGCTTGTTTTTGGCTATTCCCAGCAATCGCAATGTGTCGTGGTTCATGGCGTTGTTTTTCCGGCGGCGTCGTTTCTGACGGACCTGAGCTGGCGTGCGATAGCGTCGTTTTCGCGATAGTGACAGCAGGTGCGGCATTCGTGAATCGTGTGGTCGAAAAGAGAACGACTGCCCCATAGGCGCAAGCGCTGGAATCTCCTGGAGCGCCAGACGTCTTTCAGGGAATCGCGGTAGATATTGCCCATGATGCATGTGTGTTGCATCTGGCAGCATGGCGTGATATGGCCTAACGAGGTGACGAAGACATAGTACCATGTCATGTAGCAGGCTGCCGGTTGTGTCGGTCTCATGAAGAGTTCGTCGAGGTAGGTTCCGCGGGCCTTGAAATTATGCTTGAGATTGCTGTCAATCCTGAGGAATGCCTTTTTGTCCGATATCTTTTTGATGATGGATTCTGTTTTTGAGGCGATCTCCGGCGTCAGGCGCAAGGAGGTGTTGTAGCGCCTGGTGTCGATATTTTTGATGAACAATTCTTCGATCATCATTTTTCCGGCGAGCTCGAAGATCTCTGGGATTTCCCGGTAGTTGAGCGCATTCAGGACATAGATGAGCTTGAGGCGGGGCATCTTTTTCTTTTGTTTTTTGAGATATGCCAAGAGGCGCAGATTCCCGCAGACGGTTTTGAAATGATCGCCGGGTCCCCTGGATTGCAAGGTCAGATATTGTTTTTCCGTTGCCGCGGAGAGATCGATGTTCAAGACTTCGAAATGCCTGATAAGTTTGATCCAGTCGGGCGGGAACGTGGCGTTGGTGAACAAATGCAGTTTGAATTTTTTTTGGACGGCATAAGAGACGATTTCTGGAAACCGGCTGTGGAGGGTCGGTTCCCCTCTGCCGGAAAGACGGATCTCTTCAACGCGCAATTCATGGCAATCGTCAAGGGTCTTTCGGATCTCATCGAATCCCAGTTCTTTCGATGCCTTTGGCGCTTGGGTATCGAGAGAGGAATGATACCAGCAATGGAGACACTTGAGGTTGCAGGCGTCTGTGAGGTGCAGGAGGACGGTGCGGGGGCCGGCCAACACCTTGCTCTTATTGATCGAGAATAGCCTGAGGTGATCGTCACGCGTGGTCATGACCATCTTAATTTAGGTTGTTTCGTCATTGTTCTATGCCTGTCGTGGCTTGGTCGGGTTCGCGGCGTTGGCCGCGCGTACAACCATGATGAGATGGGGTTGCGGCAACTGCCTGTTCCGCAACAGATCGTGCGAGCGATGCGGTGGCCTGCGCCGGTCGAAGGCCGAGGGGACTCCAGCCATTATATGTAAACTTCAGGCGGCGGGCAACTGGTATTTGGTGTTTTGCACGCGTCTCCGAAAATGATATAATACACGGCAAAAGAGGGTATGGCATATGAAAAAAACGGCGATTCCGCTGAATGTGGATGCCAAGCGTTTTGATCTCAGGCGCCTTCATTGCCCGGAGTCCGAGATAAAGGGTATCTGCAAGGCTTTTGGGCTTGGGATGCTGCGTTCGTTCGAGCTGGAGAAGAACGTCAGGATTTCTCATTCCAATTTTCTGATGTATGCGGAGACATCAATAGGCCGTTATGCGTTAAAATTCCATCCTCGTAGTTCGGCGAATCTTCATCGGCACGAATATCTTCTGCATCGTCTCTTGCGGCAAAAAGGCGTCTGTGTCCCGCGCATGTTTTCTCCCCCCTGCCTTTCCTTCAAGCGTTATCTTATCACCTGCCATGAATGGCTCGATGCGGTCCCGCTTTATGGGCTCCCTGTTTCCCGGATACGCGGCCTGCGGATAACCGAAGCCATTCAGTCGTTCAATAAGACTTTAATGTCTTTGACACGAGAAGGATTGGTTTTGCGCCGGCAATCTTTTATCGAAAAGGTCAAGCAGTTGAAAGATGCTTCGAGAGCCTGCAAGGGGAGCGCGGGCGCCAATGGGCTCCTGGATGATTGTCTCAAGGCTTTTCGAGACGCTCCTGCGGATTTTTCTCTCGTGCCGTTGCATGCGGATCTGTCGGTTTCCAATATATTGTGCAACGACCGGGAAGTGTTTTTTATTGATTTGACCCATGTGCGGCATGCATGCGTTCAGACGGACATGGCCAATTTGCTTATTTCCTGTTTTGCGCAGGAAATGCCTTCCTCTGCCTTAGGAAGAATTCTGCCTTTTGGTGAAGAAAATGTATCTTTTCCCAAGAGGTGGAAAAAGGCCCTCGCCGTTCTTGTCAGGCTGGAGGCTTTCGGAGAATATCTGAAGGATGCGCATCGCTTCGGGAAGACTTATTGCGGCAAAGGAGTCGTTGCCTTCAGGCACGAGCTGCTCCGGCACCAGAAAAAAATGGAATATTTGATGAAGGATCCCCTGGCTGTTTTGTCCTCTTGAAAGGGATCACATTTCTTTGAGGGCGCGGCAGACGCTTTTGTTGAAGGCCGCAAATCCGCAATACCTGCATTCCTGCCATAATTTGTTTTTCGGGTCCGTCCCTTGCCTTGCGGCTGCCCTGAGGCGTTCAAACCTTTTTGAGAACCAGATTTTTGAGAATGGCGTCTCGTGGATATTGCCCATGACGGCCACGCCGACATTGTCGCAAGGCGCGATCACGCGGCCGTCCAGGTCGATAAAACTGTAAAACCATCCTACATAACAAGGCATGCGTTTTTCATGGAACGCCCTGAAATAGAAAAGGCGGTCGTTGTGCCAGGCGCTTTTCCTCAATGATTTCCTGTTTTTCATGAAAGCGGGATGCAGGATCGCGCGGCGGATTTCCTCTAAGTTTGTCTTGACGCCGTCCTTTGGGGGGCGAAAGCCCTTCAAGAAGGTCTTCAATCCTTGGAGGCCGCCGTCGGAAAACAAAAGGGAACGCGTCTGGGCGGTGGCTTCGATAAGCTTGAATTTAATCTGGGACACGTGCGCGTTCCTCGCCAACAGGAGCGCCTGCCGGATATCTCCATAGTTCAACTCATTGATGATAAATACCATCTGCACCAACGGCCGTCTTTCCTTGTTTTGTGTCAGGGCGCAGATATTGTTCAACGTCTTTTGGAAGGCGCCGGCCGCACGCGGCCCGTGTATCCTGGAATAGTTTTGGGGAGTGGCGGCCGAAAGATTGACGTTTACTTTGTCGGCGAGCGCCAGGTAGCGCATCAAGGCGGTTTCAACGGCGCAATTGGAATAGATCTCGAGGCGCAAGCCCAGTTGTTTGATGAAAAGGATCAGTTCTTTGATGCGGGGGTAGAGCATCGTTTCTCCCCCTTCCAGGCCTATGCCGGTCGCGCCGATCCTGGCGCAGTCCTGGATTGTTTTCTTGAGGAGTTGGAAGTCCAGGTGCCGGATACGGCGGTCTTTCGGGGTGACCAGCGGTGATTTCTCCCAGCAGAAGATGCAGCGGAGATTGCAAAGGTTTGTCAGGTGGATGTTGACGGAGCGCGGGCCGACGGCCGGACGCTTTCCCCTTGCAGCCTCAAGCCGGAACCGGTCGAGACGGTCATGAAAGACAAAATCCCGGGATTTGTTCATTGGTATTGACGGAAGACAGAGACGATGCTTAAATGGAATCCCACAGGCTGCCCTTGGCCTTGGCCATAGCGTAGGCCAAGGCGGGTCCGTGGCACCTTGATGCCCCCTCCTTCGTCCCGCTTCTTTACATTCCGCAAGAATGCCGGCGGGGTTTCGGAGAGGTCGTCCACATTATATCGACCACCGGTATTTAGTGACATCTCGCCGAAGCATGTTTGTTTCGCATTCCTCCCCGCCGCGATATATGGCGGGGCTTCCTGCGAAGGCGGATGAGGTTTCTCATGGCGGAAGTCCCGGAATTGACAGACTTAACATTGGAAATCACCAATGCGTGCAACCTGCGTTGCCGCTGTTGCGGCATCTGGAAAGAACGCAAAGCCAGGTCGTTGTCTCTTTCTGCAATCGAATACATTGTATCGGTTCTTCTTAAAAAAATCAAAATCAATTCCGTGGCCTTGACCGGCGGAGAACCTTTTCTTCATCCTCAAATTGACGGTATTTTTAAATTTTTCCACATCCTGAAACTCAAAAAGCTTGTCCGCGCGATCGGCATTTATTCCAATGGTTTCGATCATTCCCGTATCGTTTCTTTTCTTGAGAAGCATGGTGATATGCTCAAGGGTGTCAGCCTGGGCATCAGCCTTGACGGCTTGAAGGCGCAACATGACGATCTGCGCGGCCGGCCGGGCGCTTTCGATGCGAGCATGAAGACGGTGGATTACGTGGCGTATCGATGCAGGGGGCTCCTGAAGCCTGCCATCAAGTTCACGATCAACAGGCGCAATTATAGGGATCTTTTTGCATTGTATCGTCTTGCGAAATCCCGTGGTTTCCGTTTTATGCCAAAATTGGCCGAGTTCGACGCCAAGGCTTACTATCATCGGATATCCGGACGCGCGGCAGGCCTGAACTGGGACGATCCTTGCGTCAAACCTGAGATCATCCGTCAGCTGCGCGCGATCGCTTCAGATGTCAAATCGTCCGGCACGCAAACAGCAGACGCGAGGGTCCTTTCTTCTTTGGAGAGGATTGTCAAGTTGGGGATGTCAGCCATAACCACCTGCCGGACGCCGGGGAATTTCTTGTTTATTACCTGCGCCGGCGCTATTTATCCTTGTCTGTATATGCCCCCCGTCTCGTCGATCGGGAGTCACTTTTTAAAAGATATCTACGGCCCTGAGCACCAAGAAAGGATACGGATGGGGCTCCAGGGGCGTTGCCCCCGTTGTTACGCCTACCACGGTTTCCTCAAGACGGTCAATCTGGAGAAGGTTTAGAGGATTTTGAGAACGGTTTTGACGGTGGCAGCCGCCCCTTCAAAAAAGGCCGGGGGCAGCGGCTTTGGCGCCGGCGCCTGCAAGACATCTTTGATGGCCCCGGCAAGGGTTTCCGAGCGTAATCCGTCGTAGTCGAAGAGGCGCGCGTTGAGATGTTTTTCAAGGAGGCGCGCGCGCGGCGTCTGGTCATTGATCCATCCGGACTTGGCGAGGACGGTGTAGGGGATAACGATGCATCTCTTGCCAAGGCGCAGCAGTTGGACGGATGTGTTGTAACCGGCCAGGCTGACGGAGACATCGCAGGCGCCAAGACAGTCGGCGAAGTGCGGCACGTACGGCACGACAGATGTGTGCTTGACGCCGTGTTTGCGGATGAGGGCTTCGAAAAACTCCATTTCTTTTCTACCCGACGCAGGACCTGCGGACAGCAGCATGGTGACATCGTCTTCCAGGTATCTTTTGGCGAGGATCGCGCTCGCAATGATCTTGGGACAGGTCGTCCCTCCTCCCCGGCTCACAAGGATTTTTTTGCGTTTGGATTTTTTCCATCGTTTCATCAGCCGTTCTGCCGCCGGATGACTGGCGCCTTCGGTGCAGCGCGGCAGGATATAGCCCGTGTGGATGATTTTCTCCTTCAGCGATGCGAAGATCGAGGCATACAAGTCCCTGCGTTCTTTGTCCGGGACGAGATTGATGAAATACGGGTATTCGAAATTCTCCGGCGTATGGATGAGGATCTTGTCGTAGAAACGCACCTCTTTGAAAAAACGCTGGACATTTTTGATGACATCGAGGGTGATGTAGGGATAGCCGATGGTTGCCAGGATCTTTTTCCGTTGTTTCTTCAAAAAAAGGAACGCCTCGGACAGCTCCAGGAAGCATTCGCTCCTGCCGAAAGGAAAGTATTCCGTCATGAAGATGTCCGGCATGATCTCTTTGGTCTTATCGAGGATGAAATCGGCGCGCAGGCCGATGTTCCGGATGTCCGCCGGCAGATTTTTGAACTGCGCTTTGCTGTAGAAGGGATAGGGAACGTCGATCTTTGTGATGCCGGGTTTCGGTCTGAAGGTGTGCTGGGGGACGCCGGCCTGGAGGAGATAAACCTCGAACAAACCCCGGCCGAACGATGCGAACGCATCCGCCAAGGTCGTGATCCTCGATGTGTGGCCGAGGCTTTCCTTGTGGGTATAATATAATAGAATTTTGATTTTATTCGGCATGGTGCGGTGTCATGAGGAACGTCTTGTCTATATTTTTAACGGTCCTGCAGATGTCCCGGTAGTGACGGAAGCCGGTCTTTGGCGGTGTCCTTTTCCAAAGACGCATGGCCAAGGCAGCGTTGTAGTTGCTGAATTCCCGGTATGAGACAGTCCTGTTCCTGAAAAGCGTCCGGTAACGGGCCAGGAGCCTTTGATACACGGCTTCGTTGTATGCGGTGCCGTCTGCTTCAAGTTTCAGGATAAAAAACCGGTCTCGGATCGCTTTGGGGAACGCCATAAAAGTCCAATTTGCAAGAACGTCTCCTTGAGGGAGAATGACGAGGTCGTGGCCGTAACTCATGGGGCGGCTGTAGCAGGGGCAGAGGACGCGCTTGCGCGCGCATGACAATGCTGCCAGATGTCTGTAATTATTGATGAAATCCTTTGCCGAGGCCGCGTCCCAAGGGGCCAAGAATGCAGGATGGACATCGATGCGCGAGACCCCCAGAGACGACAGGAATCTGAAATTCTTTGCCATATAACGGGTTTCTTGCGGATGGACGGTCATGGTTGGGAATACTTCGATTCCCAGACGCAGGGCCTTTTTTATGTTTTTGCATATGAGATGGTAGTTTTGGGCGGATGTCCCTTTCCTGTGGCGGGCGGTGCTTTCGGGATTCCCGTCAATGCCAGGTTCCAGGGATACGTTATGGCGCCTGAGAAATCGTATCTTTTCGTCCGTCAAAAGCAGCATATTGCTCTGAAGCACGATAGAGCTTTTTGACCGGTCCTTTCCGATGCCACAGACAAGCGTTTTTACGAAATCCCATCGCAGGAGAGGTTCTCCTCCGGAAATAACGAATTCGGTCTTTGAGTCCTTCGGCAGAATGCTTAAGAGTTGTCTTGCCTGTGCCAGGGAGAGGTCCTGCCGTCGTGTTTTCGAAGAGAAAAAGCAGTAGTCGCAGTCCAGCTGGCAGCGGTCTGTAATAAATATCCAGCAGTATTTTATAGAAGGCATTGCGCGTTTCATAATGTTTTTTTAAAGATGTTCTAGGATCAACTTTGCCGAACGGGCCGCTCCCCAGAACCAGCTTTCAGGAACGGCTCTTATTTTTGGGCACCTTGGCCTGTCCGCGAGCCCTGCGATGGAGCGCTCCAGTTTTTCCGGCGAGATATCTTTTACGGACAAGACTCTTGCAGCGGCGTATTGTGCCAGGAATCGGGCGTTCCAGCGTTGCTCGGCCGTTGCAGCGGGCAGGATAAGCGACGGTATGCGGTAGCGCAGGAGCCGGACCATGGTGTTATAGCCGGCGAGGTTGACGCTCACATCGGCATCTCTGAGGTATTGTCCGAATTCAGGATATTTCCAGGAAAAATATTCCAAGGCTGTCTGCCGGCCCCTTTTCCTTTCCGGGGCCTGCGGCGTCGCCGTCCCCGCCGATATCGCAAAATGCCAGTCGGGCCGCTTCAGTGCTACGCGCAGGCAGCTGCGGATGAGGCCCGGATGGTCCTGCAGTCCTCCCCGGCTCACGACAACACGCAGGCCCGAACCGGCCCCTTGGCGGCGTTCCTTAAAGCCCGTATCGTCATGCACAAATCCCGTTGCAACGAGCTTGTGCCGGCATTGCCGCAAGATGGTCTTCAGGAGCTTTCTTTCGCCGGCGGGCAGGTAAGATTCATACGAATTCATCTGCGCTTGCGGCCAGTGATAAAGAACAAGGTCATAGTGATGAGGCAAGAACAGGTTCAGGGAGCTTGTCCAATCGAGGTGGACGGTGCTGGAGATGATTGTCGTTTTTGAGGAACGCAGCTGTTTGAGGATGGGCAGGAGAACCTGGTGTTCGGGGTGGCGGAAAAAAGGATAGTGTTCTGTCAGCAAGACGCCTGGGCGGATGTGTTTGAGCGCCCTGAATAGGGCGCGGCTCCAATGGATGCCGCTTTTTTGCTGCGGCAGAAAGAGGTGGTCGGCGAAGCGCCCGATGGGAAAAAGATGCGTTTTTTTTGTCCCCGTCTCGATGACGATGATATTGATTTTCTTCAGGGATGCCGCCGCCCTGGTCAGTGTGTAAACGATATGCGCGTGTCCCAAGGAATCCGTGTTGTGGAAGAAGACGCAGAGCTTTTTCATGAAGGCCGGGTCTTTTGGGCGCGGAAAAATTCACGGATGGCCTCGACGATGAACGCAGCCTCCTCTTCCTTCATGAAAGAGAACAAGGGGAGATGGAGCGCCTGCCGGTTGTAGACATCGCTGTTCGGCATCTGCGTCCGGCAGAAGGACGCAAAGGTTTTCATGCGGTGCAGCGGCGTGTACGGGTTCTGCCAGCCGATGCCTCGTTTTTTGAGATGTTGTCCGAGGGTATCGCGTTCGCGCGCAGCCATGACGAAAACCTGTGGGATGGTCAGGGTTTGCGCGTCGTCGAGCGGGAAAGAGATGTTTTTCATGCCGCCCAGCTCTTTTTCGTAAAATGCCTTGATTTTGAGCCGCGATTTGATGATTTCCTTGAGGAAGCGGAATTTTGTCCTGACGGCCATCAGGTCCCAGAGGTACATGCGGGAATATCTCTGGCCGGCCTTCAAAAGCGAAGCGTCATCTTTCCATATCTTTGTCATTTCTACGATCTTCTCGCAAGAAGGGCCGTTAAAACACAACATGCCTCCTCCGCCTCCGCATGAGGACAGGGGTTTGTAATACGAGAAAGAAAAACATGAAATGTCGCCGAAAGAGCCTAATTTTTTGTGTTTGTATTCGGAGCTTTCCGCTTGGCAGACGTCTTCGATGACAAACAGTCTATGTTTTTTTGCGATAGCAAGGATGCTGTCTATGGGGGCGGGGCGGCCGAACATGTGCGCGGCAATGATGCCTTTGGTGCGCTTGGTCACGAGGTGATGGACGGCGTCCGCATCCATCTGGTAGTCTGTCCTGCGGCAATCCGCCGGGACCGGCAGGCCCCCGGCATAGATGACGGCCAAGGGGACGGCAGGATACGTCACGTTCGGGACGATGACCTCGTCGTCTGTCTTGAGGCCGTAGTGTTGGAGGGCCAATTGGAGGGCATCGGTTCCCGAATTCAGGGCCAGGGCACGGCGCGTGCCGATATAGCGCGCAAATTCCTTTTCCCATTCTCCGAGGAGTCCTTCGATGTCGTTGAGGCCGTTGATCCTCTTGAGATCGGCCTCGATCCTCTCTTGATAAGATTTGATCAGCAGCCTGTCAATGCGCATGTTGTCATACCGGATGGGCATGGGAAAACGATAGACGTTGAGGTTCGATTCTTATAAAATGATATGCGTTGGAGATCCGATTTCCTGGCACACTCGCCTATCATATATAACAGAATTGAATGGATATTGCAACCGTAACGCTTTCCTTTGTCCCGCTGCTTGTGATCCTGGGGGTCCGAACGAGTTATTCGGACCTCAGGAAAGGAATCGTCAAGAACTGGGATCTTGTTTTTACCTTGTTTGCCGCAACGGCTCTTTATGGGTATCTTATTGTATACCATGGGGTTCAGATAGATCCCGTTCTCTTTATTGGTAACTTCTGTATTGCGGCAAGTTTCGGGCTGATCCTCTATTTTACCGATTGCTGGGGGGCCGGTGACGCAAAGCTTTTCATTGTTTATTCATTGATGGTTCCCTTTCCCGCCGACAGGGCCGTCCTGCCGTTTTCTGCTTTTGTCATTTTTGCCAATACGATCATGATCGCCTGCGGCGCCGTCATCCTTTTATCGCTGAAGGACGTGATCCGCTCTTTTCCCCAATGCCTCCAACGGCTGTTTTCCCTGAAGACATTGAAGCGGTTGATGATTTCATTTTCGCTTCTTTTGAGCATCAGCTGGGTTGTCCCCTATCTCTTGGGTTTTTTTGGCGCCCACGCCTCGCCTCTCATTTTTATCCTGTTAACCTACCTGCTTTATTCCGGATTGCATTCCATCTTGCGTTTTTTCAAGTCTTACGCGTTATTTTCTGTGGTTGTATTATGCGGTATCGGGGTCCGCTTTTGGCTGTTTCCTCATCCGCTGGAGGTCCTCTCGTCCCTTTTCCTCAGCTTCAGAAAAGTCATCCTGGTGACGTTCTTTTTTGGCCTTCTGGACATTTTTTTTCAGTCAGATGAAGTTGAGAAGAAAAAGACGAGCGACGATTCGATCATCCTGGCCCCCCACATGTTCCTCGGTGTCATGCTGGCCCAGATGCATTTCTTAAAGGGGGTCATGAAACTCATGAATTACATCTGGAGATGACCATGTCGGTCCTGGCAGTCTTGCTGAAAAAAATGACGTTGACCGGGGCGCGGGTCCGCAAGGAGGGGCGCCTGATAGAGGTTTCCGTCGGCCGAGCCGATCCTTTCAGAGTGCGGCCCCTGGTTTATCTGTTGCTTAACGGCTTCGAGCGCAGGTATTTTATCGTGGTGCGGGAAATGCCCTATTGCCTGATGCCGGATGCCTGGGACCATATTCCGCCGTCTCTGGTCGACGCATCCCGCGATCGCCGTTGCCGGAGTTGCCGTTTCCATTTGTCTTGCTCCGGACCTAAATGCCGTGTCGTTCCTGTCGCACAGAAGGATGTGCCGCGGGAGGTGGCTTTTGAGCTCACGGATCGTTGCAACCTGCGCTGTCGGACGTGTTTCCATGCTACGGGTTCAAGGCGGCTTGCGCTTGATCGGGTCATCGCCGTTATGAAGGCGATGAGGCGGGCAGGGGTCCCGCAAGTCCGTTTTACCGGCGGAGAACCGTTGCTGTATCCCGGTCTCCGGCCGGCTGTGCTGGCGGCGAAAAAGATGGGACTAGAGGTGCTTTTGAATACCAATGCGACATTGATCGGCCAAGAGGATGCGGATTTCCTGGCATGCCATCTCGACGATATCCTGGTATCGTGCCAGGGGTGCGATGGGGCCTCCGAGGAATATTTGACAGGCGGCGGAAGATTTTTTGCAGATAAATTGCGTCATATTCGCATGTTGATGCGCCGCGGCCTTCCTCTGCGCGCAGGAACGATTGTGACGCAGACATTGATCGAACGCCTGCCGGATTACATCCGTCTTTTGCAGTCCCTGGGGGTCGTTCGGTGGGAGCTCTACAGGCCCCTGCCTACCTCTTTTTCTCAAAAGAGGGGCATGGTTTCGAGAGATGATTTCAGGGGGCTGCTGGCGCGTTTAAGTGTTTATAGGGGGGATATGTCGATTAAGTTCGCAAATCCCGTCCCCTTTTGCATGGCGGACGATCTTGCGGCGAGCTGTCACTTATTGACTGGAGGATTTTGGGACGACGGCCACAGCCGTCTTGTTGTGGATGTCGGAGGACATTTCAAACCGAGCTATGCCCTCGATACGGATCTTGGTACGGACATGTTAAAAGCCTGGCATCATCCCGCATTAACGCCCCTTCGTTCTCTTTCTTATCTGTCCAGCAGGTGCCGGGAATGCACTTATGTTTATTGGTGCAGGGGCGGCAGCCGTTTGTGGGCCCAGCATGGCAGAGGCAGCATCTGGTCCGCAGACCCGTGGATGTCTCATGAATAAACTTATTTTTGTCCGCGATGACGATGTCTGGTGTCTTTCCTTCTCTTTCCGCGCTTTTTTTGATTATTGCTTTGATCACGATATCCCGGTCGTGTATGCCGTCATCCCGGCAAAGATGCAGCCGGGTCTTGTGCGTTTTTTGAGGAAGAGGAAGAAAGAAAAACCGAAGATGCTCGATATCGTCCAGCATGGATGGCGCCATGCAGACCATCGCTTGAAAAATGAGGCGGTTCTTGGGAGCAGTAAATATGAATTCGGCCCTTCTCGTTCTTATCTTGTTCAGAGACACGATATTCTTGAGGGGCGGTCAAAAATGGTAGAAGCCTTTGGGGACGACTTTACGGATGCCTTCGTCCCTCCTTTTCACGGATACAACAAGGCGACATTGCGGATAGTGGAAGAGTGCGGCTTTGCGATGTTTTCCGCCCGCAAGAAAGAGTTTTTTTCTCAAGGGCGCGTCCTGTCCCTTCCCGTAAATATTTCTATCCCTGCAGGGGATCAAGCATTCGACTTGCGCGGGTTCATGGGCATTCTTTGGAAATGCATGAAAGGCCCCGGTCGGGTTGTTGGCGTGTTGAGTCATCACGAAAAGCTGGGGAACGTACGCTTGCGCCAAGACACCTTCACTTTCTTGTCGGCGCTCAGGAAGCTCCAAAATGAAGGGATTTGCCGCTTGGCGACTTTTTCAAGGATGCGGCGGCAGGATAATGCAAGAAGGGGCTATTGATAGAGGGTCTTGACTTTCTTGTCCAGGCACTTTGTTTTGGTCTTTGGATCCTGGATATATTCGCAGAGATCGGGAGAATTGTGGTTTTTAGCGGCATAAAAATAGGCGAAATCGTTTAGGTATTGTTCGGCAATCTCCGATGGCCTGCGCGTATCAAAGAAGACATCGCACACCGTCTCGCCTTTGCCTTTGATCCCCTTGCTGAATTTCTCGCAGGCCAGTTTGCTGCGATAGTATTTATAGCCGAAAAAGACGCCCATCTGCATGTAGTATTCGTTTCTGTCGAGGGGCCTGCCGGCAATAATATCAAGGGCTTGGCTGGCGAGGGGAAGGTTGTCCGTTAAGAATGCCGTGCAAATGTCCCGATGGGCCGCTTCCTTCAGGGATGGGCAGGTGTTCGTTTTATAGGCATTGCAAATGTTTCTGGCGTATTCTTTTTTGACATCGTTGCAATTTCCCTCAGCTTCATTTTTGATGACGATCAGGGCCTTTGCCAATTCTTCGCAGGTTTCTCCGCCCTCGTTCAACTCTTTGCACATGTCCGGATTGCCTTCGCGCGCCGCCGTGAATGTCACGATGTATTGAAAATCATAACTCTTCCTGATGCCTTCCTTGATCGCTTCGATTTCTTTTTCTTGTTCGGGCGTGAGCGGGACGGCCCTCTGGGAAAGATGCTCTTCTTGCGTGATCGTTTCTCCCGTTCGTGCGAAACCGAAGACCAGTCCGGTCAGTGCCAGCGACAAAAGGATCAGGGTAAATTTTTTCATAGGCTTAATAGGAACCGTGGCTTGAATGTGAATAATGGCTGACGTGGTCGATCTTGACGCAACGCGTCGAGTATGGCGTGATGCCGAGATTGTTGGCATGCGAGCTGTGATTAGTGTGTCCGGCAATCAGGTTGGCGGAGAAAGCGCTCAGGATACCAAGGGCAGAAATCGTTCCCAATCCGATCTTGAGGATTTTTTCCTTGGAAACAAAACCTGATTCATCTTTGATAAATTCATGCAGGGTTTTTTCGATTTTTCTCTTTTTTTTGGGCCCCATGCGCTCTCCTTAATAAGTGGAATCCCCGCGGACTAAAGGCCGGGGAATTCTGGCCGTGGGATCAATGCCGCCAAAAGACCTTTTTACCGGGACTAAATATTTTTCCACTTCATTATGTCAGCCAGGAAAGAAAGACTTCTTTGTTCCTGGCATCTTCCAGTATTCTATCAAAAATATATCTGATTTGGAAAGTAAAAATTTTGTGGAGTCCCGATGCCTTGATTTTCGGCACGAGACTGTTGTTTTGCGCGTAATTAAGGACCGGGCAGGTTCCTAGCCACGGCAGGAATGCCGTATTGTAGTCCCACAGATCCATCAGGGAGGCTTCGCAGAGGCAGAAGACATTGTTGCTTTTCATCACCGTCTGGTAATCGTCCTTGAGGATGTTGCCGATCCTGAACATGCTTTCGCCGACCATGCGCGCCTCGTCACACGGATAGATGTCTCCGTTCGGCATGTAGGCCAGGACGGCCCTGCCGGCCCCGCAGGGGCTCATCATGTCGACGTAGCCCGGATTTTCTTTTTTGAAGATCTTCGAGAGGACGACGGCGCAAAGGCGTTCCTGTATCTTGCGGCCTTTTTTATTCAGTTTCAGGAGATGGTCCATCGCTTGTGTCCAGAAGGCGAGGAATTCTTCGGCCGTATATCCGATCGCGTCCCATTGGTCTTTGGCAAGGCCGAGCCTTGACAAAGGGCGCAGCGCAATCCTGTCGCTCCCCAGTGACAGGTATTCGTCGATGATCTTTTCGGGTTCCTGCAGGCTTTGACGCGTGATCGTGCATAGAAGATTGACGCTGTGCGGCAGGCCGTGTTCTTTGTAGATCTTTTTCGTCCTTGCGACGGCATCCTTGACGATATGATAGGCGTCCTTGCCGGATCCGATGACCCGGTTATGGTTATGCACGGAGGCCGGGCCGTCGAAAGAGAAACAGATGCCGACATTGTGTTTGGCGAGATAGGAGATTTTTTTGTCGTCCAGGAGGGTGCCGTTGGTCACCAGGCTGATGGCGAGGTGTTTGTTGCCCGTATTGATGCGCTGGGCGTTTTCGGTGATGAATTTGATGATGTCCCAGTTGAGGAGCGGTTCGCCCCCCTGGAATTCGATGTTTGCATAAGGATTTTGGGTGTCGAAAACATATTTCAGGACCCTTGAGGCGACTTCGATCGTCATATCCTGCGGCGTGTTGTTTTTTGTCTGGCAGTAGAGGCAATTCATGTTGCAGCGTGTCGTGACGACCGCGATATGCAGGGATGTGTCGTTGAAGAGATGGCTGTGGAGGCGCCTGTATTGTTCAATCAGGCCTTTGAGGGTTTTTTCGTCGGCGATAATACCAGAGTTGCGCAGCCGCTTGAAGAGGCCCATTTGTTCCCCCAGGTCATTGCTTTCGAGCTGAACAAATTCCTTGCGATCCAGCATGTCCCAGGAACCGAAGAGATTGCTGACAAGATAATGGTTTTTGATGCGTTCGATGTTGTAAGGCAGGACAGCCCAGGTGTTTTTTTCCGTTTTTTTCATTTCGCTCCTTGATGATTCCGCTTTGGGCGGCATGAGATCCTTTCTTGTTTATTCGGCAAGACGAGATCTTTCTTAGAGATGGCGCCGCGCGGCAAAGGTGAACGGCGAAAAATATCTTCTCCAGGCGTTTTCTGTGGACCGGAATTGATTGGAACCGGCAAAGAAATCCACGATCGCCTCGCGCAAACGCGCCAGCTCTTTGAGGCGGGCCTTGCCGGAGACATTGTCCAGGGTCAAGTCGATCAACTCAAGAGACCGTTCAAATGCCATTTGGCTGTAGGCCGGATTTTGTTTCTTTTTCCAGCTCAGGGCCCTCTCCACTTCGCTCCCGATATGGGCCATTTGTTCCAAAAACGGCAGGCGGCCCCATCGCCCCTTCGCAAGTTCTTTATGATGCAGGTTCATTGTTGGATCCTTTTTCTGACGACGGCGATGATTTTTTTGCGCATGCCTTCATCCTCAACCCCGCGGCTTCTATTGTTTTGAGAAGGGCGCATGTTGATCATGGAATCAAACTCTATATGGTCGTCGCCTGGAATGTCGGGATAAAGATTGATTCCCCAGAGGCTATTCTGTTTTGACCCCGCATCCAAGAGCATTGCTTCCAGGTCGGAATGAAGCTCGGCATCGACGGCAAGAAGTTCCTTGTCGACATCGACGACGGCCTTGACGAGGTTTCCGAATCCGCGAATTGCCATATCTTTCAGTTCATCTAAGGTTAATTTTTCGGAGATGATTTTCATTCGAAGCCGCCCCTAAACGGGTCGAAATTCCTTGGATCCGAAGAGCCGGGGGTATTCGATCCACGGGCCTTCGCATTGATTAAACCAGCGGCACGGCGCGCACGTCGGGAATTTCGTTTTGGCCTGGAATTTACGGACGATATCGAAATTGTCGACTGTTTGGTGGATTTCCTTGCATTGCGCCGGCGGAATAAAAAATTCGGAAGCGCAGCGTTCATAAGGCGTCAGGAGACAGAACGGCACGGCCTCCACCATGACGCGCCGCCCCGCCCGCAGGCCGATCTCAAGGCCCTTCTTGATGAACGGCGCCGCCGCGCTGGCTTTCGGGACGATTTTCTTGCAATAAGTCATGGCATTGCCTTGGATGTGGACAAAAGCAAACTGGAATTGGATGACGCCCAGCTTGACCAGCAGTTCTGCCAGTTCGGGCAGAGAACGGTAATTCTGTTTTGTCACGACCGTGTTGGTGAGCGTTTTGATCCCCAGGCGGCACATGTTGTGGATTCCCAGAACGGTCTGACGCCAGCTTCCTGGAGAACGCGTGAGGCCGTCGTGGATGGCGGCCGTCGGGCCGTGGAGCGCCGGCGCGAACGTCGTCATCCCCGCCCGTATCATCTGTTTGCAGAAATTCTCGTCCGCGAACTTCCTGCCGTTGGTCTGTATCTGGATTTCGGTGAAACCTGTCGCTTTGGCGAAAGCGACGATGTCTTCGATGTCCGGCCTTATGCTGACTTCTCCTCCTGTCAGGACCACATCGGTTTTTCCTTCGCGGAAGGATTCGACGAGCTCGCGCTTGATCTGGCCGGTTGTCTTCTCGCCGAGAGGCCTCTTGTCCGCAACGACACAGAACAGGCAGTCGTTGGAACATTTGTACCCTACCTTGAGGTCGACCCGGCGGATCACAGGAGCTTCATCTACGAAGTCTTGTTGAGGTAAAACAGGTAGTTTGCCCATTCAAGGACGTCTTTCAACTGAGCGTTTTTCAATTCGCAGTGACGATAGCTTTTATCTTTGGTTTTCAACTCTTTGACCCATCCCTTGTCCTCTTTGAGGAGGCGGTCAAGGGGTTCTTGTTTGTAAAGGTCTTTATGGAACTTGAGAACGAAACTATTTTTTCCCTTTTTTTGCAACGGAAACATTCTTTTCTTCCTCCTCGAGCTCTTTGATCAGGTCTTCGATTTCTTTTTCCTCGGCCTCCTGGACGAGCGATGGAGCTGTTGAGAACAGGGCCCTCTGCATGAGCGATTTGATGGCATCGGCGTTGGCCTTGACGCGCGTGAAGTAATGCGCGTAATTCAACAGCTCATTATAAAATTCCATGGCCAGTTTTTTCAGATCGGCCGACTCATTCTGGGGGTACAGATAGACGAAGAATTTGTCCGCTGACTGGTCCAGCAGGATATAAGCCTTGTCCAGGAAGACATACCCGGCCGCAAAGATCGTTTCTTTGGCATATATCTTGGCATTCAGGATGATCTCGGCGTGGTCAGCCGCGATCTTGATGTGTTTTTCTGGCATTTCTTCTCCTTTGATGGTTGGGTGTTGTCGAGGGGAACGAAAGAGTTTTGCGGGACATGAAATATTTTATGTGCAAAGATAGATGTCCTTGACAGCGATATCCGCATAATTGTTTGGATTGTTTGTGTTGCGGATCTCGACGCGGTCGCGGACGTATATTCCAAGGACGTTATCGCTGGCGAGCATGATGCGCGAGTCGTAATCGCCGGAATCGTTGTGGAAATCGATGTAAGGCGTATAACCGCTGCTGCTGCCTCCCAGCTCGATCGAAGCCCCTTGGTCGCTGGTGAGGGCGCCGTATGAAGTGCTCCCTCCCCATGTCAGTTCCCCGGCGTTGCCGAAGGCCCTGGAATTGCCAACGGCCATCCTGCTGGCGCGCAGGTCCGAATAGACACCGAAGGGTGAAGGATAATATGTCGTGATCCTGACCTGTTCCTGGGCCAGCGCTGTCTGGGAGAGGGTGAATAAAACCAAGACCGAGCCTATCGCGAGGAATATCGTCTTCATATATTTATCAACCTCCGGTTGCCACGAACTACAGGTATTGAAGGTTTGCTTTTTCAATGGTTCCGTTCTGCCAGCCCCAGAAATAATAGATTTTCTGCAAGTGGATATCTTTCCATAAACTCCTGTCCAGATTAAAAATGGAAAAGTTGTTCCAGACATAAATATAAAGCCTGTTGTCGTTATAGAGTTGGACCCTTGTGGTCACGGCGCCTTTGTTAAAGCGGACATAAGGCTGTGCAGCACTGCTTCTGCCGATTTCGATCGACGAACCCTGGTCGCCTTGCAGCCGCCCCATGGAGTTGGCGCCCCCCCACGCGAACGAACCGTCGCCGCCGGCATATCCAAGCGTCGAGCTGGCGACGCCGCGGCTCATGCGTATGTAGGAGAAAACACCGTTTGGCGATGGAAAATATGTCGTGATTGTCACTTGGTCCTGTTGCGCCTGGGCCAGGATATTCCATGCGGCCAAAAAGGCCGCCACCACGATGAAAAACAATTTCTTTTTGCTCATACTAAAATTATATAATCAAAAAAGACAAAATGCAATTATTTGTTTGTTTCTAACCTATTTTTTCCGAAAAGTTTACGAGAAAGCCGTTCGATAGAAGTTCTGCGTTTAAGATATCTGCGATTTTATCTGCGGCCGCACGCTTCGTTGATGGATTTGAGCACGGAATTGATGGGTAAAGCCAGGATGTCATCCAGGGAAAGAGGCAAAACCAGGGTCCAGTTTTTTTCAGAGAGCGTCCCTGGGAAATTGATGCGGTTCTCCCAAGGATCGACTTCATAGAGCTGGTCGAGATCCAGGTAGTCCTGGATCAATTGGATGCCGAAGATACAGGCGCTTTCCTGGATTTTTGTCAGGGCATTTTTGATGAAGGTCGTGGAACAGCTGTCCGGGTTTTCTTTTTCCAGGTCCAGGAATTGAAGGAACTGCCGTTTTTCCTTGAATGATCCCCGGTACATATCCAGGAGGGCCCATGCTTCGGAGGGTGTCGTTTCAAGGACGCCGAGAAGTTTTTCCTCGGTATCGATCTCTTGTTTCCATCGCAGGCGTCCATGGCGCGACGCCGCCGTGTCGAAAAGTGTTTCTTTGATGCGGTCGAAAGCGATATTCTTTTTTTCGCAATTTCTGCGGAATAACGCTTCGTCGACCGTCCCGCATTCAAAATCCCACCAGGCGCAAAGGTTGCTCATGTCGTGCGTCGCGATCGTCGCCAGGGCGCATTTGCGGTAGTCTTCGGGGGATTTGAACGCATAGCTCTTGCCCCACTCGCGCATCCAGCGCTGCACGTCGATGCCGGGAATGCCCATCTCGTTGAGGACCTTGAAACAACAATTCGGCACAGTCCCCAGGTCTTCGGCGCAGGCCAGCATGCTGGAGTGCTTGACCATCAGGGTCAGGAGGTCTTTGCCGTGTTTTTCCCATGTGTTCTCGTCGGCAGGATCGAAGGCGCCGTTGAGGCCGCCGTTTTCCGGAGGCTCCGACAAGGGAATGGTCCACACACGGAAGATCCCCACGACGTGGTCGATCCGGTAGAGGTCGTAAAAGTTCTGGGCATATTTCAGTTTTTCGATGACGTAATCGTAACGATGATGCGCGATGCGGTCCCAGTTGAACGGCGGCATGCCCCAGCGCTGCCCTTTGGAATACAGGAGATCCGGTGGCGCTCCCGACGAAAGGTCCAGTTTGAAACAGTCTTGGTGCGACCAGACATCGGCTGAGTCTCTTGATACGAGAAAAGGAATGTCTCCCATGAGGAGCACATTGTTTTTTTGGGCGTAACTCCTGGCGTCCCTGAATTGCTCGAAGAGCTGCCATTGCAGCCATTGATGGAACAGGATGTTTTGCCTGTAGGCCTCGCGGAATGCCTGCAGGGCCGTTTTCCCGCGGTTCTTTAAATCCTCCGGCCATCCTTCCCAACCCATGCCCCCGTTCCTTTCTTTAATGACCTTGAAGAGCGCGTAATCCTCGATCCAGAAGGCGTTGTCCTTCAAGAAGGAGCCGAAGCCGTCCGCCCCCTCAGGAGATATAGATGAGAAGATATCCCAGAGGAGATCGAGCTTGGCTTTTTTAATCTGGTAGTCGACCCTCGGACGGCCGGCAGGGAATTTATCCTTGATTTCGAGAAGACGCGGCAGGAAAGGCTTGATATCGGCGCCTTTGAGTTTTTCCAGACGCAGATAAAGCGGGTCGAGCGCGAACATGCTCTGGGCATCGTAGGGCCTGAAGTCGAAACCTGTGTCGTTCATGGGCAAAAGCTGGATGATGCTCATGCCGCAGGCCTTGCACCAGTCGACAAGGAGATGGATGTCGGGAAGCTCGCCTATCCCTGTGCTTTTGGCGCTATAAACAGAGAATAACGGAACGACAACGCCTGCCCGCCGGTGGATACCGATGCGTTTCCATTGGTCGGCGGTGATCGTTGACAACAGATATGTGTAGTTAGGAAACGACGTCATTGGTTGGGACGGTCTATCCTGTTTTCAATAAAGAGGGACGCTTGTGGCAACCACAAGCGTCCCTCTTTATTTCCATCATCGGCAACGGACGGTGATTCTTGGAGTTCATAGTCCTTTTTTGATGATATAGGCGCAAAGATCGACAACACGGCAGGAGTATCCCCATTCGTTGTCATACCACGCCAAGACCTTGATCATGTTTCCTATGACCTTCGTGGATTCCGCATCGATGATAGACGATGTCTTGTCGCCCCGGAAATCGATGGAGACCAGAGGTTCTTTGCAGACGGACAGGATGCCCTTGAGTCGCGGCGTCTGTGATGCTTTCTCAAGCGCGGCAATGACTTCTTCCGCCGTGGTCGTCTTCTCCGCTTCGACCGTCAGGTCGACCAACGAGACATCCGGTGTCGGCACGCGGACCGCCA
>CAYYFL010000008.1:0-88715 GCA_964471325.1 uncultured Planctomycetia bacterium
GTATGCGGAGACCTGTCCTTCCTGGACTACCCCGCGAGTAGAGGAAAAAATCGGTGCCCGGCAGCCCTGGGCAAGAAATTTTTCCGATATCTTACGATGCGGGGTCATCCAAGAAAGAGACCACGCGCCTGTCCTGCCTCGGGCATTGAGGCCATAACTTACGGAGCGCAAGTGTCGTAAGTTATAGGGGCGAATTAATCCCGACCTTGCCGGAAGCGAGCGTCGGGATGCGGATCAGGTTTTCAACAGTCTTTTTCTTGCCCGGACAAACCCATGTCAACAACCCTTCGGCGTTTTCTTGCTCTTGTTTTGATCTGGATCGCCTCGACCGTGTTTTTTCTGGGGCTCGGGGTGGACGGCCAAAAGCCTTTTATCGGCTTCCCCCTTGACGATACCTGGATCCATTTCAGTTTTGCCAGGAATCTTGTCCAATACGATTCTTTCGGCTTGAATCCTTTTGAGCCGTCCAGCGGGAGCACGTCTCCTTTATGGGTCGTCCTTCTTGCTTTTCTGAAAATCCTGGGTCTGCCTTTTGAGGTTTCTGCCCTTAGCATGGGGATTTTTTTTATTTTTCTGACCGCCCTTTGCGCCGAGAAGATCGTTAGGCTCATGACAGGGGAGGAGCGGACTGGATTTTATGCGGCAGTCCTGGTTCTTTTATCCGGCCGTTTCCTTTGGGGCGCTCTTTCAGGCATGGAAGTGGCTCTTTTTTCTTTTCTGGCGGCCCTCGGTATTTATCTCCACCAGAAATTTTCTCAGGAAGGAAGGATGAGCGTTTTGCCGGCGTTGGTTTTCGGCCTGGCATCCTTGGCGCGGCCGGAAGGCTATCTGCTTTTTGTCCTGGCTTTCGGCGATCTCTGCATCAGGAATCTCCGCCGTTGGAAACAACTCCTTCCGGGCATCCTTCTTTACGGCCTGGTTTACGCGATCACGGTCATTCCTTATCTTTTTTTCTCCTGGATCCTGACGCACAGGTTGTTCTGCAGCAGTTACTATTCCAAAATGCTTTTTACCTGGAGGATGGCGGCAGGGCCTTATCTTAAGGAATATATCGGCTTTGTTTTTTGGGATAACCCGTTCCTGGCGCCTTTTCTTGTTTCAGGCCTCTGGGAGTGCGTCCGCAGGCGCTGGGGGCTTATGAGCGCTTGGCTCGTCGTCTTTCCTCTGGCCGCCTCCCATGTTTCCCCTATTCTCATCCATCATGGCCGCTATATCATGCCGCTTATCCCGTTTTATTCTCTGGTGGGATTCCTGGGATTGTGCCGGATTCTGCATGGGAACCATTTTCGCGTCTTGCTGGTATTGGCGATTGCATGGTGTCTATTCAGCGTTGGCCGGTGGGCCGGGATCTATGCGACGGACAGCGCGTCCATCTATGGGCAGCATTACCGCGCAGCCTTGTGGCTTAAAGAACATACGGCGCCCCAGGATGCGATTGCGACCAACGACATCGGCGTCATTTCTTATGTTTCGGAAAGGCCGATCGTGGACATCTGTGGTATAATCAGACTGAATGTCCTGAGGGTTATCTGTTCGCCCGTGCCGCCGGAATTCCGGCGGCATATGTTATGGCGTTATCTGGCGGCCCGCCACGTGAAATATCTGGCTTACTATCCCGGTTGGTTCCCTTGGATCGATGACAGGAAGTGTTTGAAGAAGGTCCATGAGGTGCGTTACCCGGGCAATACCATCGCTGCGTCGGATACTATGGAGGTTTATCGCGTGCTATGCACAAACTGAGATCAAGAGTTGCTGTGATTAAGACAACTCCGGAATGCGTCCTGGAGGATATTAAAAAGCTTTGCCGGCTGGCGGATATGCCGGCGGCCCTGGCTAAAAATCGGCCGGTAATCCTGAAAGATAATATCTCATGGCACTTGCCGTTTTTGTCGGCCAACACGACGCCATGGCAGCTGGAAGGCGTCATCCGGGCCCTGAAGGCAGCAGGCTGGGACAGATTGGTCGCCGTCCACAACAACACCGTGGTGACCGATCCGGACAAGGGGTTGAGACTCAGCAGGCTTCTGGGTGTTTACCGCCGATACGGCGTCGAAGAGAAGTATAATTTCAACAAGGATGAGATCCGTTGGGTGTCGTATCATCCGAAATTCAAGACACGGGCGCTGCATAAGGTTTACGGCCACGACGTGATGGTCCCCGAATATTTCTTTGGCAAGAATATCGTCCATCTGCCGACGGTCAAGACCCATATCTACACGACGACAACAGGCGCCATGAAGAACGCCTTCGGCGGCCTCCTGGGGACCCACAGGCATTATACGCACAGCTGGATCCATGAAGTCCTGGTGGACCTGTTAAAGATCCAGCAGGACATCCATAGCGGGATCTTTTGCGTCATGGACGGCACGATCTGCGGATGCGGCCCCGGGCCGCGGACCATGGTGCCTGTGGAGAAGGGCTATATGCTGGCCTCCAGCGATTCTGTGGCGATCGATGCAGTCGCGGCCAAGATGATGGGATTTGATCCGTTGGCCATCCCGTATATCCGGATGGCGCATGAGGACGGCATCGGGATCGGCGATGTCAGGGATATCGAGATTGCCGGCACGGACATCCGGAACGTCAATTTCCATTTCTATGTCGGACAAAATATGGTCAGCCGTTTCGGCAGGACCGTCTGGTTCGGCCCTCTCAAGTCCCTGCAGAAGTTCTTTTTCCGTACGCCGCTGGTCTATTTGTTCGTCTACGCCTCTTTTTTCTATCACGATCATATCTGGTGGCCGCTGATCGGCCGAAGGCGCCAGGGAAAGATCCTTCGGGGATCGGCGTGGGGCCGTCTTTTCCGGAGTTATCCTTTGTGATCGCCGGGAGGGGGAGATATTTTGGTTGACTTCCTTGTTTCGCCGTGATATTAATAGGATATAAATTTCCTCAGGTGTTATGTGCAGCAAACGCTTAAAACAGGCGCGGGTATCGGGCTAAAAAAGCTCGGTACCCGTATCTGTTTTTAAGGGAACCAATGCCGCTTCCCTGCCGCAAAAGTATGATTATCCACAGGTCAAGCGGAGGACGATAATGGCAAAATATATCTTTGTGACAGGCGGCGTAGTGTCGAGCCTCGGTAAGGGGATCGCCTGCGCATCGATCGGCAAGATCCTGGAGGCGCGAGGTCTTAAGGTCAATCTGATCAAGTGCGATCCGTACATCAACGTGGATCCCGGCACCATGAATCCCTTCCAGCATGGGGAGGTGTACGTGACCGACGACGGCGCCGAGACGGACCTTGACCTGGGCCACTACGAAAGGTTCACCCACGCGAAGCTGACGCGCGACAATAACGTGACGACAGGCAAGATCTATTTTTCCGTGATCTCCAAGGAGAGGCGCGGGGATTATCTGGGCAAGACCGTCCAGGTGGTGCCTCACATCACCGACGAGATCAAGGCGTCCATCCAAAAGGTGGGCCAGACGGGCCGTCCGGATATTGTGATCGTTGAGATCGGAGGCACAGTCGGCGATATCGAGAGCCTGCCGTTTCTGGAGGCGATCCGTCAGCTCAAGCAGGAGATGGGGCCGGCCTGTGCCATCAACATCCACCTGACGCTCGTGCCTTATATCCGCAGCGCCCAGGAGATCAAGACCAAGCCTACCCAGCACAGCGTCGGCAAACTCCGCGAGATCGGTATCCAGCCGGAGATCCTTTTGTGCCGGTCGGAAAAGCCCATCGAGCAGGATGTCAAACAGAAGATCGCCCTTTTCTGCAACGTTTGCGAAGATGCGGTGGTCGAAGCCCTGGATGTCGAGAGTATTTATGAAGTGCCCCTGATGTATAAAAACGACGGCCTGGACGACCTGATCCTGAATTTTCTGCAGTTGAGCTCAAAGAAAGGGGACCTGAAAGACTGGAGCGATCGCGTCGTCCGCGTGCTCAAGAGCCCCGCTTCCGGTTGCCGGATCGCCGTGGTGGGCAAATATATCACGCTCCAGGATGCCTACAAGTCCATTTATGAAGCCCTCGTCCACGGGGGGATCGCCAACGCCGCGCGCGTGGAGATCGTCAAGGTCGACTCCGAAGACGTCAAGACGCACAAGACACCGGCCCTTTTCTGCGGCGTCGACGGGATCCTTGTTCCCGGCGGGTTCGGTTACCGCGGTATCGAAGGTAAGATCAACGCGATCGAATTTGCCCGCAAGGAAGGGATTCCCTATTTCGGCATCTGCCTGGGGATGCAGACGGCTGTCATCGAGTTCGCCAGGAACGCCTGCGGCTTGAAGAATGCCAATTCAACGGAATTCGACCCCAAGACGCCCTATCCGGTCATCAGTCTTCTCGAAGAGCAGAAGAACGTCAGGGCCAAAGGGGCGAGCATGAGGCTGGGGGCCTATCCTTGCCGTCTTTTGGCCGCATCGCACGCGCACGCCGCCTATCGTCGAAGCATGATTTTTGAGAGGCACAGGCATCGTTACGAATTCAATAAAGATTTTAGAAAGATCATGGAGAAGCGGGGCCTGCGGATCGCCGGCGCCTCGCCTTCCGGAGAGCTCGTCGAGATCGTTGAATTGAAAGACCACCCATGGTTTGTCGCCGTGCAGTTCCATCCGGAGTTTAAATCGAAACCTGATTGCGCCCATCCCTTGTTCAGGGAATTTATTCGCGCGGCCCTCAAAAACAGATAGGCGGGGTGTCTTGCCATGACAAAGCATTGCCCGATAAGAATAGCGGTCTTGTCCCTGGCGATATCATGCTGCTGTGGCTGCAGCCAGCCCTTGCGCACGCTGATCGCTGTGGGGGATGAACAGAAAGAACAGGCTGTCTATGTGCGGCAGGAACAGGCGCGGTTCAAGGCCCTCTTGCGCGACATCCATAGGGGCCGCCTCTTGCCTGGGTTGAGACAGGAACGTGTCTTGGCCCGTTACGGAGAACCGGTTTTACGCGAAGGCAAGACCTTTCTTTATCGAGACCCGGTTGCCTTCTTTGATTCCCCGAAGGTTTATCTCGAATTTGACGAAACAGATCTTCTTTCTTCCATCAAGGTGGTCACAGATGAAAAGCCATAATTCCCTGCAGGAACTGGTCCGGATCAAGGATGATCCCCGGGGCCGTTATGCTGCGGATATCCATGACGACGTTTATTTCGGTTTTCCTGTGGCGCCTGTCCTGGCGGCCGAGCGCGCTCTCCTGGCGGGGAAGCAGAAGACGATCGCCTATTTCTCCATGGAGTATGGCTTGGCGACAAGCTTCTATAATGGATTTACATCCGCCCATCCGGTATCGGATGCCAATAGAGTTATTGAAAACGAAGTTTTCTCGAACGAGAGGATTGCCGACTACCTTTTTTCGTTAAAGGTCGATGCCTTGGTGGACCTTCCGATCTATTCGGGGGGTCTCGGTGTCCTGGCAGGGGATACCATCAAGACCGCCGCGGATATGAAATTGCCCATGGTCGCCATCGGCATCCTTTGGAGCAAGGGGTATTTTAAACAGCGGTTCTGGTTTAAGTTTGGCCAATTGCCTGAGGAGATGAAATGGGATCCCTGGACATTTCCGGGGCTTATCCCTTTGGAAGACAAGGTCAAACTCGAGCTTAAAAATAAGGATATCTATCTGCGTCTCTGGAAGTATTATGTTTACAGCCGGACCCGTGACCACGTGGTGCCTCTTATTCTTCTGGATTCCAATGTCGAAGAGAATGACGAGGCCGGCCGGCGCCTGACCGACAAGCTGTATCGCAGCGACGATGTCTCCGGCCGTATCCTCCAGAGGCTGATCCTGGGCATGGGGGGTATCCGGGCGCTGGAGGAATTGAAATATCCCGTCAGCATCCACCATTTGAATGAGGGACACGCTGCTTTTGCTTTTGTGCGCAAGGCCGGTGATGATCCTGGCGCAGATCCTGATGCCCTCAGGTCCCAATTTGCCTATACTTGCCATACGCCCGTCCCCGCCGGCCATGATCGTTTCAGCGTCGGAGAGTGCGAGGCATACCTTAATCCCCAGGACATGGCCCTTGTCAAGAGGTATGGGCTTGAAAGTCCGGAATCTTCCGTTGTGAACCTGACGGTCCTCGCCATGAATACGGCGTCAAGCATTAACGCCGTCTCATGGAAACACGGCGAAGTCATGAAGCTGCAGTTTCCGGCCTACAAAGAACGCATCAAGGCGATCACCAACGGTGTGCATTTTTCGACGTGGGTTTCTGAACCGATCCTTAAATTTTTGGACAAGTTCGGCAAGGATGTCGGCAATTATCGTCACGATCCCCGCCTTTTGACGCACGTGCTTTCCCTGAAAGACAATCACGAGTTTAGGAAAGCGCTCTGGGAGGCGCACCGTGAGAACAAGAAGGGGCTTGCCGGGATGCTGGGAAGATGGCGTCTCCAAGAGGATGTTTTGACCGTGGCCTGGGCCCGGCGCATCGCCGCATACAAAAGGCCGAGCCTTATCCTGCAGGACATCGGCCGCTTGATGGACATTGCCAGGCGGGTCGGTCCGCTGCAGATCCTTTTTGCGGGCAAGGCCCATCCCAACGACAACATCGCCTTTACCTATGTGAATGAGATCATGAACACCATCGACAGGACCCAGGACCAGGGCGGCCTGCTTAAAATCCTGATGCTGGAGAATTATGATATCTATATTGCCAAGATGCTTGTTTCCGGCGTCGATATCTGGCTCAATAATCCCCTGCCGCCCTATGAGGCGTCTGGGACCAGCGGGATGAAGGCGATCGCCAACGCCGTGGTCCAGTTGAGTACCGTCGACGGGTGGATCGTCGAGGCCAAAGACAGCGGCATAGGAAAGTTTTTCGGTTATGAAGATACGGGGTGCGGCTATACCGACGGCCTTGCCCTGAGGCTGAGTGAAGATTCCCGCGATTTATATGCCTCCCTCGAGGATATGGCGCGTCTGTATTACGGCACGAACGACAAAGGCGGAATCCATGTTCAATCCCCATGGATCGATATGATGATTCATTGCCTGGCTGAAGCCGGGCGCTTCAATACATTCCGTATGCTCCATGAATATAAATCCCAGGTATGGGATATGAAATAAATCCTATCATTGTCCGGCGCCTGCCAGCCGGCTAAGCCGGCTGTCTTTTCGTTCTGATTTCCTTGCCCCCATACAAGACTTGTGATAGTATAACGGTATGCCGGATGGTCACTTATGAAATTCCACGCGTATCGTGCCTTATCGAAATTTCTGACCTTCGGGAAGCCGGCCGCGAACGGCCTGCGTCTGCATCCCCTTGTCGGATTTTATCTGGCGGTCCTGATGGTTGCGTGTTCAGGAGGTGGAGCCATGGCCCTTGAATTGAAAAGCCCCGCATTTTCCAACGGATCGAAGATCCCGCCGCAGCACACCTGTGAAGGCAGAGATGTTTCTCCGCATCTCCAATGGAGCAGCGTTCCCGATGGTACAAAAAGTTTTGCGCTCATCAGCGACGATCCCGATGCACCGTCCAAAACCTGGGTTCATTGGGTGATTTACAATATCCCGGCCGAAGCCCGACATCTGCCTCAAGGGTTTCCTCATGATACGTCCCTGCCGGATGGCATCCGTCAGGGGATCAACGATTCCGGGGAGACGGGTTACGGCGGGCCGTGTCCGCCGCCGGGCAAGCCGCACAGGTATTATTTCAAGCTTTATGCCCTTGACCGTGTGCTTAAGATCGAGGGGACGGCCACAAAAGAAAAGCTCCTTGAAGCCATGAAAGGACATGTTCTGGGAGAAACGGTTCTGATGGGGACGTATGAGAGGTGAGAAAGGGAAAAGGGGGAGTTAACGTTACTCCTCGCGTTTGCATCTTGATAATTTATGTCTGCGACCAGCCTTCGCAGAGCTCAGGCGGGTTCCGCAGAAAGCGGAATACTGGCCCGTTCATCTGGGGCCAGGTGCAGCCATAAATTCTCCTGGTCTGCTGGAACAGCAGACCGAGTAAACTCGGAGTTCATTTTGTAAGGAAGAGCTAGGATAGGCAAAACGGAGAAAATTAACATGACCCCTTGCGTGAACAGCTAAAAATTTTAGGATACATCCAGTCGCGTCAGAGTCGCGACGGGTATCCAAAAATTTTTAGCCACGCTTCGGGGTTAATTCCGCTGATAGCGGAATTAAGGAGGTCGCATATGGGGTTTTTTCTGTTTCTTGTCAGTCTCTTGTTGATCATTGAAGGCGTTTTGCTGATCCTGACGCCGAAGAAGGTCGTCAAATTGGCACATCAGATGCTGGATAAGCCCAAAGATGCACGACTTCTTGGTCTTGTGCCTTTGATCGTCGGTATCATGCTTCTGTTCGCGGCATCTTCCAGCGCCGTCGGCTGGCTGATCTGGCTTCTGGGTCTGGCCGGTATCGCCAAGGCTGTTTATCTGTTTTTGACGCCCGTCGCCAAGGTTAAGGCGTCGCGCTGGTTCAGCATGTCGGATCAGTCGTACCGTATCAGCGGGATCATCATCCTTGTCCTGGGGGTCATTGTTTTTATTTCAAGAATATAAGGATGGCGGATCAGGCCGGACACATATGATCGCTGGGCGCGTCCGGCCTTTTGCTATACGTCACGTCATGCAAGCCAAATGGAAAGCCGTTACCGGGGGACCGATGAAGAATATTGTCGGAGCGCTATTGCTGTTTTTTGTTTTTTTTGTCGTTGCCCGGACTGTTTTTTCTGTTGAAGAATTCGGCTCGAATGCCGATGAGTCCAACACCTATAATGTGACCCGCGTGCAAAAGATCGTCGATGGCCATGTCTTCTGGGTGGAAGAGGACCGTCCTATCGAGAAGGTGGCCGGCCTCTACCGACCGATGGACATGGATTCCTATATTCAGCTCAAATTCAGCAAGCTTCAGCAGCAGCTTAATGATCTTGCCAACAAGACCAAGGCGAGGATCGATAAGCTGGAGGGCCAGGTCGGTGATCTCAGTCAGAAAGTCGGCCAGCTAGAGAAGAGGCAGGACGCATGGCTCAAGAACGCGCAAAACATCACAAACACCACGGCGCCTTGAAGAAACAGCCGATATCTACAGGCCGCTGGAGGACGGTGTGCCTGGGGGTCGCGGCGCCGCTTTTGTCGTTGATTTGCATCCGAGGTCTTGTTTATGCCCAGAACTCGGAATATGGCCAGGAAGCTGTCGCAGACCTTGATGAAGGATTGGGTAAACTTCGCAAGGAGAGGGATAAGCTGATGGATGAAATCAGCCATCTTAAGACCGAAAAGATGGCCCTCGCCGAAGAAAAGCAGCTGCGCATTGAAGAAGTGGAATCCCGCGCCACGGTGCTCAATAACGAGCTGGATGGGGCCCACGCGGAAATAGAGCGGTTAAAGTCTGAAAAGGCCGACCTCGCCGATCAGTTAAAAGATGCCCGTTTCAATCTTGACAGAGTCAACGGCATTTTCAATAACAAGGATGCTGTTTTCATACAGGTCAGGGATGAAAATAACCGCCTGAAGACGGACTTGGCCGACGCCGAGAATGCCCTTCAGAGGTCTGCGGAGAAGATCCAAAAGCTCAAAAAAGAGAAAGAGAGCGCTGAAAGCGAGCTGGAGGCGACGAAGAAACGGCTCACGGGTTATTTTGCCGATCAGGATGCGGAGCTTTCCGAGATCAGGAGCCAGCGCGAGAATCTCCAGAAGGAGATAGCCGTCTTTTCTGAAAAGCTCAAGGCCGTTGAAAATAAACGTCAGGCGTCCGTCCTGGAGGTACAGGCTCTGCGCCATAAGCTCTTGCAGCAGGCCGAAGGCGCCTCGGCGAGAGAGGCGAAGCTCAAGAAAGATTTGACAGGGACGTCTGAGCGCAAGCTCAAGGAAGCCCGAGAGACGGCCGCGGCCCTCGCACAGGCTGAGAGAAAGCTGAGGGACGCCGAAAAAAAGATCGCCGAGCTTGAAGAAGAAAATAAGGCTTCCAAGACCATGATGCAGCTGGCGAGCGAAAAACTGCAGTATTATGCTATGGCGTGCGAGGATCCAAAAAAGAAACAGACGGTGTCTCCCGGCGCTTCTCTTGCGCTGGAGGCCTGCCGCCGCGAGAATGAGACTCTTAAGGCCCAATTGACGGCCTTGAGTGAAGACCATAAAAAGCTCCTCGATGAGGTAGCGGCCTTCAAAAAGACGGCACGGGAGGCACAGCAGGCTAGAAAGGCATCAAAGGCGACGAAATGATATCTGTCGGCTTCGTCTTTGAAAATCGACTCGCAGGACATGACCGTTTCTTCGCTGTGAGGGCGACTCCCTGTTCTTATTCTGAGTTTCTGGGTCAGGCCAAGAGGTATGAATGATATTATGTGGTAAAACTTTCGGTATCGATCGGTTGATACGTCTGATCAGCTGGGTCCTGATCTCCTTTTCCATTCTTACGGTTTTTATGACGACGCCGCGGGAAGAGGGTTTTGCCAAGACAGCCGATGAGGGATATTATTTTATGTACGCGATGGCCGTCAAGGAAGGAGGGATGGCCCAGTTTCCGGTCCTTCTGCGGCAGCACTTATCGGATAAGGTGGCGCAGCTTTTTCCTCATCCCGGTCGCATTGGTTATGTCTTTTTGACAGCAGGCTGGCTGAGCATTTTTCCAGATACGTTCCTTTCCCTGGCGCGGCTTTCCTGGTTCTGTTTTGTCCTGTTTTTGTTCGTCTCCTTCTGGTTTTCAAGGAAATATTTCGGCGAACGCACCGCCTCTTTCTATACGGTGCTTTTGTCTGTCCATCCGCTGTTGATGACGGCCGGCCGCCGTGTCCTTCAGGACAGCATGCTCAATCTTTTTTGGGCGCTCTCCATATGGTTTTTCCTCGACTTTCTGATGGAAAAAAAACGGCGGCCATACGTACTATTCCTGTTGTTTTTCTGCATCAGTCTTTCTATCAAAGAGGCCTCGGTGATCCTCTGGATCTTTTTTGCCTGCGCCTTTCTGCTTTTCAGGGACAAGAACGACCCTCGTCTCAACGGCCGTTATCTTTTAGGCATCTTTTTGGTCCCGGTCGTCGTTTTGGGATTATTGTATCTCTGGTTGTTGGGCGGTTGGGCCAACGGGCTGGCGCTGGTCCATTATCTCGTGGGCGTGCATTTCCCTGGCGGCGGGGCCGTCACCAATGCCTATTCGCTGTTCGGCATGGGGCCCTGGTATAAGTTCATCATGGACGACCTGATGCTTTCTCCGTGGACGGTGCTTTTGGCTATCGGCTATCTTTTCCATATGATGCTCAACCGCCGGGCCGCCAAGCCCGTGACGTACCTGGCCCTGTTTTTGGTCCTTTTCTATGGGGTCATGAGCGCCATGAAATATACCAAGATCATCCGGTTTGTGATGAGCATGGAGATGACCGTTTGTCTTTTTGCCGTTTTGATGCTTGAAGAACTTTTTGCCGCCGAAAAAAAAGACGAGAGGCGTGCGCTTTTCGTGTTTCTCTCCGTCTGCGTGATTTATCTGGTCAACAGCGCCAACTTTATACATCTATTCGTCCGTTGGAATATTTACGATCCTATCAGCTATTGGCTGTTGCAGGCGCAGAAGGTCATCCCTCCGAGGAGTCTATTTTAGACATGAAGACGACATTGTTGATTCCGACCTTGAATGAGATTGACGGCATGAAGGCTGTTATGCCCAGGATCAAAAAGGAATGGGCCGATGAGATCGTCGTCGTAGACGGCGGCTCGACCGACGGCACGGTGGCGTATGCCCGTGACAACGGCTACCTCGTTGTTGAACAGAAGCTCAAAGGGCTGGTGAATGCCTACCGTGAGGCCATGCCCTACGTGCACGGCGATGTCGTCATCACATTCACGCCGGACGGCAATTCCGTTGCCGAGAAGATTCCGTCTCTCATTGAGAAAATGAAAGAAGGCTATGATTTGGTGATTGTTTCCCGATACCTCGATGGCGCCAAGAGCTATGACGATGACGCCGTGACCGCTTTCGGAAACTGGATGTTTACGAAGATGATCAATATCCTTTTTGGGGCTCATTATACCGATACCCTTGTCGGTTTTCGTGCCTGGAAAAAAGAACTTTTGAGCCTCGCGGACAAAGATCCGGCGCTTCCCAGTTTTGAGCCTTTCAGCGCCATCAAGTGTGCGCAATTGAAATTGAGGGCCTCCGAGATCCCCGGGGATGAGCCCAAGCGCATCGGCGGCACACGCAAGATGCAGCCTTTGCGCAACGGCTGGCAGGTGCTCCTGATCATTATCAGGGCTTTTTTAGGACTGCACAAATGAAAAGGGCGGCTCATGTATCTTGACGGCAAACGGGTGTTGGTGGCAGGCGCGACGGGATTGGCGGGCCGCAGCATATTGAGGCATTTGTTGAGGTATTGTCCGCGCACGCGCATCCGCGCCGTCTTTCACGAAAAAGCGCACGATGTCCTGCGCGACAGGCGCCTGGAGCATGTCCGGGCGGATTTGTGCCGGCTTCGGGATTGCCGGCGCGTGGCCAAGGGGTGCGACAGCGTCTTTATGGCCGCTGCCCAGACCGGCGGGGCGCAGGCAGCTGTCCTCGAGCCCTGGCGGCAGGTCACGGACAACGCCGTTATGAACGCCCATATCTTGCAGGCGTGCCATGATACGGGCATCAGGCGTATCGTCTGCGCGGGGTCTGCTACTCTTTATCAACCGCAGGAGGGGCCGGTCCGCGAGGAAGATTTGAAGCTCGATTGTGATCCCTACCCGTCTTATTTCGGAATAGGGTGGGTAACGCGTTTTGTGGAAAAGCTCTGCCGGTTTTGGCACGAGAAAACAGGACTGGAGGTCGTCCTGGCGCGGTGCGCCAACATTTACGGGCCTTTTGCCAGGTTTGACCCTGCGCGCGCCAATTTTATCCCGGCATTGGTGCGCAAGGCCGTCGACAAGATGGATCCTTTTGAGGTCTGGGGGTCTGCGGATGTCGCCCGGGATGTGATCTATGCGGATGATTTCGCATCTGCAGTCGTTGCCATGATGAATGCCGCAGAGATCCGTTTCGATGTGTTCAATGTCGGTTCCGGCAAGACCGTGACAGTGGGGGATGCCGTGACGTGGGCGCTCGCCGGCGCCGGCCATGCGCCTCGCCGAATCGTCTATCGCGACGACAAGCCTGTCACGATCCGTTCGCGTATCCTGGATATTACGAAAGCGATGAAGCTTTTGGGCTGGAAGCCCGAGGTGGGGCCCCGGGAAGGCATTGCCAAGACCGTGGCCTGGTGGCAGCAAAACAGGAGGCATTGGAAGAGATGAGCATAACAACGAAAAAACATGGCGCCATTGTTTTGTCGAGCGGCCTCGAAAAAAACGCCCAGGCGCGCCTGAGCCAGTTGTTGAAGCATGCGCCGCTTCCGCCGGAAGAAATCCTGGATAACCTGGGTGTGTATCTGACCTCAAAGACCCTGTCGCGCCTTTTATTTTTCTATGAGATTTACCGCAAGGTCGTGGGCATGCATGGGGTGATCGTCGAATTCGGCGTGCGCTGGGGGCAGACCTTGTCGCTTTTGTCGGCCTTGAGGGGGATCTTTGAGCCGTTCAACCGCCACCGCAAGATCATCGGTTTCGATACGTTCGAGGGTTTCCGCGGCGTCAGCCCCAAGGACGGCGGCCGCATCAAATGCCGCGACGGCTCTTTTTCCGTCCCGAAAGATTACGAAAAATATCTGACCGAGATCCTCGGCATCCAGGAGACACTGAATCCGATGTCGCATATCAGGCGTTTCGAGCTGGTGAAGGGCGATGCGGTCAAGGCCGCCCCGGCGTATTTCAAGAAGCATCCGGAGACGATGATTGCGCTGGCGATCTTCGACTTTGATATTTATGCGCCGACAAAGGCGGCGCTCAAAGCCATTAAGCCGTATCTGTCCAAAGGAAGCATTCTTGTGTTCGACGAACTGTGCGACGATATTTTCCCCGGCGAGACCCTGGCCCTCAAAGAGGTCCTGGGGTTGAACAACGTCAAGGTCCAGCGCATGCCGATGACGTCGCGCATATCTTACATCGAGATTAAATAAGTGCTTGGATGATTTAAAAAAATGCACCGATGAAAAATCAATGACAAATTCCTAATATCTAATGCCGGATCAATGTCGAATCTCTCAACGCCCAAAAAACAATATGATTTTTTGATGCATGTTATCGAAATTCTTGAATAATTTTTTGGTTATTGGGAATTGAGGTTTTATTCGTCATTTGGATTTTGTAATTAGGCATTGGTCCTCATCGCGTATGAAAATGATGAACTCAGAGTGTCTGAAAATCAGAAAAGACATCCTCAAGATCTCAAAAGCCACGGGCCACGGCCACATCCCCTCGTGCTTTTCCGTCGTGGAGGTTTTGTGTGCGCTCTATGAGACCATGCGTCACGACCCCAAGAACCCCGCGTGGGACAAGCGTGATATTTTTGTCCTGAGCAAGGGCCATGCGAGTCTGGCGCTGTATTGCGTCCTGGCCCGGTTCGGTTATTTCGACATCTCGAAGGTCTATTCTTTCGGGCAGTTCGAATCTTCGTTCGGCTGTCATCCGGACCGCTTCAAGATCCCCGGTATCGAGGCCTCGACGGGTTCCCTGGGCCACGGCATCGGCATCGCCGTGGGCGCAGCCCTGGCCCTGAAGATCAAGGGGGAGAACGAGCGCCGCGTCTATACGGTTGTCGGGGACGGCGAATCCAACGAAGGCAGTGTCTGGGAGGCGGTCATGGTCGCCACGAACCTCAAGTTGGATAATCTTACCGTGATCTACGATAACAATATGTCCCATGCCAGGGGCCTGCAGATCCCCAACCCGAAAGAGCGTTTTAAGGCGTTTGGATGTTGTGTTTCGGAAGTCAACGGGCATGACCTCGCCGCCCTTAAAAAAGAGGCCAGAAAGAAAGACCGCCGCGTGCGCGTGATCATCGCCCACACCAAAAAGGGTTACGGCTGCGCGGCGATGATGAAGGACCATTACGCCTGGCACCGCCGGGCGCCCAGCGACCAGGAACTCGAAGAATTCTGCAGGGAGTTAGGATAGCGGCATGAGGAAACAGTTCAGGGACACAGTCCTCGATATCGGCAAGACAGATGCCAGGATCGTCATGGTCTTCGGCGACGTCAGCGTCTATCTCTTTAAAGATTTCCAGGCGCTGTATCCGTCGCGTTTTTACAATATCGGCATCTGCGAGAATACCTTGATCAGTCTGGGCGCCGGCTTAAGCTCCCAGGGGCTCGTCCCGTTCATCCATACCATCAATCCGTTCATCACGGAACGCAGCTACGAACAGGTCAAGCTCGACCTCTGCTATAACGGTTTTGGCGCCAACATCCTGTCCTGCGGCGCGTCCTTTGATTACGCCTGGGACGGGGCGACGCATCACGCCTACACGGACATGGCGATTTTGAGATTGCTGCCCGAGATGGAAATCATCCAGCCGGGTTCGCGCCATGAGCTGGATGTCCTGTTGCGCAGCCAGTATGCCGACGGGAAGGTGACGTATTTCCGGTTGTCCGACCATCCTCATGAGGTCGATATGCCGGTCAAATTCGGCCAGGCCGTTGTGCTGAAGGAAGGACATCCCAAAGTGACGGTCATGACTGCCGGGCCTCTCCTGGCCAATGTGCTGGAGGCGTGCCGCGACCTGGACGTCAATATCGTCTATTTCCATACAATCAAGCCGGTCGACCATGCGGCGGTCAACCGTTTCCGCCACACAAAAATCGTGGTTGTGCACGATGCCTTCGGGTTATTTGAGGCCGTCTGTGAGGTGCCGGATGTCCGGGCGAGTTATTACGGCCTGCCGGACAAGTTTTGCAGCTGGTACGGCACCCTGCAGGACATCCGCAAGAAAATCGGTCTGGACGCTCTTGCGATCCGGGAGCATGTCCGCCGGAAGATTCAGGAGAGCTGATCCTTATGTTTTACAAGGACAAAAAAGTCTTGGTGACGGGCGGCACGGGGTTTGTGGGGCTGCACATCGTGCAGGAACTTCTCAAAGAGGGCGCGCGGGTGCGGATACCCGTGCATCGCAGGCCGCTGGTGATCAGGGATGAGAGGATCGAGACGGTCCCGGCGGACTTGACGAATCCCCAGGACTGCCTGAGGGTGCTTAAAGATATCGAGATATGTTTTCATGCCGCGGGCGCCGTGGCCGCAGCCGCCGTCACGGCGGGAAATTCCATGGAGGCCGTCATCGCCAACCTCGTTTTGACGTCCCGCATGCTGCAGGCGGCGTGGACCGCGGGGACGGACCGCTTCCTCGTTTTCGGTTCCTCGACGGGCTATCCGGCTGCGGATTATCCCATCAAGGAAGACGAGATGTGGTCAGGCCCGACGCATCCGTCTTATTTCGGCTACGGATGGATGCGGCGCTATCTCGAGAGATTGGCGGAGTATGTCGCTTCGAAATCCAAGGTCAAGATCGCCCTCATGCGGCCGACAGCCGTGTATGGCCGGTGGGATAATTTCGACCTCCAGACGGCCCATGTGATCCCGGCGTTGGTGCGCAAGGCCGTCGAGAGGACGGATCCTTACGAGGTGTGGGGGACGGGGGATGAGGTGCGCGATTTCCTGCATGTCAGCGATCTGGCCAGGGCGTGTCTTGTCCTGACGGAAAAACATGCCGTCTGCGACCCGGTGAATATCGGTTACGGCAAGGTAGTGCGCATCAAAGAGATCGTCGAGAGCATCCTCAAGTCTGCCGGTTATTCCAAGGCGCGCGTGGTGTTCAATGCGTCCAAGCCGACGGCCATCCCTTTCCGCATGGTGGATACGTCGAAGGCAAAAAAACTGCTAGGTTTTGAACCGCAGGTGACGCTGGAGAAGGGGCTGGAAGACACGGTGCAGTGGTATCAGCGAATGAGGGGCAAGATATGATCCAGCAGGATATCCTGAAGAATTTTCGCGGCAAAAAAATCCTGGTGACAGGCGGCACGGGGTTGATCGGCCGCCAGGTCGTCGGCCTCCTTTGCGGGGCAGGAGCGCGCGTGTCTGTCGTTTCCCTGGATCGCCTGAAGCCCGTGCCCGGCGTCCGGTATATTTACGGCGACCTGACGGATTTTATTTTTTGCAAAAAGATCACACGGGGGATGGACTGCGTTTGTCATCTGGCGGGGATCAAGGGGTCGGCGTCCGTGACGGAGAAAAAGTTGGCCAGCCATTTTGTACCGACGATGATGATGAACGTCAATATGCTGGAGGCCTGCCGGCAGAACCGCATGGCCCGGGTCGTCTATACCAGTTCCATCGGCGCCTATGCCAATACGGATGTCTTTCGCGAGAAGGATTACCGGCTCGATAGTCTGCCTATGGATTTTGCTGGATGGGCCAAGCGCATGGCCGAGCTGCAGGTCCATGCCTATCACGTCCAGTTCGGGATGGAGAACTTCGCCGTGGTGCGGCCGTGCAATGTCTACGGCCCGGGCGATAATTTTGACCCCAACAATGCGATGGTGATCCCGTCGCTTCTGTACCGTATTTATCACAAGGAAGACCCTGTGGTCGTCTGGGGCGACGGAACGGCCATCCGCGATTTCGCCTACAGCCGGGATGTGGCGGAAGGCGTTATCCTGGCGTTGCATCACGGCACGATGGGCGGGTTTGTGAACCTAGGGAGCGGCCGGGGCGTTTCCGTCCGCGAACTGGTGGAGACCCTGCATGGTTTTCTGAATTTTAATTATGTCTTTGACGCCTCCAAGCCGTCGGGATTTCCCAAGAGGGTGATGGATATTACCCTGGCGCGGGAACTCATCGGCTACAACCCGACGACAACATTACAGGAGGGCCTGGAGGAGACCTGGAAGTGGTTTATCCGCAACCAGAATGAGTTCAAAAAGAAAAAGAATTATTTTACGTGAGGTTTTAATGATGACCGTAGAAAGAACACAACTGGAAGGCGTCTTGTTGATCAAGCCGGAGGCGTTCAGCGATTTCCGGGGAGAGTATGTCGAGATCTACAATGAGGAGCTTTACCGCAAGAACGGCATCGAGGTCGCCTTCATCCAGGATGATATCTCAATGTCTTACAAGAATGTCCTGCGCGGCATCCACGGCGATGAGCTGACGTGGAAACTGATCTCATGCCTTCACGGGGAATTCTATCTTGTCGTCCTGAATTTCGATAAGAGCTCCCCGGATTTCGGCAAATGGCAGTCTTTCACGCTCTCCGACAAGAACAGGCACCAGGTGCTGGTGCCTCCCAAATTCGGCAACGGCCATTTTGTCCTGAGCGAGAGGGCGATCTTTCACTACAAACAATCCACTTATTACGATCCCGGCAAGCAGTTTACCGTTAAATGGGACGATCCGCGTTTTAACATCTCCTGGCCTGCGAAGGACCCCATCTTGTCAAAAAGGGACGAGCTGGGGAGGAGGGAATAGTTTGGCTCCGCCAGTGGCGGAGAAAAATCAGAAGAATTAAATCCCTCGCGTTTCTCTCTTGAAATTTTATGACTGCATCCAGCCTTCACAGGGTTCAGGCGGGCAGTCATAAAATTTCAAGAGACGCTTCGGGATTGAGCCCGCCAGCGGCGGGCTCAAGGAGGATTTACATGGTCATTAGCCGAACACCGTTTCGTATCTCATTTTTCGGAGGCGGGACGGACTATCCGGATTGGTACAGGGAGCATCCCGGCGCGACACTGGCGACAACCATCGATAAATACTGTTATCTGACTGTCGGTTACCTGCCGCCGTTTTTTGACTGCAATTACCGCATCGTCTATTCCAAGCGCGAGATGGTGAAAAAGATTTCCGAGATCGAACATCCGGCCGTGCGCGAAACGCTGCGTTTTATGGGGATCAAAAAAGGCATCAGCGTCCAGCACGTCGGAGATCTTCCGGCCCGTACCGGGATCGGTTCCAGTTCGTCTTTTACCGTGGGGCTCCTTCACGGCCTCTATGCCGTCATGGGCAGGATGGTGTCGAAAAAACAGCTGGCGCTGGAAGCCATCGATATCGAGCAGAACTGGATGAAGGAGAACGTCGGTTCCCAGGACCAGGTGATCACGGCGTTCGGCGGGTTCAATAAGATCGAGTTCAAGGGGGCCAAGAACGTCGAAGTGACCCCGGTGACGCTGGATAATAAAAGGCTCAAGATTTTTCAGGGCCATCTCTTGCTGTATTTTACGGGTTTCTCCCGGCTGGCCTCGGAGATCGCCGGAGAACAGATCAAGAACATTCCCGCCAAAAAGAAAGAGCTCAAAGAGATGTATGCCATGGTCGGCCGGGCGATGGACATCTTGAACAAGCCGGGCGACGGGTTTGACGCCTTCGGCAGGCTTCTCCATGAGTCCTGGCAGATCAAGAGGACGCTTTCGAGCAAGATCACTAATTCCCGCATCGACGAGATTTATCTGGCGGCGCGGCGCGCAGGCGCCATCGGCGGCAAGGTCCTAGGCGCCGGCGGCGGCGGGTTCATGCTTTTCTTCGTCAGACCCGAACGGCAGGCCTCATTCAAGAAGAAGATGAAAGCTTTGTTGCGCGTGCCTTTCAAGTTCGACGATTTGGGCAGCCAGGTCATCTACTACAGGCCGGACAATAATTTTTAATCCTTCGCAGAAATCCCCGGGCTCGCCCTGTCTCGGGCAGGGCAGGCCCGTGGGATGAACACAGTTGTGAAGTTCTGCTCAGGAGGAAGCCTTGGTCTTTAGACCAGGGGGGCTTCACTGAAGCCGTAACTTACGCGAGTGAGTGAAGCGAACGAGGGTAAGTTGCATGGCTGAATTAATCCTCGACATGTACCAAAAGGTTTTTTTGAAGGTAAATGTCGAGGATCTTTGCGTGGTTCGGCAAATCAGGGTGAATCAAAAACGCCTTGTCATGACTCTCAAAGATTATCTCCAAACACACTATGCGCATCCCCTGGTCGGCCAGCTCGACCTGGACTCCCGGGAGGCGGTCGGGATCCATCGCCGCATCATCGAAGGCAATCCGCTTTTAAAAAGGCATTATCTTTTCATTTACGGTTCTTTTAAAAAAGCCGAAGAGGGCGTGAGGGGGCTGCCGCAGCCTTCCCTGGAGATCGGTTCCGGCGGCGGGTTTTTGAAGGAGATCATCCCGTCCGTCATCACCTCGGACGTCGTCGCCGGCGAAGGGATTGACAGAGTCGAGGATGCCTCGAAGCTGTCGTTTGCCGACGCGTCCTTAAAGGCCGTCTACGCCAACGCCGTTTTGCACCATATTCCCGAGCCCGAACGGTGCCTCGCCGAGATCGACCGTGTCCTGGTCGCGGGCGGCGTGTTTGTTTGTAACGAGCCGTCATCCACGCCTTTCGGGTATTTCATGAACAGGCATTTCCATCACGAGCACACGGACAAAACGGTGAAGATGTGGCGCCTGACCGAGGAGGACGGCACAGGCAGGTTGAAAGGCGCCAACATGGCCATGCCTGCCATCATTTTCAGGAGGGACCGGCGGATATTCGAGAGGAGATTTCCGCGCCTGAGGATCAAATCAATCGTTTATCATGATTTCTTGAGATATACGCTTTCCGGGGGCTTGAGTTTCCGGCCTTTTGTGCCGCGGGTCTTGTTCGGGGCGGTCAACGCCCTGGAAGCGCTGGCGAGGCCTTTTTTGTTCCTTTTGGGCCACGCCATGATTGTGACGATTGAAAAGGTCTGAACTTCGGCGCCGCCGGCGCCAGAAGAATGACTAAAGATAACAGAAGGGCAGAGGGCAAATCAGGGAGCTATATCATGAAGAAAAAAGTGCTGATCACGGGAATCACGGGGTTTGTCGGCAGTCACCTAGCTGACTACATTCTTTCCCTCAACGACAGGGACATCGAGATCCACGGGACGCGCCGCTGGCGCTCTCCGGTCGAAAACATCGAACATATCATTGAAAAGATCCAACTCCATTATTGCGAGCTGTTGGATGCCAAGTCCGTCCAGGATTTGATCGCTTCGGTCAGGCCGGATATCATTTTTCATTTGGCTGCCCAGTCTTACGTCATGACCAGTTTCAGCGCGCCCGTCAATACTATCGAGACGAATGTCTGCGGCACGGTCAATCTCCTGGAGGCCGTGCGTTATGCCAAGATCGACCCTGTGATCCACATCTGTAGTTCTTCGGAGGTCTACGGCCAGGTGCGCGAGAACGAGGTCCCGATCAAGGAATCGCAGCCTTTCCGGCCTGCTTCGCCGTATGCGGTCAGCAAGGTAGGCGAGGACATGCTGGCATCCCAATACGGCTTGTCTTACGGTTTGCGCATCATCACGACGCGCATGTTCACGCATACGGGACCCCGTCGGGGAGAGGTCTTCGTCACGTCTGCTTTCGCGCGCCAGATCGCCAGGATCGAGGCCGGCATCCAGGAGCCTGTCCTGAAAGTCGGCAATCTTGAAAGCATCCGCACGTTCGCCGACGTGCGGGATACGGTCCGTGCCTACTGGCTTCTCGTCCAGAAGTGCAAGCCCGGCGAGGTCTACAATATCGGCGGAAGCATCTCAATGACTGTGGGCGAGATGCTCAAGAAACTTTTGAGCATGACGGACAAAAAGATCTCCATCAAGGTCGATCCGGCGCTCCTGCGGCCTTCGGACGTGACGCTCCAGATCCCTGATTGCACAAAATTCAAGCAGGCGACGGGCTGGGAACCCGAGATACCTTTTGAGAAAACCTTGAAAGATCTTCTGGACTTTTGGCGGGATCATTATGCCGCCAGGAAGAGAAGGTCCTAGACAAATACGATCGAGGCGCCATGGAACGACCTTCTGTGTTGAGTTGCGGTATTTGCCTTTTTTCCGGTCTTGCGTCGCTGATCGTCCTTTTTGCCGTTTTTTCTTTTTGGACACGGCCTGCCTATGCTACCGCAACGCATACCAAAATCTCCGAATGGAATAGGCGCAACGCCCACCTTGTTCCGAACGAAGAGGAAAAGCGGGCGATCGTCGCCCTCAATCAGGATTATTCCATTCCGTGGCGGACGGCCACGGACAGCGACGGGGACGGCGTGGACGATGTCTATGATCCTTCGCCAATGGACTGGCGCGAAAACGGCTACGATCCATTTGCCGTCCTGGCTTTCCTGAGCTGGTATCACGACTGGAATGCTTATAAATACAACTGTGACGCCCTGAAAAAGGTCGTCGATCTCATGAAAGACGCCGGCGTGGGGATGGTGCGTTTTGATTTTTTGTGGCAGGACATCGAGCCGCGGCCCGGCGAGTGGGATTTTGAGAAATACGACTATATCGTCAATCTTCTGACGGAACGCCAGGTCCGCATCCTGGGGATCCTGGGCTATTCCGTCAGCTGGGCCGGCAAGGCCTGGAATTATCCTCCCTACGACGACGAGACTTTTGTCCGTTATGTCCGCCAAGTCATTTCCCGTTACAAAAACAAGATCAAGTATTGGGAGATCTGGAATGAGCCGGATTCGAGGACTTACTGGGTTCCTCAGGACGACATGAAGCGTTATACGGAGCTCCTCAAGAAAGTGTACGAGGCCGCCAAAGCCGCCGACCCCTCCTGCAAGATCGTCTTGGGCGGCATGACGAACAGCGGTTATTATGCGATCAAGAACGTCTATCGCAACGGCGGGAAAGATTATTTCGATGTCGTCAATATCCATCCCTTTGCAAATCCGCTTCGTGCCGGGGCCATGACGCAGGTCCTGGCGATATGTCGCAATGTCCGCCGCGAGATGGATAAGAACGGCGACCAGGACAAGAAGATCTGGATCACGGAGATCGGCGCTCCGGGCGTTGAACGGCCCAATAAGGACAATGCCTGGTGGGAAGGTATCAGTCCGACGGAAAAACAACAGGCCGCATGGGCGGGAGATGTGTATGAGCGGTTGACGGGTTTAGACGATGTCGAGAAGGTTTTCTGGGCGTTTTTCCGGGACAACCTGGGGCACTTCAAAAGCGGTGTCGATTTCTTCGGTTTGGTCCGTTGGGATTTTACGCCCAAGCCGTCTTTTTACGCGTATAAAAAATGCTCACACGCCGTCATGGACAGGTGGCGCTTGTTTAAGGGGGAGCCGTGATCTTTCCCCCGCACCCAGAATGCCCCACCTGTAAAGGTGGAGATTGGCGATGTCTCAAGACATCGCCATGGCATTCGGGCGGGATTCCGCCCTACGGCGGAAGCCCGGCACGAAAAGGGGCCATGGCTGTAAAACCGTGGGGCTCCACATGATTTCGTTTGTCGACGCCCATTGTCATCTGCAAGATGAGAGGATCAGGAGTGATGCGGGGGCCCTCATGGCCCGGGCCAAAGCCAAAGGGGTCTGTCGTCTGGTGTGCTGCGGCTCGGCGGAAGATGACTGGGAAGCCGTGGCCGCCCTCCGGGGAAAATATCCTGCCGAGATCGTTCCTTCTTTCGGCCTCCATCCCTGGCATATCAAGAATCGTTCTTCCAGATGGCTGGAGAATTTGGAAGGGTTCCTCAAGCGCATGCCATCAGGCGTCGGGGAGATCGGGCTGGACCACGGCCTGAAGGATTTTGATGAACAGGATCAAAGAGAGATTTTTCTGGCGCAACTGGCGCTGGCGCGGACACTCCGGCGTCCTGTGTCGATCCATTGCCGCAGGGGGTGGGATGTCTTGCTGGATGTCTTGAAGGATTTCGGCCCGTTGGATGCCGGCGGTGTCATCCACTCCTATTCGGGGAGCGCGGAGATGGTGCCGTCTCTTGAAACTTATGGTCTTTATTTTTCTTTTTCCTGTTCAATCACGCGTTCGGGCAATACACGGGGCCGCCGCGCCCTGCGGGTCGTTCCCAGAGACAGGCTTTTGATCGAAACAGATTCGCCGGATATGCCGCCCGCCGGCTCAACAGGATTGAATGAACCGTCGCATCTGCTTTTGGCGGCGCAGACAGTGTCTGAAGTCCTCGGAGTCACCCTGGAAGACGTTGCTGTCCTGACGACTGCCAACGCCACGGCGCTTTTCGGATCTCTGGCTGCACCTGGCCCCATCTGAAGGGCCACACCTTGCTTCATCGGTCTAGCAAGTGCGCCACCTGCTGTGGCGGTGTTTCGCTTTCTGCGGAACCCGTCCGGGTCTTTGTGCTATATGGCGGATACACAGGAATTGACCTGACGGTTTGTTTTGCGGGGGTGACCTATGGGCAGGACGCGTATTTTTTCTCATGAAGACCGTGTTTTCCAGGATCGCAGGGAAGCCGGCAGGATCCTGTCGGAAGCGTTGAAAGAATTTCGGGGAAAAGATGCCGTTGTCCTCGGCATTCCGCGCGGCGGCCTTGTCGTGGCTGCAGAGATCGCCAGGGCGATCGAGGCAGACCTGGATGTCGCTCTGACGCGGAAGATCGGCGCGCCGCTTCAGCCTGAATTGGCTATCGGCGCTCTCTCGGAAAGCGGACAGGTTTATCTGAACAGCGCTTTGGCGGCCCAGGTGGGAGCCGACGAGGACTATATCGAGCGGGAGAAGACGCGGCAGGCAGGTGCCATCAAGGAACGCGCACAGCAGTACAGAAAAGTCAGGCCGAAGGCCTCTATCACGGACCGCTTGGTGATTGTGACGGATGATGGTGCGGCCACAGGCGCGACCATGTTGGCAACGCTCTGGTCGTTGAGACAGGAGAAACCGCAACGTCTCATCGCCGCCCTGCCTGTCGTATCGGGCGATGCCGTCGAAATCCTTGCCGGCGCCGCCGACGAGCTTGTTGTCCTGCAGGTGCCGATGTATCTGGCCGGGATCAGCCAGTTTTACGGCGATTTTTCGCAGACAAGCGACGATGAAGTTGCGGGTATCCTCAAGGAATTCGTGGTGCGGCGCGGCAGGAAGTTGTGAGGGAATTATGTCTCGCGATGGCTTGGTCTTTGGAGCCGGCAAGTTCAGCGGCCCTCCGAAAGATTTTCAGGAGGGGGCATGAGAGAGGATCCGGGGCGTTTTTCCAGGACCGCTTTATTGCTCGGGAAGGATGCAGTTCACCGTTTTAAGCAAAGCTCTGTGGCCGTCGTCGGACTGGGTGCCGTGGGGTCTTTTGCCCTGGAGGCCCTGGCCCGCGCAGGAGTAGGGTCTTTTTCCCTCGTCGATTTCGACGAGGTCAAGCCCACGAATTTCAACCGTCAGCTCTTTGCTTTGGAGTCCACCTTGGGTAAATCCAAGACAGGGGTCGCCTGCGAGCGGGTCCTTGATATCAATCCGCATTGCCAAGTCGTGGCGCAGCAGGCCTTTGCCGGCCCGGAAAATTTAAACGAGCTCCTGGATCCGGCCCCGGATGCGGTGATTGACGCCATCGACAGCTTGAATCCCAAAACAGAGCTCCTTAAGTTCTGCGTCACCCATGGGATCCCCGTTGTTTCTTCCATGGGCGCCTGCGACAAGACAGACCCTTTTTGTGTCCGTGTCGCCGATATTTCCGAGACGAGAATTTGTCCTTTGGCCCGCAGGATCCGCAAGCGCCTCAAGAAGAACGGTATTCCTGAAGGGATCGTGTGTGTTTACGGGACCCAGAATCCTCGTGGGACCTTGGGCGAAGAAGGGGACGAAGAGACGCTAAGGAGAGGCCGCAAGCGCACGCCGCGCGGCTCTATTGGCTATATGACAGGCATATTCGGCCTTGTTGCCGCTTACGAAGTCTTGAAGATCCTGGCAGGAGGGTCTCTGGAGTCGGTCTCCGGCCCGGGGTCGTGAAGTTTTGCAGGCATGGCCTCAGTTGAAAAACGGCCCAGAAGATGACATAATGTGCTGGAATATTTGAAGAAAGGCAAGGGGGGCCATCTTATGCCGCCGTTCGAAAACCGGGCCTTCAGGGCGGCGGAGGCGGAGATTGATTTTGCGGGAGAAAAAACATGAAGGGGCCGAAAGTTTACATGGTGATAGAGATCAAGATCAAAGACAAGGAAAAATACGGCCGGTATGTCGATGAAGTTTATGGTATCGTGCGCCGTCATGGCGGCCGTTATCTGGTCAGGGGCGGCCGCGTCACGCCCATGTTCGGAGGCTGGACGCCGGAACGGATGGTTGTGATCGCGTTCGATTCGCTGGAGGATTTAAAGAAGTGTTTCGCGTCTCCAGAATATTCGGCGGTTGCCCCCCTGAGGGAGACGTCAACCGAAACCAGGTCCGTTATCCTGGAGGGATGCCAGCCATGAGGGTCGCCGAAGGCGTCCATGCTTTAAAGATTCCATTTCGACTTCCCGTCGGACCGGACAATTTCCTGGAACGGTTTGTTTATTGTTATCTGGTGTGCGGCGATGCCGTCTGCCTGATCGACAGCGGCGTTGCTGGGAGTCAGAAGATCATTTTTGATTATCTTGTATCTATCGGCCGCAAGCCGCAGGACATTTCCATCTTGGTCCTGACGCATAGCCATCCGGACCATATGGGCGCCGCGCACGCAATCCGGGAAGCCACAGCGTGCACGGTGGCGGCGCATCTCTCGGAGAAAAACTGGATAGAAGATATCGATTTGCAGTTCAGGGAAAGGCCGGTGGCTGGTTTCGAGACGCTTGTCGCCGCCCCTGTCAAGGTTGATCGGATACTTAAAGACGGAGATGTCCTGGGATTGGGGGGCGGTTTTGACATGGAGGTTTTTCATACGCCGGGGCATTCCAGGGGTTCGCTATCATTGTTCCTGCGCAAGCAGAAGGTGCTGTTCTGTGCGGATGCCGTCCTCCTGCCGGGACAGTTGCCCATTTATGACGATAATGAAGCATGCGTGCGGTCTGTCAATAAGTTGAAATATATGCGAGGCGTCGAGACATTGCTTTCTTCCTGGGATGAGCCGAAACGGGGTCCCGAGGTGCTCCGGGCCTTGGATGAGAGTCTTATTTTTCTTCGAAGCATTCAGCGGGCGGTGTTTGAGGTGGTCAACGAGTATCCGACGGCGGACCTGATGGCCATGTGCGGACAAGTGGTCAGGATCATGGGCTTGCCGCCAGCGGCGCTCAATCCCTTGGTGGCCAGGTCATTGGCGTCGAGCCTTGAGAAAAAACGGCCGCGCGGACACTAATCTTCTGCGGCCGGGGCAAGGGCGGGCCCATGGGGCTCCAGAGGTCGGCATGGACAACAGTTTGAAGATCGAAAACCTGACGGTGGAAGTGGGCGGCCGGGTGATCTTGGAAAATCTTAACCTGGAGATTTCCTCGGGCAGCACCCTTGTTTTGTTCGGGCCCAACGGTTCCGGAAAATCCACGTTGATCAAGGCCATCATGGGATTTGAGAATTATGCGATCACCCGGGGGAAGATCGTCTTCGGAGGAGAGGTGATCAACGGTTTGTCGACGGATGAACGCGCCAAAAAAGGCATCGGCGTCCTTTTCCAGAACCCGCCGAAGATCAGGGGGATCAAGCTGCGCCAGATGGTGGAACTGGTCACGCGGCGGCCGGCGCAGGAAGACATCTTTGTCGATAAGCTCAACGTCGGGGAACTGATGGACAGGGACCTTAATGTGAATTTTTCCGGAGGCGAGATGAAGCGTTCGGAGCTTCTTCAGGTTTTGTCCCAAAAGCCGAAGCTTTTGCTTCTGGATGAGCCTGAATCGGGCGTCGACATCGAAAATATCGCCATGATGGGCAGGGTGCTCAATGCCTTTATCCGCGAGCATGCCGTGGCCTCGCTCATCATCACGCACACCGGTTATGTCTTGGATTATGTCGACGCCCAACACGCCTGCGTGTTGATGGACCGCGATATCCGCTGTTATGATGATCCGCGCAAGGTTTTTGAAGACATCCGTCAATTCGGTTATGAAAAGTGCCGCACCTGCCGGGGACAATGAACCTTATGGCTGATAAGGATGCCCGTCTCGGAAAAGAGGAAGCCCGCCGTCTGGAGCGCATCGGTTATGATGCATCCGAGAAGGAGCGCGCCGGTTCTTTTATCCAGCAGGACAGCGATTTGCTCCTGCATAAGACGCTCCATGAGGATATCGAGGTCATGGGGATCGATGAGGCCTTGAAGACTGTTCCCGACGCCGCGTCATACTACGGTAAGGCCTTTGCGGCGTTGGACCGGGAATATCCGAAAGAAACATCCGGCGGTTATTACATCAGGATCAAGGCCGGCAGGACCGTGCTTTTTCCCGTGCAGGCGTGCCTCTATCTCAAGAAGGCGAATTTCAAACAGAAGGTCCATAATCTCATCATCGCCGAACCCGGGTCAAAAGTCTATATCATTACCGGCTGTACGGCGCATAGCGCCTCACAGGAAGCGTATCACTTGGGTATTTCGGAGTTTTTTGTCGGCGAAGGGGCTTATGTGAATTTCACCATGATCCATAGCTGGACAAAAGATACGAACGTGGAGCCCAAGAGCATCGCCCTTGTCGACAAGCGAGGGACGTTTATCTCCAACTACATCTGCCTGGACCCTGTCAGGAATATCACCATGTATCCGACGGCCGTATTGGGCGAGATGAGCATTGCGCATTTCAGCTCGCTCATGGCGGCCCATGAAGGTTCGGCCCAGGACATCGGCTCGCGCGTCATTTTCAACGGGAGGGGGTCTTCGGCGGAAATCATCTCGCGGGCCGTCAGCTTAGGAGGATCGGTTACTGCGCGCGGCCACCTCAAGGCCGCCTCACCCGATATCAAGGCGCATTTGGAATGCCGGGGGCTTGTCGTCAACGAAAAAGGCAGGATCCATGCTATTCCGGAGCTCGAGACCGAATACAGGGATGTGGATATGTCCCATGAGGCGGCGATCGGCAAGATCTCCAAAGAGGAGATCGAATATTTATGTTCCAGAGGGATTTCCAAAGATAAAGCGCAATCCCTTATCATCCGCGGTTTTGTAGACACCAACATCCTGTCGTTGCCTGAATTGTTGAAGAAAGAGATTGATCAACTTGCAGACCGGACATTGAAGTCCGGTCTATGATTCTTTCCGGCGGCCTGCCTTGTTGGGTTTCTTATGAGGATTGCCAGGTCCTGGTTGTCCCAAAGATAAAACACATCTCATTTCGTGCGAGAAGAGCCAAGGAGGAGTCTGGATGGAAAAGAGAAGGGTTCTGGTTGTGGATGATGAGGAGAACCTCCGTAAATTATTGAAGTTGAACCTGGAAGGGACCGGCAAGTTTACGGTTGAGACCTTGGCGGATGCCAAGGACCTTATCGAGACGCTTCATATGTTCAAGCCCGAGGTGATCCTGCTCGACCTCTTGTTGCCCGGCCTCGGCGGACTGGAGGCATGCGAGATGCTGAATAGGGATCCGCTGGGCGAGGGAGTGCCTATTATCGTTCTTTCTTCCCTGGCCAAAGACGGAGACAAACGCGCCGCTTACGGCAAAGGAGTCGTGGATTATCTCGTAAAGCCCATTGAGAACGATGATCTTGTCGCCAAGATCGAAAAGGTCCTTTTGAACAAAGACAGTTCGTCATGAGAGGCGAGAGGGCGGCATCGGAATCGAAGAAGCCCTCGCGGCACAGGTCGTGATTGCATGAAGATAAAATTTAACAAACCCCTTTTGGCTGCGATTCTTCTGTTTTTGGCCGCGGGGACGGTGTTGACCGGATGGGTTTTCCGCATCGAAGACAGGCGCATGCGCGAAGATTTCATGGTCGGGGCGCGCATCTTGAGGAGCGCCATCGACCCTTGGCGCATTTTGCGTTTAAGCGGTTCCGAAGCCGACCTTGTTTCTCCCGATTATCAGCGCCTGAAGGAACAATTGAGCCTGGCGCGTTTCTCCAACCCCGAATGTCGTTTCACCTACCTGATGGGCCGGCGGCCGGACGGTCAAGTCTTTTTCTTCGTAGATTCGGAACCGCCTAGTTCAAAGGATTATTCGCCTCCCGGCCAGATCTATACAGAAATCTCTAGGCCCATGCAGGATGTCTTTGTGACCGGCAAGGAAGTTGTCGTAGGGCCGGCATCGGACCGGTGGGGGCGATGGGTCAGCGCGGCGGTCCCGATCGTCCATCCGGAAACAGGCAAGATCATTGCCGTGCTCGGCGTGGATATTGCGGCGCGTCACTGGACAGCGCTTATCATCTATCATTCCCTTCCTCCAGCGATCGTTACCCTATTGCTCTTCATGATAGTGGGGGCATTTTTGCTCATCCAACAGAGGGATAGGCTGGAAAAGATGCGGCTTTTGGCCTCGCGGATGGCGTTGCAGCAGAGCACGGAAAACTTCCAGAAGCTGTTTGAGAATATGGCCGACGGCATGGCCATCTTTCGGGCGGTCGAGGAGGGGCGGAATTTTGTCTTTGTTAATCTGAATAAGGCAGGAGAGAAGATATCGCAGGTGAAACGGCAAGGCATTATCGGCAAAAAGATCACTGAGGTGTTTCCTGCCGCGGCAGATATCGGTCTCTTGGAGGTCTTGCGCCGGGTCTGGAGCAGCGGCGCATCGGAATATCTCCCCGGCACCCTCTATAAAGACCAGCGGATCGAGCATTGGACTGAGAATTATATCTTAAGATTGCCGTCGGGCCTTGTGGTGTCGATCTATTCTAATATTCCCAAACGCAGGCAGATCGACGAGGAGATCAAGAGTCTGGCAAAGTTCCTTGACGAGAGCCCCCGTCCGATCTTGCGCATTTCCGTCGACGGCAGATTGCTTTTCGTCAACCGGGCCGGCCTGGATCAACTGGCGGACTGGCGCTTGCAAATGGCGCAGCTGGCGCCGCTTCACTTAAGGGACCTGGCGTTCAAGGCATTAGAGACCGGTTTGGGCCAGCATGTCGATATTCCTTACGGCCAACAGGTATATTCTTTTTATGTGACGCCGGTCGGCGGATCCGGCTACGCCAATCTTTACGGCATTGACATCACTAGGCGCAAAAGGATGGAAGAGGAGTTAAAACGAAAGACCGAATTCCTGGAAGCCCAGACAGAAGCGTCCCTGGATGGACTGCTTGTCGTTGATGAAAACGGACAGAGATCTCTAACGAATAAACGGTTGCTTAAGCTATGGCAGGTGCCGCAGGCCGTTGTCACCGATAAGAATGACGCGGCACTTTTGCAATTCGCGGCGAGCAGGGTGAAGAATCCCAAGGAATTTTTGGCCCAGGTCGATTATCTTTATGCCCACAGGAGCGAAACAAGCAAGGACGAAGTCGAGTTTAAGGACGGGATGATTTTTGAGAGATATTCTTCGCCCGTCATAGATAAGAATGGAAAATACTTCGGGCGTATCTGGACATTCCGCGATATCACCGAGCGCAAACAGGCGGAAAGGAAGATCCTGGAATACACCAAGCGTCTGGGGTATTTGACGAAGTATGCCAACGATCTGATCATCTTGCTTGACGAGAATTTTAACATTCTGGAAGTCAACGAGCGCGCCGAGGATGTTTATGGCTATAGTCGCGATGATCTGGTCGGGAAGCATGCGACTTTTTTGCGCGCATCTGAAGTCCAGGAGGCGTTCAGCCGACAGATTGCGCCGGTCCATGAGGGAGGTTGTGTTCTTTTTGAAACGGTGCATGTGCGCAAGAGCGGGGAAAAATTTCCGGTCGAGATCAGCGTCAATGCCTTTGATGCCGACAAGAAGAGGTTTTATTTGGCCGTCATCCGCGATATCACCGACCGCAAGAAAGCCGAAGAAAAGCTGAGCCAGGCCCTGGCAGAAGAGATTAAGCTCCGTGAAATGACCACAAGCATGCTGGAAGATAACAAGCAGATCAGGGAGAGGTTGGAAAAGAGCCTGGAAAAATTAAAAGAGGCCCAGGCCCAGCTTGTCCAGGCCGAGAAGATGGAGGCCATAGGCAGGATGGCTTCCGGCATCGCGCACGAGGTTAAAAATCCCCTCGGGATCATCCTCCAGGGGATCAATTACCTTGAGGGGAAGCTGACGGCCGTAGAAGATGGCAACCGCGAGATACTCCAAATGATGAAAAGCAGCGTCAAGAGGGCCGACGGTATCGTGCGCGCGCTTCTTGATTTTTCCAGGGCCGAAGAATTAAAGCTGGAACGGCAGGATATCAACGTTGTCATTGAGAGCGCCCTTGAGTTGACGAGACATAGGCTCAAGCTTCTTGTCGTGGAGCCTGTCTGCGACTTGGAAGAGGGGCTTCCAAAAATATATCTGGATCGGGGCAAGATCGAGCAGGTTTTCGTCAATTTATTCAACAATGCCCTGGACGCCATGCCTCAAGGCGGCAAGCTTTATGTCCGTTCTTATTTGTCAGAGATGAAGATGTTTGAAAATAGAGTGGGGAGCAGAAAAGAGGACGGTTTCAGGCCGGGGGAAACAGCCCTGGCGGTAGAAATAGAAGATACCGGCACGGGAATGGATGCGGATATCTTCAGCAAGATATTCGACCCGTTCTTTACGACAAAAGACCGGTCGGAGGGGACAGGGCTGGGTCTTTCGATTGCCAAGAACATCGTCGAGATGCACAACGGCTTGATCGGCGCAGAAAGCGAAAAAGGCAAAGGAACGAAATTCACCATTCTTTTCAAAGTTTTTAGAGAAGACAGGAGATGAGATGGAAAAGAAAAGAGTGATGGTCGTGGATGATGAACAGGATTTTCTTAAGATAACGAAAATCAACCTGGAGCAGACGGGCCGTTTTGAGGTCGTGACGGTATCGGATGCAACCGGCATCGTGTCTCTGGTGAAGTCTTTTTGTCCCGACGTGATTCTTCTCGATATCCTGATGCCGAAGACAGGGGGCGTCGAGGCGTGTAAAATGCTGAGCACGGATCCTGCGGCAAAGGATATTCCCGTGATCGTGATCTCGGCGCTTGATACAAAGAAGGATAGGCTTGCCATGAAAGAGTTGGGCGTTGTTGATTTTCTTGTAAAACCCATAGAAATGGATGAGTTGATTTCCAGAATTGAACAGGTGCTGGAGGGATGATGGCAAAAGGACGGCCGCGGCGCCTTGAAAATCCGAAAAAAATGCAAAGATATATCACGCCTGCGGCCATGCAACGGTTGGACCGGCTGGCCGAGGAGAAATACGGCCTTCCGTCTTTGATCCTGATGGAGAACGCCGGCCGCAGCGCCGCCGAAGCGGTAGCGCGGCTGACCAGGGGCCAGAAGAGACGGGTGGCTTGCATTTGCGGCCGCGGCAACAACGGCGGCGATGGTTTTGTCGCCTGCCGCCATCTCATGAATAAGGGTATCGGTGTCGAGGCATTCGTGATGGATGGGGCGAAGGGGTTGACGGATGACGCCCGTCTCAACAGGGACATCCTCAAGAGATGGGGTTGTCCTGTCCACCGGATCGCCACGACCGCAGATATCCGGACCTTGCGTCGAAGCCTTAAACGTTGCGCCTGTGTCGTTGATGCTGTCTTCGGTATCGGTTTTAGGGGCGCGCCCAGACCTCCTTACGATGAGGTGATCGCCGCCGTCAATGCGTCCGGCAGACCCGTTGTTTCGCTGGATGTCCCTTCAGGTCTCGATGCGTTGACAGGGCGCGCCCCCGGCGCCTGCATCCGTGCCTCCGTGACCGTGACGTTCGGATATCCCAAAACAGGCCTTGTCCGTCACGACGGCCCTTTTTACGCGGGTCGCATCCTTGTCGCAGACATTTCCCTGCCCCGATAGTTCTCCCAGCCGGATCCAGTATTTTTCCAGGAAGGTATACCGCCTTACGGGGCATTTTGTTTTTCGGTGGTTCTCCTGTATAATGAGGACAAGTTATTTTTCATTCTTGGCCCCATTAATGAAGGATATGTCATGAAGTTTTTTCTGATCGGTCTTGGCGGCGCCATCGGCACGGTCTTGCGCTACATCGTTTCCGGGTTGGATTATAAATATTCATACGGCATTTTTCCCATCAGTACCCTTGTGGTGAATCTGGCGGGTTCTTTTGTCATCGGATTCCTCTGGGGGCTTTTTGAGGGTGCAGCCATCTCTCCTCAGGTGCGCCTGTTCATTTTTATCGGCGTCCTGGGGGGATTCACGACATTTTCAACGTTCGCGCTGGAAAATTTCAATCTTTTCCGGGACAGCGAGCATCATATCGCGCTCCTGAATATTCTCATTTCCAATCTCTGTGGGATTTTTCTGGTTTTTATCGGCTATGCCCTGGCCAGGATGTTTCTGGGCTTCTTTAAATAGGAGGTTCTTCCATGAAATTGCCGCAGGAAGGAATGTTATTGAGGATTTTCGTTGGGGAGAGCGACGTGCATCAAGGGAAAGCCCTTTATGAGCAGATTGTCCTGAAGGCGCGTGAACTGAACCTGGCAGGCGCGACGGTTTTACGCGGGATCATGGGATTCGGCGCCGACAGCCGCATGCATACGGCAAAATTGTTACGGCTGTCTGAAGATCTGCCCGTCGTCATCGAGATCGTCGACACCGAAGAAAATCTCAACAAAATCCTGCCTTTTCTTGACGAGGTCGTCGTCGAAGGATTAATCACGCTGGAGAAGGTAAGGGTCATTAAATACAGGCACAAAGATTGAATAAGGAGGGTGTGTGTTTCATCATAAAATTTTTGGTTTTGCAGTTGCCGGCGCGTTATGGATGATCGCCGTGCCGTTTGTTTTTGCCGAGGAGCTTAAGCCTGCTTCAGCACCGTCGCCGGACAAGGTCATGGCCGCGTACGAAGAGACAAGCATTTCCGCCATCGAAGACCTGATGCGGGAACACGGCGTCCTTGACCGGGTTCTTCTCATATATGAAGAGCTTTTGAGACGGATGGAGGCGGACAAGCCTTTCCCGTCCGAGACCCTTCGTTCCGCAACAGATATCATCCGGGATTTCATCCAGGATTATCACGAGAGGCTCGAGGAAAAATATGTATTCGTGAAATTCCGGTATGCGCGGGCGCTTGAGGAATTGATTGGGACGCTCCAGCGTCAGCACGAGGCGGGGCGCTTGCTGGTCAAGGATATTGTTTCCTGCGAAAACCTTCGAAGCCCGGATGAAAAAAAGAAATTGATGGCGTCGATGCGCGCATTTATCCGGATGTACCGCCCCCATAAGGCCCGTGAAGACACTGTTGTGTTCCCGACTTTCCACGCCCTGACATATCTTTCCGAATACGATATGCTGGGTGATATCTTCGAGCAGGAGGAGGTCAGGCATTTCGGGGATGGCGGTTTCGATAAGATCGTCAGCCGCGTGGAGGCCCTTGAAAAGAAGCTCGGCATTTATGATTTATCGTCATTCACACCTGTGCCGACCGCAGAGTCCCGCGGGAATGAAGAGGGGGCTTGATGCCGGTATCCATTGAGTTCATTTTGCTCTGGGTGTCCATACTGATTTTGATCAGTATTTTTTCAAGCAAGCTTTCGGATAAGTTCGCCGTCCCGGCGTTATTGTTGTTTTTGGTCATCGGGATGCTGGCGGGATTCGAAGGTCCCGGCGGGATCTATTTCGACGATCCGTCTCTGGCGAAGACGATCGGCATCGTCGCGCTTATCTTCATTATTTTTTCAGGCGGCCTGGACACCAGCTGGAAAGAGATCCGCCCCGTGGCCTTGCCGGGTTTTTTCCTCGCGACGGCCGGCGTTTTCCTGACGGCCTTCATCGTCGGGGTCTTCTCCGTTTTTATCCTGAGATTTTCGTTGCTGGAGGGGTTATTGCTCGGCGCCATCGTTTCTTCCACGGATGCGGCGGCCGTCTTCAGCGTTTTGCGGTCCAGGCACATCAGCCTCAAGAGCCCCCTCAAGCCGCTTTTGGAGCTGGAGTCCGGCAGTAACGATCCCATGGCCGTTTTTCTGACCCTCAGCTTTATCGGCATGCTGACGGCGAAAAATACAAGCGTCGCCACCTTGGCGTCCCGGTTTGTGCTGGATATGGGCGGAGGGGCGCTTGTGGGATATGTGATGGCCAAGACGAGCGTCTGGATCATCAACCGCCTGAAATTAGAATTCGACGGTCTCTATCCCGTTTTGACGGTTTCGCTGGTGCTCCTGACGTATTCGCTGGCTGCGCTTTTGCAATGCAACGGGTTTCTGGCGGTTTTTCTGGTCGGATTGATCATGGGGAAGCACGAGTTCCTCAACAAAAAAATGATCATGAGGTTCCACGACGGCCTTGCCTGGCTCATGCAGATCGTGATGTTCCTGACACTGGGTCTTTTGGTTTTTCCATCCCATCTTTTACCGGTCATGGGCGCCGGCCTTTTGATTGCGATTGTCCTTATGGTTTTGGCCCGTCCCGTCAGCGTCTTGGCGTGTCTTCTGCCGTTCCCGATGGTCTTGAGAAAAAAGATCATGGTGGCGTGGGTAGGTCTCAGGGGAGCGGCGCCGATCGTCCTGGCCACCTTCCCTTTGCTTGCAGGCATTTCGCAGGCGGATACGATCTTCAACGTGGTTTTCTTTGTCGTTCTGACCTCGGTTTTGATTCAGGGGACATCCATTCCTCTTGTTTCGCGGATCCTGAATGTTGGCGCCCCCATGGCCAACAAGCGCCGCTATCCCATTGAATTCGAGAAGATAGAAGGCATCGATGCGGAATTGACCGATTTGATCGTTCCTTATGTTTCAGAAGCGGTCGGCAAACGGCTCATGGAATTACATATGCCGGGCAAGTGTCTGATTGTGCTGATTTCCCGAGGGGACAGGTATGTCATTCCTACAGGCCAGACGGTCATTGAGGGCGGCGACGTATTGCTTGTGCTTGCCAATGAGCACGACCTGGCCGCATTGCAAAAAAAGCTGGCAAGCCTGAGGGAAGAAGACAATGCGTAGGCCCCGGCAGAGAGAGGGGACCCGGACGAAAAAACGAAAGTTCAAGAGGAACGGCAGATTTTTTGTCTATATCGTTGAATGCAGCGACGGTACGTATTATACGGGCTATACCCCGTGTTTGAAGAGGCGGATCGGGCTGCATAACAAAGGCAGGGGTGCCAGGTATACGCGGGACAGAAGGCCGGTGAAACTCGTCTGGCACAAGCGGTATCGGAATTTCAGGCCGGCCTTTTTGGAAGAAAAGAGGGTCAAGACCCTGACCCGCAGGCAAAAAGAGGCCCTTGTGAAGGGGCTCAGGCTGAGGGTCATTCCCAAAAAGGGCGGACGATCGGCAAGGAGGGGCCGTCGATGAATTCCAGGAAGGACCCGGATTCCCTGAAGAGATCTTTGTGCGCCGTCATGGGGCTCGCCCTTGTTTTTATCGTTTTTCGGCCTTTCTTTCATGTTCAATTTTTGAGTTTTGATGACCCCCAGTATATTACGCAGAATCCTTTTCTGGGGGCGTTCAGTTGGCACGCGGTTAGGCGTATTTGGGGGAATTTTTATTTCGGACAGTATCAGCCTCTCGTGCACCTGACTTATCTTTTGGAATGCCGCCTTCTTGGAAACGATCCCTTTGTCTACCGTTTCACGAACATCCTTCTGCATGTCGTCAATACAGGCTTGGTCTATGCATGGATAAGCCGGCTGACGAAGAGCCGGTTGACAGGCGCCCTGACGGCCCTGTTGTTCGGTTTGCATCCGTTACGCGTTGAGTCCGTTGTCTGGCTCAGTGCCAGAAAGGACGTTCTGTTCGGTTTTTTTTATCTTTTGGGCATGAACGCTTATCTGGCCTATGTCCGTTGCGGCCGAAAGCGTGATTATCTGTTCGCCGGAATATTTTTCTTTTTGAGCCTTTTGTCAAAACCGGCGCTGGCCGTGACGTGGCCGCTGACGGCAATTATGGTAGATGGCTACGAAGGAAGATGGAAGAAAAAGGGGTCCTGGCTCGAGAAGATCCCGTTTTTCCTTCTGGCCTCCGTCTTTATTTTTATCATATTTTCCGCGGCGCGGTCATTTCCGTTGATTGTCCTGCCGGCCCACTCTTCCGTTGCCTTCAGGGTGGCATGCAGTTGCAGCGCGATCCTGTTGTATGCGGGCAAAATACTGTGTCCTGTCCGTTTATCGGCCGTTTACGCATGGCCGCTGGGATGGCAGATGGAGGCGGCCGCCGTTTTACTTTCCCTGTTGCTTTTGGGTCTTGCGTATGCTGTCAGGCGGCTGCCGCCTTCGAGCCGGAGGAACATCTTTTTCGGTCTTGGCATTTTTTTGGCGGGGATCCTTCCGGCATTGCATCTGTTCGCCGCCGGCCAGACGATGTTCGCCGCGGACCGTTACACATACATCGCGTCCATCGGGCTGAGTTATCTTGCGGCCCTGGGAGGCGTGCGGTTATTTTCGACCGGGCGCAGGTTTTTCTTTATCTGTCTGGTGACGGTTGCGGCCGGGATTTTTGCGCTGGGGGTTTTGACTTGGCAAAGGACAGCGGTATGGAAGAACAATGCCGTCTTCTGGACAGACGTTTTGGCTAAATGTCCGTTGTTCATCGACGGTTACCTTAACCGAGGGGACTATTTTGTGGAACAGAAGGATGAAGACAAAGCGCTGAAGGATTATGCTGCAGGCCTGGCGGTGACCAGCCGTTTCTTTGCAGCTGAAGAAGCCGCGGAGGCGGGAGGGTTTTCTGAACGGCAGGGTTGGTCTGATGATCCATTCCTGCAGAACGAGTCCTTTGCCATCAAGGATGCCGATCCCCGTTCGAGATTTCTTGTCAGGATGGCATTGGCCCGCGCTTTCAAGGGAGACGATGCTGCCAGCGCCGTTTTGCTCAAAAAGGCCTTGGATTATTTCGATGGCATCGGTTATTTTCCAAACGATATCAGCCTCCAGAGTTATCTTTTGATGGGTTTTTTAAAACAGGCGGCCGGCGACCGGCAGGGGGCCGAGATCTACTACCGCAAGGCTTGGGAGATATATCCTCCTTACGCCACTGTTTTTAAGAATAGGGCGTATTTTTATATTGCGATCGGCCGTCCCGGCGAGGCGGTCGAGATGCTGCGGGGCCTGCACGTCAACACCATGGGGGTCATTCCTTTTGCGGTCTGCGGGGATGGCTTTGATGCCGGCGGCGTTGAATGATTTAGAGCGAGAGGCCAAGGAAGAATGTCCAAGAGAAGCATCAAGGATATGGTGAACGCTTTGGCAAAAGTGCTTAAAGAGCATCATGCCCCGCATGAGGTCGCCCTGGGCGTCGCCATTGGCGCTTTCATTGCTGTCCTGCCTTTGTACGGTTTTCACACATTGCTTTGCGTGATTGCGGCGGTTCTCATTCCCCGCGCCAATAAATTAGCCATACTGTTGGGTACGAATATCTCGTTGCCTCCGACCATAGCCACCATTACCTGGACGTCTTATGATATCGGCCGCCTGATCCTGGCCCACAAGCGTTACCCGCCGCTTTCCTGGGAATACGTCAGGAATTTTAATATTTCAAGGTTCAGCGAGTTCTATTACCCTTTGTTCACAGGAAGCCTCGTTTTGGGATTGATGTGCGCCGCGGTTTTTTATGTGATCACATGGATCATCGCCAGCCGCATGGGAAGGAAGCATTCTCTTGGAAAATAATACCTCTTGCGTCATCCGTAAATATATCCCCAACGACCGGCCGGACGTCCGCCGGATCAGCGTGCAGACGGCATTGATGGGCGAGCCGGGTACTGTTTTTTTCGACGACGATGAGACGCTCGCCGATGCCCTTACGATTTATTTCACCGATCATGAACCGGGATCGTGTTTTGTCGCCGTCTGCGGCGGGAAGGTCGCCGGTTATGTGCTGGGAGCCACGGATGTGCGGCGCATGGATAAAATATTCGGGACAAAAATCCTCCCGTTTTTATTGCCGAAGGCTTTCCGCCGCGGGACTTTCTTGTGCAGGAAGAATCTGCGTTTTCTGTTTCACGTATTCCTGAGTTTGCTGAAAGGCGAATTCCGGACGCCGGTCTTTTCAAAGGAGTATCCGGCGGCCCTGCACATCAATATCGACAAGGGATTTCGTGCGTCGGGAATCGGTTCAAAACTGATTCATGCCTACCTGGATTATCTGAAAAAAGAGGGGGTCGCGGGGGTCCATTTTGCGACCATGTCTGAAAAAGCGGCAGGGTTTTTCGAAAAGAACGGTTTACGACGCCTGTTTTCGGGGAAGCGGTCTTATTTCAGGTACTTTTTAGGCAGGGATGTTCTCCTGGCTATTTACGGCATGCGCCTGGCCCCGGCGAAAGCGCAGGTCTGTCCACAAGGATAAAAGCGAGGGAGCGGGTATGATCAGCACGGGAGAGAAAGGGTTGGATCAGGTTATCACCGGTTTGCAGCTTGGGGACAATGTCGTCTGGCAGTTGGATTCCATCGACGATTACCGCGGGGTTGTCCTGCCTTTTGTGAAAAAATCCTGCGAGGATAAGAAGAGGGTTGTCTACATACGTTTCGCCAGCCACAAGCCTCTCCTGAAAAGCTCCAAAAATGTCGTGACGTACCGGCTGGATGCCTCGGAGGGCTTCGAATCTTTCTCAGCCCAGATCAACCGCATCATCCGCAGGGAGGGCGAAGGGGTTTATTACGTCTTTGATTGCCTTTCGGATCTTCTTTTCGCCTGGTCCAACGACCTGATGATCGGGAATTTTTTTAAAATCACCTGTCCGTTTCTTTTCGAGCTGCATACGATCGCCTATTTTTCGATTCTGCGCCACCGGCATTCCTTTATGACGGTGGCGCGTATCCGCGATACCACCCAGCTCCTTGTCGATGTCTATCATCATAAGAATAACTATTATATCCATCCGCTGAAGGTCTGGAACCGCTATTCCCCGACGATGTTTCTGCCCCACATCAAAAAAGGCGGCCGCTTCGTCCCTATCGCCAGCAGCGGCGATACGGCGAGGCTGTTCTCGAGTGTTTTTAAAAGCGGAGAGAGGAGCGTCAAGCAGAAACTGGACTACTGGGACAGGCTTTTTATGAAAGCCGAAGACCTTTGCGGCCAGACAGGCGTCTCGCGCGCCAGGAGGGAGCAGCTGGCCGGCCAGATATCCAGGCTCATCATCTCGCGCGATGAGAAGATATTGCGGTTGGCCAAGGATTATCTGACGCTGGAGGATTTTTTGACGATCAGATCGCGGATGATCGGGACCGGTTTTATCGGCGGTAAATCGGTCGGGATGCTGGTGGCCCGCAATGTCCTCCTGAAGGAAAAAACGCTCCAGGCAGAGAAGTTTTTTGAGCCGCATGATTCTTTTTATGTCGGCTCGGACGTCTTCTACACCTATATCGTCGAGAACGGCTGGTGGAAGGAACTGATGGCACAGCGGACAAAAGACGGCTATTTCAGGCTTGCCCGCGGCCTCCGGGAGAAGTTATTGGGCGGCGTTTTCCCCGAGGAGATCAAGGAGCAATTCCGGCGCATCATCGATTATTTCGGCCAGTCGCCGATCATCGTGCGTTCCAGCAGTTTGCTGGAAGACAGCTACGGCAACGTTTTTGCCGGCAAGTACGAGAGCGTCTTTTTAGTCAACCAGGGGACGCCGGAGGAGCGGTTGGCCGCGTTCATCGGGGCCGTTCACAGGGTTTACGCTTCGACCATGAGCGACGATGCCCTGGCATACCGTCTTAAGCGGGGGTTGGACAAGGTCGACGAGCAGATGGCCTTATTGGTCCAGCGCGTCTCCGGCGCCTTCCATAAGGGGTATTTTTTCCCGGATGTCGCCGGCGTCGGGATCTCCTACAATACCTTTGTCTGGAATAAGTCTATGGATCCGGAAGCCGGAATGCTGCGTCTGGTCCTCGGCCTGGGGACGAGGGCTGTCAACCGCGTCGAGGGCGATTATCCGCGCATTGCGGCTTTGGATGAGCCGCTGCTCAAGGCCCATGCAGGCGCCGGAGACGCGCAGAAATTTTCCCAGCATGACGTGGATGTGCTTCATATAAAGGAAAACGCCTTTCGGACGGTTTCTGTGGGCGATCTTCTTGGTAAAAAGATAGATGTGCATCTGGATATGATAGGGACAGAGGATCGTGAAGCCCCAAGTGCGGATAACGGGCAGGGGCCCCGCTGGATCATTACCTTTGACAGGCTTCTGTCGCAGAACGGATTCAGACAGAAGATGCAGAAGCTCCTGAAAATCCTGGAGAAGGCCTACGGATACCCTGTCGATATCGAGTTTACCGTGAATTTCAAAGAAAAAGGGGAATTTCAGCTCAACCTTCTGCAGTGCAGGCCCATGCTGACCAAGGGCCTGGGAAGCAGGGTTGTCATTCCCGACGGGATAGCCAAAGAGGCCGTCGTTTTCGCATCAAGCGGCCACTTTATGGGCGGCAACATCTCTCTGGCCGTCGACAGGATCATTTATGTGGATCCGCAGGCCTATTGTGCCATCGAGTCCCAGTCGGGGAAATACGATATTGCCCGCGCCATCGGAGATATCAACCGGCAGGTTTCCGACAAGGAGAAATGCGCGGCCATGTTGTTGGGGCCGGGCCGATGGGGGACGAGCACCCCGTCCCTGGGGGTCCCGGTCTCGTTTGCAGAGATCGACAACATGTCCGTCCTGGGGGAGCTGGCTTTTTCAGGCAACAATGTCATGCCGGAGCTTTCCTACGGGACCCATTTTTTCCAGGACCTGGTGGAATCAGGTATTTTCTATTTGTCCCTTTATCCCGATAAACAGGGCGTGTATATCAATCGCGGCGTCCTGGATGCGGAAACAAAGACGTTATCCGAATATTTTCCCCAATACAAGAAATACGAGCATGTCATCAAGATATTCGACGTCAAAGACAAAGGGGTGAAGTTTGCCGCCGACATCATGACGCAAAAAGTGATATGCTATTTCAGCGGAACAGAGCCAGGGAAAGTTTAAGGATCCAGTTTTGCCTGTTTGTGCGGACAAGGAGGAAGAGATGAACGCTAAACTGGTCGAGAATATAGCCAGAAATATGCGGCCTAAAGACACTCCGGAATTGTTGAACATTTATACGGAAAATGACGGGGCCCAAGTCGAGATGTATCTGAAAATAAGACGTCATGCAGCCGCAGATAAGGTATCTTCAACCCGTTGATACAAGCCGTGCAGCGGTTACCTGGGAGATGAGATGAAAAATCTATGTTGGGTTTTGTTGGGCACGGCATTCTTGGCCGGATGCGCCGCGAACAAGGTTTATGTGAATCCGCAAAAAACCATCCGCGAGATGACTCTCGACGAGACGGAATGCCGGACCATGGCCGATACCTTGGATCTTAAGGATGACGCCGGCAGGCAAAAGGAATACAACCAATGCATGCAAGAGAGAGGTTACAAGCTTGTTCCGGAAAAGGACGCCAGGCGCGTCAAAGGTTTCCAGGAGGTATGGGTTGATCCCGTGGTGGATTTTAAAGTTTACGAGGCCATTGTTATCGACAAGGTGGATGTCAGCGAGGTCCAGGTCATGAATATGCGGGGGGCCCCCGGCACAAACGTCTCGGATGCGGACATCGACAGGCTTGCCGAGCGCATGCGTGACCGTTTTTCTGTCTTCCTGGGCGCAGTCCTGCCTGTCGTGCCGCAAGAGGAAGCCGGAAAGAGAAAGATACTGCGCATCCGTCTGAGCCTTTTGGATATCGCTACAACGAATATCGGCGTCAACGTCGCCCTGCAGGCTGTGCCTATCCCTTATATGCCTGTTTCTTCCAAGGGGTTGTTCAGTTTTGAAGGCACGATCACGGATTTCTCCAGCGGGAAAAAACTGGTGACGATGGCCGACAAGACAGGTTCAGGCAAGAATTCTTCTTTGATCGGTCTGGAAAAATTCGATAAATGGAAATATGCCTATGAGACCATTGATTACTGGGCGGACTGCCTGGCAAAGTTCCTGGCCGACAAGCGGGGAGAATCCTACAAGTCCCAGCTTAAATTCAAATTTATTTGAGGAAAAACGATGCGGCATATGTTTCATCTGGGACATTCGACAAGGGGGAGCGGATCGTCATGAAAAGATGGTATGAGGCGTTGTTTGAGAATTATGCGCATAAATACGATCAAGAGTGTTATGTCAATGGAACACCCGGAGAATGTGATTCTATTGAACAGGAGATAAACCGCGATAAGTCAATAAAAATCCTGGATATCGGCTGCGGCACAGGCCGTCATGCCATTGAATTGGCAAAAAGAGGATACAACGTGACCGGCATCGACTTGTCGGCGGCGCAGCTCAAAAGGGCAAGGGAGAAGGCCCAAGAGGCGGGGGTGACCATCGACTTCCAGAAGCACGACGCCAGAAACCTTCCTTTTCGGGGCGAATTCGATCTGGCGATCATGCTCTGTGAGGGCGGTTTTTCTTTGATGGAAACGGATGAGATGAATTTTGAGATACTTAAAGGCGCGACCAGGGCGTTGAAGAATAACGGGAAGTTCATATTCACCACATTGAACGCCTTGTTTCCGCTGTTTCATTCGGTAAAGGAATTTTATGGGTCGGCGGGTAAAGAAGGGGGTTCGGTTTGTAAAAGCATATCCTTCGATTTGATGACGTTCCGCGATCATAATCGCGTTGAATTTGAAGATGACGCAGGAAATAAAAAAGCATTGGAATGCAATGAGCGATGTTATGTCCCCAGCGAAATCACTTGGCTGCTTCATTCGCTTGGATATAAGAAGATAGAGATTTTTGGAGCTAAGCTCGGGGCATACTCAAGAAACGACAAGCTGACCACCGAAGACTTTGAAATGCTCGTCATCGCTGAAAAATGAAAGAAGATAATTTTTAGACAATGTTTGAACGAAGGATAAACGTCAGCTATGACTATGCAAAAGGGAATGCAAATCAAACGGCATGAGGTGCTGCCGCTGAGGGCGCCTTTAAGCCAGCCTTTTCGTACCGCGTTTGGTCAGCACGACACCTTGGATAATCTTCTTTTTAAGATTGAACTGAACAATGGTGTCGTGGGTTTTGGCGAAGCGGCGGTGGCCACGCACATCACCGGCGAAACGCTCTCGCAAACGCAGAATAACCTTAAAAAGTGCGGGCAGAGTTTGTGCGGGCGTAATGTAGCCGACTATTTAAGCATCTCGTCTGCGCTCCACTGGCAGGTGCCGGACAATAAGGCCGCGCTTGCCGCTGTCGAAATGGCGGTTTTTGATGCGCTGGCGCGTTCTTTAAAGATACCGTTGTGGCGATTCTACGGCGATAGGCCGGTAAAGCTGCATACCGATATTACGATCGTCATCGATAGCGTAGAAAACGCCCGAAAGAAGGCGCGCGAATTCTACCTCCGCGGTTTCAGGGCGTTTAAGATCAAGATCGGCCGCGATAGAGACCAAGACCTGGAACGGGTGATTGCGGTAGCCAGGATCACCAAGAATTCAAAATTGTATTTAGACGCTAATCAGGGTTATAGCGCGGAACAAACCTTAAAGTTCCTCAAAGACCTGGAAACATATAATATTATTCCCGATCTCATCGAACAACCGGTTCCCAAAGATGACAGGGAGGGGCTGAAAAAAGTGACGCGCCTTGCCAAACCAAAGGTTTGTGCGGACGAAAGCGTAAAGGATATGGTAGATGCCATTTGGGCGGTCAAAGAAAAGGCCTGCGATGTGATTAATATCAAGTTGATGAAATGCGGGCTTGTCCAGGCGAAAGAGATTGCGTTTTTGGCCAGGGCCAATCATATCGGCCTTATGATCGGCGGGATGATGGAAAGCAGCCTTGCCATGACCTGTTCGGCGCATATCGCATCGGGGTTGGGATTCATTGACTATGTCGATTTGGACACGCCGTTCTTTTTGAAGGACGGGTGCAAACATAAATTCCTTTCAAGAAGCGGGGAGTATGATCTCGGCAAGGCAAAAAACGGGATAGGCATAATACCTTAAAAAGATGGTCACAGATTCTTACGCCGTCATCGCTATCTTGGTTCTCATTGAGTTTTGCGTCCTGTATCTTTCCAGCAGGCGAAGATTTAAAAAATATTTCCATTTCATCCCGCCGGTTTTCTGGATCTATGCCGTCCCTATGCTTTTTTCTTCGCTGGGCCTCATAACTGCGGAAAACCCATTTTATAATATCATCGCATCCAACCTGCTTCCGGCCAGCCTTGTTCTTCTTTTGCTTAGCACTGACCTTAAGGCGATCTCGAGGCTGGGCAAAAAAGCCTTGATCATGATGTTGAGCGGCAGCATCTCCATCATGGTTGCCGTCCCCGTAGTTTTTTATCTCTTTAAGGGCATAGTCGGTAACCGCATGTGGAGCGGTTTTGGCGCGCTTTCCGCCTCTTGGGTGGGAGGCAGCGCCAACATGGTGGCCGTCAAGGAGGCCTTAGGCGCCCCTGAGCAGGTCTTCGCCCCCATGCTTGTCGTAGATACGGTCGTGCCTTATGTCTGGATGGCATTTTTGATTGCGGTCGTCGGGATGCAGAATATTTTCGATCAAAAGGTCAAAGCCGATAGCAAGGTCCTGGAAGAGCTCAAGCGGCATTTGAGCGGCCGCCAGGAGCTTAAAAAAAGTTTTTCAGCCAAAGGGACCTCTTGGATTATTTTTACCGCCGTGGCCGGCGTGGTTATTTCCAGGATTTGTGCTTATTATTTGCCGGCCGTTAAGAATACGATCTCGGCATATACCTGGACAATCATTTTTGCTTCAACCTTGGGTGTTTTGTTGTCGCTGACGCCGGCAAGAAAACTTGAACAGTCAAACTCGACCCTGTTCGGCTACTGGCTTTTATATTTTGTGCTTGCGACTATCGGCGCCAAGGCTTGCATTCGCGATCTCAGCGCTGCCTTGGTGCTTATTGGAGCGGGGTTTTGCGTGATCATTTTGCACGGCTTGATGATCGCCGCCGCCGCCAAGATAATACGCGCACCGATGTTTTTGGCAGCTACTGCCAGTCAGGCGAATATCGGCGGCCCGGCCTCGGCGCCGGTTGTGGCAGTGGTCTATCAGCCGGCATTGGCTTGTGTAGGAATCTTAATGGCGGTCCTGGGGAACCTAGTTGGAACATACGCAGGCATTATCACGGGTTATGTCTGTAAATTCATTGCAAAAGCATGATGCGTGAACTATCGGCTCTTTTTGCTGCCTGGATGAAGAGGCGGTTTATTTTTATGAGCTGATGAACGCACGCGACAAATCCCGAGACGCTAAAATATTTATAATTATATGAGAAATAAAAAGATAGAAAAAAAGAATGTTTTTCTGAAAAGCTACGGATGACCGCTGGACTCGATCCCACAGGACTATCCTACCTTTTCTTGAAGAAATCTACAAAGACAAATTAGCTGAAATAACTACCTATATACCAAGAGGTTAAAGACAGTTTGAGGTTTGACTGTCTTTTTTATTTTTTGACCTATTTGGAAGATTTCGGGAAGAGCATAGGTCACGTTTACATATTGGACGATTAGAAAATGATCCCAGCTGGAATATCACCCACAGAAGCAGCTTTCGAAGTTATTGGCCTGGTTAACGCCAAGTCGATCATGGATTACTTGTTTGTAGATACAAAAGTAGGAGCGGCTGTATTTCTGATCGGAATGCTGCTTTCTCTATGGACCGCGATCAAAGAAGCTGATTATTCATACTTGTGGGGTTACGTTTTCATGTATTTTGTTTTGTTATTTCTTTTTATTAAACCTATGACGAATGTCTCGAGCAGCACATCTACTATGGAACAAGCCGGCTGGAGTGAAGTCACCACTCAGCAGATTCTGCAGGATACCTTTATCGATACCGGTAAGAGCCGTGCCGGCTCTCTGGGTCTTGTATTTATAAGCCAGGCTTATAATTCCGTTGTCTACGGCACGGTCAGTGCCATCACCCGAGCTACACAGCAGCAGGATTTTAACTATCTCAAGAATCCTTTTATTGTGAACAAGGTTTCGATGTACCTTGGGCATTTCAGCGCACAAGGCATCAAAAAAGACCCGGTCTTGCGAAAAGACATGGAGGATTTCCTCAAGAGTGACTATCCGCAGACCTTGGGCAGGATGCTTAATAATAATGCGCAGACACAATTAACCAAAAAATGGTGGCCTGGGGATGAGGATGTGGTGGCGAACTATGATTCTGCTCAACGAAAGAGATGGGAGAATTTGGACTCTCGGCTGAACGACTACATCAAAAAACAGATCGACACATGGGGATTGGCAGGCACATTTGTCAATCTGTTCGTAGATTATAAGGCTTTAAAGATTTCGCTGCTTTCCAGCGAGGTTGGAAAATCAGCTACTCAAATAGCCTCTGGTGAGGCCGGCTACGGCATAAATCCGCAAGGGGTTTCTTTGAGTTGGCTTGCCAGAAAGGCGACGGGTGCCTTTGCTTTTCTAGGTTCTACGGTAGGCCAGTTTTTCTCAAGTTCTTTGGCTGAGTTTATGATCAAGACCCTGCCTTATTTGGAAGGGTATGCCGTTATGATCATTTACAGTCTTTTTCCTTTTACGCTTCTTTTGTGTCTGTTGTTCAGGACCCCGGAGATCCTTAAGGAATACTTCGTTTATCTTTTCTGGGTTAAGTCCTGGGTGATTATCTGGGCGCTTATTCATTACGCCTCTCTTTACATGGCCGCGCTACAGGCCAAATTAGCTTCCGGCACCACCAGCTCCTGGTTTTTCGAGAGGCCTTATTTTAATACGGTGACCGGGGTTCTTTTGGTCATGTCTCCAGGCATAGCCTGGTTTATGACCAAAGGTGTCTTGAGCGGCATAGGGGAGGCAGCTTCAGCCTTGACTGTTCACGCGGACAAAGGAACTGGAAAAGTTAGTTCTAAATTGGGAGTTTAGAGGGCAAATTATGCGTATTTTAATTGGTGAAGAATTGGGAGGGTATCTAAATTATTTTAACAGGCTTATGCGGACAATTCTAGCATGGCTTTCTTCGCGCATCCTGTTGGACCATGAGCGCGTTGCACCCTTTTCCCGCGTCAGCTCTTGCGGTAGCCTTTTCCAAGCCTTCTCCCGAAGGCTACCGCATGTTTTCTTCCACCCCACCCCCGCCAGCCAGGCGGCCAATAGAAAGGCAGGATCATGAAACAAGGTAGGAACACCAAAGAAGAACAAACGCGCAGGATTAAACTTCTGGTTGGCTTTCTATTTACTTTCAGATATGCCACAAGAACCCAGTTGGAGACATTCATTCAGTTGATCGTAAATATATCTCATACGCACTGGTTGGTAGATTACTCGCTCAAGAAAGGCTTTGTCAGCGTTTACTACGAACCTGTATTAAAAACGAAAATCTACTATCTGGGCCCCAAAGGCAAGCAACTAATCTCCCATGAGGCTATGATCGAACATTACCACTTTGAGAAAAGCTATGCTGGGATTAATACTTTCGCCCATCAGAATGCCGTGGTTGAGGCCTTCTTCATGCTGAAAAGTCATCTTAATATCCAGGAATGGATCTGCGAATGGGCCTTGCGGGTAGGAAAAGAGCGCCGTGAAAAGATACCCGATGGATTGCTCGTTTTCCCGGATGGGACAAAGGCAGCCCTGGAGGTAGAGACTAGGTACAAAAAGCTAGATGTTTTAAGATATTTCGTCAAAAGATACCACTATGACATCACAAGGATCTCCAGATATGACTGCGTTTTGGTTATTTCCGCAAGCAGATTGAATTACGAAGGCCTGAAAACCCGCTTATACAACATAGCTCCTGAGCTTTGCGCGAGCAGGTTCTTCTTGAGCGACCTTGGCATGCTTGAGCAGGGGATGTGCCTTTATCAGAACAAATTGATTCACCTAGAAGATGCCTTTGGATTATTAAGGCAAAATGCGGGGGCAAGCCATGAATAAGGGCTCAAGTCTTAAGAACGTGTTTATAAGGCTGTTATTGTTGCTTCCGCTCATCTATGTGGCCATTGGCTGGTCTATAGGCCTGAATTACGCCAGAAAAGGTCTTATTTTGGGACCTTATGGGGATATCCCTGTGGTTGCGAAAAGAGGGATACTGGGTTCTTCGGTGAGTGATATATCCGGAGGCACAGCCATAGTGTCTATTTTGTCACCACAGCTTGGCGATGACTCAATGCATTTCACCATAGAGGGTTATTTTGAGATACCGGAAAGCTGGGTTTTCGATTTTCCACCTGGCTATGGGAAAAACCCTGGATACGGCCTAAGCAGAAGCTTTCTTTTGACCGGAAGCTATGGGCGGGCTCAAGCGTATGAGCTGAAAGCCCCGGGCCGTTCCATAGGAAGTTTATCCGTCAGCCAGCTGTTTGATTTTTTAAAGGCTACGGGAAGAACCGGAGACATGGAGAAATTGAGGCCGTATCTGGTTCTTGAAAAGTTTGAAAAGAAATACCCCTGGGCTTATTCTGACACCGTGCTTTTGTCCAAGACCATGGGAAACATCTTTTCCGAGAATTTCGTTCCCCATGACATCCTGGGTTTGGTTGGGTTATTTGTCTTGGTGATAGCCTTGAGCGCAAGGAACTTTTGGCTGTGGTTGTATTATCTCTATTGGGTCTTTGCCTATTGGTTCGCTAGGGTCGGCTTCCATGATTCCAATTTTGCTTTTAGCCCTGAAGGCTGGCAAGTAATCCTCTGGAGCTTCTGGCACGGGTTCATCCAGAAAGAAGGCAGGCTCTTTTTGGTTTGTGCCATGGGGTTGTCAGCCGTTCTTTTCGGGATTCTGGGATTTTTGTACCTGGTCAAGCACGTTCTGCCGCGCAAAAAGCGTGAGCTGGAGGACTTCCTGAAAGTAGACAAGGATATCCTGAAAAGAAAGGAGCTCTCTATTGAGAGCGTTGAATTCAAGAAGGTGCGTTACGACATCGACAGGAAACTTGTCCGGTATCAAAAAACAGACAAATACTTTTTGGGTGTCTCTGATGACAAAGAGGATATTGTCCTTGAAGAGAATATCCTTAACCACCATTTGCACGTATTGGGCTCGACAGGCAGCGGCAAGACCTCCCTGGTCGTCCTGCCGCTTGCCAGGCAGGCCCTGGATAAAGAGAGAGGATGTTGTTTCATAGACTTTAAAGGGGACGAGGTCTTCAAAAAATATGTCCGGAAGAAGGCAATGGAGAATAATAAGAAGTTTTATTACTTCAGCATTGATCCTCATGAGGCGTCGATCGGCTACAATCCGTTGTCTTCAGGGGATATCCTTTCCAAGGTCGACAGGATCATGACCGCCCTTGAGTTGATTTATCAGGGGCCGGCCGGTTTTTATTCCAATGTCCAGGCCATGACCTTTGTCGAGCTCTTGAAAAAGATGGCCAGCCAAAAACAGGAGATCAATTTCCTTCATGTTAAGGAAGACCTGGATGATCCACGTTTCCTTATGTCGGTTGACGTCAAAAGCCAGGAGATCAAGGGGTTATTGGCTGCGATCTCCTGGATCGCGGGAGTCGACGTTATCAACCGCGATCAACTGGATTTATCCCACGTGATCAAAAACGGGGATGTTGCGTTCTTTGCCTTAAAGAGCCAGGTGAATACGAGGCTCGCTGAGGCCATAGGCAAGATGCTCATTATCGATTTGAAATCCCAGGCTGTTTTTCGTAAAGAGACGGATCCGCCCTATTTTATCTTCATCGATGAATTTCAGAATCTGGCTTGTTCGCACTTCGTGGACGTCATCTCCAAGGTCAGGAGCGCGAATTTTTGCCTGGTTTTGTCCAATCAGTCGCGGGGGAACCTGTCGAGCGTTTCGCATGCTTTCGAAAACGCGATTTTTACCAATACCGCGACTAAGGTCATTTTTACTCAGGAAGACCCGCTTGACGCAAGATTCTGGTCTGAGAAGACGGGGCAAACTACCTACCAGGACAAGAGCGTTTTTCAGGTGGATACGATGGCCGCGGATAATAAAGGCGCCAGGCTTGACGGTTTAAGATCCGCCCAGGGCAATATCCATACAGCCAGGAAGAACTATATCTCAGAGAACGTGTTTTTGAGACTGCCCTTTGCCAAATCCGTAATCTTTTCGCGGGGGAAACTTACCCGCATCGTAAATCATGAGTTTTTATTTAACAAGGCGGAAAGGGACAGGCTCATATCCCTGCCGTTCGAAAATAAGGAAAGCAGGTAGTATGTTCAATTTTTGAACATACCATATCGAGGTTGATCAAACAGAAAGGAGGCTTTAAAGCTATGCAGATAAATATTATTGCAAAACGGAGTGTGTTAAAGATGTGCGCTGTCCTGTGTCTGGTTTTGAGTCTTTCCCTGGCGCTCGCGCCTTTTGTCTTAGCGCAGGTGGATACGAGCCAGGAACAGCAGGTTGTCAGTGATTTTGCCACTTTTATCATTAATATTCTCACTGGCCCTGTGTCAAAGATCTTAAGCGCGGTTCTGCTCATTGGAGGGGTGGTTGCGCTTTTAAACGGAAAACAAGGGGTGGCTATCGCGTGCGGTTTTGGGTTCATGATCCTGATGTTTATACCCAAGATCCTCCAAGGGCTGTTCAAAACATAATGAAAAAGTGCTGCCGGACCATCGATAGACCTTTGCTTCTTTTCGGCCTGGAACCAGAAGATGTAGGGATCCTGGCTTTGATCAGTGGTTTCTTGATCATTTTCTTTGATCCTTTTTATGCTGGCACGGTTTTCTTCGGAGGATGGATACTTTTGAGAATAATGAAACAAGGTAAACCCCAGGGATATCTCGCGCACCTGTTTTATAAGCACGGGGTGAGGATTAAGGGTTTAATTGATCCGCCGGAACGCGTCGGACGGTATTCGGTTTTTGGGGGAGGTGATCGCGATGCAGATGCAGAGCTTTAGTCTTTTGGAATTGGCGTTAATCGTTTTGATGATTATTTTCTATTTTCTGCCGACCCTGGTGGCGTACTTTAGGCAGCACAAAAACATTCCGGCTATTTTTGTGCTTAATCTTCTTTTGGGCTGGACTGTTTTGGGATGGGTGAGTTCTTTAGTGTGGTCTTTCATGAAATAAACATATATGGATTTTGTATTTAACATTTAAGTTGACAAAGGACTTCGTTTTACTATGCTGCTCAAGAGGATTTTGTTATGAACTTGTCCTCAAATAATCTTGATGCTGTATCTTATTATATATAAGATAGTTATAATAAATACTGAATTCAAGTTAAAATAATGCATATTTGACTTGATATTTATGTTATGTATGTTATATTTGTTATGGAGGCTGCTACTTATTATTATAACCAAAAGGACGGCTAAATGGACATAATAATTACGTCTTGGGCTCTGGATTCGTACTTAGAAATGAAGCATAATAGAGTATTCAGCAAAGAAGAATATAAAAAGATCATTCGTCCAGATGTATTACGACTTAGGGATTATCCTGATGATCCCAAGTTTGAAAACGAAAAATTTTGGTCGATTGTCGCTGATCAAAGTCATAATAAGATTGAAAATGGCTATAAAATGAAATGGCATCAAATTGGCAGTGGCAAAATTCAACTTCGTTTGACTGTGGGAATGTTTTGCAATGCTTTTCTTTGCGAGGCATATGTCAAAAGAAATCCGAAGGCGGAACAAAGAAAAATAGCGCGTTTCAAGGTGTTTTTACAATTAATAAGACAAAGTCAATATACTGAGAATGGGAGATTATCATGAGAACCGGTGCGTTATTATCAGCCGATAGAAGTGTAGAGCTTATTGAAATAGGACACCAAATGAAACAAAGGGGGTTGTCTGATGTATTTATTGCAGCTGCCGTTCAGACAGCTTTCGAATTTGAGGGGGTTTATGATTTAATGAAAATGTGGTCAGAAGAGTCGGAGAAAAAAGAACAAGATGAAGTTATCGCTGATATACAAGAGATGATTGATGAATGTTCTCAGAAAGAAAAGATCGAAGGGACCTATGTGCGTTTTGACGATTTAGATCAAATTGCCAAAAACATTCGTTCTTTCAAAGATAGCTTGCGAATGATCGTCGAAAAAAAGGGTGGAATTAAGATGGTTGCAGATTTAACCGGCATCCCTCAGCCATCATTATCTAGATTTTTTAATTCTAGATCGATACCAAGAAGGATAACTTTGTTAAAAATTGCGAGGGCTTTAAATTTGAGCCAGATCCAAATTGCTACTGAATGGAGTAGATGAAAGAATGTCGTAACTGTGGAATGTGAACATAAAACATATATTCCTATGTTTAAAAAAAACTTGACAAAACGATCTGAAGGTGTAAATTAATAATAGATAATTTGGTGTAAGGAGAATCAGAAGCGCGGATTCTCTCTAAAGTTTCAAAAGCAGTCCTATTGGAACAACCAAGGGGCTGGTTTCTTGAGGTAAAACTCAAGAAGCCAGCCCTTTTTTATTTGCCCAGACATGCCAAAATCACTGGAACACAATGAAACTACTAAACGCCCGACTTTCCTTGAGAAATGGGCCCGGGCTGAACAGACCAGCGCGTTTTTAGGTATGGCCCTTTACGCCTGCATCGCCTTCTGTCTGGCTCTTCTTATCACGGTCTTTAAGTTATCCACAAGGTCGCAACCTATTTACTATATTCCAAGCTCGCATGAAGCGGGGATCTCCTATCCGAATCGAATAGAAAAAGAGGCTGTCTGCGCCTTTGCCTCAAACTGGCTGCTAGACCGCAATAACTTCACTTCCATCACAGTCAAGGAGACCTATGCAAGGGCCATGCGCTACATGGCGCCTGCGCTTCTTTCAAGAACAAGGGCTGGTCTTGAAGATGAGATTGGCCGGGTTTTGCGCGATAACATTTCATCCTTGTTTTCTTTAAGCCAAGATCCCCAATGGGAGCAATCTGGTAAAGAATTTAAGGTGATATTGACCGGAGAAAAGTCACTCTTCATGGGAAAAGAAAAACTGGATGACCGCAGTCTTCGCTACACGATCACCTTAGAGAGGGTCTCTCCGGTTCAGACCAACCCTTATGGCCTGGTTATTGCAGGGGTCAAGCAAGAGCAGATAGGAGAACAATGAGAATATCCATCGCAGCTCTTCGTCCTTTTGGGATATTTTGCATTCTGTTGATTGTTTTTGGATTGGTCCTGACGGACGCGTTTGGAGAATCCGCGGCTGTTAACGGCAGCGAAGATGTCATCCCTTTGCGGTTGAAAACCGGCATGGTGACGCAGGCAGAGTTCCCAGAAAAGATTGCCGATGTCACAAAGAGCATTTCTTCGGATTTCCTTCAGGTCGAGACCCTCGGTAACAGGATGTTTTTGCTGCCGCTTAAAAGTTTTGATTCTTATCTTCATGTCGTCACAGAAGGAAATACTTCCTACTGCTTGCATTTGATCATGGACAATGTCGAGGCGCCTACTTCTATTGAGATCAAAAAAAGACCTCAAGCCAGGAAAGAGACCCAAAATCAGGGAACCTTTAACACGGTTGAGCTAATGAGGATGCTTCTAAAAGGAGAAGTGCCGCCAGGGGCAGCGAGTGCAGGGTCCAGCATACATGAGGTCTTCAATAACGGAGTTTTCCGCATAACAACGGATAAGGTTTATGAGCTTGGAGGCGGGGCCAAAGCGCTGGTGTTGCGTTTTGAGAACCTAATGGATAAGCCCATTGTGCTGCCTATAGAAGATATAGAGCTACCGGGGTTAGTCGCAGCCAGCGTGGATACCCAGGTTTTGGGGCCAAGGCCCCGCAGCCAAGCTAAAAACAGTGCCGATTCCATGACAAAGGCCTACATGATTATTGAGGCGCAGGATCAGTAAAAAAATATCCATGACCAAAATCTCGTTTAAGGACATTCCTAGCTTTAATATTGTGGCATCGATACTAAGCCATAAGCCGCGGCCGGTTATCTTAGCGGTCTGCGGCTTGGCTATCGTTTTAGGATTCCTGGCTTTTAGCGGCGTCAAAGAGACCAAAAACATCAAAAAAAGCCTTACGACACCTGATCGTTCTAAGGCAAAAACCAACCCTGAAGATAAAGATGTGGGTGTCCTTGTAGGCTCTGTAGATACCAAGACATATGTTTCCCGCATTGAAAAACAATACTATGACATATCCTCGCGTCAGGACAATAGCGAAGCCCGCCTGGCAGAGCTGGAAAAAGACATAGCCGGCCTGCGAAAAAACCAGTCTGAGATAAGCAAGATTATCGTGGATCTTGACAAAAGGGTGACGACTGCGCTGTCTGAAAGCATAAATTCAGGCAAGCCAGGTTTCCAAGAGAACCAGGAAGCTGGCAATGAGGGGATCCTGGGTAATCCGTTGTCCGGGATAGCATCGGTCAAGCCAGCGATGCGCCTGGAGATGGCCAAAGTCAGCGAGATTAGAGGAGAAGCCGATGCTTTGAAAAAAAGATGCGTTTACCTGCCTTTGGGGAGTTTTGTCAAAGGCACTCTTTTGACCGGAGTCTATGCGCCTGTGAACGTCAACAATCCTCTGCCTGTCTTGATCAGCGTGGATGAGGCTTTTTACGGCCCTAATAACACAAGGATCCCCTTAAAAGGAGCTTTTGCCATTGGCAAGGCCATAGGTGATGTTGTCTCCAAGAGGGCCATCATCCAGATCGTCGGTTTTTCGGTCGTGTTGCCTGGAGGCAATACTTTTGAGCATGAGGGTAATTTAGGGTATCTGACAGACGAGACCGGCCGCCTGGGCATCCCAGGAGAGTTGATCTACAACACAGGTAAGCAGCTATCCTTGAGTTTTATCTCAGGGTTCTTGGCAGGAGGGGCCGAAGCGCTCTCTCAGGCGCAGACTTCAACCGTGGTCGGCGCCTACGGTCAGACTGCTCAAAACGTCACAGGCAATACAGGTAATTATGCCATGTTCTCAGGGCTGGCTAACAGCGCCCAGGGCATGGCCTCGTATTATCAAAAACAATTGGAGGCCATGATCCCTGCCATCAAGATCGAAGCTGGAACAAAAGTGACCCTGGTCATCCAGAAAGGGGTGGAAATTGAAGGCCTTAAAGCTTCTGTTGACGATTTCGATTATGTTGATTAGTTCCGGCTGCGCGGCTTCCCACAAGGTGGTTGTCAGCGGAGCTCAGGATAAGGTGATGGACGCGTATCTTTCCGCTGTGAGTTCAGGCAGGCGTGATTCTGGTGAGTTCATCAAGGACAAGTTAAAACTCAACAAGGCATTCGGATATGTCGCGCCTTATGTGCCTGTCATTGAGCCCGCGGATGTCAGACTTGTCTGGATCCCGGCTCATAAGTCAAAAGAGGACAAAGATACCTTAGTCGCTGGCCACTGGATATACGTCATGGTGAAAGAATCAAGCTGGTTCATCGATTCCCAGAAGCAGGACAAAGCGAGGATCCCTTTATTGGTTCCTTACAAAGAAACTGTCGCGAAATGATCAAAACCCAAACCCTTGAGTCGTTCTTTGAAGAAGGCAGGTCTTTCACAGACCTTCTGCCTTATTACACTCATGAAAACGGCTTGTTTGTTCTCAAAGACGGCAGCATGGGCCAGATCTGGGAGATTTCGCTGATTGAAAGCGAGACGAAATCCGCAGACCACCTGGAGGAGTTATCCCGGTCCCTGGAAGGGATTCTCCTGAGGCTGCCTGAAGATATGGTCAGCTGCCAGTTCATCCTGGTTTGCGATGAGGATTTCAACGACAGGATAGAAACTTATCAAAACAATGGAGGGCCTTTTGACAACGAGATCATCAAGAGCTGCAGTCAAAGCAAGATAAAACACCTCAAGGAGGGAAAGGACGGTTTTTTTGAGCAGGCAGCCGGCAGCTATTGCTCCAAAAACATACGTTGTTTTTTCACCTTGCGGTATTTTCCGTCATGGGTCTATCCGGCCTTCGGCGATAAGGTCCATTTTTATTTCACAGGCAAAGATACGATCGGAAAAAAGATCGAAGAGGATTTCCTGGTCTACTGCCAGACCATTGCCCGCTTCTGTGAAGTCGTAGAGGGGGTCTTTAAGGCCTGTGAGATCAGCTATCAGAAGGTAGATGAAAGGCAATTGCACAAGCTTCTCTACAAGATGCTTAATCCGAAACGCAGCCAAGGCACGGGCATTCCTGCGTTAAGAGAAGATGAATATATGTATGATCAGCTTTTGTACAATGCACCACGCGTTTACGGGGAAGGGTTCGAATTCGAAGACAGGCGTTATCAGGTTGTGACCTTGAAGGAGCTGCCTTTGGCTACGGAACCAGGCATGTTCAGCGCTGAAGTCGTCCGCGGAACGCGCTTTTCCCTGTTGGATATGCTTAAAGATTTCATCATGGTGGTCAATTTCCATATCCCGAAACAGGAGGAAGCCATAAAAAGGATCAAGATGCAGAAGGCTTTTGCCTTCCTGCAGCGCTCCACGTATTTCGGAGATAAGTCCATTGAGGCCCTGGAGAAAAAGGAAGAACTGGATTCCGTAGTCAAGGAAACCTTCACCTCAGGCCATAAGATCATCTATCCCAGGATCCATTTCATCATCTCAGGGGAAACCCAGGAGTCTTGCGACAATCTGACAGCCAACATGCTGAACGCCCTCTCGCGCATGGGCGCTGAAGGCTTAAAAGAAGAGATTATCGGTGCGTCGCTGTTTTTATCGTGCCTGCCTTTGTGTTTTGACCATCATTACGAGCGGTTCATCAAGCGCACCAGGCGCATGGTTTCAAGCAATCTTAGCGACATGCTTCCCTTGTACGGCTCAGTCCGAGGGACCCAGACGCCAGCCCAGCTGTATCTGAACAGAAGGGGCGAGCCTGTATTCTGGGATTTTTTTGATTCCAACACAAACCCGCATACAATCGTGATCGGCGCCTCAGGCTCAGGCAAGAGTTTCTTCGTGAATGACTTCATCCTGCAGAATGCGCGGCTGGATTCGCATTTCTTTGTCCTGGACAAGGGAGATTCCTACAAGAAGCTCTGCTCAGTTTTAGGGGGCCAGTACATAAGGTTTGAGTTGAATGACCCCGTAACCATCAATCCTTTTTTAAAAATGCCGGATGCAGAGCACCTGGCTTTTTTGGTGACCATGTTATCCCAAATGTGCTCAGGCGGCGATGAACGCGAAAGGCTCCTGCGCGAGCACGAAGGCGTGCTTCAGCAGGCGATACTCGCTGCCTATAAGGACAGGAAAGCCAAGGACGAGGAACTGGTTCTGTCAGACGTGGTTGAGAAGCTTAAAAGCCACAGCTGCAACAGGAAGCTCGGGGTTGGCGAAAGCATTGGCATAAAGCTTGCTTTGAAGCTCAGGTCTTTTACCAAGGAAGGGCCTTTTGGCAAATTCTTCGACGGGAAAAATCAGTTCAGCCTTGGCGCCAAGTTCACTGTCTTTGAGCTGGGGAATCTAAGTGCTCATCCTGACCTGCAGGTGGTGGTCCTCTTAAACATCATGTATTTCATCACTCATTTTGTCTCGCAGCCCGAAATGAGGCCTAAACGGAAATTCCTTTTGATTGATGAGGCCTGGAGTCTCTTGAAACTTCAGAATACGGCGGAATTCATCACCAATTCGTTTAAGACGTACCGCAAATACCGCTGTTCCTGCTGCGCCATAACGCAGGAGATCACTGACTTAATAGGAAAAGAGTGCGGCATCGCCATCCAGGCCAATGCAGCCAACAAAGTGTTTTTAAAACAGGAGCCCAATGTCATCGACTCCTTAAAAGGTTTTGCATCGTTGTCTGAAAAAGAGATCGAACTCCTGAAGTCTGTCGAGACCCAGAAAGGGAGATTCTCGGAAGCCCTCATAGTCTCGGATTCATCCCGCGGCGTCATCCGCCTCGTGCCGGATCCTTTCCTTTACTGGCTGGCAACAAGCGATGCCAAGGACAACGGATACTTGGAGGACAAATTGCAGAAGTTTGGCGACAGGTATTTGGAGGCGCTTTCAGAATGCGCCGAGGAGAAACCTTATGGTCTACGCTAAAAGATTTGCAGTTCTATTTTCCATCTTATGGCTGGCCGGTTGTTGCTCTTTGGGTCCAGCGGTAAAGAAGAGAAACGACTATGAACAGGGCTACAGGCAAGGAGTCCATGAGAATATCCATGATTTTGCCCAGAGTTTCTATGGCAACGAGTTTCCTTATTTTTACTGGCAGAGCCCTGTTGTCCAGAATGTGAATATCCCGGCTCATATTGAGAACGGGTTATTCATTCCTGAGCATAATGAGCCGGTCATGATTGAGCCTGGTGCATGGAGAAAGAGATTCGGCTACCCGATTAGGGTTGCGAAGAATAAGCCGGACAAAACAGAAGGAGAGGATTATGCGCTCAAGTATTTTGATTTTGATAGCAGGGATATTACTGTGTTTCCCGAATCCTACGCAGGCGATAAACCAGGAAACGAAAACAAAGATTCTCGCTAGCGAGTGGCAGACAGCAGCAAAGCCGGAAGCCGGAACCACCGGAGATAAGCTGATTCCTGCGGCCGCAACCGAGGTCAAAAAAGATACGAAACCAGCTGAATTGCCGCCGGCGTTCTCAAAGAAAATCACCCTGAGAGCAAATGGCGTCAACATAAGGACGATCTTGGGCAAGTTAGGCGAATTGACGGGATTGAGTGTGGTTTATGACCCGGAATTCAACTCGGATGCGGTCGTGGCCCTGGATGCTTTGGATACGCCAATGGGGCAGGTGTTGGCAGACATCCTTTTCCCCTTATCGAGCAGCTTCAAGGTTAAAGATAAGAGCCTGGTCGTCGTCGCCCGCGAAACCCGTGTCTTTAAGCTGAGTCTTCCGCCGTCAAGCCAGGATTTCAGCGATATGGTGAGTAACGAATCATGGACGAATCCGCAAGGCAATACCTCGAACAACACCGGAACCCTGTCCGGCTCCACATCCAATATGAGCGTCAAAGTAGGCGCGAGGGTCTTTGTGGAAACCAAAGAGGACAATATCTCTTTCTGGAAGGATATAGAGACCAACCTCTCGAAGATGATTTCCGCAAGGGGGAAGTACTCCTTTAATAAGCCTGCGGGTCTGGTCATGGTTTCGGATAATCCGATATGTCTTGATAAGATCAGTCGTTACATCGACCTGGTCAATGCCGAAAGCAATAAGCAGATCCTGATCGAAGTCAAAGTCCTGGAAGTCAGCCTGTCCAGACAGAATGCCGGAGGCATAGACTGGAACGCCATCTATAAGAATCTGGCAGGGATAAAAAAGATAACGTTGAGTTCAGATTTCGCAGCTCAAAACATCGCATCTGGCAGCCTTTTTACTTTGAGCGCAACCGGTCCCAAGGATGATTCAGGAACCGGATCAAGTGGCTTAAGCGTACTTATCCAGGCGCTTGAAACCCAGGGGAAGGTTGAGGTGATCTCACAGCCCAAGGTCATGCTTTTGAACAACCAGTCTGCTATGGTCCAAGTCGGGACCGTGACAAGCTATGTTTCAAACACAACGACCACAGCGACACAGGCGGGTCTGGTTGCAACGAGCGCCAACACAGACCAGGTGCAGGAAGGTGTGACTTTGAGGCTCATGGCCAGCATCTTGCACGATGAGATCCTTGTGCAGCTGACGCCGGTGGTGACGACCTTGGATACGATCAGAAGCATCAGCATGGGAGGCGGCGTTACCATTGAAGCGCCCAAGACTTCAACCCGTTCCATGCATACGCTTGTCAAAATCAAGGACGGCCAGACCATCGCAGTCGGCGGCCTGATCACCTCCAATGACACCAAGACCAGGCAAGGCATACCTGTCTTAAGCGAGCTGCCGTTCTTAGGAAGGCTTTTCGAATTCAAAAATAAATCCTTAAACAGAACCGAACTGGTCATTTTCATAACACCTAAAATACTGCCAAGATGAACTACCTTATTTTCGATTCCGATATCTACTACGAGACAAAAGAAAAGTCCGGAAGGATATCCAGGCAGGAAGCCGTGATGATTGTCGCAGGCCCGGACAAGGACGTCTCCGTTGCCGTCATCGATACCATCCAGAAACACCTGGCCGCGCCCCAGAAGGACGCCTTCAGCCGCGACCAGTTGATAGCCGAAAGCTTTAACTCCGAATACGTCACGCAGTCAGAGCAAATAGCGGCCAATCTCTTCCAGGTGATTGCCATAGAGCGCGCCAAAGTCGTGGAGATCTATAAATGCTTCGGGTTTGAAAACGTACGGCGCCTGGTTCCTTATGCCGTGGCCTTGAGGGAATTCCTGAAGATCAACAATCTCTTGGATGCTAAAAAACGGATCGTTTTCCTGGATTATCTGAATCCCATAGTGCTTTTGACGATTTTCCACCAAGACACGTTCACCACGCCCCGTAGGCTGGCCTTGAACAACCGCATCCCAACAGAAATCACCCGCAGTCAGGAGAACTACAAGAACGTCAATAAAGACGCAAACGGCATCGATTTTTTGATCATTACCAATTCAAAGGATATCAAGGACAAGATTACTGCCAGCGGCCTTGAGGCCGATGAAAATATCGCCCTGGTCAAGGATCCTTATCCGGCCTTGACAGGCCTTAAGGAAGGCTCGTTCAGCATACACTATCTCCTGCCTGAGCAGTTCATTCGCTTAAGGCGGCTAAAAGAGATGAAAAAGCGTTTCTTGAACCTTGGGATTATGGCCGCAATTTTTAGCGTATTTTTGGCCGCATTTGCGTTTTCTTTTGGCATCAATAAGGACAGGAAGCTTGCCTTGAGGGATTTGCGGCTTAAAAAGCGATTCGAAAGCGAAAAGCTAAAACAGGGTTATGCGGCAAAATACAGAGACATCGTAAGACGTGAAGCAGGGCTCAATTTCGACGATTACCTTGAGTCTTTTATCAATGCGGTGCCTAATGAATACAAAATAGAGTCCATGGTCGTAAGGAAGATAACATCCGGGGCTTTTCGGTTTGAGGCGGTCTTGTTGACAGACGTTGATAAGACATCTCCTGTCTTGGCTCTACCGCGGGTTTTCAGGCAGGCCAATACAGAGAATGTTCTGGTCAAAGGCAATCCCGGGGTTCGCGTGACGTTGGATATTTCCTAAGCGGAAGGAGGTGGAACCGATGTCGATTTTTTACGGAAAACTCAGCCGCAGAGTAGGCAAGGAGGGGAAGGAATACTTTGTGGGCCGGGCAGGCGGCATTCCCATCAGGGCAGCCTGGGGAAAAAAGAAGGAAGACGACATCTGCATATTTTTGGATGTCGACAGGATCAATTTCCTGGCAAAGGGGGAGAAGGCAAACGGCGCCGGCGCAGAGGCAACTGCCGGAGAAGAGGAAAATCAGGCGTAGCGATCAATCAAAGAGCTCATCCGGTGCATTTAGGGCCGGATGAGCTTGGAGATTTTTTAAGAAAATAAATCCCATGAAAACCATCACATTTCTTTTTGCAGCGGCAATTCTGGTTTTATCCATAAAAATATGGGGCCTTAACCAGGATACGAGCTTACTTAATAGCCGGCTGAATAAAACCCGGGAAGAGATCAATGCGATCATCCTGAAAGAAAAAGGGCTCGCCGTCTATAAGAACGAGGCGGCTTTGCCTTTGGATCAATACTATCTGCAAGTTTACAACGACATCAAGGAAATAGCCGCCTATTACAATGAGGCCTGCGAGGTCAAGATCGCCGGAGCCAAGGACTTGACGGCTCTAAAGGATCTTTTTAAGCCGTCTGTCTATGAAGGGATAAAATACTTCGACATTCTCTGTCGGTTCAGTTTAAACGAAAGAACAGGGGGTTCTTTATTGCGTATGTTTTGTAGCTTAGGCCAGGCCGGCCCGATGGAGATTCTGGAAGTTTATTTGGAAAAAAATACCGTTGTCCTGATCATGCGCCTGTATGGGACTTGAGAAAAAGGAGGATGCCCGCATGAGAAAATTTTTGACATTATCTCTGATTTTCATCTTCAGCATGGCTCCAAGGTTTGTCTGGGCCGGCGATGACAACCTTTTGGCTGTGGATATCCCAGGTCAGAAGAAGCAAGGTCCTGGTCAGGAAAACAAAGTCCTTCCGACAGAGCGGCCCCCCGAGAATAGCGCGCCTGTCATTTCGGGGCAGGGGGATGAATTCGCTAAGGATCTTGAAAAAATAAAGGCTTTCCAGGAAGCGATGAATGACAGACGCCGTGCCATAGAAATGATTCGGCTCGACCTTGAGAAAGAGAGTCTGATTTTAAAGGAAAAGCAGGCGCAGAAGCAAATATATGATATCGACAACAGCCTGCCCTTGGCCAAAAAAGAGGAGCTCCAGAAAAACGCGTTGTCAGACGGGCTCAGAGCTCCTCTGGCCGATCCTGCGGACGTCAGGCTCGCGATGCTTTTGATCTCCGGAGACCTCAAGGAAGGGATCCTTACCATTAAAAACACGGCCTATCCGTTCAAAGAGGGCGACTGTGTCGCCTCTAAGCTGACTGTTTCAAAGATAACGCAGGATGCGGTTACTTTCAAACAGGCGGATCAAACAGAATTTACGCTGGATTTCATGGATTAAAATATGGCCATAGAAAAGATCGGCGACATCCTCCTTCAAGCCCACAGCGTGACAAAAGAAGAGCTGGACTATTGTCTTGCGATCCAGAAGGGCCAAAAGATCGATGAGAAGATAGGCAGGATCTTAAAGTATTTTCACTTTGCAACGGACGAAGAGATCGCTCGTGCCTTGGCACAGCAGGTGGGGTGGAAGTATTTCGACAAAAAATACACGATTGATCTTGAGACGATCGACGGGATAGGCTTTGACTTTTTTAAGGAAGAGACGTTTGTCCCTGTGAGGACTGAGCAGGGGCTGGCGTTTGTCTTTGCGCATCCTTTTGCCGTCGCGGCCACGGATTGTTTGTCGAAATACGGCTTAAGCGACAAAGACTGCTACGTCGGCAGCGAAGATCAGGTCTGTTATCACCTGGATTGTCTTTCCAACCGCAAAAGGGCGGCCGAGATAGAAAAAAAGATAGGCCTTATTAAAGAGCAGGGCCTTATTGGTAACGAGCTCAAGGAATTGGCGGACTCGCTTTTGGATGAAGCGATCATCCAGGCTGCAAGCGACATCCACATCGAGCCTGAGGAAAAGATAAGCACGGTGCGTTTCAGGATCGACGGGATGCTTTATTTTCGACTGGCGATCCGGCCCGATGTACACAATAATCTTGTCAACATTATATTCAGCAAGGCGGATATCACGGTCAGCGATTTTTTGAAGTTCCACGATGCCAGGTTCCAGCACAATTATTCAAACCACGCGGTTGATGTCAGGGTTTCCTGTATCCCATCGTCTCACGGCCCGGCCCTGGTGCTTCGCCTCTTGGACGTCAACAGGTCCCTCATCAGTCTGGAGCAACTGGGATTTGACAGGGCGCATTTTGACTGCATACGCCGCATTGCGCAGAAGCCCCACGGCATCATCATCATGGCTGGTCCCACAGGTTCAGGCAAGACGACGACGCTTTATGCCATCTTAAATGAGCTTAAGTCCATCTCAACGAAAGTAATCACGATCGAGGACCCCGTGGAGATAAAGATGCCGCTTGCCAACCAGGTCCAGATCAACGAGAAGCAGGGTATCACGTTCGCTCATGCGACCCGGGCTTTTTTAAGGCATGACCCGAATATCATCCTGATCGGAGAGATCCGGGATAAGGACACGGCTCAAGAAGCCATCCGCGCTGCCATGACAGGCCACAGGGTGCTTTCAACCTTGCACACAAACACGGCCGTTGATTCTGTCTACAGGCTCCATGATCTTGGGGTTGATCTAGCCTATATCTCAAACAGCATCCTGGCTGTTATCTCGCAAAGGCTGATCAGGAAGCTGTGTCCGTTCTGCAAAAAAAGAGTCACGGTCAAGAAAGAGAAGTGGCCTGGATTCTTTAAGGAACAATTCAAGGAAGACAAAAGTGAAATACGTGCCTACAAAGCCGTCGGATGCGACCATTGCCAGGGTGGTTACAAAGGCCGCACTGTTATTGCCGAGATCCTGGAATTTGATCCTGAGATTAAAAGTAGAGTCGCCTCGGGACGACTCGAGTCGCTTTATGACAAAGAGAGGGAAAAGACGCGTCTTAACCTCAGACAGGACGCCGCCAGGCTTATTCTTTGCGGTGTCACTTCGTTTGAGGAAGCAGAAAGGATCATCGGATAGATGCATTACAGATACAACGTTCTTTCACGGACCGGCAATGAGATAAGCGGCGTCGAGCAGGGCTCTTATCAGGCGATCAGGGACAAACTAAAAGACAATAATTTTCACATTCTGTCCCTGGAGCCCGACCTTGTTAAGTCTATCGAATTTTACCTGAAAAGAAAGAGGGTCAGGGTCCAGGCCTTGGCGGAACTTTTTGAAGACCTTTCCAACATCTTGGAGAGCGGCCTGAGCATGAACGAGGCCATTATGACGCTTGAAGAATCCAGCGTTGAACCGGTCTTAAAGCACGCTCTTTCGCAGATCAACGACAGCCTTGCCACGGGCATTTCATTGGCTGAGGCTTTTAGCCGCACAGAAGTCTTCCCCTGGCAGGTTCTCAATATGGTCCGGGTCGGCGAGAAATCCGGAGGTCTTGAGCGGGTATTCAGGGATCTGGCAGGGTATTATTCCAGGGAGGCGGACTTTTTACGCAGTTTAAAAGGCGCCCTGGTTTATCCGGCGGTCGTGCTCTTTCTGCTTGTCGCGGTTATGTTTTACGTTTCTTTCCAGGTGATCCCACATCTGGAATCGCTCCTGCCGTTAAAGGAGAATGCCTATTTTTTCACGCGTCTGCTTTTGTCTTTGAGCCATGGCCTGAGGGATTATTGGTTTATGTATCTGGTTATTCCTGTTGCCTTGGTTTTTCTTTATTCAAAGCTCAAGATAAGCCAGGTAGAGCGTATAAGGGATTTTTACTACAGGATCCCCGTCTTAGGCCCTTTGATAAAGGACGTGGCTTTCAGCTTTTTGTTTTCCAACCTTGCGATCCTGCAAAGAAACGGCATCAGCGTCATCGAGGCCCTTTCCCTGGTCCGCGAGACGGCCTTTGACAAGTTCTTTGCCGGCAAGATCGCCAAGGTCAAGGACGCCGTCGTCAGCGGGTTGAGCCTGTGGCAGGCTTTAAAACACGATGCATTTTTCCCGAAGTCTGTCTACTCAAGCATCAGAAAAGGCGAGGAGATGGGCAACCTTGACAGATACCTGCAGAGCCTGGCGGATTCGTATTTCAAGAAGGTGACCAGGAAGATCGATGCGCTTCTGGGTTTTATCCAGCCGGCATTTTTGATGCTTTGCGGGATTCTTCTGTTATTCATCGTCTCGGCGTTTGTCATACCTGTCTACAGCAATCTTTCGAATATCGCAGGCGGGAACGTCAAATTCTAAAAGGAGGTGGACAATGAGGAACAAGAAGGGTTTTACGTTGATCGAACTGGTCCTGGTCATCAGTATCATCGCGCTTCTCATCATGGCCGTGGGTCTGGCTTCAGGTGTCAGGGAAAACGCCAAGATCCACTCAGCCGCGGAGTCCGTCAAGTCTTTAAGGACTGCTGCGGAAAGCTACATTGCTTCAGGCAAGATAACGTATGAGGGGATTGCAGTTTCCGAACTAAAGACTGCCGGCTACTTACCCGAGAGTTTTTCGGAGACAGGATCAAATCCGTGGGGAGGGGATTACGCGGTCGTACCGGACACAGACCCCAGCAAGGTGGATATCTCCTTAACACAGGTCAGTACTTCCGGCGCAGCACGGCTTTCAGCCTTGTTTGCCAACAGCGCGACAGCAACGAGCTATTCATCCGGAACATGGACTGCGACATTCTGAAAAAGGATGGTTTTAGCTTAATTGAACTGAGCCTTGTTTTCGCGATAGCTTTCCTATCGCTGGGGGCGGCTTTTTATTCTGCGGCCAGAATGAGGCAGAGCGCTCTAGCCATGAGGACGATCCAGGAGCTGGATGCCTTGGCGAGCGCAAGCGCTCAATATTACCTGGAGAGCGGGGCGTGGCCGCAAGATGTGGCGGATCTGCGGCCCGCCTACCTCAGTCCTCAGGCAACAGACGTTAATCCTTTTGGCAATGTTTATGCCATAACAGGCGGCGCCTCAAGCGTCACTGTTTCGACAGCGCTGCCGAAGGGGCTCATAACGCCTGAAAATTCTGGCAGCGAGATTGTGGTTCAGAATCAAGGCGCCAATGATCTGGTCAGCGTCGCAAGGTCCGTTGAGAGCACAACGTGGGGACTGCAGTATGACAAAAAGAATATCTTCCATCAATAAAAAGGGATTTTCCTTAATCGAGCTATGCATTGTGATGGGGGTTTTGGCCATCCTTGCTTCATCCATCACGCCGGTCTTTATCAAAAGGATTCAGATCAAGGCAGCTGAAAAGACCGCGCTTGAAATGGCCAATATCCAGCAGGCGGCTTGCGCTTATTTTGTCACAAACGACGCCTGGCCTGACAGTATTCAGACGCTGGAAACAGCGGGCTATCTTAATCCTTCTTGGAGCGCCAACAATCCCTGGCAGAATGCGTATAACATTTCATCGACGGCAACAGGCTTCAGCATCACGACTGTGGTGCCTCAGGAATGGACCAATCTTGTCGCAGGAAACTTGCCTACGAGCTCGGTCGCCGGCGGATCCGTGACGAGCACGGTTTCGGTGCCGGGGGCTATGCCTAATGAATCGCTTCCTGCAGGCGCCATCGTCATCTGGTCCGGAACTGTTGCCAGCATTCCTTCGGGATGGCAGCTCTGCGATGGGACCAACGGTACGCCTGATTTAAGGGACAGGTTCGTCGTAGGAGCAAGCCGGGATGTGGGAAGTATGGCTGAGACCAATGTCTTAGGGGTTTTGACCAAGGCAGGAGGTGAGGCCAAACATACCTTGACCATAGCCGAGATGCCCCCGCATGCGCACTCTTACCGCTGGTGGAACGCATGGTATTTCTCGGGTAGTTCCGAGCTTGGCGCTAAAGGCAGTTATAATGACAATGCCCAGACAGGTATTACAGGAGGCGGGCAGCCTTTTGATATGCTGCCGCCTTATTATGCCCTATGTTTTATCATGAAGATGCCTTAAGGTTCAGGCGATTCCTGTTTTGTCTGTTTTTCCTGGCAGCATCTTCTTCGGTCTGTTTTGCTTCTCAGGATGTCATTGATTTGGGAGAGGAAGGTTTCAGTTGCCCTCTGACGCTTAGAGTCAATGAAAAGAGTTTGTCTGTGATAAACGAAGAAGCCAATGTTATTGCAGATTCAAGGTAGAATGGTTAGAAATCTATTATCTTTGTGATCGTCGACTTATATCCCGAGGGTCTTCTTGATGTCTTTTATTAAAAGATACAAGTGCAATGGATCAATCGGTGAAGGTTCAAAGCCGAAATGTTCATAAAATGATTTAGCACGTTCGTGTTTCGCATGGACGAAAATAGCCCGTCCGCCAATACTGTCAGCCGCGGCAACAATGCGCACCAGCGCATCGCGCAATAAGGCTTTGCCTAGACCACTACCTTGTTCGATTTTATCGACAGCCAGGCGCGCAAGAATGACCACGGGGACAGGATGGTTGGCCAATCCTTTGCCTACGCGTTGAGGGGTATCCTCTTTGCTTATGGAGCCGGGGGTGAGGGTGTAATATCCCACAACCTGCTTATTTTTGGTTGTGACATAGGTTCTTGAAGAACCATTTTGGTTATTGATGAGCGCAAATTTTCGCAGGTAGGAATTCAGGGCTTCATCCCCGCAATCAAAATCATCGATTGCGTGAGATTCATGGAGCAAAACAGGAGTGTCTAAAGAAGATCCTTTACTCATTAAAAATGTTTTGTTCCTGGAAAAGCTTCTTAAGCCTGGGGATTTCTCTGGCCGGGCTATCAAGAGCGGCACAGAAGGCTTTCCATTGGGCTTGAGGCAGTTGGAAGTGGGTTTTGTCGGCTATCAATTCTTCCGCTTCTTTCAAGGCGCTATCGAGAACAAAAGCTGATAGCTTCTTGTGATGAAGGGAGGCCGCATATACAAGAAGATTTTTTTGGGAGCTCTCAATGCGTAAATCAATACGTCTATTTTTTTGTGCTATGGCCATGATTCGTCTCCTTTCTTTAGGTAATAAAAATATAACATATAGTACACACATTGTCCACACTAAATTTAAAATATTTTAAAAAGGCATTTAGCCTCATTTTGTTGCTAAGCCTGTGTTTTGTTTCCAGCAGGGCTAATGCCCTTGAGCTTGGCGATATCTCCGGGATGATTGATTGGAATTGCCTGGATCTAAAGGTGATCGGAACCTGTGTTGGGCCTTTTGGCATGCCTGGCATTATCATTATGTACTGGGAGCCGGCACTTCTCATTGAAACTGTCAAGCGGCCCGGTGATACGGTTATCGGATCGTTGCAACCCGAGCTCTCAAATCTTGTGACCCAGGCCGTCAAGGATTTCGCTAAAAGTTTAGGCGCATCATCCATGCCTGTTTCAAGCGGATCAGGCTCATCGAAGATCGATGAGACGAACCTGCAATTTAATGAGGCGCACGTGTATGGGCTTCCTTTTAAAGATGAGATTATGGCATCTTTGGGCATGACATGCCCGGACAAGCTTCCGACAGGTTCTTTGATCAAATATCTTTCAGAACTGGATGCTTCGGAGTGGCGAATTGGGGTTCTGGAAGCCTCTAACCCCAAGAGCATGGCTTCAGCTGCAGCTGGCCCGGCCTGCGCTGTGATAGCCAGTTTTATGAATGATTTGTGCATGGGGTATTGGGGAGCGACCTATCCAAGAAGAGGCTTTTTTACGCATCAAAGCCAGGTCGTAGGAAGCGCGGTTGCAGCGGTCCGGGCTGTGAGCATTGCTTCAGGTTTAAATATACCTGGACATGTTGTTTTTGAAGGCACTGGTTTTGTGCCGTTTTTTGAAAACGACAAGCTGCAATTGATTTATCCTGTTGTATCAGGGTGCATCAAAATAGGCCAGAATCCGGCATCCTGGGAATCCGGCAAGCTGTCCGCTTCAGGCAAATACCTGTGGCTGTATTGGCGAAGAAGAATATGCTGCGTGTATTAGGTGTCAGTTTCTTTGTGTTGTTGGTGGTTTTGCCTTTGGGCTTTTGCCAGGAGAGCGATTGCAGCGAATGTTCTAAAGGCATAGCTGATCTAAATCCTGGCTTAAAGGAAAAAATAGAGGAAATACAGAGACAAGCCTATGACAGGATGAGCGGGGTAGGGCAAGATCAGAATTCCGAGATTATATTATTCATCGATCCGGATTCCGACTTTTCAGACACCGTTGTCAGCGCTCTTGTGAATTTCAAAAAAGAGAATCCAGGATGGATTGTCAAGACTGTCATTGTTACCAATGATAAGCAGGGTTTGAAGAACAGGCTGATTCGGAAACGGGATTATTTCAATAACGGTATGGAGTTCGATATTGACTTTAATGGTAATCTGACAAGGCAGTTTGGCATCGATAAGACTCCTAGCTATGTCATTTTTCGTGATGGGAAGCATTGCATAATAACAGGCCGGACTGATCTGAGCGAGATCATTGAGCAGCTTAATAAATGAGATGTCTTTTGATATTGATTACTTTGTTTGTCTATACGCCTTTTGCCTGTAGTGAGGGGATGTTTCAATACGACAGGATCGATTTTTTTAAAGAACCGGATGCAAGAAAAGATATTGTTTCAGAACCAAGGCGGAAGAACTTTGAATCAATAGAGAGCGAATGGGCTGAGCCTGTTGTCAATCCTTCAGGCGAAGTGACTATTTATGTACCGCCTAAAGAGGTGAGGGATTTTCTTGATAAACCTGATCCTGAAAATGCCAGAGCATACCTCGAATGGAACTTAAACAGGATCAGAAAATTCGTCACGGCCCAGGAGATGCTTGCCAAACAAGCAGAGACGCTTAATCAGCCAGAGAAAGACAATGGTGCGGCGGACGCAGATTCGCATCAGACGAATTCGACAAACGGTGCTTCCAAAGATTCTGTCCCTCAGGGAGATTACCTGTTTTTCTTTATGTTAAAAGGCTGTCTTGCCTGCGAAAAAGAAGCCCGCGTCATAGAAAGCATCTATCTCACCCACCCTGAAATCAGGATCCAGGCTTTTGCCAGAGGTTTTGGCGATGACGACTTGAGAAAATTTATGTTTCCTGCGATAGAGGATAAGGGGATGAGCGCCTTATTCAAGATCGAGTCTTATCCGACGATCGTCGTATTTAACAGTAAAAGACAAAAGTATTTCCTCTCTGGACTTGCGGACAAAGAGAAGATACTAAAATTATTCAGATGAAAAGGATCATTCTTTTGTGGATCTTTGTCTTTATCGGCGCTTGTGCAAGCTATGCGGATATCTTCACAAAAGACGATTCAACGCCTTATACCATTGAGAGCGCGGTTTCGGAAGATAATTCAGGGTTTTATTACAGAGGGGGCGTTGACTATAATCCTCCGGTTGCCCCGCAAGAGCCCGGCGTAGGCTATTCCATTGTCAGCGGATCAAAAGGTTGCAGCGGCTTCGATTTTGCCTCAAGTTTCACGTCGCTTTTCTCCCAGCAGATATTAGAGGACTATTTGAAGGGTATATCCAGTGCTGCCATGGCAGCTGCGCCGATGCTGCTTTTAGAGTATGTTTCGCCGACCTTGGCGGATATCGTAAAACATTTCAACAGCATGACGAATATGAGGTTGGGTTTAAGATATGCCCAGTGCGAGGATATCGAGAAGGCGGCTGGCGCCTACATCGACAAGTTAAGGAAAACAAGCGAAGACGTGTGCGTCAAAGAGAAGGTGGCCCAGGGCTTTGATATCGATTCAGCGCTTAAGGTCTGCAAAGGCAAAAGTGATCCGTTTGCATACCTGAAGAATGCCGATGGTATTCCTCTGCTAGGGGGAGGCAAGATAGAAGTTATTTCCGATATCTTAAAGAAGATAAATATTCCTGAAGGCAGGAAGGATTTCGTCAAGTCGGTGGTCGGTGAAACCACCATCACGTCTTCGCAGATTGAGAACAATAAGGGACAGAAGTCTATCTACAGTGTGAATGAAGATTTTAGGAACGATGCTATGGCCAAGCTTGCGTCCTTGGTGGATGGGTATATTACATCAAGAAGCATTTCAGAGGATGCGTTAAAAGAAATTTCACTGCCGAATAGCCCGATAGTTGACGAACAGATTAAAGAGATTGTTCTTATGCCAAGGGCAAAGCAGTACATAGCCATTGCCAAGTTAGCTTCTAACATGGCCTATTTTCAAACCATCGCCAAATACCGCCAGGCCCTGGACGATCTGCTTGAGGCCATGCGTACATCAGGTCTTGATGATGTGCAGCGAGGGGTCTTGGAGAGGGGCTATAACGCTTTAAAAGAAGAATTCGAAAGATTCAAGGAGGAAAGGCAGATCTATAAAGATTATAATGAGACAATAGCAGGTGTCTTATCGGAGGCCGAGAGAGAAAAGCTAAATATTATCATCAACGATGATGGAACGGATTCGTATTTTAACGATTCCACAGAAAATCAGGACAAAAAAGAGATGTATCTGTCCGTATCCGAAGAGAAAAAAGAATAGCTTGGTTTATCTTGAGGAGTAGAACCTCAAATGATAAAATGCAGACAGGTTTATCATAATTCTTGGTTACTCCTTGATGCAAGTATCGCATATAATTTAAGGGATTTGGAATAAAATAGTTATGGCAAAGCAATTGTTAATGCAATCTTATTTTGGTGTGATATATAATGATAAACGATAATAAGCAATGTAACCATTGGGAAGAGGTCTACCCATGGTAAAAATTGAAACTTATCTTACGGTAAGGCAAGTTGCGAGACAGCTGGGCTTATCGGAATATATGGTTAGGCAGCTTATCCGCGATAAGGAAATGCGGGCGACAAAAATCAGACAGTGACGAGTAAGGCCTGAGGATTTAGATAATTTTATCAGGGCGAGGACTAAAAAGTAGAAAGTGTTAAAGACAATTATTCCCTTACAAAAACAGGTCGTTAATGGAAGCTGTCTTTGTTGTTTCAGAGATTTAATAGGGAGGTTTAAACAATGAAGAAGAAATCACAGATTAAGCAATTGGAATTACCATTCAAGGTTAATAAGGAAGTCGTTAGCCATTTGAGTTTGGGCTTATACAGAAATTTCGCAAGAGCGATTAAGGAACTGATCTCTAATGCATACGATGCTGGTGCCACAGAAGTTAAAATCAAGCTGGATCTCGATAAGGCAGAGATTATTGTGAGGGATAACGGCCATGGGATGAGTCTCGAGGATATCGAAAATAAATTTCTTACAATTGGTTTTGTAACTTCTCCATCTGACAAACCAGATGAACTCGGAAGATATCGAATAGGCACATTTGGGATAGGTTGTCTTTCTGTTTTTCCATATTGCGATACTATCCATGTAATAACAAAAAAACGAGACAATGACGAATTAATTGAGCTAAATATTGTAACGCAGCGTTTTTTCAGTGGGGTACCATCTGATATTGACAAAGAAAAGGCACAATGTATTATTCATAAAAGCGATTTACCCAAAAAAGAGGGGGAAACAATCATATCTCTGAAAAACATAAAACCTCACCTAATTAAAGAGCTGCGACAGAAACGAGGCTCTGGTTGGTCCAGCATAGATAAGTTTAGCGGTTTTGAAAAATTTAAATGGACACTGAGTCAATATGCGCCAATTGAGTTTTCTTCGGATCATAAAGAATTACATGATTTTTTCAGCGTGTCTAAAAGAGTCTCCATGAGACTATGGCTTGATGGAGAAGAGCTTTTTCGGAATATTCCTGAAAATATGGAAATCCTTGAAAAAGGAGAAGAAAAATTTGGGAAAGTCGTAGTTAAATATGTTATTACAACATCAAAAAAACCGGTCGAGCCAGAGGAAGCAAGAGGGCTGCAAGTCAGACTCAGAGATGTCGCAGTGGGATTGCCAACGGATTTTGAGGTTACAAAATTTACTGGCAAAGTTCCAGGGAAATTGAATTATTTATCAGGAGAAGTCTGCATTATGGAGGGTCTTGATTCAGCGCTTATGATTGACAGAGATAATTTTTCGTATACAGAAGAAGTGGCTGAAATGCAGGAGTTTTTCAGAAAGAAGCTGATTAAATGGAACGACGTTCAGGAAAAGTGGGCTTCAAAAGACAAGGATATTTATGAAGCATTGATGCCGCTGAAAGATTCTGAGCCGATAATCAATGAATTGAAAAAAGCAAAAATAATCCATTTCTCAAAAGAAAGATTAAGGCTTCCTAGGGAGTCTTTAGTAAAAAGAGTCAAAGACAAGTTGATCTCGCCAGCTGAAACAATAAAAAAGGCGCTGTCTGATAAGACGGATTTTAAGATCATCTCAAAGAAGCAAAGTGTTAAGGCTAATCAGCCTGCATTGGAAATCAAGCAAAAAGAAAAATCAATAGTTATTTATGAGGATCATCCTGAATTTTCTGAAATAATTGAAGTTGAAAACAAGAAATTTTCTGTCCTTTACGATGAGTGGAATTACAAGAAAACCCAGTATGCATTGTGCAAATTTGAGAAAGACGAAAAGAACGTTGTTTTTAACTCATCTCATCCTCTCTTTAAGAGCAAAATAAATGATGAGATTATTAAGAGAATAGCCCTTGGTTTCCTCTTGATTGCTAAGAATAGGAAGGATGGGGGAAAATTGCTCAGTGAATTAAATGGCCTCCTTGAAGATGTGTTCAAGAGATAAGGGTTACTATGGCAGATTTAGACACGCTGAGAGGGCAACTAATAGAGGAGCTGTGGCTTCCTGTTGTTAAAGAAGCAGGCAAACATTTTTATGGTAGGCGAAAGAATAAAAGAATGAGGCTTTTTACGCTCACAGATGGAGTTCTTTTCGGCGAACTGATAAGATTTGAGGGGGAGGGCTTGATACAAAGAGGAGATGCTGTATTGTGGGTTAGCAATATGATTAAAGCAGTCAGGGCGGAAACAGAGTCAAGAGGCTCTGTTTATAGCGGCTCAATATGCGACGAGGAAGTGTTAGGCACAGTATGCCCCTTAAGATCCTTGTTTCCATGCGATATTTTGAATCTTGATTTTTCATCACAAGATTATAATTCTAATAATCAAAGAATTGAGAAAGAGATAGGGAAAACAGAACAATTTTTGTGTTTGCAGAACCAAAAGCGCAATCCTGGGTTCGTAGTCTTGCAGAGTACTGTTATTGATGCAGAGGTTTTAGATAGGGATGCTATCAAAAATTTTTCTGATTCTATGCACGAGAATGACTGGGGTGGTTTGACAATAGATGGCTTTCCTCAACTTGTTGCAGACAATGGGCAAAAGAGGAATTTTATCAAACAAGTATTGCAATCCTTGGGTCAGAAATATAAATACAGAGCTTTAAAAATAACAGATGCTGTTAAGATAATTGATGCCAACCAGCAACTAATTTCAATAGCTGGTATTTTTACGAGGTAACAATATGAAAACCTTCAGATCAGACAGATTGCCTAGATTGACGAAAATTATGTATGACAGCCAACTCAGGCTGAATACTAAAAATTGGGAAGATACACTAAAAGCGAACCATCAAGAAGTTGAGCGGTTGTTGGAAATGATAAGCATTTTCGATTCCTGGAGAACTTCTTTGGAACGAGCTTACGGTGATGTAGCTAGGGATTTAATTAAAGAAACATTTATGGATGCTTATATGTCTGTGCATTTTGCTTGTATGGCCTTATATAAGCAAGCCCATGTATCTTTGAGGACTGAGCTTGAGACAGCTTTAAGGTTAGTATATTTTTCTAGCCATCCCGTTGAATTCAAGTGGTGGAGGGATGATAAAGATTATTTTCATGGGAGACATGTTTGGGGAGATAAATTTGATTATTTCAGAAATTTAGAATATTTTCAGCGCTTTGAACAGCGGGCAGTTAAATTATTTGAAACAGAAAATAGGAATAATCCAAATAATATAGGGAAACTATATAAAATTTTATCGAAGTATGTGCACAGCGGCTTTCCAGCTTTTTTAACAACCATGCAAAGCGTTGCTCCAGTATATAAACGAGCAGACCTTAATCTTTGGATTGTTAATTTCAAAGAGGTCCAAAAATGCATTAATACTATTCTTGCTTTGGGTTTTTCTGCTGAATTTAAAGCCTTTGATGCTATTGTACAAAGGAATGTCTTAAGAGTGATCAGAGACAGAAATTATAAGCGTGGTTTAAAACAGGTGTTAGGGTTACGAATTCAAGGACGTATATAGAAAATGGGACAAGAAGCGATCGAAAATCAATTGGATATTTTGCATAAGGCTCCTTCTACTAGATATCAGGGAAGCAAGAGAAGCATATTAGCTTGGATATACGAAAACCTAAAAGACATTCAGTTCGAAAGTGTCCTTGATGGCTTTGGGGGGACGGGAAGCGTCAGTTATTTATTTAAACTGATGAATAAGAAAGTAACGTTCAATGATATCCTTCCGTCAAACCATATGACGGGCATTGCTCTTATTGAGAATGATTGCATAACTCTAGATGAAGATGATTTAGAGTTTATATCCCACCGAAATGGCTTCAACTATCCGACTTTCATCGAAGACACCTTTAAAGGAATATATTACACTTCTGGTGAGAATAGGTTGCTTGATGTGTTGGCCTTAAATATAAGGATGCTTTCTGAAAAATATCAAGGCGATGTTTTAGCCAAGAAACAGGCGTTGGCTTATTATGTTTTGTTTCAGGCTTGTTTATGTAAACGGCCTTTCAATCTCTTTCATAGAAAAAATCTCTCACTTAGGACTGCGAGAAACATAAAGAGAACATTTGGAAATAAGAAGACTTGGAATACTCATTTTGAAACATTTCTAAAAAGATTTAATGCAGAGGTTTCCCAGAAAGTCTTTTCCAATGGTCTTGTAAATAAAGCCATTTCCCAGGACATTGTGGCTATAAAAAAGGAAGATTTTGACCTTGTGTATTTAGACCCACCCTATGCAAGAGCAGATGAAAAAACACCAAAAGATTATCACGAGCTGTATCATTTTCTCGACGGTTTTGTTGATTATGATAATTGGCCGAAAAATATAAATTTAAACACAAATAATAAGAGGATGTTTAAGCAAAAAAACCATTGGGATGAAGGAAAGATTGAAGACAACTTTGATGCTTTGTTCAGGAAGTTTAAGGATTCAATAATTGTTGTCTCCTACGGAGAGCCCGGATTCCCTTCCATTTATAAAATCAAACAGCTTCTTTCGAAATATAAGTCAAAAGTAAAAATTGCCAAAAAGGAATACAAATACAAGTTGAATCACCGGAACGGGCACGGCTTATATGAGGTTTTAATAATAGGGGTTTAGCATGATATATACTTTTGATGAAAGAAATCCCGCCAAAGATTGGGACACTTCTTTCCTTTTAGTTTCTCATCCTATTTTCTTACAATGCTTAGAAATTCCCCCTCAAATTACTTCTGAATGGAATATAAGATTTCTGCCTTCCTATTGGCCGCCTGGCTGGCGGGGGTGGGGTGGAAGAAAACATGCGGTAGCCTTCGGGAGAAGGCTTGGAAAAGGCTACCGCAAGAGCTGACGCGGGAAAAGGGTGCAACGCGCTCATGGTCCAACAGGATGCGCGAAGAAAGCCATGTTGAAATTGTCCGTATAACAAAAAGCGATAATAGAATTTTTTAAAGCGAGAGGATGTTTTTTGCTTGGGCGGTTAGGGTGCAGAAGGAGAAATGAATATGGATAATGAGGAAAGAGTGCCTTACAGATTGCTCTATGCGATCTTTCTTGATTCCTGCGCCTTTTATCCGTCGCAAAAAGATCAAAAATTAGCGAGGAATAAATTGTGGGAGTTTGAGGATAAAGGGCTTATTAAAACAATGGAAAAAGCAGAAGCTACTAATGAAGAAATTGAACGGGCCCCTAAAGAACTTAGAAAAAGAATAGAGAGGGAGTCCAGAATAATTAATTGCGATTCGATAGAAACCAGGGAAGACCGAGAAGCATTAAGTGAAATAGAGAAACTGTTATTTTCTAATAAACAAAAATTAGCGGACAACGAAAAGCGAGATGCTAGAAATATATTTTGTGCCAAGAAAATGGGATGCGACTTATTTGTTACAGTTGATAATTGTCATATTCTAAAGAGAGCAGAAATAATAAAGGAAAAATTCAGATTTCGTGTCGTCATGCCAACCCAATGCGTAAAAATAATTTCAGAGGAATTGTAAAAAATGACCTGTTCTTGATTTTGCAGTTTTTGTTTGGCCGCAGTAAGTAAGTCCTCCTTTTTTTTCCTCGCCAAAAATACTCAAGGCTTTAATTTCGTCAACAAAATTCAGGAAATAATTCGTCTCCACTCTTGTGGTCTGCCTCAAGAGTGACGTGTCCCTTCGGGGAGTCCTCAATTTTTTCCTCGAATCCAGGAAGGTTCGCTTACTCCATCCGTCGTTCGCTCTCCTTCGGCCAAGCCCTGTTTTATTGACTAAACCGCCGTTTGTGGTCTGCCTCAAACGCCTTTAAAGGCCTTGAGTTGCTTTTTGGCGTAAAAGAAAGGAGGACCACATGCGTCCAAGAACAAAAAAACAGGAACAAAATCAAGAAAGGAAGGAGGTGAGCAAGATGTTCGAAGTCTCCAGGATCCATCGTATCGAAGGAAACGATACTCTGAAGGCCTTTGTGGATATCAAAGTCGCTGACAGCGTTTTGATCAAAGGCTTGAGGGTCATGGCCGGCAAGAATGATACCTTGTTCGTCGCCATGCCGTCCCAGAAGGCGGAGGATGGCAAATACTATCCTACCGTCAAGCCTCTTACCAAAGAGGCTAACCAAGAGCTGCAGGATGCAGTTCTTGCTGCCTATAACGAATAGGCAGTGAAAAAAGCTGCGCTATCGGCTATACGGGCACTTTAAAAAATCAAACCCAAGGCTAAAATTCCTTTTCTTTTTTTCCGCGATATCTTAATTAAAAACCCTCTGCAATATAAATTTTTGCAGAGGGTTGGAAAATTAAGCTCCACTATTATTCAAATCGCTCTTGCGCTTATTAGGGCTTTCGCAATACCTGGCTCGCAGATATCTTTACCACTTTCTCATTCCGCCACACCGTTAGAGGCCGTCCACTGCGTTTGTGGTCCTCAACGACCTCTCGAACCGCTTCTTTGAGCGCCCTAAAAGCCTTTGCCTGCATAGTTTTTTTGGTCATTGCCTTACCTCAATGTTCTCATTATTTTTTCAAATAAAACTTTATCAAGGATCTCTGTTTTGCCGTTTTTTTCCTGTGCGATCAATCGGGGCACGGCATCGGCATTATTAAACAACAGCCACGTATCTGCCAATGGTTTATAGTAGCTCAAACATTTCGCGTAATCAGGCAAAAACTTCTTCGCAAATGTCGTCTTGCCGGAGCCGTTCGGGCCGGCGATGACATAAACATTTTTGGTTTTCATGCGTTAAAATTATATCTCAAAGAAAAACCTCCTGCAACAAATTATGATGCAGAGGGTTAGAAAATCAGCTCTTCCAGAGGAGCTCAAAGAGAAAGATCGGCAAGTTAAGCTCTTGCGGCCTGACGCGCCTTTTTATCCCTCAGCACCCTGTTTCTCACCGTCTTTGTCGTTTTCTTTCCTGGTTTTTCAGGTATGGCTTCGTCTCCTTTCTGTTTGTTTTCGCTTTTGTAACCGTAAGCCCTGATTTTCGTCAATAAAATCACGAAAATAATTCGTCTCCGCTTTTGTGGTCTGCCTCAAAAGCAGCTTCGCCCCTTCGGGGAGTCCTCAATTTTTTTCGCGACCCAGGAAGGCTCTCGCGCTCCGTCCGTCGTTTGTTCGCCTTCGGGCAGGCCTGTTTTTTTGACAAAAACCGCCGTTTGTGGTCTGCCTCAACCGGCTTCAGGCGCTTAGGTTAAATTCTCCAAGCGAAAACAGAAAGGAGACGAAGCCATGAAAAACACGAACAAGAAAGAAAACGAACAAAAATTCGACGAAGGGGTGTTGAGGGCTGACGGCTGCATGATGAGGCATAACCAGCCGCGTCAGGCGGAATTCCGGACGCGCGAAGAGGATTTTCCCGAATCTTCCTTCGGAAAGTCAGCGTACTGGGAAGAGAGAAGACTGCTCAACCGCGTCCATGAGCTCATGGCTATGGGTTTTAAGATCAGGCCTGAGCAAACCCTGGAAGAGTTTGTCCAGGCGCATGAGGATGCGTTTACAGAGGAGGCGCTATGAAGGTATCTGAGTTTCCTGAAAGCTTGAGGAAGATCATCTTGTCCAGCGTGGATGAGATGAATCTGGAGCAAAAAGTAACCATGGCCCAGGTGAGTATTTCCTTCCGCGTGGGCCAGGAGATCCACGTTGAAAACTGGGAATACAAGGAAAATACCGCAGAAGGAGGGGTCAGATGTTGACGGAAAGCGGATTAGGGCAATTCACAGGCACGACGCAATGGTTCAGGCACTTGAGCGGTTATCTTTATACGGACGGTGTGCAATATGTGGCTGAACAAGGCGGCGCCTACTGGCTTTTGGACAAGATCCTGTTTATAACCCGGGCCAAGGCGAAGCTGTGGGAGTTTGGGGTCTGGAGGCTGTCCGTGCGCGAGGACCGTTCAGCCGTGCTTGTCTGTGAAGACGGCAATTATAACAAGCTTTTTGAGGAGAAGATCGACTGGACGGATTTTCCGCTCAATAAAATTGAATTGTGGTTTGAAAACGGCGTCCTGATACTGCCGAGCGAACACTAATCAAAGAAAGGAGGTGAATACTATGCAATTAAACGATCTGAATGGGAAAACCACCATCAAAGTCGCAGGAGAAGAAGTCGAGGTCTGTGCTTCTGATTCTGTCAAGGACACCTTAAAAAGGCTCCTTGAGGAAAAGGGCATCGATTCCTTCACGATTCTCGTTGACGGCAATGAGGTGGCCTCAACGAACGATCTGCCAGAGACGTTTGCAGATCACGAAATCGAGGTGCAAAGATACGTCAAGGCAGGCTAAAAGAAAGGAGAAAGAACGCGGAAAAGAGGGGAGCGACTCCCCTCTTTTCCTTTTTAGAGGTCAAAATGATTGATGAAAAACTAATACACAACGCAAGGCCGGCATCCAGAATCATAGAAGAGATTGACGACTCCTGGCGCCAATTTGTTGAGAACTTAAAAGACCAGGCGTTCAAAGTCCCCTTTAAAGGAGACTATAGGTGTTGTGTCAAGAATGACTTTTTTCACGTTGAAGCCTACGTAGGTCCTCTTGTGATCGATAAGCTCTACGATGGCCGCAACACCTATCTGCTCAAGACCCCGATTAAGCATGAGGCCTTTACGCTCTATGGCGAATATGACCAGGCCGGGGACTTTTGCAACTTTGTTTCAGACCCTGAGATCGGCTGCCACTATCTGGCCATGAGCAATATGGACGCCGGCCGCAAGATCTGCACAGGAGACCTCCAGGTTAACAACGCGAGCCTCAATTCGCTTGAAGCGCTCAAAACAATGGCATTAGAGGTTATCAAGTCTTTCAGGCTCATTAATCTGACATCTTTAGGCACCGTGATATTGCCTGAAGAGCATTCTATCCTTAAAGATATCTTATCTGATAAGTCTAAAGGCCCGGATATGAAAACAAAGAGCCTGCTAGACGCAAATTTGATCGAACCATTATTAAAATAGGAGAAGAAACAATGCCTCAAGGAGCTATTTACTCGCGGCAGGAGTTAATCGACCAACTGGACATACCGGAAATCGCTACCGTCATAGGGTGCGGCGGCACAGGATTCTGGACCGCGGTGTTTCTGGCGATGAGCGGGGTGGAAGAATTGGTCCTGGTGGATCGCGATATCATCGAGATATCCAATCTTAACAGATTGCTCTTGGAAGAGCGGCACGTGGGAAAGAAAAAGATCGAAGTTCTAAAAGAAATCATCTCAGGTGTTAGAAAATCAACAAGGATCGAAACCCATGACATGCGCATTGAAAAATCAGCGGACTGCCAGGTCCTGCGTGGGAAAGTATTCTGCTGTACAGATAATTTGAAAAGCCAGCAGCTTATCTGTGCATATGCCAAGAAAAACGACTTAACCTATCAGAGAATAGGCTATGACGGCACGGTTTTGAACGTCTCCAGGGCCTTTCCCTTGTCTTTTAAAGAAGTCGAAGGCCAGGAAGGCTATACGTTTACCCCTTCTTGGGTCGTTCCAGCGGCACTGGCAGCCGCAGCCGGCGTCGCCTCGGTCATGTATAAGCGGCTGTCTTTGATGGAAGATTTGGGCAAGTTGCACATACAGCATTCTTCCTTTGTCCCTGAGAAGATCTTGGATGAAGCCAAGCAGGAACGTGAAGATTACATCACAGATCATATCGATGATTATCTTCCCAGCGGTTACGGCTATTGCGACGACTGCAGCCATTGCGATGACTGCAATAGGGTGGACCCAGAAGATCATTGCTCAGACTGCGACAAGGAATACACCCAAGCTGATCTTGACGAAAAAATCGCTGAAGAGAAAGAAGAATGGCTGAAAGAAACAATCGAAGAGATCAAATCAGGTGAGATCTCCAGGGAAGAATTAAAAGAAGCTTTGAAGCAATGGTTTAAAATCACTCAAAGGAGGCCAAAAAATGAATAATATCCAAAACAACGCAAGCAATATCTTAAACGTCAATATCAAAAATTATACGGACTGCGGATGGTGTTCGGATAAGGCCAACGAGGAGATCCTGAATATCCCTTGGTTCATCTGGAGCCAGTGGCTGTATATTTCCCGGAGGATGGGCAAGAAAGAGTGGGGAGCGATATTTTGGGTCAAGGATAACACCGTAACCGGTTTTAAGATTCCCAAACAGGAAGTCAACTCGGTTGAGTGCGCATTCAAAGAGGAATTGGGCGGGGACGGGATTATCCATTCCCATCATGATATGGGTGCTTTTCATTCGACTCAGGATGACGCCCACGCGCGCAATCTTTATCAGTATTCGATAGTTCTTTCGAATTCAGATGGAAGCGTCTGTACGAAAAGACTCAAACTGCCCTGCGGAGCTTTCGGCTATATGCAGGTGCGGCTTGGCATCGTTGATCTGCCGGAAATCGATCTGGAAAAAATCGGCGAGAAAAAGAGAGAAGCGACCTTGGAGCAATCCGAAGAGGAATTATGCCGACAGGCCCAATGCGACGAGCTGCAAATGCAGTGTGAAGAATGCATGAGGTCTGATTGCCATGGTTGCGAGATTTTTCTTGCTATGCAGAAAATAGAGGCCGGAATGTTTGGGACCGGGTTTTAGAGGTTCCTGAGACAGGCACGACAAGGGCGGCGGGGTCAATCCGGGCATTATTGGTTTCTGGGATCTAGTCAAATCCACGATGAAAGACGGCTTTATATCTGTAAAGCTTTACGCGATATTAATGATGCGTCAAAAAATGCCTCATGATGAGGTTGGTCCATTTTTTGCGATGATTGCGGAGTGCTAACTTTAAACGGCCTTTTCCGTCGAGAAAAATGAGTATCTGAAAAATCGGGCAAAAATTAACCCTTGATTTCCTCGGAGAAATATGTTACGCATTATTCATTATGGAGAAAGTTTTCATTTTTGATGAAGACATCAAGACACGATCTTTCCTTTATGAGTTGATTTCGGAGCTTGGATGGGGCGTGCATACGGTCGCCTCCGGCTCCGTGATCCTTGATTTATTGAAGAACGAACGGCCCGGCCTGATCATTCTTGCCGAGCAGGAAGGGGAGTTCTGCGGTTTTTCCCTTGTCAGAAAGATCCGCATATTCGATAAAGACGTAAAAATCATTGTATTTTTCAATCCTGCCTCCGGCCCTTGCCGTGATCCCAACTCAGTCTCAAGAGAGGCAGATATCAGCGCCTACCTGCCCAAGGATTTTCAGGATCCGCGTATCATTAAGGAAATTATTTCTGTTTTGAATCAACAAATCTATATGAAGCCTGAAGGCATGACGATCCGCGGGAATATTCTTGTTGTCGATGATGAAATAGAAGGCAGGGAAACAGTGGCCCATTTTTTGCGCAGGAGAGGATTCAGCGCTGATGTGGCCTTAAGCGGCGAAGAGTGCGTTGAAAAGATCAAACAGAAGCCCTTTGATCTTGTTCTTCTTGATATTTCCTTGGCGGGCATGGACGGCCTGTTGACCCTCAAGCGGATCAGGGAAATCAACCCCAATATCAAGGTCATCATGAGCACGGGGCTTGCCAACCCCGAAGTCATTGAGCAGGCGAAATCGCTGGGGGCCGATGATTATCTGGTGAAGCCTTTTAATTTCGGCAGCCTGGAAGCATCTTTGGTTGCTTTACTGATCAGCAAAAAAAAGACATAAAAATGATGGTGTGTTGCATAACCCGCTAAGGCTGAAAGAAGGTCGTCTCCGTCAGTTCAGCGAACGCTGGTATTTTGAAGATGTATAGGCCTCTGCTGCGGTTATCGGCAGAGGCTTTATATTTCAGAGATTAGAAATTCACGTTTGATCTGGAGGCGAAGAACTTCGCGTTTGATTTTTGGATAGAGTAGAATGTGCAAGCTGAAAGAGTAGTAATACCCATAGCTATCTGCGTTCGTGTGTTGTATATTTATGCTGGATGCAGGCACCTTGTTGAAAGCGAAAACAGCAATGTTGCTGTAACCTATTGCGAAACATTATGTTAAATCTCTGAATAAATAAGTAGTAGATGCGGTCAACGGTTAGGATCTATAAAAGAAACACTCGGTGTTGTCAAGTGCGAAGCAAAAAATAAGGGTTCAGCAGGGTGAAGAGAATCGGCCTTTAAACAAAAAATAAGTAAATGAAATAGTAGAACATGAAAAAACTTGTTACAAAATTTTTAAAAAATTTTGATTTTTTTTCTCAGCGTGTTATTATGGAAGCAAAAGCCGCATGCAATATGTGGTGAAAAGGGAGGGGATGGGCGATGAAGATACGGCGAACGAATAACGTATTGAATCAGCTGCAAGCTCTCTCTCTCTCTCTCTCTCTCTCTCTCTCTCTCTCTCTCTCTCTCTAAGTGAAATCAAAAGCCGAATAGGCTTTTGGTGCTTTCTGGTTTTATCCGCCCTAGTTTTTCCGAGCCTTCTTCCCTTAAACGTAAACGCCGCGGACAACGATAACTTCGCCCTCAGCTCTCCTTACACCTGGTGCAGTGACGGCACGTGTGATTTTCCTCTTATAGCTGGTGCTAAAAATACGGAATACATCAGTCAGGCAGTTTCCGTCAAAGGCACGATTGCATCCGTGACGGCCACATGGGATGTAACGGGTCCCGCAGCTGTTTGGGTGAGCGCCGACGGCGGCCTGCACTACACACCTGTCGTCAACGGCGTTCCTCTTGTTTCAGGGTTTACCAGGGGTGAGACGCTCAAATGGAAGGCGGTCCTTGGCGCAAAGACGGTTCTCTCAAAACTTGTTCTGGCTTTCACGACCACCAACGGAATCGCCGGTACTTTCGGCGAGCCCGCGCTGTCCGGATTTCTCTACAGGAAAGAATTCAGGATATCGGGCTCCTCTTCCGGCACGCTTTACAATTACCAGATCCTCGTGCGCGTGGGCGAATCCGTCGTTTCGAACGCCGCGGATGTAACCTGCAACGGCCATATTTTAGCGGATTTCAACGATATCCGCTTTACGCTGGCCGACGGCGAAACACTCCTGCCTTATGCGTTGGTCGGTGTGGAAGGAAAGAAGCCGTACCGGACCGCATCCTTTTTCATCCGCGTGCCGCAGATCCCGCAACAAGGGGTCCCGATTTATTTGTATTACGGTAATCCTATCGCCAAGTCGCTTTCTTCCCCTGGGGATACGTTTGATTTTTACGAGGATTTCACGACGCTCAACGGGACCCTTGATCACGAGAAGTGGTCCGTCACCTTAGATACAGGAGGCAGCGCCCGTGTAACCAAGGAAGGACTCCTGCTTGATGCCGCGACCGTGACAGCCCGGGCTTTTGAATTCAGGGACGGAATCATTGAATACGCGGCTGCCGCCCAGACAGGTTATGAGACACGGCTGGTCGCGCGCGATCCAGACCCGGCAAGCGCGACGGACGCGACCCTCGTGGCCTACGCCTCGGGGCTGGACGGCGCCCAACACTGCCTTGTCGTTGATAATATCGTCAAAGCCAATGACCCCCAGCCCATTGCAGCAGGGACGTATTACGGCTTTCGCCTGATTGCGGACAGAGATAATCATCTGACTTTTGAACGGTATGACGAGGCCTTTTTGAAAAAAGAGGCCGTCGTTTCTTATGAAGACAAGGAAGGCCCGCAAAAAGGCTTCTTGGCCCTGAAGACGACGGGTCTCGGTTTAGGCAGAAGTCTGACCATTTTCCGTTGGCTTCGCTGCCGCAAGTATGTGACACCCGAACCTGTCGTGGATCCGGCAAGTCTGACAGTTGCCGAAGAAGCCACAAACTTACCCGTGTTTTTCAATGTCACCCTTGATGGCAAAAAAGACCTTGTTCTCGAAAGCTCCGCCACCTCCGGTTATTACATTTTCCCGGCATTCAAGGCGGATTATGCGATCCGTATCATCGTGCCCAGCTGGGAAGGAAAGGGAGTCGGTGTCGACGTCTCGGCCGACGGTGGCAAGAGCTATCGAAAGAGTTGTCTCAACGATTCCTATTATTACGCTTCGAGGGGGGATTTTTCCGCCGGCGAAGTCTTACGCGGCCGCATCAATCTCAAGAAGGAAGGCGACGCGGCGCCTTATGTGAGCTACGCATCGTTTTCCTACAGGCCGGGCAATATTGTTTTGTTGGCCCCCAACGGCGGCGATGCTGTCACGGCCGGTATATCACAGTCCATCAGATGGACTGCGTGGGATTATGAATCGTCTTATCCCATGAAGTTGGAGTATTCGCGCGACGCGGGCAGGACTTATCAGTTGATATCGGAAGAAGCCGCCAATACAGGGTCCTATTTCTGGACCGTCCCTCAAGTGACGACCGATAGGGCCCTTGTTAGAATTTCTGATGCTTTTGACAACGCCATCTCTGATGTGTCCGACAGGGTATTCTCCATAGGGCAGAGGGCAGGGACCGCAGGGCAGGCGGCAGAGAATACGGGCCAGACATCGCAGACCCAAGCGGCAGCCGCCGAAACTCAGCTTTCATCGAAAAGGGCCGGGACATCCGCGGCTGGCCAGAATACGATAACGAATGGAGAACAAACGACTTCCTCAGGAAAAAAGTCCGGCACAAGCTTGTATGAGATAGCCGTTAAGATCGGGGTCGACCCGACAGCCGACAATAATTCCTATGGCGACGGCGATATCGTGATGGTCAAGCCGGTCGGCTACGCCTGGGGAGCCAAAGAGAGGGAAGAATTCCAAATCATCAAGGTCTATCTGACGGCGCAGGAAGCGCAGAATTTGATGTCTTCCCGGAGAGGGGCCGGCGGCCGGATTATCCAGCGCAGGCGATATAAGATCGATATTGTGAAGGCGCTCTCATCTGCGGTGGATGACACAAGCGGGAGCGTGCCTGTTGTGGAGGCGTCGGCGATCGAGCAGAAATAAACCGGAAAAGAGAGGCGCAGGAAAGAAGGGAGAGGAATGGTCAAGAATGCGGAGGATTCGAGGGTTTATGAATTGGCGTTTGATTTTGCGATGGAATTATTTTGGCTGACTAAAAAGTATCCGAAGGAAGAGTTGGATTCATTGGTGAGCCAGATCAGGAGGGCTTCCAGGTTTATCGCAGCCAAGATAAGGGAAGCCTTTGCAAAGCGGCAGTTTAAAGATATTTTTATCGCGCATTTAGTCGATGCTTTGGGTTTTTGTGAAGAGACAGAAACATGGCTTGATTTTTCTTTCGAGTGCAGGTACTTGGAGCGGGGTAAATACGGCGAGTTGTGTAAAAAATGCGATGAGATGAGAATCATGTTGTATCAATTGGTCAGAAACGGGAGGAAGCCTTGAAGATGGGGTGAGCGGGTTAAGGAGTTAATGGGTTAACCGGCTAACAGGCCGACAAGGAACGGATAACGAACCACGAGGAACGAACGACGGACTGAAGATGCGTAGACCATACCTTATAACCTTAACGCTTTTGGCGATGCTGGTTTTTGCGCCGCAAGTGCGGGCCAACAACATCAAGGTCTCCGACGTCAGCCTCCAGAACCTGGATTCTACCGCGGGCACGGTGGACATCAAGTTCGACGTCAGCTGGGACAACAGCTTCACCCGCACGGACTCAAACGGCCAGGCGTACTTTGACCGGGCATGGGTCTTCGTCAAATACCAGATCGGCGGCACAGGGGCTTGGTACCACGCCACGCTTGTCTCCGGCGGCTCCTTGGGCAGCTATTCGACCTCCACCGCCATCGGCATCACTTCTGACGGCAAGGGGGCGTTTTGCCGGCCGGGTCTCAACCAAGCGTTAAGGTGGAGTTTTCCGTATGGAACGTCGATGGATACCATCAGGGTCAGGGTTTTTGCCATCGAAATGGTCTACATCCCCCAGGGCTCCTTTGTCCTGGGTTCCGGCGGTTCCGAATACGCTCATTTCTACGCCTATCCTACAACGACAGATCCTT
>CAYYFL010000009.1:0-83174 GCA_964471325.1 uncultured Planctomycetia bacterium
GAAGATTAGACCCTTCCTTTATGTGGAATGAGGAAGGTCTACCCTTTCTGGGTTAGGTCCTTCTCTAATGTGGTATGCGGAGACCTGCCCTTCCTGGGCTAGACCCTCCGTTTAGAGGAAGACGGAGGTCTGTCCTTCCTGGACTAGGTCCTCCTCTACAGGGAATGCGGAGACCTGTCCTTCCTGGACTACCCCGCGAGTAGAGGAAAAAATCGGTGCCCGGCAGCCCTGGGCAAGAGATTTTTACGATATCTTACGATGCGCAGGTCTGCAGAGAAGAAACCCCGTGTCTGCCCTGCCCAAGGCAGGGCAGACACGGGGAGATTCATTCCTTCACACCTGCCTTGGCCTTGCCCTTAAGAGTTATTTTCTTCCCGCCAGGAATTTTCTATCTCTTTTCTCTGCATTGAGGCTTCACTTGAGCAACAAATTGATTTTCGCCAGCAGTTCATCCATGTCAAATGGCTTGGGTATGTAAAAGTTGGCGCCTATTACCCTCCCGATCACTATATCCGCGTCTGTGTCTTTTGCCGTAAGCATAATGATGGGCAGGGCGCTGTATTTTTCTTCCTTTCGTAACTCCCTGCAGATTTCTTCTCCCGGGAGCCCGGGCAGCATGAGATCGAGAATAATAAGATCAATGCCCGGCATCCTGGCCTTATAGATGCCTTCGTAGCCTTCGGCGGCAGTTATAACTTCAAATCCTTCCATCTTGAGACGCAATTCCAGCGTTCTTCTTATGTCCCTGTCGTCTTCTATGACTAAGATTTTTTTCTTCTCTTTCATGGTAATTTTTGTTTGTTTTTTTTCTCTTGATACATATCGGAGTCGGCAAAATTAAAAAGCTGCGCTTCAGTTTTAATTGTCTCACTGTACTGCGCAACCCCTGCGCTGATTGAAAATGATATTTTTGCCCCAGAGGGCTCAACGATAAATCTGCGGCCTTCAATTGCGCTCCTTATTCGTTGCATCGTATCGGATGCCTGCGCCCGGGTGCTTTCCGGGAGGATAATGACGAACTCGTCTCCCCCGTATCTTGTAATAATGTCAGAATCCCTCAGCATATCTTTTGCTATTGCATAAAACTTTTTTAAAATAAAGTCTCCCGCCGCATGTCCATAGGTATCATTTATTTGCTTGAAATTGTCTATATCGATGACGGTCAGACTGAATATCCGTTTGTACCTTTTAGCCGTATTAAAAAACAGGCTGAACTGTTTCTTAAAAAAATGCGTATTGTAAGCGCCCGTAAGGGCATCCATCATGGAAATTCCTTCATAAAAATTCTTTCGCTCCAGAATCAATTCCATCCTTGCCAATAATTCATCGGGATCGAACGGCTTGGTTATATAATCATCCACACCCCGGCGCAACCCCTTTATCTTGTCCGGCCCCGAGCTCCTTGCCGTTAAGAATATCACAGGAATATGCGCCGTTAACGCATCATTTTTTAACCGGCTTTGAGCCTCCAGGCCGTCCATCCCCGGCATCATAATGTCAAGGAGGATAAGGTCGGGATTGTCAACGCAAGCCTTGCGAAGGGCATCTTCGCCATTGGTCGCCGTGATGACCTCATAGCCTTCATCCTCCAGCATTATTGAGGTGGTTCTGAGTATATCCGGCTCGTCATCGACTACCAGTATTTTTTTCTTCATAAATATTCTGTCCTGCGAGAGGAAGCGTGAAATAGAACGAACTCCCTTTTTCAAGTTCCGAATCCACCCAAATTTTACCTTTTTGAGCCTCTACCAGACCTTTAGCTATGGCCAGCCCCAGACCGCAGCCCCTTTTTTCCTTGGCGGCTATGCAGGATGACCTGTAAAATTTGTCGAATAGTTTTTCCTGATCGGCCTTGGATATGCCTATGCCGGTATCCAGGACCGTCACCTTTGCCTCTCGGTTGGCTTCCTCAGTTTTTATGGTTATCCTTCCGCCTGCCGGAGTGAATTTAATAGCGTTAACAACCAAGTTGTTTACGATACGCACCACCAGATCGGGATCAGCCCATACTTTCTTATTATGCATTTTGAGGTCAAAGACCAGATCTAACTTTTTAGTTTCGATAAGCGGTTTCAATAATGCGGTGGCATTCTCGATTAAACCCGGCAAGTTTACAGGCTTGGGAAATACCTGCATAACGCCTGCCTCGATTTTCGATACATCCAGGAGGTCATTGACCATCCTCGTCTGACGGCCCACATTATCGATGATGATTCCCAATAGCTCCTTTTCGCGGTCATCTACTACGCGTTTATCCGGGCCGCCCTTCATCAGGATGCCGGCGGCATTGCCGATAGAAGTCAAGGGCGTACGCAGCTCATGTGATACCACGGAAATGAAATCTGTTTTCATCCTGTCGACTTCCTCTAATTGGGCATGCGCTTTTTCAATTAATCTAATGAATGTTTCCCTTCTCCTCAAGGCCAGAAAAAATATCATGGCAAGGCAAGAGATTAGAAAAGTTATCGCAATGCTGAAAAAACGGTATTGAAATAAAGGCTCGGCATAAATTTTCTTTATGATGACAACAACACCCCCGATTTTATCTGCGGTATTCTTTACCACATAGCTGACATAGTATATGCGTTCGTTATAAACCGAGCCAAGCTTGAAATAATATCCGTTGTCCCATGAAAAAGCGTCTTTGAAATATGACATGGAGGCATAGGATTTGCCTATCCCGATTTCCGGGCTGTTTTTCTCTGCGGAGGCTATGGCGACTCCCTGCGCATCCAGTAGAACACAATCGATCGCGCCGAATTTTGTTTTGAAATGAGCGAGAACCGTTTCAGCTTTTTTTATATTCTGTGACTCCGGGCCAGAAACGGCCAGCCTTATCGCTGAAACCCTGCTCATGGCATAGGCTGTATTTCCCAAGATGGAAAGCTCCCTTGTAAGCCTGTTAAGCGCAGAGTCCGTCCTGGGCTTGCTCTTCTTTATGACCTGGATACCGGCGTAATAATCGAGGCGATTAGTAAATATCCAACCCACACAGATAAAAACCATGAGCACGAACGCGATCATCCACTTGGCCGGCATGAAGTGTACATGATATTTTGGAGGGGTATAGGCTGCTTCAGAAGGGGAAAATGAGTAAAACCAGATCGCCATGGCCATAAAAAATAGCAAGGCGGCGCTGATCAGCTGGCTGGGGACGCCGAATACATTATAAAAAGATTCGAAATTTAAAAAACTGGCGGGCAAAAACGCCGCCTTAGGAACTATCAACCCCGCAAAAACGGCATATAAACCGAACATAGCGCTCAGGCAGGTGAGTAAACGTTTGTTTTCTTTTTCTTTCTTTGAAAACTCATGGACCATTCGTGCGGTAAAATAGAGCGCCGGAAAACCCAAATAATACCGCACCATAATAAGCCAGCCGTTCAAGCCCAGCTTGTAACCCAGGGGAAGAAAAACAATAATCAGAAAATAATACCACCTGCTTATATTTTTCTTTCTAAGCAGGAAAAAGCTGATTCTTGCAAATTCGAATAAACATAGATATGAAATACCTAATGCGCATAGGTTGAATATCGGCAGGACATCATTCCCGCTATAAACAACCATAAGCATATCAAGCCATTGGGCAATCCCATGAGATAATCCAAACATTCCTAACAGAATCCACCCAATCTTGGGCAGCTTTTCTTTATCGGTATCCTTACCAATACCAATGACAAAAGAGGCTACTGCAATAATAAAAGCAGAAAGCCCATAAAAAAAGTATATGTAATCAAATTGGCCCTTCAGGAATTCTTTCATTTATTTTGCCCTAATAGCTTGAAGACCCGTTTCTAAATAATTTCTACGATGCGATGGCTTTTATCTGAGCCGTCTCTTTTTGTATAGCTCTGAATATACCCTTTGTCAATGAAGGTTTTGGATCCAGGGGATCGACTATTTTACCTTCCAGGCATCTCTGAAATTAACTCTGCGCGGCCTAAAGCTCCGCCCTTTAGGGCGCAAGAGTGTTGCGGCCGCTTAGAGTAACCCGAAAACAAGCCCCGGTCTCGGCCCCGGCCTCGGCCCTGGCCGAAGGCCGAGGCCGGGGAATATGGATTGACTTTCTTTCCCTGTTTCTATAACCGACCCTTTTGTCTTGACGATACGGGTGATTTTACCTATAATTGAACAACAGGTTTTTGGACGTTTTGCGATAGCCTGAGATATTTTTTGATATATCCCCCTGCAGTTCCCAGCCGCAGGCATGGAATTTTGGCGGGAGATGCAGCAAAATCGCTCTTTATAATAACGATTTTATTCCCCCGTAGCTCAGTCGGTAGAGCGAGTGGCTGTTAACCACCAGGTCCGAGGTTCGAGTCCTCGCGGGGGAGCCAAATAAAAAGGCCCACTGAAGTTTAGTGGGCCTTTTTATTTTTGGTGGCGCTGGGATTTTCCCTAAAGAATTATATCCCCTACAAGATCCGTGAAATACGCCGGGACGGCTGTTTTTAATATCATTCTTCTGCCGTTCCAGGGATGCAGAAAAGAGATCGAATAGGCGTGGAGCGCCATGCGTTTATGCAGGGTATCTTTCTCTCCCCGCACCCAGTCCCGTAAAACGGGACGGGCGGGATTCCGCCATGGGGCTCCACCGTATTTTTGGTCACCTACGATGGGGTGGCCTTTTTCTGCGAAATGGACACGTATCTGGTTTTTTCTTCCCGTTGCCAGATCGACCTCCAAAAGGCTGAAGCCTTTCGTCTCTTTGACGGTTCTATAAGAGGTCGTGGAAAGCTTTCCGATAGACCGGTCGTGAGTGGAATAGACAACGTGAGCGGCATTTTCAGCCAGATACGAAGTGATTGCGCCTGTTTTCTGCGGGAATTGGCCGTGAACAACGGCAAGATATTTCTTTTCAGTCTTGTCCCACTGCTCCTGAAGGATGTTTTTCGCCCTTTCGTCCTTTGCGAAGATGACGATCCCCGATGTATCCCGGTCGAGGCGATGGACGATGAAGATGCGGCGGGGCGATTTGGCATAACCTTTGCGCACATAATCGGTCAGGATGTGGTAGGCGGTTTTTTCTTTTTCCGTGCTTGATGCCATCGTCAGGAGCCGGGGCGGTTTATCGACAACGAGGATATCGCGGTCTTCATAAACGATCTTCATTCCTTTCAGATGGTCTTTTCGCACGGGATTTCCTTTGCGCTGGATGATCTTATGGAAATGTTTCCAAAGAAAGCATCCTGCCAGGATTTATTGATGTTTCAGTAACTATAGCATAAAGAGGCGATAAGGGATATATTGAAAACAGTCGGTTACGGCCAGGCAAGGGACGGACTTTAGTCCGCGAAGTTCCATCTTTGTGATACAATGTTTCAGAGGTTTTAATCAAGCCGCAGAAATCCCCGGCTTTTAAACCGGGGATGAATGCGGCGAAGATTACCCCGCGAGTATCGGAAAAATTTCGTGCCCGGCAGCCCATGGGCGAGAAATTTTTTCGATATCTTACGATGCGGGGTCATCCAGAAAAGAAATCCCATGCCTGTCCTGTCTTGGGCAGGGCGGGCATGGGGAGATTCATAAATAGCCATCATTCATAAAGAAACCGGAAAGGGCTGATGCGAAAAATTTTAGCTGTAACTTTTTTGTTGATGGCAGGGTGTTCGACCGTCCCTGTCAAGGATGATCCCGCCGATTGGCAGGAAAAACTTTATCACCGGCTTCCTTACGAGATGCAGGGCGACTACAGGATCATCGAGCTGTTTTATGCGACGGACCGCCGGGCTGTGCAGGAGGGCGATGAATTGCGTTTTACGTCGAAGATGGAAGGCCGCCTGACAACCGGGACGCTGAAGGCGAGCATCCGGCCCGGACTGGAAATCAGCAGGGTCATCCCCAAGAGACTCAAGAAAAGCGGCGATGTCGGCGTCGAGGAGGTCGTGAAGTTCGGCGAAGAGGATTTTATGAAACGCCTCGCTTCGGCTGTCGAGAATTCTCCCCACCAGTCGCTGCTTGTGCTGGTGTTCGGCTATCAGGACAGTTTTGAGTTAACGGCCATCAAGGCCGCTTATTTTGCGTATTTTCTCGATGTGAATACGCCGATCCTGCTTTTTGACTGGCCCGGCGACTACCGGGGCGCCTTCCGGGGTTATGAGAAGGCCTGGGGGTCTGCAACAGCTTCAGGACAGTATCTGGGGGACCTTCTGGCAGGGATCATCCGGGAGGTCAAGCCGAAGAGGTTATGGCTTGAATCGTCAAGTCTGGGCTGTCAGGTCGTCTCCAAAGCTTTTGAGAAAATGACCCAATACGGCGATCTTGCGGATGCCGAGGCAGAGCTGACCCATGTCGTTATGGCCGCGCCGGATGTATCCAAAAATGAGTTTAACGAAAAGTTCAAAGAAGAGATCGCTTCCCTTACCAAGCAGCTTACGGTCTATGTGGCTTCCAATGACAAGGCCTTGTTGATGGCGCAGATCATCGACCGGGAGAAAAAGCTCGGCCGCCAAAGAGTGCAGACAGAGTCGTACGATCAGTTTGAAGAGGCCAAGGACCTGCTTTATCTCAAGTTTTTGGACCCCGACAGGATTTCAATCGTCGATGTGACGCTGGTCAATAAGGCCGGAGGCGGCCATACCTATTACATCGAGACCCCGGAATTTTACGATGATTTTTACATGCGTCTTTTTGGGGATTCTGTGTCCCGCAACAGGCGCCTTTATCTGGTGAATGTCAAAGAGGGCGTTGATTACTGGGTGATACGCCCCGACAGGAAATAGACAAGGCATCCGGTCCCGCCATGCCTGGCGATATCATTCTGGCCAAATTCTCGGAATGGACGGCGCGCCTGGACCCCAAAGAGGCCAGGATTTCCGTTTACAATCATATCCGCGATATCCCTTATGCCATTGTCCCGGAATTGAGAGACCCGGCTTTGGGCCCGGCAGGCATGCTGGAGCTCGGCAAGGGGTCGTGCATCCCCAAGCATTTTCTTTTAGGCATGCTTTTTCAAAAGCTCGATATCCCGGTCAAGTACTGCACGTATCTTTATTCCTGGGCCGACCCCCGTATTAAATACCCGCCGGACCTGCGCAGCATCGTCAAAGAGTTGCCGGTGGGGACGCATTTGGCCTGCCGGGCCCATATTGAAGGTCAATGGGTCCTGATAGACGCGACATGGGATAGCAGGCTTAAAAAAGCTGGCTTTCCGGTCAATGAGGCGTGGGACGGCGTCCATCCTGCGAAGAATGCCGTTAAACCTACCCGGGAGATCATTCACGAGACGGTTGAGGACCGGGTCAAGTATACGACTGAGGCTAAAAAGTCGTGGACAGAGGCCCAGGCGCGGGCCCATGAAAGGTTCCCGGTTGTTTTTAATGCGTGGCTGGAGGATTGCAGGAGGGCGGGTTAGGGCGATGAGCATCATAGACAAAGCTTTAGAGTTCTTGAAAGCGAGAGAGTTTGTCGCGGTGGCAACGGCTGATAAGGCAGGAAAACCCAACGCCGCTCCGAAATTATTATTGAAGATAGACGGACGAACGGTTTATTTCATCGATTACGGCATCGGCAGGACTTTTGAAAATCTGAAAGTCCATCCCGAGGTTTCTTTGACGCTGATGGATGTCAGGTCCCTTGCCGGATACATCTTGAACGGCAAGGCGGAGATCATCGAGAAGGGCGGGATTTACGATGAGTGCGTCGAAGAATTGCGTGAAAGGGAAATCGAGCTTTCCGTGGAACGTGTCGTCACGGCGGTGCACGTCGGCAAGCCCCATAGGGAATTTGAAGTAGAGATCCCCGAGCGTTTCTTGGTGTATAAAATCAGGATCGGGGAGTGTTTTGAAATAAGCCCCCGCGGTGTCATCAGAAAGGAAGGCAGCTGACGCTATTGTCAGGCCGCGGCGGTGAGAATTTCGGAGTTTTGTGATAAGGCCTGTCTCTCAAGGCAGGCTTGTTTATTTGTAGAATGGTTTTGTCACCAAGGGATGCGGCGTTTGTGCTGGAAGAATTGTCCGGTGGGGCCGTTGTCCGGCCGCGCGGCAAGCCAGACGATGTCTTTGGCGGCTTCTTCGGGAGATTGAGGGGCTTCGGGTCCGCCGAGGTCTGTGCGGGTCCAGCCGGGACAGACCGAATTGACGGCGACGTTTGTGCCGCGGCAGGCGTCGGCAGCCATTTTTGTGACGGCGTTTAAGGCAGTTTTGGAGAGCTGGTAGGCCGGGACTTTTTCTGCGTCGGTCATGCTGTTCAATTGGCCCAGCGTCGAGGAGATATTGATCACCCGTCCATAGCGGGCTTTCATCATCAGGGGGATGAACGTCTGGCACATTTTCAGGGCGCCCAGGGTATTGACGTCGAGGGTCGCACGCATAATGTCGGTGTCGGCCTCAAGAATGCCCGGCCCTTCGCCGTAGCCCATTTTTTTTGGCGCCTTTTTGATCCTGCGGCGCAGAAGACCTTCAACTTTGCTCATTCCCGCGTCCAAAGAAATGCCGGCATTGTTGACGAGAACGTCCACGCGGCCGAATTTCTTCATCACAAAAGAGCGCAGGGCGGCCGGATGCCTGTCGTTCAGAAGGTCGAGGACGCGATAGGTAACCGCCAGTCCCGCGTTTTTGAGCTTTTCGGCCGCGGCTTTGCCTTGTCCGGGGTCGGGCGAGGTGAGCACGACCTGGAATCCAAGCTCGCCCAGCTGTCGGCATATCTGGAACCCGATCCCACGGTCTGCACCGGTCACAATGGCGACTTTTCTGTTTTCCATATTCTTTTTCATACGACAATTGTAGCTCGCAGCGCCTTTATTGACAAACGGAATATGCCGGAAGGCACGGGAAAGGCTACACCCAAAATTTTGTTGCTAAAAATTTAGTACCCGGCCAGAAACCCCCGGGCTTTCAAGCCCGGGGATGAATGGCCGCCCGTAGCGACGCCAGCTTCAGCTGGCGGAGCGAAGGCATCTATGACGTAATCTGGCTATGACCAGATATTGGAAGGGCGAACATACACGGCACAGACTGCAGTACCACTTGGTATGGATCCCCAAATACCGAAAGCGGGTGCTGCGCGGCAAAATAGCCATCCGCTTAAGAGGGTTGCTCTACGAAGGTTGCCGGTTAAACCATTGGTGGATAGGCAAGCTGAGTATCCAGTACGACCATATTCATGTGCTGATCCAGTTGAAGCCAAGTGACAGTCTTGCCGATGTCGTCCAAGTATTGAAGGGGGGAACAAGCCGGGTTCTGAGAAAAGAGTTCCCCGACCTAGAAGAGTTCCTGTGGGGAGACAGCTTCTGGTCGGATGGCTATTTTGCCGAGACCGTTGGCAAAGTCGACGAGGCAATTATCCGAAAATATATCGCTGAACAGCAGCGATAGCCAGATTATGTCAAAGGTTTGAAACCCCGGGCTTTAGCCCGGGGGAGTATTCATTGGTTTTATAAAATTAGAGAAAGGATATTAACGTTACTCCTCGCGTAAGCATCTTGACAATTTATGTCTCGGCCTGCCAGGGCAGGCCAATCCAGCCTTCGCAGAGCTCAGGCGGGTTCCGCAGAAAGCGGAACACTGGCCCGTTCAGATGGGGCCAGGTGCAGCCATAAATTCTCAAGATACACGAGGAGTTAATTCCGCCAGAGGCGGAATTAAGGGGGCATATATGAAAGACAAGATTATTCTTGGGGCTGTGATCGTGTTGGCGGCGGCTTTTCTCCTTGAGAACGCTTATTTGATGGGCAGGCACAGTGGAGAAAAAGCCCAGCAAAAGAACGTCGTCGTGCAATATCAACCGTTTCCCATGCCGAGCTCTCTTGGGAACAATTCCGCTTTCATGATGGACATGCGGACCCGGGAGCCGTTTGATGAGATGAACAGGATGCAGGAGATGATGCGGGAACGGATGCAGCGCATGCAGGACACCGGTTTTTATTCGGGACCGGAACAGAAAGATTTTTTGAACCTTCCTGCGCCTGCCGCTTCGGGCCAGAGTTTTCGCGATAAGAACAAGGCGTATATCATCAACATCAGCATGCCCGGTTTTGAGAAGAAAGACATCCACGTCCGCACAGAAGGCAGGCAGTTGATCGTGTCCGGGGAGACCGCAAAGGGCGGCACAGAGAAGGGCCGCAATTTCTATGCCCAGGAATCGCGGTCCGGCAATTTCATGAGCACGTTTCTATTGCCGCAGGACGCCAGGATCAATCAGATGACGACGGAATACAAAGACGGCATCTTGACGATCACGATCCCGAAAAACAAGACCTTAATTCCTCGCAGATAAAAGACAGGCGAGGCCCTTATCTTCGACCCCTTATGGCATCATGCTGTAGGGGGTTTTTAATCCTTGTGGTATAATAACCCGCAAGCAAAAAGGAGGATGTATGCATATTGTCAGCGGGATCAATGCACTTCTTTGCGGTCTCATCTGGGTCGTCGGCCTTATTGTTTACCGCAAGACCAAAATCAAGGCCTCTTTTTATATCGGTATTGCTTTCGGGCTTTTCGGTATCTCGCATCTTTTGACCGCCGCGGCATTTCCGGGGGTCTTGCCCTCTATCCTGGCCGTCAGGCTTGCGGCGTATGCCGTCGTCCTTTATTCTTTGTATAAGCTTGCCTATAAATGAGAGCAGCCGTTTCCAAAGGGTGATTCCATGAAAAAAATCACGATGACGACAAACGCCCGCAAAGACCTGCTTTTTCTTTTTTTCTTCGCCCTTTTGGTCTTTATCCTTTCGTATTATTTCGATATCTTCATCTTTATTGTGAGATTTCTGGAAAGACACCCCCGGCATATCATCTATGTGGATGAGGTCGTCATGACCCTCTTGTCCATCAGCATCGGGTTCGCCGTCTATTCCTGGCGCAGGTGGATCGAGTTGAAGAAAGAAACGGGCGAGAGAATCAGACTGCAGGAAGAGCTTCTTAAAGTGGCCGAGACGAGGGCAGAAGCAGAGCGCATCATCTGCAAACAGCTCCATGTCGAGATCGAACAGCGCAAACAGGGAGAGAGGAGCATTTTGCCGCGGGGCACAAAGAAAAAGGGGCTGTTCAGACGCCCTTCGTGATCGGCAGGAGTTTGTGGCAGGCAGGGTCCGGGGCGTTGACAGACAGGCCTCTTATGAGACAAAAATTTTTGTTATTTACTTTCTGTGTTTTTTTTCTTTGTCCGTCTTTTGCAGGCGGCCAGGATGTCTTCCAGCGCTGTCTTTTTGTCACTGTCTTGCAAGATCCGCCTGTTCTTTCCAGCCGCCAGGAGATAACCCGCCTCATCGATTTTGCCAAAGAGGCGCGCACGGATATCCTCTTTGTACAGATTTACCGCGCCAACCAGGCCTGGTTTCCCTCGACCATAGCAGATTCTGCTCCTTATGACGGCGCCAAACACCGCCTTTCCGAAGATCCTTTTAAGCTCCTGATGAAGCAGGCCCATCGGGCCGGTATCCGCGTGTATGCGTGGCTGAACATGTTGAGCCTCAGCAATAATAAGAACGCCAAGCTCCTCAACAAGTACGGGCCCGAGATCCTCACGAGGAACCGCAACGTCAAGAAAAAACTGCAGGATTACAGGATCGATAGCCAGTATTTCCTGGAGCCGGGAGACCTGCGGGTCCGCCGGGAACTTGCGGGGATCGTCGGGGAGATCCTGGCCGCCTACCCCGAGCTGGACGGTGTCCTTTTTGATTATGTGCGTTATCCCGATCCAAGCCCTGATTATGGCTATACGCAGATGAATATGGACCGGTTCCGGCAGGCGACAGGCCGGCAGATCGTTGAGAAGAACGATCCGGCCTGGCAGGAGTGGAAGCGGACTCAGGTGACGGAGCTGTTGCGGGAGCTCGTTGAAAAAACGCGCGCGATGCGGCCGGGCATCGGCGTGGCTGCCACAGGCTGCGCGCCCTATATCCGGGCGTACGCCGAGGCCTTCCAGGATTGGCCGTCGTGGGTGAAGACGGGGCTTGTGGATTTCGTGACATTCATGAGCTATTCTCCGGATGCGGAGGAGTTCGAAAAATCCGTCCGGAACGCCAAAAGCAAGGTTGCCGACTTTACGAAGGTCATGGTGGGGGTGCCGGCATATAAATTAGCGGCCTCGCCCTGGATCCTTGCCCGCCAGATGCGGTTCTGCGCGGAGTCGGGCAGCGGCGGCTTTTGTGTTTTCCACTACGGCAGCGTGGAGGAACATCCAGCCCTCGCTCGCGCCGTTATCGGCAGTAAAAATCCATAGGGTCGCGGGTTATGATTTTTATCCGTTTTTCCGAAGAGCAAAAGATCGTTTTTGTGACGACGGCTGTTGTCCTGTTTGTCTACGGCCTCATGGAACTGCATGATCTTTACAGCATGACCGGCATCGCTTCATGGTATGGGAAGCGTTTTATGGGCAAGAAGACGGCCAACGGAGAGATTTTCGATCCGGAAAAGATGACAGCAGCGCACCGGCGTCTGCCTATGGGCACGATCGTCAAAGTCACGAACCTTAAAAACGGCCGCGAGACCGTCGTCAGGATCAATGACCGCGGGCCTTATATTCCCGGCCGCATCATCGACTTGTCGCGGGCCGCCGCGCGCCAGGTGGATATGATCAAGAGGGGGTTGGCGCCGGTCAGGATGGAGATCATCGGAAAAGAATAGCGCCGCTATGCTGCGGCAGAAGACGCCCCGCCAAAGAATAAATTCTTCGGCGGGGTAAACTTTTTTCGGGGCGTGACGTCTAATCAAGCAGGGGGGAGCTATGAGGCATGCTTTTGTCTTGATGACGATTTGCTTCTGTGTTTTGGCGTCGGCTTTGCAGGCGCCCGGTTATTGCGTTCAGGGTGCCGAATCCGGATCCCGGAAGCTGCGCGAGGACATCCAGATCATCAATCTTTTGAACGGCCTGGAGCTGTCCAGGGCCCAGGCGGCATTTATTATCTCAAAGGCCAGGGAAGTCCAACAGCTTCGCGACAGCGCGCAACAGAAAGTAGCCTCGGCCGAGGCAGGCCTGACCGATTCTTATGCCGCCATCAAGGAACAGGTTCAGGAGGGCCGCGTCGTCATAGAAAAGGAAGACGCCAGGCATTTTCACAAGATCAAGACAGAAACAGAAGGCGCGCTTCATCAGGCGCAGGCGCGGGTTGAGGAGATTGCCGCTGAAGTGGAAGGGTATCTGAAGCCCTATCAGCTTGCGGCCCTAGATGCTTACCGTCCTTGCGTCATCCCTATTGTTTCGCAGGGCCGCATCGGCCAGGCGAGTTCTTCGGACGGCATCTGCCGTTTGCTGGAACGCGCGCAGCGCATGTCTTCCGAGGCTTTCCAGCGCAGGAAGAATGAATTGGCCGCGCGCGCCATCGGACAGTTGAAAAACAGAAGGGCTGTCACCGGTGAAGAAGAAGCGGTTTTGCGGCTTAAGGTTTTAGAGGCATTCGAAGAAGTCCGGCGGATGGATGCCGCCGATTTCGCCCTCCGGAAAGACGCCCTTGCCGACAAGCTCGCTGGCGAGCTTATGCCTGAAAGGCATGGCCTTTTCCGCAGCCAGAAGATCAAGGCGTTTTTGCTTTCCGAGAACGTCATTCCCATCCTTGAGGAACGCCTGCGGCGTTCCTGACTATTTTCTCTATTCAAAAATCTCCAATCTTATCGCGATTATGTCTTCTGCGGCAAAGGGTTATGTTCCTGCGTCATACATGGTTGCCGTCCTGTGCTTTTAGGCTTGAGGAACGGGCGGGCAAGCAGTATAATACCCCCAGCTTTTTAAAGAAAGGTTTTTATGGATACGTCTAATATCGGTATTCTCTTATTGATCGGGATCGGCGTGTTCGGGGGCCTTCTGGGGGCCTGGGTTTTTCAAAAACTGCGCATCCCGCAAGTCGTCGGCTATATCGTGATCGGTATTCTCATCGGTCAATCAGGCCTGCATATCGTCAAGGCCGGCGACATCATCAAGCTGCAATCGTTCAACTGGTTTGCTCTGGGGATCATCGGCTTTCTGGTCGGCGGCGAACTGCAGGGCGAGAATTTCCGTAAATACGGCAAGCAATTCATGGCGATCCTCTTCGGCGAAGGGGTGGCGGCTTTTCTCCTTGTCAGCGTCGCGGTGACACTGATCGTCTATGGCGTCGCCCATAACTGGGCTGCCGCCCTGGCAGCGGGCATTGTCTTTGGCGCCATCGCTTCGGCGACGGACCCGGCATCAACCGTGGAGGTCTTGTGGGAATACCGCGCCCGCGGCCCCCTGACGACTGCTCTGGTGGCCATAGTCGCTTTGGACGATGCGCTCGCCATGACTCTTTACGGCGTCGGGACGAGTTTCGCACAGATGCTCACAGGCAAGGCCGCCCATCTCGGGGTAGAGACGCTGTTGATCTGCAGGGATCTCTTCGGTTCTGTTTTTCTCGGCGCTGCGGCAGGATTCCTTCTGGATTTTACGTTCAAGCTGTTGAGCCAGCAGAAAGAGCGTATGCTGGCCTTGGCGGTCGGGATGCTTCTGGTCGTGATCGGTTTTGCCAACGTCGTGGACTTCGACGTGATCATCGTGACCATGACGATGGGGATCGTCCTGATCAATTTCGCACCGAAGAGAAGTCAGGAACTTTTTGCCCTGATGAAGAGTTTTTCGATCCCTATCTATGTCATGTTTTTTGTTTTGGTGGGGGCTCGCCTGGGCATCAATCAGATGCCGTTGTGGCTCTGGGGGATCGTGGCGGCGTATGTCGTTGGGCGGAGTTTCGGAAAAATGGCCGGCGCTCATTATGGGGCCAAGTGGTCTCAGGCGGCGCTTTCGGTCCAGAATTATACGGGATTGGGGTTGTTCTGCCAAGGGGGCGTGGCGATCGGGCTGTCGATCATGGCCAGTCAGCATCTGGGCAATATCTACGTGGCAGATGGCATGACGTTGGGGGATGCAATTATCTTCGGCGTGACGGCAACGACGCTGATTGTGCAGATCCTCGGGCCGCCCCTGGTCAAGAAGGCCATTCAGCTGAGCAACGAAATCGGGCGCAACGTCACGATGGACGATGTGGTCGCTTCCCTGAAGGCGGGCGATGTCATGGAGAAAGAAGTCGTGGCTGTCGAGGAAGGCAGAAAGATCAGCGGTGTCTTCGAGCTGTTTTCCAATCTGCGCTTTATGGCCTATCCCGTCGTCGACAGGGAGAACCGCGTGATCGGGATGATCACCCTTAAGAGCTTGAAAGATATCCTGACGGACCCGAGCTGCTGGGACTGGATGGTTGCCGGAGACGCCTTTGTTCCCGTTCAGAAAAAAATCCCGTCTTCCTTGCCGCTGCATGCGGCCATCGACGTCATGGAAGAGCTTGGTCTTGAAGAGGTGCCGGTGGTGGACAGCCTGGAAAGCGGCCGTCTCGCCGGCGTCCTGGATAAGCGGACCATGCAGAAAGTGATGGAGCAGGAGCTTATCAGGCGGCAGGCCGGGATAAGCTAAACAAGGGGTCTGTTCCCGCCGAGGCTGGAAACAATGCGGCCGGGAATGAGTATTTTCAAAAGGAAGCACTTTTTCATTGTTTCGTTCAAGAGGGGCAATATAATAAAGAAGAACAAGGGTATAGGTTAACGCAGGAAACGACGATGCCGACGGCGGATTTACAGGAGAAGCTCAAGAGGGCCCAGGCCAACGAGATGACGGAGTACGTCATCTACAGCCGGCTGGCTTCGGCCGCGGCCCCGGCCCACAGGGCGGTGCTGGAGAAGATCGCAGCCGAAGAGTTGAGGCACCATGATTTTTTCAAAGATCTGACTAGGGAAGACGTCGGGCCCTGCAAGGCCAAGATCTTCTTTTTCATTTTCCTGGCGCGGACCCTGGGTCTGAATTTTGCCTTAAGGTTGTTGGAATCCGGCGAGGACATCGCCCAGGACCATTATAATGAGCTGAAGGGCATTTCTCCCGAGATCGACAAGATTATCTGTGACGAGAAAGACCATGAAGAGCGGCTCCTGGGCATGATCGACGAGGAGCGGCTGCAGTATGCCAGTTCGATGGTCCTGGGTCTCAATGATGCCCTCGTGGAATTGACGGGCGCCCTGGTAGGCTTTACGCTGGCGCTGCAAAAGACCCGGCTCGTCGCCATTGTCGGGCTGATCACGGGTATCGCAGCGTCTTTGTCCATGGCCTCTGCGGAATATCTTTCCACCAAGCATGAAGAGACGTCCAAGAGTCCGCTGAAGGCCAGCATCTACACGGGCCTGACCTATGTCGCGACGGTCACCGTCCTTGTCTTGCCTTATTTTATCTTTTCTCATATCTATATCTGTCTCGCCTGGGTCATCCTGGGCGCCCTGCTGATCGTTTTTTTGTTCACTTTTTATATCTCCGTCGCCAAAAACCTCGATTTTAAAAAGCGTTTCCTGGAGATGGCGGGCTTGAGCCTGACCATTGCCGCCATCAATTTTGCCATCGGCCTGGCCATCAGAAAGGTCTTCGGTATCAATGTTTAGTGTTTCTAACCCATAGGGAGGTTTTCCGTGAACATCCCCCTCGCTTTGACCCACAGGCGGACCATCGTCATTTTGAACGGCCTTCTGTTTTTCATCACCCTGGGCGTGATCTATGACGCATTTGTCCTCTTTTTCAGGGTCGGCAACGATGCATCGGCCATCGAAAACCTTTTGGACGGGGTTGCGACTATTTTTGTGGCTTACGGCGTGGCGCTGGAGGAGAGGGATACCCTCATGAAGTTTTTCAGGCTCTATCCCCAATATCTGGATGACGGCCAGAAAGAGACGGATGCCGTCTGCCATTTTTACGGCTTGAGCTATCTTTTGGTCGGGCTTTTCATGGAGGTGGCGATCGAGACGATCAAGCTGCCGCACAAGGTATTCAGTACCGTCATGGCGGAAGAGATCGTCTTCGGCACCGGGCTTGTTTTTTGTGTGACGGCATGTGTTCTTTTACTGAAGAACATTTATCTTTTGTCGAGGCTTCCCAAGCCTGCTTGATGTTTTCGACAGGGCAGAGGGGGTTTGAGCAAACGAAAAAAATCCGGGCATTGGCCCGGATTTTTTAGTTTTGAATGCCGATGCTATTCTTCGGTTTCTCCCTTCATTTGTTTCATAGGTTCATTAGCCATCATGCCGGCACCCTGCGCGGCGGCGACACCGTCTTTTTTCATCATGCCCATGGCCTTCATCATCCCGCCCATCATGCAGGAGGGCTGCATCTTTTTTAGTTTTTCCTGCTGATCTTTCGTCAGGATGCTTCGCAGGTCGAGATATCCCTGGATGATTTCTTTTGTTCTTTGTTTCTTCAACTCGTATTTTTTATCTACGAGACTGTCGATTTTTTTCGTATCCGCCTGGTCTGCTGCGAGGGCGTCTGAGATATCAAGTGCCAAGGTTTCGATCTGGGCGTCTTCCATGATCAGGCTTTTTTTGACCTTCAGCTTGAGGGCCCTGATTTTTTCTGCCTGGTCGTCGGTGAGCCCGATCTCGTCGGCATTGGAAAGAAGGAAGAAGGCCTTTTGGTAGAATTTTTCCTCCGGTCCCATCTTGTCCATCTTGTGCATCATTTTGCATCCGCTCATCATGCCGTCCTCGGCAAACGCGCGAGGCGATGCAAGAGAGCAGGCGCAGAACAGCAGGATTGTCCACATCTGTTTTTTCATATTCCCCTCCTTTGTCGGCTGTCTTCCGGAGGCATCATAACCCATGAACGCAGTTTGTGCCAGGAGGATTTTCAGTTTCTTTTTGACCGTTTTCCTCCTGGCAGAGGTGTATGAAAGACCCGGGGCCGGCCCAGCAGACACAACCGCGCATGCGCCGAAAGATCGACGCGTATCTCAAGAAGGGGTCCGTAACATATCTTTTCGTGCAGGACATGATGCTGCATATCCCGCGCGCATTTTTTCCTTTTTGCCTCTGATATTGCTTGACTCCCTTTGCCTTTGAGATTAGACTAAAAAAGAATCACAACCCCCGTGAGAGGTTGATATGTTTGAAGTCTTTGCTTATCACCCGGACAAAGGGCTGCAGACGGACTTGACGGCTGAAGGAGTGGCGGAAGTTATCAAGGACGGCCGGACGCTGTTGTGGCTGGACCTGATGGACCTCGACGATGCGGACGTGGACCTGTTGACCTCCGTTTTCAACCTGCACCCGTTGACCGTCGAAGACCTGATCATGCCGAATGCGCGGACCAAGGTCGAGAAATTCGCAGATTATATGTTTCTCGTTATGTTCGCCATTGAGTCCCACGATGCGGGCTTGCACGGCAAGGTCAAAACTCTGGAGCTGGATTGTTGTCTCGGCAAAAGCTATCTCATCACCTGCCACACGCAGCCCATCCCGTCTTTGTCCGTCTGCAAAGACCGCATCAGGAAGCAATCCCCCATCCTTCTGCAGGGAGCGGACATGCTGTTGTATTCGATCCTTGATTCCTGCGTCGACAGCTATTTTCCCGTCATTAATGATTTCGACAATCTTGTGGATGAGATGAGCGACGAGCTTTTCCGCGACCCGACCCAGGAGACGCTCAAGAAGATTTATCATCTTAAGAACGACGTCATGTCGTTGCGCCGCACGATCGGCCCGCAAGCCGATGTCCTCAGCCTGCTCCAGCGGGGAGATTTCGAATGGATATCACCGTCCAATTCCGTTTATTTCCGCAACATCTACGACAACCTCATTCGTCTCAACGATATCGTGGGTACGTCGCGCGAGATCATCACAGGCGCGATGGAAGCCTATGTGTCGGTCGTCTCCAACCGTCTCAACGAGATCATGAAGACGTTGACGGTGATCGCGACCATCATGATGCCCCTGACCTTGATCGCCAGCATCTACGGCATGAATTTCAAGCATATGCCGGAGCTGGACCATCCCCTCGGGTATTACAGCGTTTTGGGCTTCATGGCTTTCGTTGGTATCTCGATGGTGGCGTATTTCAAACGCAAAAACTGGTTTTAAGCCGTTCCGCCTTCGCGTCGTCTAAAGAAAGGAGTTTTTATGTTTAAGAGGATATGGGGGATGTTGATTGTCGGCGTGGTTTCGGCCCACTTGGCCGGATGCGTAGCTGTCGTTGCCGGAGCCGCAGGAGGGGCCGGGACAGCCACATGGCTCGGCGGCAAGCTTACCCAGCAGGTCAATGCTTCGTTTGCGAAGACTCAGAAGGCGACCAAGTCCGCCCTGGCCGCGATGAGATTGTTGGTCACCAAGGAAACCGTCAAGGAGGATGTCGTCCAGTTCGTGGGAGATTATACGGACGGACGATCCTTCTGGATCGATATCCGTCCTGTGTCGACGACAGAGTCGCGCTTGGACATCCGTGTCGGCGTGCCCGGCGACAAAGATGCTTCACGTAAGGTGCTCGACAAGATCCTGACGTATTTATAAGGGGGAATGCTTCGGTATAGGGTCTAACCCGGAAAGGGTAGGCCTTCGCATGCCGCAGAAAGCGGCATACCCGCGCCATTCCGAATAAGCGCGGGGTATGTGAGCAGAAAGCGGCATACCCGCGCCATTCCGAATAAGCGCGGGGTATGTGAGCAGAAAGCGGCACACTTGCTAGACCGATGAAACAAGGTGCGGCTCATCCGCCGCAGAAGGCGGCGTACCCGCCATTCCGATATGGCGGGGTGCGATTGAGCCAGGTAATACCAAGTAAGCAGAGGGTTCAATCTCGCCTGAGGCGGAAGGTTAAAGGAAATTAACGTTACTCCTCGCGTAAACATCTCGACAATTTATGTCTGCACCCAGCCTTCGCAGAGCTCAGGCGGGCAGCCATAAATTCTCAAGATACGCTCGGAGTTAATTCCGCCGGAGGCGGAATTAAGGAGGTTTTATGGAAATGGTCAAGAAACAGGCCCACTGGTTTTTGCGGTTGGCCATTGCCGCTGTTTTTCTGTTTCACGGTTTGACCAAATTCCCGACTATCTCCATATTTGCTTCTATGATGAAGCTCCCATGGCTTATCGCCTTGGCTGTTCCCGTATGCGAAACCATGGGATCGGTTCTGATCCTCATCGGCGGTTGCGTCAACGACCGGGGGTGGACGACGCGCGTGGGGAGCCTTCTCATTATCCCCGTGATGGCGGCCGCTATCTACATGATCCACTGGGGGCAATGGAGTTTCTTGCCTTCATCATCCCATCCGATGGGCGGCATTGAATTTCAGACGGTGCTTCTGGCGGTGTTGTTCTATCTGTTGATCAAGGGAAAAGACGCATAACCTGGGCCGGTTGCATAGGCCAAAAGGAGGGATGCCATGAAGCTTAATGTGAAAGCTTTCGGGTTGGCGGCGGGCATCATCTGGGCCGCGGGGGTTTTTCTGATGGCGATCCTCTGCATGCTGACCGGCTGGGCCGCGGGGTTTGTGGCCCTTCTTTCCGGGGCCTATGTTGGTTATAATCCGACGATCCTGGGGAGTTTGGTGGGCGCCCTATGGGCATTTTTTGACGCCCTGATCGGCGGCTTGCTGTTTGCCTGGCTTTACAATAAATTTATAAAATGAAGGCTGCGGCCGCGGCTTTTTGTTTTGAAGCGATAGATGCCGTAAACGGCAGAAGGGCCGTCCTTTTTCAAGGGCGGCCCTTTCTGTTTTGAAAATCCATGTCCAGGAGAATTTTTTCCCCTTCGCAGGAAGAGAAACGCATTGCCGAAGATTTCCGCCGCATCGCCGCAACGGTCCCGTTGTCGGACAGCCACAAGCTTTTTATTTTGCAGGTCTACAGCGGATTGAAACCTTCGGGGACTTTTGACGGTTTGCCGCAGACAGATATGACGGCGATCAGGAACCTGGTGGTTTTTTTGAAGCGCCTATTTTTGTATTATCGGGTGCTCCGGCTTGGGAAGAATGTTAAGATTATTTTTTCCCGCAGGCGCCAAGACGTTGAAAGGTTATTTGATATTCACGACGGAGTGTTCCGGCGGCGCCGGCATGTCCGTGAGTACGGCCGTCTCCTGGGATACCCGCCGTGTTGTGTTGCGAGGTTCAGGGCTCAGGGCAATCCCTGGTCTTTCATTTGCGATGTCGAAGATTATCTTTGGCGGTTCCCGTCTTCTTCTTATGCAAGCCGGCTTTATTGGCAGCCGGACGCACGCCTGAACCGTTACGCCGGCCACCCCTTGATATTCCACTGGCCCTGTCGTTTAGATTGTCCTTCTTCCATAGAGCTGGCAGATAAGGTCCTTTCCTTGTACGAGTCTTATCGGCCGGGCCTTGCGCAAAAATTAATCTCCGGTCTGGCAGCGCCTGTTCTTGTTTTCCGTTCAGGGAATTATGTCAGGTTTTCTGCCCCCATGCGCCGCGGCACGATCCGATACGCGGCCGTAAATTGTGTTACTCCGCTTTTGTTGGAAACAGGGATCTTGGGGCCGGAAGACGAAAAGGTCCTTAGGATCATGCGGACCATCGAGGCGGGGAACAGGATTTCCTTCAACGGGCGCAGTTTTACGGTTCGTCTCAACAGCCGCTCCATCCTCGAAGTGAATTTTTCCGACAGGTTTTTCTGCTTTTTAGATTTTAATCAAGACGCACAAATCCCCGGCCCTGCCCTGCCTTCGAGCAGGGCGAGCCTTGGCGCAAGCCCGTGGGGTTGCAGGAGACCGGCAGGGGTGACGGGGCTTGCATGAAGATGCGGCAGTTTTTTGCGGAGGCCCCGCCGGGATCCCGTGCCTTCTTAGGGAGATTATTCGAGAAGCGTGGCCTGCGGGCGATTGGCATTGTAACGCAACGGCAAAAATTATATAATTTATATATGGAGAGAAGAGATTTTTTCGATAGGGCGGACTCTCCGGGATTGGGACGGGAGGGGCGGGCCGGCGATGAGCGCGGGGGTGCAGCCGCGGCCTCTTGCGTCGCTGCAGGACGGGAAAAAAGGCTTTCTTCTTCCGAGAAGAAGACTCAGGTTTCGGGATTTGTTTCAAGTTTTTTGTGCTTTTTGCCGGTGTCTCCGAAGAAAATAGAGGCGTCGCGTCGTTCTCCGGCAGGGTTCACGCTGGTGGAGGTCGTTTTGGCGTTGGCGATCCTTGCCGTGACGTTGTCGGGCCTGCTGTTGACGTATGTCAGCATGTTCGTCCTGACGGACATGCAGCGCGATCATGCCTTGGCAAGCAACAGCCTCCTGGCCAGGCTTGAAGAGATCCGGGCGATGGATTTTGACAGCATTCCTGCGGCCGCAGGCCCTTTTAATTTGACCGATTACGGGTTTCCGGCCAATCGGTCCAGCCGCGGGCGCGTGGAGGTGACCACCAGTTTTTCCGGGTATCCGGCGACGCTGACAAAGGTGCGCCTTGTCGCGTCTTATGCGACGCGGCTCAACAGGACTGTCGGGGAAGATAAGAATTTCAACGGGGCCCTGGATGTCGGCGAAGACGTCAACAACAACAGCCGTCTCGATTCGTCCGCAGAGGTGGTGAGTCTTGTTGCAAAGTAAAGTCTTTTTTCAGATTTTGAAGCACCGTCGCGGCCATACGCTGATTGAGCTGGTCGTGGTTTTCTGTATTTTTCTTATTATGTTTTCCATGTTTACTCTCATATTGAGGAATGCCGACAGGGATTGGGAGATCGGCAGGGGCAAGATCATCGAGAGCCGGGAGGCCCGGCGGGCAGGAGACAAGTTGTCGGGGCTGGTCAGGGAAGCGAACCCCGACTGGGTGATCAACGGCACGCATTATCCGGTGTCGATCACCAATAACACGCGCATTGACTTTTACCGTCCCATCTTCAATGCCTCCGGCGTCGTGACGTCTTTGCAGAAGGTCACCTTTAAGCTCGACCCCGCCAATGCGTCGCGCCTCTTGATGAAGGAAGGGACGGCCGCCGAAACCGTGGCGGCAACGTCCGTAGAAAACTTTTTTGTCGATTGCGGCTGTTCAGGGTGCACCGCGGTGACCGATGCCTGCCCGCGCGTCTTGATGGAAATAGAAACCAGGCGGGAGGCCGGTTTTGATTGGGAATCACGGATAACGCTGCGCAATTTGAACATGACGGTTTCAGCCGGCACAACGGTTGAGGAGCCGGCCGAAGGCGAGTTTTAGAGGTAAGATTTAGGGAACTAATATATTACTCCCCGTGTAAGCATCTTGACAATTTATGTCTCGGCCTGCCAGGGCAGGCCAGCCAGCCTTCACTCGGCCCGGCCTTCGGCCCGGGCCAGGTTCAGGCGGGTTCCGCAGAAAGCGGAACACTGGCCCGTTCAGATGGGGCCAGGTGCATCCATAAATTCTCAAGATACGCCGCCGCAGAAAGCGGCACACTTGCTAGACCGATGAAACAAGGTGCGGCTCATCCGCCGCAGAAGGCGGCGTACCCGCCATTCCGATATGGCGGGGTGCGATTGAGCCAGGTAATACCAAGTAAGCAGAGGGTTCAATCTCGCCTGAGGCGGAAGGTTAAAGGAAATTAACGTTACTCCTCGCGTAAACATCTCGACAATTTATGTCTGCACCCAGCCTTCGCAGAGCTCAGGCGGGCAGCCATAAATTCTCAAGATACGCTCGGAGTTAATTCCGCCAGAGGCGGAATTAAGGAGAGGGCCATGGGACAATACAAGAACGAAAAAGGGGTTGCGCTGGCCGCTGTCCTGATGGGGGTGGCCGTGCTTTTGGTCCTGGCGAGCATATTTTTTTCAAGCGCGCTGACTCAGAAGACGTCAGTGGATATCCAGAAATATGCGATGCAATCCCTGGCTTTGGCTGAGGGGGGGGCCGCACAGGCACGGGCAGAGCTTAAAAAGCGTATCCGCGTGGATTTGAAAGGAAGGGTGGAAGACGATACCCAGCATTGGACGTCCTCCACCTTTTCGACATATGTGACAGGGAATAATTCCTTGGGTTTCTTGCAAGATTTTGCCTACGCGACGGGTCAACCGCAATTCTCCGTATCCGGCGATACCGCGACATTGACGCTGACTGCGCCCGATCTTAACACGGGGATCAGCGGTAATTATACCTCGACGCTCATGGTGTCGCCTAACGGCGCGCCTACGAATCCCGCCCAGGATATATTTGTTTTCCCTTATCTTTATACCATCAGCTCTCAGGGGTCTGTTTCGGCCGTGAACCCTCCTGTGCTGAAGACCATCCGCTTATGGCAGGGGCAGTTCACCTTGACGGTCCTTCGGGCCAACTTTGCCAAATTCGCATTATTCACAAGTCACCACACCACACCTTCAGGCACGACCGTCTGGTTTACGGAGAATACCAATTTTACAGGGCCTGTCTCGACGAACGAACGTTTCAGCTTTGCCAATAATCCGTCGGGGCATTTTTCGGATGAAGTCACTCAGCATGAAACCAAGGCCAGGTTTTACAACGAAGGGGCGTCCGTCCTGCTGGATGCGGATGCCAATGGCACGAAAGATGTGCCTATTTTTGATGTGGGCTTTACGCGCGGCTACAGTTTGATCAATCTTCCTTCTACCGTGACGCAGAACGATCTCAAGACCCAGGCCTTGGGAACGATGTCCAATCCGGGCTCCGACGGGATCTATGTGCCGGAAAGCGGCGGTGCGCTCACCGGCGGCATCCTGATCAAGGGGGATGCCGGCGTGACGATGGGCGTTGACGCAAGCAATAACGCCGTTTATACCATCACACAGGGGTCGACGACAAAAAATATCACGGTTAACCGCACGGCCAACCAGACCACGGTGCAGACCGTCGGCGGTGGCACATCGACGTATACGGGCCTGCCGGACGGCGTCAATAATGAGGGGACATTGATTTATTCTCTGGACGATATCACGGCATTTTCAGGGACCGTGCAGAAAGATACCTCTCTGACGGTGTCGGCGGAGCGGGACGTCGTGATATCCAATAACGTCCGTTATGAGAAATATACGGCCAGCCCCTTGAGCGGGATTAATCCGGACACGGGCACGGCTGCCGATAATATGCTGGGTATCATTGCCTGGGGAGGCGATGTGCGCATCGGGACGAGCGCCCCGAATGACGTCGATATCCACGGCATCATCATGGCGCCTCACGGCGAATTTACGGTGGATAATTATGATTCCGGTGTGCCGCGCGGCACGGCCACACTTTTGGGCGGCGTCATCACTGATTTTTACGGCGCGTTCGGCCAGTTCTCCGGGACGACGCCCATTCACGGCTATGGCCGCAATTTTGTTTACGATCCGCGCGTCCTGAACGGCAAGACACCGCCGTATTTTCCTTATCTGTCTGGTTTTACGGCCCAGGACGATCAGCATATGGATGACAGATTGATCTGGGAAGGAGAAGGGGTCTAATATGAAAAAAGCGTCTCTCAATTTATTGTTGATAGCAGGATGTGTTTTAGCGGTGGTCGTCCTGGCCTTGGCGCTCATCGCCTTCTGGATGGAAAAAAAGACGGGATATTCCCCGGTTGTAACGTCGTCGGCTGATGTTTCTGTGAACATTCCGATGCATGAGGTTCCGGCTGTTGGTTCTGCGCCGGTCCAACAGCAGGAAGTTCCAGAGGCCGCGCAAAGTCCCGAACAAGAGAAGGAGCAAGAGAAGACCGTTGAATATGACGGCATTGTCCGCGGTCCGATGACGATGTGAGGAGAGAGGTTTTGGAAGGGGAAAGTTACGGCGCCCCGCCGGATGAAAAAGATTCCCGGCGGGGCGTTCTCTTTCCTAGAGTTTCTTGAGGAGTTCTTCGGCGGCTTTTTTGCCCGACAGAAGCATGCCTCCGAAGATGGGGCCCATGCGGGGTCCGCCGAAAGCGGCGTTGGCGCACATGCCGCAGACATAGAGGCCCGGAGCCACTTCGCCGGTATTTTTGACGGTTGTCGCCTCGGCGATCTCGGCCCACATGGAGCCTTCGCCGGCGGCCCTTCCAGTTTTTGTCTTGAGGCGTATCCCGGATTTATTTTCGACGATATGGACGATTTGCGCGTCGTGGCCCGTGCCGTCGACGACATAAGAGGCGCGCATCGTGATGGGATCTACGTGGAGCCGCGCCATTTCGACGGCCGTCCAGTTGAGGACAAGTCCGCAGACGCGGTTTTTCCTGATCATGACATCTTCGGCGCTCATGCAATTGAAGACGGCCGCGCCGGCCTTGAGGGCCTGCGCGCACAGCGTCGCCGTGGCTTCGATGGAATCCGCCAGGTAGTAACCGTTCTCCCAGAGGCGGCTGCGGATGCCGAATTCATCGAGGATCTTTTTGGCCTGTGTCTGGACGACGATCTCGTTGAACATGATGCCGCCGCCCCACATGCCTCCCCCGACGGAGAGCTTGCGTTCGAAGATGGCGACTTTTTTGCCTTTTTTGGCGAGATAGTAAGCGCAGACCATGCCGGAAGGCCCGGCCCCGGCGATGGCGACATCGACGCAGAGATGGTCGGTCAGTTTTTTCGTGTAGGCGTCGATGATAGCCCTGGAAACCTTGATTTCGTCGATCATGCTTTTTCCTTTCTTCAGACGGGTGATGATGCCATAAGGCGCCAGGCCTCCAGAAGGCCCGCGGCGCATGTTTGCATTTTAGCAAATCGGGGACGAATGTAAAGAATGAGCCGGAAAAATTTGATTGTGTGATATGGCGGCTTTTGGTAAAGTATCTTCAATCCCCCGGCAGGAAATGCGTGCTGCCTTGGGAGGGAACCCCCGGCTCGTCCTGTCCACGGCAGGCGCGGCGGATTCCGCTGAATTTTAACCGGACGGACGCGGAGAAGCGACTATGAGACGCATCATCAGGATAGGGATTGTTCTTATATTTCTGGCCGCTTTGGCGACGTCGGTTTTTGTTATTTTCTTTGACCAGGCCGTCCTTGTGCGCAAGGGGACGATCTATCATGAGCGGGTCAAAGAAAAGGTCGTCGCCCTGACGTTTGACGATGGTCCGTCTCCCCTGTGGACCCCCCGGATCCTTGACGTGCTCAAGGACGCCGGCGTCAAGGCGACGTTTTTCATGCTGGGCGAGCACGTCAAGAAGTATCCCGATGTCGCCAGGCGCGTGGCCCGCGAGGGACACACGATCGGCAACCATACCTACGACCATCATGTCCTTCTGTATTATCACCCTCAAGAGCTGGAGAGCGAGATCCGCCGCACAGAAGATATCATCAAGGAGGTGACGGGCGTGCGGACGCAGTATTTCCGGCCGCCGAAAGCATGGATGACACCGTCTGAAAAGCGCCTCGTGAGATCCATGGGCTATGAGATCATTCTCTGGTCCTTGAATTCCAAGGATTGGGTGACGTTTGACGATAAATATATGATCAAGTATTTGATGCATCATGTGCGGCCGGGAGATATCATCCTGTTTCACGACAGCGGCGGGGTTTTCAGCATCGAGGGGGGAGACAGGGACGAGACGGTCCTGGCAGTCATGAGGCTGATCGAACGCCTCAAGGAAAAGGGGTGGAGGTTCGTCACGGTCGATGAGCTGGTCAAAATGAGGTTAAACGATGCTCAAGGTCCCGGTAAACATTAAATTTGTCTCGATTCTTTTGGTTTTAGGGTTTATTTTTTTGATGGCGGGCAACGGGCTATTGAGCCTTACCAATCCCGACGAAGTTTTTTATGCCCAGACCGCCAGGGAGATGCAACAGCAGCATAGCTGGATGACGCCCTATCTTTTCGGGGCGCCCCAGTTTGAAAAGCCCATTATGACCTTCTGGCTCCTGCGCCTGAGCTTTGATGCTGCCGGAGCGACCCCTTTTGCTGCGAGGTTTTTTCCCGCGTTTTTCGGTATCGTCGGCGTCGTCGGACTTTATTATCTTGGATGGTTAGGTTTCCGTGACGGGCGCAAGGCCTTCGTGTCGGCCGTCGTCCTTATGTCCTGCGGCCTTTATGTCGGGCTTTCCCGGACGGTTTTTACGGATTTGATTTTTACGGTCTTTATTCTCTTGTCTCTCTTGGCGTTCTGGTGGGGATATGCGGTCGAAAAGAGGCGGCAGGCAGGGTGGGTTCTGTTTTTTGCATTTTCCGCTTTGGCGGTCCTTACCAAGGGGCCCCTGGGTCTCATCATTCCTTTGTCGGCCGTCTTGCTGTTTCTGATTTTGCGCAGGGAATTCCGCTTGATTGCCGGCGGTGGATTCCCGCTGGGGTTGGCGCTTTTTTGCCTCTTGGCGCTGCCGTGGTATGTCTTTATGGTCAAGATCTACGGTAATGCCTTTGTCCACGAATTTTTTTACAACGATCATTGGCGGCGCCTGGTCGAAGCCGAGCACCTTGCGGCCGACACATGGTATTATTATCCTCTCTCGACCGTCGGTAGCATGTTTCCATGGAGTTTGTTTTTCGTCGCGGCGTTTGCCGGGTTCGCCAGGAAATTGCGGCACCAGGCGCCGCCGTTTTTCATATTTCTTCTGAGCTGGATCGCCGTGGTTTTCGTTATCTTCCAGGTTGCACATTCCAAGCTGACGAGCTATGTCCTTCCTTATTTTCCGGCCCTGGCTTTGATGACGGGATGTTTTCTTGAAGAGACGCATGCGGTGCGCTTTTTTAAGGAGGCGCCGGCGCGCGGCCCGAAAGCCCTGTATCTTGCGACCGGCATTTTCTGCCTTGCATTTCCCGTGGGCATGGTTGTGGCGTCGTCCAAGTTTCCGCAATATGTCACCGACCGCACGCCCGTTCTTATTTTCGCCGGCATCCTGGCGGCTTACCTGATTGTTTACATAATCTCAAGTGCCCGGAGGCGTTTTTCGTGGAGTTTCTGGATGACCGCGGCCTTCCTGCCTCTCTTATTGGTTTTTGCCCTGTCCATGAGTCCGCATTTCGAGTCTTACGTCTCTTCGAGGGAGGCCGGCCGCTATCTGAGAGAGAAGGCCGATCCGGGCGCGCCTGTCCTTTGCTCGAAATTTTTTGCGCGCGGCATACGGTTCTATACGGACAGACAGATCGCCGTCATCGATATCAACGGCGATGGATATTTCAGCCCCCATCCGGTGGAATATCTCAACACCATTGAGGCCTTGCGGGATTATCTCAAAAAAAGGCTTGAGACTTACGCGGTTTTACGCAAGGACTATGTAAATGGCCTTGATCGCCTCATGGGCGATGAATACCGCTATGACGTTCTCTACGTGGCCGGTGACGAACATATCGTCCGGATTCAGCCGAGAGGGCAGGGAGCAGGGAAGATATGATTCTTTTTCGCAAGGCATTCCTGGTTTTTTTCGTTTACCTGTGGACGTGTCTTCTGGAGGCGCCCATGGCCGCCGGCGCCTCGTCCGAGGAAGCCCTTCCCCCATTTTCGCCCGTAGACAGGGTTTTGATCCTGGCGCCCCATCCGGACGATGAGGCGATCGCAACAAGCGGCGTTATTCAGCGCTGCCTCCAGAACCATGCTCCCCTCAAGGTCGTTTATTTCACCAATGGTGATAACAATGAGTTGTCCTTTGTCGTTTATGAGAAGCGCCTGGTGTTTCGCAAGAAGGCTTTTGTGTACATGGGCGAGGTGCGGCGCAAAGAGGCCGTCCGGGCCATGAAATATCTCGGCCTCGGCGAAGAGAACCTGACGTTTTTGGGATATCCCGATTTTGGGACGATGGAGATCTTTATGCGGTACTGGAACCCCGCCAAGCCGATGCGCAGCATGCTGACGCGGGTGACGGCGGTGCCATACAAAGACAGCTTTTCTTTCGGCGCGCCTTATGCGGGTCCCAGCGTGATCAAAGACCTCAAGAAAGTCATTATGGATTTCCGGCCGACAAAGATATTTGTCTCTCACCCTGCCGATACGAACAGGGACCATCGGGCCCTGAACCTGTTTTTGCGCGTAGTTCTTTGGGACCTGGAGGGTGCGATCGATCCACCGCAGGTGTATACTTATCTGGTGCACGTCGTGCACTGGCCGATGCCGAGAGGATTCCGTCCGTCGCTGGGACTCTCGCCACCGGCAAATCTCGCGGACGCCGGCATCAAGTGGCAGGAATTGGCATTGACCGATAAGGAAGTTTGGAACAAGAGGGAGGTCATTTCTTGTTACAGGAGTCAGTTGGCCTATGCCCCGTCTTATCTCTATACATTTGCCAGGAAAAATGAACTTTTTGATGATCTTCCGGATATCCGCGTCTCCTGCACAGATGCGTCGTCGCTCCAATGGCAGGATGTGCGTATCTATCCGGAAATGGACGAGGCGGCTGAAGAAAAGAGAGAGATCTCAGGCCTGAGCTACGGCGTCAAAGGACGGGATCTCATGGTCCGCCTGACGCTCCGGCACAGATTCAACAAGAACCGCGGCATCTTTCTGTATCTTTTCGGTTATCGTAAAGATGAGGATTTTGCCGAGATGCCGAAGATCCGGATCAGCGTGGGTATGCGGGGGGCCCAGGTCTGGGACAAGCTGAGGAGGCTGCGCACCAAAGATGTGACGCTGGCCTACGAAGGCAAGTCGCTGATTGTCAAGATTCCCTTGACCCTTTTGGGCGGCCCCGACCGTATTTTGGCTTGCGCCAAAACAAGTTCCAAGGATCTGCCTCTCGACAATACGGCCTGGCGGGTCGTCTTCTTGGATAACGGCGCCCCCGATCGCCGGCTTTAATCAAGCCGCAGAAATCCCCGGCCCCGGCCTTCGGCCAGGGCCGAGGCCGGGGAATATGGGTTGACAAAAGCGGCCGGATCCCCAAGGGCATGCAAGACAAGATTTTCTTGACAGAGGGAATGTTCCGTCGTAATATTTTTCTGTTTAGTAGTAAATAAAGGAGTGGAAGGTGTTGGAAAGCAGTTTTGCACGACCGTGTTCCCTGCCGTTATTTACTATCTATGAGCCGTAATGATGCAGGAAAAATTTGTAAGAAAGGAGGGTAGTAGATAATGGCAAAAGGAAAAGTGAAATGGTTCAGCAATCAGAAGGGTTACGGATTCATCACTCCTGAATCTGGCAAGGATGTCTTCGTGCATTACAGCGTCATTCAAGGCGAAGGATATAAGACCCTCGAAGAAGGCCAGGAGGTTGAGTTCGAGATCGAGCAAGGTCCCAAGGGCGAGCAGGCCACAAACGTTCGCAAGGCTTAGCGTCGGTTCGGTAAATCCAGGGGGCCCGGTAGAAATACCGGGCCCTTTTTTTAATGAACGCACAATTTACAGAGCAATAGCGAATATAAATTGTATGTGTGAATTAAACCCGCCGACGGCCGCCACCAGAGCATCGTCGGCCGTCCGCCGACGTCTTAGCGGCGGACGCTTTAGTGGCGGGTGGATCAGCGGACTTCGTCCGCCATGATTTTTCGGATTCTTCCCGATCAAGGCGTGTCGCTGGATTTTTCAGCGGTCTGCTTGAGCCTGCGCCAAAATCGATCAACAGATTTTTTAAACCCTCGCGTGTTTCCGACTGCTTTTTGATATCTGCGCGCTTGCAGGCCGGCCCACAAGTGTCTATAATTGAAATCAAATGCCCATCCCAAATTTTCCCAAAGACAAGTCTCCGGAGGTTCATATCGTCGAAGCTTCCGCAGGTTCCGGAAAGACGTATGCGTTGGCTGCCAGATACGTCGAGCTTCTCTTTTCGGCCGGCATCCCCCAAGAGGGCCTGCTTCTTAAGCATATCCTGGCGGTCACCTTCAGCAATAAGGCTGCCATCGAGATGAAGGAGAGGATCCTTCTTTTGTTGAAAAAGATCGCCCTCGGCCGGTTTGGCAGCGAGGACGAGAAGAAGGCGCTTTTGTCCGGCCTGGGTGTCGCCGAAGATGAGGCCCGTGTCCGCGCTTTCGGCGTCATGGACCAGATCATCAAAAATTATAATTTTTTCCAAGTCCAGACCATCGATAGTTTCATCAATGCCATCCTTTGCGGATGCGCGTTCAGATTGGGGCTGTCGGCGCGCTTCAAGATCAAGACGGAGTTCGAAGACTATCTGGCTTACGGCGTCGACGCGCTCGTGGACCGCGCCTCCCATGACAAAAGGGTGGAGAAGGCCCTTCTGGATTTTCTTCATCAGTATCTTTATCTGGAGAACCGCAGCGGCTGGTTTCCCAAGAAGGACATCCTGGGCGTTGCCGGCGACCTTTATGCGAGGACCAACCGCACCGGCGGCACCTTTGCACCGGTGAAAGGGAGCCTGGCGGATGTCGCCCGGCTTAAACAGGATATCCTGGCGGATATGCGCAAGCTGTACCGCAGCCTCCCGGAAGGCGTGCATGCGTTGTTTTCGAGGAAGTTAGGAGAGTTCCTCGCTCGTCCCCGCTCGGGCTTTGCCATTCAGGAGCTGTCGGATTTCTTTGCGCGTGAAGATTTCCCGGTCAAGAAAGAGAGCCGTGTCCCGGCAGCCGTACAAAGATTATGGCAGAAAATACGGCAGGATATCCGGCGAGCGGCAGAAGCGGAGGCGATCCTTGTTTTCGGCCCGCACATCTCCATTTTTCATATGGTTTCGGAAGATGTCCGCGCCCTGGCCGCCAAGGAAGACATTCTTTTCTTGGAAGAGCTCAACCGGCAGGCCTATGTGCTTCTCAATGAAAGGAAAGTCGATGTCCCGGAGCTCTACTACCGGCTGGCGACGCGCCTGAAGCATTATCTTGTCGATGAATTTCAGGACACGAGCCCTTTGCAGTGGGGGAACATCCGCGGGATGGTCCGCGAGTGTTTGTCGGTCGGCGGATCGCTCTTTTATGTCGGAGACAAAAAGCAGGCGATTTACCGTTTCCGCGGCGGCGACGTGTCGCTTTTTGACGCGGTGGCCCGCGAACTGGATGCTTTTGGCCCCCGTAAGGAATTCCTGCGGCATAATTTCCGAAGCCGGCGCCAGATTGTCCTTTTTGCCAACAGGATTTTTTCGGCGCAGAACCTCAAGCGTTTCTTGCAAGACCTCAGAAGCGGCAAGACGAAATTCCCCATGACGCAGGAAGGCGAAGAGGCGGTCTACCGGGTATTTGAAGAGGCTGAGCAATTCCCGGTCTCTTCCAAGGAAGGGGGGTGTGTGCGCGTATGGCATCTTGAGGCGTCTTCCCAGGATGAGAAAAACGAGCGCACAGCCGAAAAGCTCAAAGCACTTCTTGCGGATCTTGAGAAACGCTTTGCCCGCGCCGATATCGCGATCCTGGTGCGTGAAAATGACGATGTCGAGACGATCTCCGAATGGTTGATCGCCGCGGATATCCCCGTCGAGTCGGAGAAGACCCTGGATATCCGCAACAACGCCCTGATCAAGGAGCTCGTTTCGTTCCTGAGATTCCTTCAGTCTCCGATCGACAATCTTTCTTTCGCGTCTTTTATTCTCGGCCGGATATTCCAGGCGGCCAGCGGGATAGGGGAGGCGGCCCTTCACGATTTCTTTTTCCGTCTTCGCGAGGCGCGTGAAAAAAAGGCCGGGATCTATTTTTACAGGGAGTTCCGGGAGCGTTTCCCGAAGGCGTGGGGGGATTTTATCGAGGAATTCTTCCGCAATGTCGGTTATGTGCCTTTGTACGAACTTGTCATCAGCATCCTGCGCAGGTTCCGTTGTCTGGAGATTTTTGGCGACGAACAGGCGTTTTTTATGAGATTTTTGGAGCTGATCAAAGAGGCTGAAGAAGACCATGGTCCATTGGCTTCTTTTCTGGAATTCTTCGAGACGGGCCTGGCAGAGGTTTTCTACGTGCGTCCGCCGAAGACGGACGCTGTCAAGGTGTTGACCATCCATAAGGCCAAGGGGTTGGGGTTCCGGGTGTGCATTTTGCCGTTCCTGGAGATGGCGGTCAAGGTACCAGGCGTCTTGGCGTCCGCCGGCGATGACAAGATGAGCTTGATCCGCCTCACGGAGAAGTCGCGGATGTTCTCGCCTCTTCTGGAGGAGGCGTTCTGCGGGGAATACGGCTGTTGTTTTATCGACGAATTGGACAGTATTTATGTGGCGTTGACGCGGGCGAAAGATGAGCTCTATATTTTTGTCCCCCGCGTCGGCCGCCGTCCCAATTTTGCGGCGGGTCTCCTGGGAAGCGCGGATGTTGAGGAAGGGGAACCTTTGCCGGAGACAAGGGTTGAGGCCGCGACGAAGGCGGGGTTTCCCGAAGACATTCCGCCGGCCCCCTATCAGGATTGGATCCATTACTTGAAAGACGAATTTGTGGATAGCGCCATGATCCGGCGCCGCCGCATGCTGTTGAAAGGCGAGGTCGTCCATAAAATTCTTTCCTATATCGGGGATTTGAGCGGCAAGGACCCCAAAAAGATCCTGGACTTGGCCGTGCGCCAGGCGAGCCTGGAGTTTCCCGATTTCGAGGAGATGGAGGCATGCGGTTCGCTTGCGGTCCGCCTGGTCGAGGCCGCCGCGTGCCGGCCTGTTTTTTATCCTCAAGGGCGCGAAGTCCTGGTTGAAAAAGAAGTGATCGACCGCTTGGGGCGCACCAGGCGTATCGATCGTCTCCTGGTCGGGCCGGATGCCTGCTGGGTCGTCGATTATAAGATGTCGGACGAAGAGGTGGAAAAGGGGCGCCGGCAGGTTAGCGAGTATATGGGGCTTGTTTCTGAAATTTTCAGCGGCCGGCGCGTCAGGGGATTTTTGGTTTTTTGCGACACCGCCAAGATGGAAGAAGTATGCTGAGCCTCTAATAGATAATGGGTACATTTGGAGGCCCAGATTTGAGACTGATGGAAGGCGCGACGACGAAGGCGTGTCCTCTGCGACACGTCGAGGAGGAGCCCTTCGACGCGCTTCGCTTGCTCAGGGCGAATCCTGAGCTTGTCGAAGGAGAGCAACGCAACAGCAGGCCAAAGATGGGCCTCCCCCTCGGGGCTGGACCCTCCTTGAAATGGAGTGCGGAGGTCCGCCCTTTCTGGGCTGGTCGCTTTTGGGCTGCGACGGCGTCGTTCGTCCTTGGCGTAGTGCTGCGACTACACCGGCGTCCTCGCTTCTTGTCTCGCACCAAAATCGTCGCAGCCAAATGGCCCATTATCTATTAGAGGTTCAGCAATATGAAAAGCGTGATCACCTATGATTTGAGCGACCGTTTCATCGACAAGCTGGCCGATGATATCGTCGCCGCCTATGCGCCGGCCGCCTGGCCCCGCCTGGCCTTTGTCTTCGGTGGACACCGGCCGCAGCTTTTCTTCCAGAAGGCGTTGGCCGAACGCGTCGGCCAGGCGAGCTTTTCGCCGCGGTTCTTCACCATCGATGAATTCATGGAATATCTCGTATCCCGCCAGGGCGAAGGGTTCAGCCGGTTGAACGATCTGGAGGCATGCTTTGAGATCTACAGGACTGCTCAAAAAGAATCTCCCTTCCTTTTGGAAGGGCGCAACGAATTCTGGCGTTTTCTGCCGTGGGCCGGCGAGGTCCTCGGGTTCTTCGAGCAGCTTGACCTGGAAGACATTCAGAATCCTTCTTTGAAGGATGTAGCCGCCCATGCAGACATCGGTTACGACGTCCCCGAGAGCATCAATAAGCTTTTGGGGCAGCTCTATCTCTTGCGGGAGGATTTCCACCGGAAGATGAAAGAGGCCCGGGCCTACAGCCGCGGGTTCGTTTATCTTCTGGCGGCGCGGCAAGCGACGGCAGGGGCGCGGCTGGATGATTTCGAGAGGATTTTTTTCTGCAATTTCTTTTATCTCCACCGGACCGAAGAAATAGTGATGCGCACCCTCCATGACCAAGGACGTTCGACAATGGTCTTCCAGGGCCGGGCCGGCGAATGGAGCGTTCTGCAAAGGCTTTCATCGGTTTTCGGCGTTCCCATCGAACCCCCGGCGGCCCCGGCCCGCAGGCCCCAGGTCAGGATCAGCTGCGGTTTTGACCTGCATTCGCAGATCGGCATGGCGCGTCAGGCATTAAAAGAATGCGGCGACTACCGCAACACCCTTGTCGTGCTTCCCGAGCCGGCGACCCTTGTGCCGTTCCTTTCCGAGATCGCTTCTTTTGTCGGCGATTTCAATGTGTCCATGGGGTATCCGGTTTCCCGCAGTTCCCTTTATTTCCTTTTTGATCTGATTTTCCGCGCCCAGGAGACCCGCAAAGGCGAGGGCTATTACGTCAAGGATTATCTTGGCGTGTTGGGCCATCCTTTGGTCAAGAACCTTGAATGGGGCATTGAAGCGGCTGCGACGCGCGTCCTGGTCCATAAAGCTGAAGAGATACTGGCGGGCACGATCCAGACGTCTCTGGGCGGAAGCCTGTTCATCGATCCTAAAGACCTCCTTGATGAAGAGGGGCTTTATGCGGGCGCCGCGGCGATGCTCGAAAGGATGGATTCCGGCACCAAGAAAGCCGACCTCAAGAAGGCCTTCGCCGGCCTGCACAAGCTTCTTTTCAGCAGCTGGGAACATGTCGCGACGTTTGCGGATTTCGCAGCCGTCCTTGAGGATTTTCTCGACGCCCTCCTGGAAAAAAGCCCCCTGGAAAAATATCCCCTGAATCTCAAGATCGTCGAGCAGCTGCACGTCATGTGCCGCCAGATGGCCGGGGCTGCATTCTGTCGCGAGCATTTCCCCCGGGAGGAGATCCTCCGTATTTTTAAAGCGCGCCTGCAAGAGCAGATGGTTTCTTTTTCCGGTTCTCCTTTGAAGGGTCTGCAGATCCTGGGGCTCTTTGAAACGCGCTCCCTGGGTTTTGACGATGTTTTTATCCTGGACGCCAATGAGTCCGTCCTGCCTAAACTCAAAGTATACGAACCTTTGATTCCCAGGGATGTCATGATCCAGCTGGGATTGAACCGGTTGGAGAAGGAAGAGGAGATTCAGCGTTACCAGTTCATGCGCCTGGTGGCTTCGGCAAGACGGGCCCACATTTTTTATCAGGAGCGGGACACCTGCGAAAAAAGCCGTTTTGTGGAGGCCCTGGTCTGGGAAAAGGAAAAGGAGGAAAAGGACATCGGCGTCCTGCATCCTTCGGCCGGGGCATTCCGCATCAAGGTGACGCCGCTTGAGGCGCATGCCAAGAAACAGAAGGCCCATACAGCCTTTCTTAAAGAGATGTGCTTTTCTGCCTCAAGCATCAACACCTACATGAATTGTCCCTTGCGGTTTTATTACCAGTATGTGCTGGGGCTGCAGGAAAAGGAAGGGGTTTCAGAGGAGCTGGAGGCCTCCGATATCGGTACCTTCCTGCATTCTTTTCTGGAAAGGGTCTTCACCCCCTTTGTCGGCCGCAAGCCTGTGTTGAACAGTGCGTTCCGCAAGATTTTTTTTGAAGAGCTTGATAAGAGCTTTGAAGCGGAGTTGCGCAAAAGGATGCGCTCGGACGCTTTTCTCGTCCAGGAGGTCATCCGTTTCCGCATGGAGCAGTTCTTTGAAAATGAGGCCAAGAGGGGGATAAAAGAAATCGTCGCCCTGGAGAAAGAAGTGACCGGCGATGTTCGGCTGGATGGCGAAGGTTTTCGTTTCAAAGCCCGCATCGACCGGGTGGATCGACTCGATGACTCAAGCCTTCTCGTTGTCGATTATAAGACGGGTTCCGTAGACCAGATGCCGGCCGGTCCCGGGAAACTTGAGAATTTTCCTTTTGAGCGCAGGGCCGTCCGCAAGGCCGTCAAATCGTTCCAGCTGCCGATTTATTTTTATCTCATCCAAAACGCAGCCGGCGCCGAGGCGTTGAATGCCGGTCTCTACCATTTGAGGGATGCGTCGAAAGACGGCGGGATCAGGACTCTTTTTGACGAAACGGAAACCATGGAAGATCGGGCGCGCGGAATGTCTTTTTACCTCAAGGCCCTGGAGGCCGTCATGCGGGAATTGTTGGATCCCGCCGTAGATTTTCAAGCAGATCCGTCCGATGCTCCTTTTTGCCGGATGTGTCCGTTTTCTTGCCTGTGCCGATGATGGAAGAATGAAAAAAAGACCTTTTGTGATCCTGGGTATTTCCGCGCTCCTCCTTGCGGGGGCTGTGATGGCATTTCTCTGGTGGTTCTTGTTGACGCGCTGGGGCGCTTCTTTTGTTGTCCGGAGCGTCGTCCGGGACATCATAGGCGCCGCCGACTATAAGATCGCCGGAATTGACGGTTCGCTCGGCAGACACCTGGTGATCAAAGATCTGGAAATCAGCCGTTTCAAAGGGCGCCTGCCGCAGGATCTCATCGTAAGGATTTCTAAAGTAGATGTATTTTTCACTTCTCCGTTTTTGAAAGGGCTTAACATTGAAGTTCATAACGGCCGTTTGATCCTTCCTGATTCCGGGAATGTCGTCCTCGATGGCGCGTTGCAGGATGGCGTTTTTGAGGGGGACGTTTTTGGCAAGGACATTCATCTGGGAGACGTGCGCCGTTTTGTGCCCGCCGTCAAGGAGCTGGCGGATTTGCGGGGTCTTGTGGACCGCCTGGAATGCCATCTGAAGGTTTCAGCGCAACGGTTTGCCGCCGAAGGAAAAGCCCATGTGACGGAAATCCAGGGGGGCCGTTTCGTCCTTCAGAATTGTCCTCTGGGATTTCTGTGGGAATATGCGAAGTCGAACGGATCCTGGGCTTCTGTCGGTATTTATGGCGGGCAACTCGAGCTGCCTCATGCCGCTATTGTCCTGAAACCCGGCCGCATCATCCTGGCTGACGGCCCGCGGGATGTACGGTTGGATCTTAGAGGTTTTTCGCAGGTGGAAAATGTTTCCATCTCGATCCATCTTCAGGGGACCCTCAAAGAACCGAAGCTCAAGTTTGATTCAGATCCTTCCATGCCTCAGGAGCGGCTTCTGCTGATGCTTTTGACAGGCAAAAGCTGGCAAAGCGCCGAGAAGTCTTTGTCCGAAGGAGGGGTGTCTGCCGATTTGATCAAAGATACGCTGGACTTTTTGTTTTTCGGCGGAAAGGTGACCGATTTGGCCCATGCCTTGGGGGTAAGCGATATCCATCTGGAGATCGACCAGAACAAGAAAGGGGTCGGCCTGGGAACGCAAATAACGACGCGAGCCAGGTTGAATTATACCGTTTCGCAGCAAGACGGCAGCATGGGGAACACGTCGGTGACCCAGAAAGCGGCATTGGTCTATAAGGTGGCGGATCATCTCTCCGTAGAAGGCGAGAAAGAGATGCGTTCCCAGGAGAGCATCGCGAACACGACGCAGTTGCCCGAGACGAATGACGCCGTTTTTCTGAAGTACAAGCAGAATTTTTAATGAGCGCACAATTTACAGAGTGTTAACGATGTAAATTGTATGCGCGAATTAAATCCGCCGAAGCATTAGTGGCGGATTTTCCAGGGGATTCATTAACCAAGAGAGAGGGGTTTTTCAGGCAGAAAGGGTCCGGAGGCGCGCGATCACTTGCCGGGTAGTGGCGTCCGGCGTCGATGCCCCCGTCGCGATCCCGATGGATGAGATGCCTTTCAGCCAGCGGGGGCGGATGTCTTCAGCAGACCTGACCCAGTAGGTGCGCGGGTTGAGTTTTCGGGCGATCTCAAAAAGGCGCCGCGTGTTGGCGCTCGCGCCGGAACCGATGATGATCGCGACGTCGTTCTTCAAGGGGATGGCCTTGATTTCTGCTTGTTTGATCCTGGTCGGCGCACAGATGGTGTTGAAGAATTTCAAATCCCGCACTTTCGAAGTGATCAAGCGCAATATGCTGAGCGCGTTTTCTTCGTCTTGCGTGGATTGAATGACCACCGCGGCTTTTTTGATGCCGGGGAAAGGCAGGCGGGCCGCGGCCCCGACAGAAGAGACGACGAAGGCCTTTGTCTTGAGCTGGCCCTTGATGCCGCGGACTTCGTCATGTTTTTTGTCTCCGATGATGATGATCCTGCGTTTTTCCTGTTCCATCCTGCGCGCGATCCTATGGATCTCCTTGACCATGGGGCATGTCGCATCCACGACGATGTAGCCGAGCTTTTCGGCGCGCTTAAAGACGGATGCCGACAGCCCGTGGGCGCGGATCACGAGTGTCTGTCCGCGGTTTTTGCGCAGTGTCCTGATTTTTTTTACTCCGGTTTTTTCCATCATCGCGATGACGTCTTCGTTGTGGACGATATCGCCGAGCATCTTGACGTCCTTATGTTTTGCCGTGGTCTTGAGCGCGATGGTGATGGCCCGGCGCACGCCGAAACAGAAACCGGCTGATTTGGCAAGGTTGATCTTTATGGCCATAGCTGGATCTCCATATGCCTTGTTGCAGGGCGGCATGAACAACAAACCTATCATATCATCTCGCGGCGCGGGAAACAACACATGTCCGAAGGAAGGCGTGCGAGACATATGATGATTTATCTGTTGTCCATCGCCTGGCATTTGTTACAATGGGTTCAAAAGAGAGGGGCAGGGATGAGGAAGCGTATCCTATCGGTTGTGTCCGCGGCTGTTTTCATGTTCCTGTGCGGATTTGCCGTTGCGATGGATTGGAAGGATATTCATGAGAAGGCCGACAAGACTTCTTTGTCGGAAGCCGTCGCTTATCAACAGAAGGATCCGCAATCCCGGGAGGCCCTATATCTTTTGGGTATCGTTCTTCTGAATGATTACAAGATCGATGAGGCCGAAAGCGTCTTTAAACGGATGCTTCAGACTGATCCCCAGAGTATTGAGGCCGAATGGGGGCAGGCCGAGGTGCTGCGTCGGCGCCATGAGGTGGACAGGGCCGAAAAGATCCTTGAAGAGATCATCAAAAAGGATCCTGAATTTTCTCCGGCCTATATCACGCTGGCCTATATGATTTTCGACAAGCGGGAATATGGCCGGTCGATCGCCCTGGCTTCGAAGGTCATCAGACAAGGCCGACAGAAAGTAGACCTGACGAATTACACGCGGGCCTACCTGACGATCGGAGGCGCCAAGGCGATGCTGGCCGACGAGGGAGGGATCTTCTCCAAGCTTTTCCAGGGCACGCAGATATTGGGATATCTCAAGAAGGCGCAGGAGCTCCAGCCTCATTCTGCCGGCGTCCTCTTCGGATTGGGGAGCTTTTATGCGCTGGCGCCCGGCATTGCCGGCGGCGACGCCGAGAAGGGGCTGGCGCTCCTCAAAGAGACGATCGAGGTCGATCCGCGTTTCGCGGATGCTTACGCGCGTCTGGCGCAGATCTATTATCGCCGCAACGAGAAAGACTTGGCCAGAAAATATCTGGCGGACGCCCAGCGGCTCGACCCTTTGAACCCATTGACCCAGCGTGCCGAGAAAGAAATGAACGGAAGATCGTTGTGAGATGTTTGCGCATACGTGTTTTTGTTTGACAGAGAACTGGAGGATGTGTTAAGGTAAACAGGATTGTTCGGACGAGGGAGGTCGTAGAGCGGCCTGAGAGTTCCGCAGGCCGTCAACAGGGTTTGACGGCGCAGCGGATGACCTCATGAACCTGATCTGGGTAATGCCAGCGGAGGGAGGTGGACATGGACCATGTCTTTTGAAGACCCTGTTGCGTTTGGCAGCAGGGTCGTTTTGTTTACCCCGCACCCCGAAGGCCATACCCGTAAGGGTATGGCCTTCGGGCGGGATTCCGCTCCATGACAGAGAGCGGAATCCCGAAATAACAGATGACATGACCGTAAGGTCATGGAGCTTCACGGAGAGTGCTTGATGACGAGAATGACAGCTTAAGGAGTTTGATATGACATTTTATCCTGTGAATGAAGCGCGTATCACGCGCGCCATATCGTCGGAATTCCTGCAGGAATTCGACGGGCATATCGAGAGCGATGTGGTGATCGTCGGGGCCGGCCCCAGCGGTCTTGTGGCAGCGCGGGACCTGGCAAAAAGCGGCCTGAAGACCCTTGTGGTCGAGAGCAACAATTACCTGGGCGGCGGTTTCTGGATCGGCGGTTATTTTATGAATACGCTGACATTCCGCAGTCCGGGAGAAGAGATGCTGAATGAGCTGGGTATCGGATACAAAAAGATCGAAGAGGGGCTGTATGCGGCCAAAGGCCCCGAGGCCTGTTCCAAGTTGATCGCCGCGGCATGCGACGCAGGGGCGAAGTTTCTTCAGATGACAAAGTGTGATGATGTGGTTTGCCGTCATGGGCGGGTAGAGGGCGTGGTCGTCAATTGGGCGGCCGTATCGGCCCTGCCGCGGGCCATCACCTGCGTTGACCCTGTGGCCTTGGAGGCAAAGGCCGTTATTGATGCTACGGGACATGACGCGCGCGTCTGCCAGGCTTTGCAGAAAAGGGGGATCTTGTCCTACGGCGAGTGCGGAGCCATGGATATCGTGGCTTCAGAAGATGCGCTCGTAGAAAAAACGGGAGAGGTTTACCCGGGGCTCTATGTCTGCGGCATGAGCGTGGCAACGGTTTTTGCCATCCCGCGCATGGGACCGACGTTCTCCGGAATGTTGTATTCAGGAAGGAAAGTTGCCGGGCTCATTAAAGATAGGATCGCGGCCGGCGCGGCAGATGTTTGCGCCGTTAAGGTCTGAGCCGCAGGTCTGCGTTGGCCGTCAACGGAAACCAGGCGCCGCTGTCCCGGCGCCTGGTTTTCTTATTGGTTGACAAAGCGTGCTTCTTAGACTAATCTTTAAGAAAGAAAATCTACTGTAACCTGCGGAAAACATGGATATTATGAAGACCTGGCTTTACACACTGGTGAGCGTTTTTCTGGTCAGCCTCATTTCCCTGGTGGGCATCGTGACTTTGGCCATGGACGAGAACCGTCTGAAGAGGGCCCTGCTTTTTTTGGTCAGCTTTGCTGTCGGCGGGTTGTTCGGGGACGTCTTTATCCATATTCTTCCCGAGGCCTTTGAAAAGGCCGCCTCGCCCTTGCGCGTCTCCTTCGGCGTCATGGCCGGCATCCTCGTGTTTTTCATCCTTGAAAAATTCATCTATTGGCGGCACTGCCATTCGGGCATCTGCGATATGCACAGCAAGCCCGTTGTCTGGCTCAACCTGATCGGCGACGGCTTCCATAATTTTATCGACGGCATTATTATCGGCGCCAGCTATTCCGTCAGTTTCCCCATCGGTTTGACGACGACGCTGGCCGTCATTTTGCATGAAATTCCCCAAGAAATTGGCGATTACGGGATCCTCGTCAACGGCGGATTGGGCCGTTTCCGGGCGCTGTTCATGAATTTTTTGTGCGCACTCGTGGCGGTCGCGGGATCGGCGATAGCGCTCCTTGTCGGGCCGCACATCAAGGATTTTGCGGATTATGCGCTTCCTTTGACAGCAGGAGGTTTTATTTACCTGGCAGGCTCGGACTTAATCCCTGAGCTTCATCGCGAGGTACGTTTTTCGCGTTCCGTCTTTCAACTGTTGTCCATTATCCTGGGCGTCGCGGTCATGGCGCTTCTTCTACTGGTGGGATAATCCATGTCTCTGCATCATCATGAACATGCCTTTCATGCCCTGACGGGAGAAAAGGGTTATGTACGCACCGTCAGGCGGATCCTTGCTTTTATCCTGGGGTTGAACTGGTTGGTGGCAATCCTGAAATTGGTCTTTGGCTACATGATCAACAGCACCAGCATGGTCGCCGACGGATATCATTCCTTTGCGGACGGCGCTTCCAATATCGTCGGCCTCCTGGGCATGAGGATGGCCGGGCAGCCCATGGACGAAGACCATCCTTACGGCCACAAGAAGTACGAGACCCTTGCTTCGCTTGTCATCGCTTTCCTTTTGTTTCTGGTTTGCCTGAATCTTATCCACAGCGGCTGGGAGAGGCTGCGGACGAAGAGTGTGCCGGAAGTCAATGTCTGGAGTTTCGCCGTTCTCGGCTTGACGATGCTGATCAATACGGCCGTCATGTTCTATGAGAGCCGCCGCGGCCGCGCCCTCGGCAGCGATATCCTTGTCGCGGATGCCATGCATACGCGGGCGGACCTTTTGACATCCTGTTCCGTCGCCGTCGCCCTGATCGGCGTCAAGATCGGATTTCCCATCCTGGATCCTCTTGTGGCCATGGTCATCGCCGTTTTTATCGCCATTTCGGGTCTGGAGATTCTCAAGGGATCCTCGGCCATCTTGTGCGATACGGCGGCCATCGATCGCCGCGCCATCGAACGCCTCGTGATGGCGATCCCCGATGTCAAAAAATGCCACAAGATCAGGACGCGCGGCCGCCACGACGATATTTTTATCGACCTGCATGTCTTGGTGGATGATAACATGAAGGTGGTCCGGGCCCATGACCTGACCGTCAAGATTGAGGATCTTATTAAAAAGGAATTTTGCGGAGTCAGCGATATCGTCGTTCATGTCGAGCCTTTGAGCAGCGAAGCGCATCACGATGATTGACGGTGGATAGAATTTCTCTCGCCATAGCGTTCGGCGCCGGTTTATTGTCTTTTTTGAATCCCTGCGTTTTGCCTCTTGTTCCCGGTTTCCTGGGATATCTTTCCGGCGTTTCCTTAGCACAAACCTCTGCGGGGCGCCGCAGGATTTTTTTATGCTCCTGTTTTTTTGTGCTGGGGTTCGCCTCGGTTTTTGCCCTCCTCGGCGTCTTGCTCAATACCGTCCTTCAGCAGGTCTCTTTTGCGGCCAAAGAATGGCTGGGGCGTATCGGCGGCATCATCATTATTGTTTTCGGCCTGAATCTTCTGGGGCTTCTGGAGATTCCTTGGCTCCAGAGAGAGCATGGGGTCCGGCTGAGAAGAGGGGTTCAGATGTCTCCCTATGTTTTTTCCTTTGTGTTCGGAGCGGCTTTTGCGGTCGGCTGGACCCCATGCGTCGGAGCCATCCTGGGCAGCATCCTGGCCCTGGCCGCCAGCCGGCCGGCGGCAAGCTTCTGGCTTTTGCTCGGCTATGCCTTGGGGTTGGGAGTGCCTTTTCTTTTAACGGGGCTTTTCGCATCTTTTACCGCGAAGCTGATCGGCGGCATGAACCGGCATCTTGGCATCATCAACCGGTTGACAGGTATTTTTTTGATTCTTCTGGGCATCCTTGTTTTTACGGATAATCTGGCGGCCTTCGTGAGCGGCACATTCATGAATCGGGAACTGTTGAGGCAGATATGACGAAGAAGCCCTTCTTGTTGTTCGTTGTGGTCGTGGCAATCGGTGCGGCTATCTATCTTCTGGAAGCCCGCAAGCAAAAAGAAACGGCCGGCGTCCCTGCGTCTGTCGTCGTCAGCCAGGAGATCGCACTGCCTGCCGCGCAAGGGATTGCGAATACCAGGCGGATCGTGGAGAAGAAAATGAAATATGAACGCGCCAAAGAATTCATTTCACCCGATGGTACCATCAATACGGAGCCATTTCGTCTTGCCGATGCGATCGGCAAAAAAGTCATTCTTATCGATTTCTGGACCTACAGTTGTATCAATTGCCAGAGGACACTGCCGTATTTGACCGCATGGGACGCCAAATACGGACCCGAAGGACTCCTGATCATCGGCGTGCACGCCCCGGAATTCGGTTTTGAAAAGATGTATGACAATGTCGCCGCGGCCGTCAAGAAGGCGGGTATCCATTATCCGGTGATCCTGGACAATGCCCATGCCAATATGCGCCTTTACGATACCCTTTACTGGCCCACGGAATACCTGATCGATATCGACGGCTTCATCGTTTATAAACATGTGGGCGAAGGCGGCTACGGCCAGACTGAACAGGTGATCCGTCGCCTCCTGGAAGAACGCCGGCGTATCCTCCATGCGGCGGGGGCCGCGCCTCCTGGTGTTCTTGTCCGGCCCCGGGGGGTTGAGGAAGTTGATTTCGGTTCGATCGGCACGCCGGAGATCTATCTTGGGGCGGAGACGACGCGTGGTAACTTCGGCAGCCCTGAAGGATTTGAACAGGGCAAGGCCATCCGCTATGTCTTGCCGGATACGCTGGCGCCTAACCAGGTCTATCTGGAAGGGGAGTGGTTCAATGATGCCGATCATCTCCGTTTGCGGTCGGCCACAGGGAAGATCGTCCTCATCTATAAGGCCAAGTCCGTCAATCTCGTCGCCGGGGCCCCTGGAGCCGGTGCGAGGCTCATGATTAAGGTAGACGGCAGATATATCGATCAGTCGTATAGCTGCGAAGACGTGGGGGATGGGGGCATGGTTAAGGTTTCCGGTCATGATATGTACCACATTATCTGCGGTCCGGCATATGGCCAGCACAAGCTCGAGGTCGAGGTGGACGGACCTGGTTTGTCGATCTACGCCTTTACCTTCGGATAGGTCTGGAGCTCGCCGGAAAAAGCCGGGGTGATTCTACGGGTTTTCGACTGATTTTAAGCGCCACATTCACCTTGCCATTTGCCGTAAAGCACGTTATGATAGAAATGTTTCCTATCGATTGTCCCTATGTCTGAAAAATCAGCGCTATACAAAGAAGTCTTCAAGTCCTTCTTCCTCGCCTTCAAAAGGCTTTCGCTCTATGTCTCCCAGCATTCCCTGTCCCGCGAAACTTTGCACAGCCTTTTTTCCATCTTCGATGCGATTCTTAAGGAAAAGACAGAGATAGTTTTTGCCGCAGGCCCCCAGGGCGGCCAGATGCTTCTGAATGAGGAGCCGATGGACGCAGATGTCTTGGGGGTCCGGGAGATTTACGACCGATTCGTGAGCTTTGGGCTTGAAGCTGTTGTTTTCTTGCGGGGAGTGGAACCCGGCGAGTTAACTGATTTTATCAAGGCATTGGCGTCTCCTAGGGATACGGATACCGGCGAGGGCCGTTCGACGCCGGCGGTCCTGTTGAGCGGCTCCAGGCATATTCAGGTCTGCAAGCTGTCTCCTAAGAGATTGCGTGAGGCAGGCGCGGTGCTTTCCGATGTGCGGCCCGAAGGCCAGACGGAGTCTGAGGGGGTGGCCGGGCATATCCAGGATTTCTTGAGCGGCAGGAGGGGAGATTTGTCGCAGCCCCCCGAAGGCATTTTTGAGAACCTTGAGCGGGATCCGGGGTCCATCGCCGATGCGGTCATCCGGAGCGCCAAAGAGACCGGGAATTTTGAGGCCGTCATCAAGAAATTCATCGCCTGGATGGCCGAACATATCGCGCCCATTATCCTGAAACGTAAGCCGGATCCGTCTGGTTTTATGGAGCGTGTCTTCGATTCATTTCGCAAGAAAAATACGGTTTTTATTTTTTTGACTGCCGAAGATGCGATCCGGTCATGCAGAGACGATATCAAGATGGCCATGGCGTTTTATGCGTTTTCGTCTTTTGAAAGCACGCCCGGAGAGTCTGTCGGTTTGGGGGTTCGCATCTTCAACGAAGAGAGGGATGGGGAGAGGCTGCTGCCTAGGCTCCAGGAGTATTTCGTGGGGCGCGGGGCGGCCCGCGACAAGGCCGCCTTGTTCGTCGAAAAGCTTAAGGCGGAACTTGCCCAGGACAAGGAAGTGGCCGTTTCCAAGAAGAGGCTTGACAGGCTTATGCGGATAGCCGAAAGGTTCGACGAGGAGCTTGAGAAAGAAGTTCGCCGGGAAACGGAAGATCTGACCTCTCTTAATAAGAGACTGGCCGATGAGAAAGAGAGGACAGATGCCATTATGCGCCATGTGGCCGAGGGCGTTGTTGTCGTTGACCGGGAAGGCCGCATCGTGATGATGAACCCGGCGGCCGAGAAGCTCCTTGACAGCCGGGCCAAGGAGTCTCTCGGCAGGTATCTCGTCCAGAGTTTGAAAAATGAGCATCTTTTGGCCGTCGCCAAAGATCTGGACTCCGAAAGGGGGACCCAGCTGACGAAGGAGATCGAGCTCGACAGTAAAGATGAGACGACTAAAAAAGTCCTTAGGGCGTCCACGGCTGTCGTCGAGAACGAGGATGGCGATACCGTCGGGATGGTGTCGGTTTTGAGCGATATCACGCACGAGAAACAGATTGAGGAGATCAAGTCGCAATTTGTCTCCCTAGTGACACACGAACTGCGCACGCCTGTGGTGGCGATCCAGAAGTCCCTGGAACTTATTGACAGCGGCGTCACCGGTGCCATCAATGACGACCAGAAGCGGTTTCTGGCCATCTCCAAGCTCAACCTGGCGCGTCTCAACAGTCTCATCAACGATCTTCTGGATATGTCCAAGCTTGAAGCCGGCAAATTTGTCCTTCTGCCGTCTTCTTTCGATATCCGGGGCGTCATCCAGGAGGTCAAGGTGTCTCTTTCAAGTTGGGTGAGCGACAAAGAGATCGTGTTGAAGATCGACCTGCCGGAGGCGTCTGTGACGGTCAATGCGGACAGGGACCGCATGGTGCAGGTCATGGTGAACCTTGTCGGCAACGCTTTGAAGTTCACGCCGAAAAAAGGGGAAGTCCATATCAAGCTCAAGCCTTTGGATCTGAAAGAAAAGATATGCCAGGAGCCGTGCGTGGAAATTGCGGTCCATGATTCTGGCATCGGCATCGACCCGAAAGATTTCAAGAGGATATTTAACAAATTCGAACAGGTCAGCCTCGTTTCGCCTGTCGGCACAGGCGGAACGGGATTGGGTTTGTCCATTGCCAAAGAGATCATCAATCTTCACGGGGGAGATATCTGGGTGGAGAGCCAGATCGGTCACGGCAGCACGTTCACCTTTGTCATCCCCAGGGCGTTCCGCGGAGGGAAAATAGATGTCCAATAAGCCGATGAACCAGCCCCAGGATTCCAAGAGCGACTTTTACATCATGATCGTCGATGACGAGAAGGATTTTCTCGATTCGATCAGGTACTGGTTTACCTCTCAGGGGTACCGTATCGAGGCCTTCATGTCCGGCGCCGAGGCCATTGAAATGATCAAGAGCAAGAAACCGGGGATCGTTTTCCTCAATCTGCAGATGCCCCATCAGGAGGGTATCGAGACGCTGAGGGCGATCAGGAAAGTGGATGACCGGCTTCCCGTGGTTATGCTTTCGGCGTTCGGCGAGGAAGAGATGAGTGTGGACGCCTATAAGCTCGGCGTCAACGGGTTTTTTGACAAATCGAGTAATTTTTACAAGGCCGAGCATCTGATCAATACCCTTGTGCGGGTGATCGCTCGCCGGCATGGGGCATCGTCTCATCCTATTGTCCCCCGGATGTCCATGAAACGCCGCCTTCTCTGGGCGTTGATAGGTTTCCTGGCGGTTTGCAGTCTTGTGCTATTCGCGGCCCAAAGACAGGCCTTGCCGCAGGTGTGTTTTGGGCCCAGCGTTTGTCTGCGCGTGGAGGTGGCCGACACTGATACCGCGAGGCAAAAAGGCCTGATGTACCGGCATTTTCTGCCGCAGGACCGCGGGATGCTTTTTGTTTTTTCTCAGGAGGGCATATGGGGGTTCTGGATGAAGAACACGAGGATTCCGCTGGATATTATCTGGATGGATTCTTTGGGCAGGATCGTCGATCTGGCACGCAATGTCGAGCCCCCCGGTCTCGGCCAGCCGCCCGTTCTTAGCAACAGTCACCCCGCCAGATATGTCCTTGAGGCCAATGCCGGGTTTGCCGATCGCAACAAGATCGCCGTCGGGGATCGGGCGGAGATTCGTTAAAAGAATTATCAGAGCTAAGCTCTGATAATGATAATTTTTATCCCGCACGTTCAACTTTCCTCTCAGACTATTTTAATCAGAGCTTAGCTCTGTGTTTAAGATAGTCGGCCGCATTTGAACGTCCCTCTTACTTCTAATCAATAAGGAGTTACCATGAGAAAGCTCAAATTGGTTACGGGGGAGTATTATCATATTTATAACAGGGGCGTGGAGAAGAGGAGTATATTTCTTGATTATTCAGATCACAGAAGGTTTTTGGTTTCTTTGGAAAAGTTGAATCAAGAGGGGCCCGTTTCGAATTTTAGACTTAAGATGGAAAACGTTCCAGCGCCATCTAAAGCAAACGCTCCTAAGTTAGTTGATATAATTTGTTATTGCTTGATGCCTAATCACTTCCATCTGCTTGTGAGACAAGCGATCCCGGATGGCGTATCGCATTTCATGCATAAGATAGGTACAAGTTATACCAACTATTTTAATAAAAAATATGAGCGAGACGGAGCATTATTTCAGGGTACGTATAGAATAAAACACATCGAAGGGGATGATTATCTATTGCATGTCAGTCGGTATATCCATTTGAATCCGCTAGGATTAATTAGTGTTGCAGAGACAGGAACAGATTGGCAAGCATTAGAAAAATATCCATGGTCTAGTCTGAGGTATTATATTTATGACAGTAGACATTATGGCAAAAATGTGAAGATCAACATAGAAAACGTTATTGTGATGAATCAGTTTCAAAGCAGGGATCAATATCGAGCTTTTGTAAAAAGTCCTATCGATGAGCAAATGATGACGAATTTAAAGATCGATTGACCCCGTTACCTTTTATCAGAGCTTAGCTCCGATCCCGCAATTGTTTTTCCGCATCTACCTCGCCGCGATTGATGAGGCGGATGGCCTGTTCGATCTTTTCTTTCATCTCCGCCGGCAGGTTCTTGATGTCGCGCATCTCGTTCAAGATCTGCAGGCCCATGCGGAAATACCTGATAATCTCTCCTTCGTCCGTATCCGTCAGCGTCGCCACTCGTCCGAAGTCTTCGCCTTTCATCCATGCTTCCATCGCCGGCGAAAGGTGCCACCAGAGCTTTTTGGAGACGGGATAAATCCTGTATCTTTGCTCTTTGGCGCGCAGGGCTTCGTAGAGTTTGTCGCTTGACTGTTTGATCTGACGGCATCCTTGGGGCAGGCGGAGAGGAGGCTGCTGGTATTTTCTCGGTTCGAAGACGGCCGCGGCCGCAAGCATCCCCAGGCTTGCGACGTCCAGAGACTGCAGGATGCGTTTGTCGTAGAGCTCGGAAATGATCAACTCATAGCCGTAGATCGCCTTGGCAAAATTTCCTTTGTCCGTCAGGGAGTTGTCTTGGATGAAGCCGAGCTCCTTGAGCAGGTTCATTTTCGCCGCCAGGAGCCGCGCGGCTTCTTTTTGTTCATTTTTGCGCGAGCCGTAGAAGTGAAACGAGAGCGGGTAGATGTCCAGGATCCTATCTTTGAGCTGTCCAAAAAGATTCAGGAGCGTCGCGTAGGATGTATTGAACTGGCTTCTGACTTCCTCCGGCCGTCCAAAGACGATGCGCCGCACCTCCTCGGATCTGATCTTGGCGGGATGGATGCGGCAGTAGACGAATCCTTCCTTGTCTATGCCGCGCCGGCCGGCGCGGCCGGCCATCTGGTAGAAATCCCTTGTTTTGAGGTTACGGGCATAGCGGCCGTAGATTTTTCTCAAGTCATCGAAGATCACCGAACGGCTCGGCATGTTGATGCCGAGGGCGAACGTTTCTGTGGTGAAGATGAGCTTCAAGAGGTGGCTGGTGAAAAGTTGTTCGACGACTTCTTTGAGCGTCGGCAGCATCCCGGCGTGATGGAAGGCGATGCCGCGCCGCACGAGAGGGAAGATATCTTTGGCGGATGTGTTATCCTGGAGGCCGTATTTCCGGCAGAGGGAGCCAAAGAGTTCCGTGATCCGCGTTTCTTCCCCGGGCGTCAGAAAACGGCGGCCGCGTAATTCATACGCCAACTCTTCCGTTTTTCTCCTGCTGAAAGCAAAATAGATCGCAGGCAGCCCTCCCTGGGATTCCAGGCGCTCGATCAGGGTGTCGAGCCGGTTGGGTCTGCCGGGATGGCAGGCGGCGGCGTCAATCTTGTCCGTGACGCGGTCATGGCACTGAAAGAAGATATGCAGAGGGACGGGCCGGTCGTTTTCGATGACGATCCTGACGTCTTTGTGATGGATGGTCTTGAGCCAGGAGGCAAACGCGTCGATATTGGGGATCGTCGCGGAGAGTCCGAGAAAATTCATGTGTTCCGGCAGGAGGATCAGGGATTCTTCCCAGACGGTGCCGCGTTCTGGATTGTCGATATAATGGATCTCGTCGTAAATGACCCAGGAGTATTGTTTGAGCGATCCGGGGTCGTCGAGGATCCTGTTGCGGAATATCTCCGTCGTCATGATGAGGACGGGCGCGTGCGGGTTGATGGAGATGTCGCCGGTCACGATGCCGATGGCGTCGCCATAGAGCCGGCGGAAGTCCCTGAATTTCTGGTTGGAGAGGGCCTTGATGGGCGCCGTGTAGACGACGCCTTTCTGTTCGGCGATGGAGGCGGTGATGACGTGCTCGGCAATAGCTGTTTTTCCTGCGCCCGTCGGCGCCGAGACGACAACGGAGCAGCCTTGATTGATAGAATCGATGGCTTCTTTTTGGAAGCGGTCGTAAATCATAGAGTTATTATAGACAATATTAGGATAAAATCAAAGGGTCGCGGGAAGGGAGGGCCGTGGAGTTTTTGTTCGCCGTGATAAAAAAGATTTTAGAGTAGATTTTTTTATCAGATTAGATATAATAAAGGCATATTATTCAGGAAATGGTGCGGGCGGTCTTATAGCGGGACGATATGAATACGCGTCGGACACGGGTGCAGGACAAATCACAAGGGCTTGGGGCCCTTGCTTTTTTTTGCCTGAGCGCCGTTGTTTTGTGCGGCGGATGCGCCCATATCCAAGAGTTCGGGAAAGAGGTATGGGGAACATCCATTACCCATCTGGAACGGGCGCGTGCGGACGCCAAGATCGTTATTGTCAAGAAGTCCAAGCATGATGCTTTCATGCGCGCTGATGAGATTCTCAAGGCCAAAGGCGCGAATATTTATCTGAAGGGTGAGGGCGATGCTTATCTGGCCGCAATGAAATTTGCCGGGTTTGTGGATACGACGCAGGTGGGATTGTTCTTTACCCCGGTGGACGAGGGGTCTACGAAGATTGAGGTAGCGTCTTTAAGTCCGTGGTTGGCGCAGACCGTGGCGGGCATGCTGTCGGAAGGCTTCCAGGAAAAGCCGAAAGAGACAGTGCCTGCCTAAGTGAGTTTCGTGCGTTTGTTGCGGTGGATATAGATTTTTTTAAGCACGCCCCATTAACAAAGGAGCAGGGCATGAAAAAATCAATATGTGGCTTTGCGGTAGCGGGTCTGATCGTCCTTTTGGCCTTATCCTGTCTTGTCGTTCCCGCCTTTGCCGAGAGACCGCAGGAAGGCATCGGCAAGTGGTTACAGGAAGTCGGGTTTTTTACCGGCTATATCCAGGCGGACCTGAAGAACCAGGATGATGAGCAAGCTGTTCCTCTGGGCGTGCGTTTCGGTTTCGACCTTAAGCCGTTCACAAAAAAATTCGGTTTCGAACCCAAAGGGATGCTGGAGTTGATCTATGAGATCTTTGCAGGCAGCATCTTTCAACCCGAGAACAACGCGGAAATGGGCGCAGGTTTCTATCTGCGCTATTCCTATCCCCTGACAAAGAAACTCTATCCTTATATAGAGGGAGGAACGGGGCTGTACTACATGACGTTGCATACCTATGAACAGTCGACACAGTTCAATTTCGCCTCGGCCGGCGGCGCAGGCCTGACATATTTCATAAAGGATAACGTCGCCGTCAATGTCGGCTACAGGATGCGTCATGTCTCCAATGCGTCCATCAAGGAACCGAACGGCGGCATCAACGCCAATATGTATCTTGTCGGCATGTCGTGGTATTTCTAATGAGGACATCATTTACGGAACCGCCGCAGAACGGCAGGTGAACGTAAACGATCCGTCCGAATTAAATCCTTGACGTTTTCCTATGAATCTTGTTCAGGTGGGCGTCAAGGAACTGGTTTTAGATAGAGAAGGTCAGGGGGTAGGATATGACACTAGAAGAAAAGATCATGGCCGATTTTAAGGAGGCCATGAAAACCAAAGACCAGATGCGCACGCAGACGATCAGCTTTCTGCGTTCGGAAATGAAATACTGTGCCATTGAGAAGAAGACGGAGAAGCTCGAGGATGCCGACGTCATAGGCGTCATCAAGAAGCTCGTCAAGCAGCGCCAGGAATCCATCGTTCAGTTTGAGAAGGGCGGGCGTCAGGACCTGGTCGATAAAGAAAAGAAAGAGATGGAGATCCTCAAGGGGTATCTGCCCCAGGAGATGTCCCGTCAGGAACTTGAAGCAGTCGTCCGTGCCGTGATGACAGAGACCCAGGCGTCGTCGCTCAAGGATATGGGCCGCGTGATGAAGGAAGTCCTGGCCAGGACCGGCGGCCGCTGCGACAACAAGACGGTGAGCGACCTGGTCAAAAGCAGCCTGGCCGGCCCTGCCGCCACATCTTAGCGTATCGCGTAATCTTGTGCCGGTTGTTTCGTATCAGGCGTTTCCCTCCGTCACGAGCCCGTCTTTTCACCGACGTATCCCTCCACGGCAGAAAAAATCAGGGAAATTCAAAGAATTTTCTTGATTCGTAAAATAATTTCATATAAGATAACACCCATAAGGCCGAACCCCGTCAGAAAGAGCCGTTTCTGGCGGGGTTCAGGTTTTTCCGACGAGAGTGGTCGAAGGAGGCTTTGATAGACGAAATGGAAAACAGCAAGAGAGGCGTTCGGTGCATTCAGGGGCTTGACCGCGGCAAGGGAGGATGTCATGGGCGTTGCCGTTTTGCGGGTCAGGCTTATTTTTTTGCGGTCTTTCTAAAATGGTTTTGAAAACACCCTATTACCTGATCGACGAGAAGAAGCTGCTGGGGAACCTGAAGGTGATCCGGCATGTCCGGGAGGCGTCCGGAGCCAGGTCCGTCCTGGCGCTGAAATGCTTTGCCGTATGGTCCGTCTTCGACCTCATGAAACGCTATATGGACGGAACGACCTCCAGCTCGGTCTACGAAGCGCGCCTGGGCCGTGAAAAATTCGGCAAGGAGGTCCACGCCTATTGCGTCGGTTTCTCCAGGGAGGATGTCCGGGAGGCCGCCGCTTTTTCGGACAAGATTATTTTCAATTCTCTTTCCCAGCTTGAGGCGTTCGGCGGTCTGACGGGGAGTTGTGCGGTCGGCGTCAGAGTGAACCCCGGCGTCAGTTTTTCCCATTTCGACCTTGCGGACCCGGCGAGGAAGTATTCGCGGCTGGGCGTGACGGACAAGGCGGCGCTGAAAAAAGCGTTATCGCGCCTGAGCGGCGTCATGTTCCATTACAATTGCGAGAACGACGACTTCGGTCATTTTGCCCGGCACCTGGAGCATATCGGCCGCGCGTACGGGGACGTGCTGGGGCGGCTGAAGTGGGTCAGTCTCGGCGGAGGGCTTTATTTTACCAAGAAGGGATATCCGGTCGCAAAGTTTTGCAAAACATTGAAGGCCTTCAGCCGTACTTTCGGCATCCAGGTTTATCTGGAGCCTGGGGAATCCACCGTCACGCAGGCGGCGCAGCTGGTGACGCGGGTCGTCGACATCGTCCGCAACAAGATGGATATCGCGATCGTGGACGCCTCCACCGAGGCCCATATGCTGGACCTGCTCATTTACCGCCAGAATGCCAAGCTCCAGGAAAAGCGGGGAGGGCGTTTCACCTATATGATCGCCGGCCGTTCGTGTCTGGCGGGAGATATCTTCGGGACCTATCGCCTGGGCCGCCGGCTCAAGGTGGGCAGTGAGATCAGGTTCCTGGACGCCGCCGGCTATACGATGGTCAAGAAGAACTGGTTTAACGGCCTTCAGATGCCGTCGATCGTCGTCAGAAGGCTTGGCGGATCGCTGGATGTGGTGCGCCGCTTTTCTTACGGAGATTTTGTAAGCAGTCTGTCGTAGGGAGTTTATCCAAGAGAAAAAGGAGGCCGCTCATATGAAGAAAAACGTTTTGATCGTCGGGGCCGGCGGCGTGGCTCATGTGGCGGCGCATAAGTGCGCCGAGCACAATGACGTTCTGGGCGACATCTGTATCGCATCGAGGACTCAGGGCAAGTGCGACGCCATCATCGAGAGCGTCAAGAGAAAAGGCCATCTCAAGGACAAATCAAAGAAACTTTATTCCTGCAGGATTGACGCTTTAGATATCCCTTCGACCGTCAAGCTGATCAAAGAGACAAATTCACAAATCGTCATCAACTTGGCCCAGGCTTACGTCAACATGTCTCTTCTGGAGGCTTGTATCCAGGCCGGAGTCGCTTACATGGATACGGCGATCCATGAAGATCCGAACAAGGTCTGCGAAGACCCGCCGTGGTACGCCAACTATGAATGGAAACGCAAAGACCGCTGCAAGGAACACGGCATCACGGCCATCCTCGGCGCAGGGTTCGATCCCGGCGTGGTCAACGCCTATTGCGCCCTGGCCGCCAAGCATTATTTCGATAAGATCGATACGATCGACATCCTTGACGTGAATGCCGGCAGCCACGGCAAGTATTTTGCGACGAACTTCGATCCGGAGATCAACTTCAGGGAGTTCAAAAAGGTCTGGACGTGGATCGACCGCAAGTGGGTCTGTGAAAAGGTCCATGCCGTCAAGATGGTCTATGATTTTCCCGTGGTCGGCAAGATGCCGGTCTATCTGAACGGCCACGATGAATTGCATTCCTTGTCGAAGAACATCGATGCCGATTCCATCCGTTTCTGGATGGGGTTCGGCGACCACTATATCAATGTCTTTACGGTGTTGACCAACCTGGGGTTGACGTCCGAGAAGCCCGTCAGGACCGCCGAGGGCGTTGAGGTCGTGCCGTTAAAGGTCCTCAAGGCCATTTTGCCGGATCCGTCGTCTCTGGCCCCGAACTATACGGGGAAGACCTGTATCGGGAATTACGTCAAAGGCACCAAAAACGGCAAGCGCAGGGAAATATTTATTTATAACATCTGCGATCATGCCGTCTGCTACAAGGAAGTCGAATCTCAGGCGATTTCTTATACGGCGGGTGTGCCTCCGGTGGCCGCCGCGATCCTGATCGCCCGGGGCATCTGGGATCCGAAGACGATGGTGAATGTCGAAGAGCTGGATCCGGACCCGTTCATCGAATTATTGGGCCCGATGGGCCTGCCGACCGTAGTCGAGGAACATCCTTCGCCGCTTCCGTCGAGCGAAAGGGTGAAATAGGGGGAATATTTTTTTAAAGATATCTTGTGTTGACAGACGCGTGTAGTATAATATCACCCAAGAGCGATGTCCCTGGGTTGTGTCGTCGTCAAAAAAACAATTCCAGGGACAATACATTGAGGGCGCTGAAACAACCGGCGCCCTCTGATGACGCAGATTCATAAACCGATTACACAGATTAAAACTCGAACTTAATCTGTGTAATCTTTTTTAGAAATCTGTGTTATCAAACAACGGGAGGTAAGTAAGGGGATGCCTAAGAACGTCGCGATGCCTGCGGGTAGTTTTGGTCTGGAAGTTGTTCTGGATCTTTACGGCTGTGATCCTCAGACGATCCGTTCGGCCAAGAAGCTTTCGGAATTCACCACCAAGCTCTGCAAGCTGTTGAAGATGAAGAAATACGGCAAGACGCTCTTGCCGCATTTCGGTTACGATAAGGCGCATACCGCGGGTTATTCGATGCTGCAGTTCATTGAGACCAGCTCGATCACAGGGCATTTTTCCGAGCTCTGGAATTCCGCTTACATCAATATTTTTTCCTGCAGGGAATTTGACGCGCACAAGGCTGCGGATTTCACGGTCAAATTCTTCGGGGCCAAGAAGGCCACCAGGAGGGTGCTTCTGAGAAAGTAAAACAGGCATATAAGCATCACGATGGCCCTTGGTTGAGATGAAACCAGGGGCCATTTTATTTTTGGGCGGCTTTGTAGTTTTGCAGCAAACCAATCCTGAATAGGCGTTGACAGGGCTTTTTGCGTCGGTTATAATAAAGCACAGATTTTTCTTAAGTTATTTGTTTTTTAGGAGTTAAAGTCGCGCCCCTTGTGTAATCGCTTGTAAATTTTTGGCGGGGGCGGGCGGATCATGGGATCAACATTACTCCTTGCGTAACCATCTTGTAAGTATCTGGATGCACCCAGTCCTCGCAGGGCTCAGATGGGCATCCAGATATTTACAAGATACGCTGCGGAGTTAACCCCTCAAGGGGGTAGACCTTCGCAATACCAAATAAGCGAAGGGTCTAATCCCACCAGAGGTGGGATTAAGGAGTATTATGGAACTTAATGATATCATACAACAGAGGATCGAGAAGCTTGCTGCTTTTAAGGAAGCGGGCATGCGTCCTTATGGCCAGAAATTCGATAAGACGTGTGCCGTCAAGGACTTATTGTCTTCGTTCGAGGACGGCAAGAACATCGTCGTCGCCGGTCGCCTGATGGCAAAACGAAAGCACGGCAAGGTCTGTTTCGCCGATTTGCGGGATGAAGGTGCCAGGATCCAGCTCTACGTCCGCAAAGACGATCCTTTGGCGGAAAAAGATTTCGAGCTTTTTAACAAGCTGGATATCGGCGACATCGTCGGGATCGAGGGCGAGACTTTTAAGACGCACACAGGCGAGCCGACCGTCAAGGTCAAGGCCTTCCGGCTTCTGGCGAAGTCGCTGCGCCCCTTGCCGGAGAAGTGGCACGGCCTTAAGGACGTCCAGATCCGTTACCGGCAGCGTTATGTCGATCTCATTGCCAGCCCTGAAGTCCGGGACATCTTTGCCATGCGTTCGAAGATCATGAGTTCCATGAGGTCTTTTTTGAACTCCCGGGGGTTTTTGGAAGTCGAGACACCCATGATGCACCTGATCCCCGGCGGCGCGGCCGGCAGGCCTTTTGCGACGCATCACAACGAATACGACATGGACCTTTTCCTGCGTATCGCGCCCGAGCTTTACCTCAAGCGCCTGATCGTCGGCGGTTTCGAGAAGATCTATGAGATCAACAGGTCTTTCCGTAATGAGGGGGTTTCGACGCGCCACAACCCTGAATTCACGATGCTGGAGCTTTATGCGGCCTATTGTAACTACGAAGACATGATGAGGATCACCGAGGAGATCTTTGCGCATGTCGCCAAAGAGGTCCTTGGGAAGCTGGAGATCGAGTACCAGGGCCAGAAGATCAATTTGACGCCGCCGTGGCCGCGGCGTTCTTTCGCCCAGGCGGTCAAAGAATATTTTGATATCAATCCCGAGGATGAGACGGCGGCGATGGTGCAAAAGCTCAGGGCCAAAGGCCGCCCCGTGGAAGACCGGCTTTCCAGGTCCCAAGTCGTGCGTCTGGTCGAGGAGGTCCTGACGGCCGATGCGCCGACGCAACCCGTTTTCTTTACCGACTATTTCAGCATTCTTTGTCCATTGGCAAAAAACAAACCGGAGAACCCTTTGATCTCGGAGCGTTTTGAGCTTTATATGGCAGGTATGGAAGTCGCGAATGCCTACTCCGAGCTCAACGATCCTATCGAGCAGAAACAGCGTCTTCAGGAGGAGCTCAAGGAAGAAGCCGGATCAACCCAGCGCTGCCTGGATGAGGATTTTGTCGAGGCCTTGGAATACGGCATGCCGCCGACAGGGGGCTTGGGGATTGGCATCGACCGTTTGTGCATGCTGTTTTTGAATCAGCCTTCGATCCGCGACGTCATCCTGTTTCCTCTCTTGCGTCCGGAAAAAGGGACGGAAAGTGCGGAAGGTTAAACGATGAATCTTGCTTTTTTTATCAGCCGGCGTTATTTTCTGACTCTGCAGAAAGAGCGGTTCATCTCCGTTATCAGCCTGATTTCGTGTCTGGGGATCGCCATCGGCGTGATGGCCCTCATCATTGTCATCGCCGTCATGACGGGTTTTGATAACGATCTCAAAGATAAGATCATCGGCGCCAATCCCCACATCATCATCCAGAGTGAAGACGGGATCGCCGATTTTCAACAAGTTAAGTCTTTGATCGAAGGCCTCAAGGGTGTGCGGGATGTTGCGCCTTATGTCAGCGGCCAGGCCTTTCTCTATTACAAAGACAAGGTGCTGAGCCTGAACCTCAAGGGGGTGGATCAGGCGTCCGAGAGCCGCGTGACGCGCATTCTCGGTTATATGGAGGGCGGTCGGCTGAACCTGCCTCCGGGAGGTATCGTCCTCGGCAAAGAGCTGGCGGCTGTGCTGGGTCTTTCCGTCGGCGACGAGGTGGTCTTGTCGTCGCCGGTCGTGGGATTGAATACGCCGTTCAAGGTGAGCGGGATCTTCCATACCGGCATGTACGATTATGACCTTAATTTGGCGTTCTTGAACATTAAAGACGCCCAGCAATTTTTCGGCGTCGGGACATTGGTGACCCAGGTGGGTGTCCGTCTGGATAATCCTTATTTGGCGCCGCAGGTCAAGAAAGAATTGAACCGTGTCCTGCCCGCCGGTCTTCATAGCCGCACATGGATGGATATCAACAAGAATTTTTTCTCCGCTCTGGCGCTGGAAAAGCTGGCGATGTTCATTATCCTGACATTGATCGTGCTCGTGGCCTGTTTTAACATCGTCAGCACGCTCATCGTCATGGTTGTCGAAAAGACAAAGGATATCGGTATTTTAAAGGCCGTGGGCGTATCTCAAGGGCAGGTGAGAAGGATCTTTACATGGGGCGGCCTAATTATTGGCACAGGAGGTATCCTTTTTGGTATAATAGGAGGGATTATTTTGTGTCTTTTGCTTAAAAAATATCAGTTCATCCAGCTCCCCCAGGATATTTATTATATCGACCATTTGCCTGTGGCGCTGCGCGGGCTCGATGTGGCCATGATCGCAGGCTCAGCTCTTTTAATTTGTTTTCTGGCAACGATTTACCCGGCGTCCAAGGCGGCGCGCCTCGTGCCGGCAGATGCCCTGAGGTATGAATAGTGCTTAAAGCGCTCCATCTTCAAAAAACATATCGTCAGGGCCCGAAGGCGCTGACCGTGCTTAAAGACGTAAGCTTAGAGGTCAAGCGGTCTGAAATGTTGAGCATCGTGGGTCCTTCGGGGGCGGGAAAGTCGACCCTGTTGCATATTCTCGGAGGATTGGATACGCCGACGCATGGTGAGGTTTTTGTCGACGGCGCGCGCCTGACGACGATGGATGAGCGGCGGCAGGCCGCGATCCGCAACAAGATGTTCGGTTTTGTTTTTCAGTTTTACCATCTTTTGAGGGAGTTCACGGCGCTGGAAAATGTGATGCTGCCGGGTTGCGTCGGGCGGGGATCGCAGGGCGTATCCGACGTCAGGAAAAAGGCCGAAGGGCTCCTGGATTTTCTGGGTTTGTCGCAACGGCTGAAACACAGGCCTTCGGAGCTGTCCGGCGGCGAACAGCAGCGCGTGGCCGTGGCGCGGGCGCTCATCAACGACCCGGAAATCCTTTTTTGCGATGAGCCGACGGGGAACCTGGATTTCGAGTCCGGCAGGCACATCCAGGAATTGTTGATGCGCCTCAATAAAGAAAAGGGGACGACGGTCGTCCTGGTGACGCACAGCCCCGAGCTGGCGCACGGCAGCCACAGGACATTGAAAATTTTCGATGGAAGGCTTGTTACAGGATAGCAGGCAGGTTGACAAGGTCCCTCGTTTCTAGGAGAAACGCTGACGGAGACTCGGGATCAATTTCAGACAAAACGATTCAGCGGGAGATTGAGAGGCACGATGTTGATTTATTTTAACGGAAAGCTGGTCAAAAAAGAAGACGCGAAGGTGTCGGTGTTCGATCACGGTCTGCTTTACGGCGATGGAGTGTTCGAGGGGATCCGTTCCTATGATTGCCTTGTTTTTAAACTGCGCGAGCACATCGACCGTCTTTATGCCTCGGCCCAGGGCATTTCTTTGAAAATCCCCATGCAGAAAAAAGAGATGGAGAAGGCGATCGTCGGCACCCTGAAAGCCAATAAGCTTAAGGATGCCTATATCCGCGTGGTGGTGACAAGAGGCGAGGGTGATCTTGGCCTGGATCCGCGCAACTGCCGCCATGCCACGGTCTTCATCATCACGGATAAAATTGCTCTTTATCCGGCGGAATTGTATCACAAGGGGCTCAAGATCGTGACGGTGCCGACCCGGCGCAATATCCCGGAGGCCCTGAATCCCCAGATCAAATCCTTGAATTATCTCAACAACATCCTGGGAAAGATCGAGGCGATCAACGCCGGCGTGCCCGAGGCATTGATGCTGGACCAGAACGGGTTCGTGACGGAGTGCACGGGCGACAACATCTTCATGATCAAGGACGATGTCCTGGTGACGCCGCCTGTTTCCGTGGGCGTCTTGAACGGCATCACACGCGGGGCCGTGCTGGAGGTGGCCGCGAAGGCGGGCCTCAAGACTTGTGAACGCATGGTGACGCGTTTCGAATTGTATGTCGCCGACGAGATGTTTTTGACGGGGACGGCTGCGGAGCTTATCCCGGTCGTCATGATCGACGGACGTCTGATCGGGGCGGGGAGCGTCGGCAAGCACACGTCGGCCTTGATCAGCGTTTTTAAGAAAATCACGAAAAAGGACGGCGTCCGCTATGCTCTGTAATATCTGCAATAAAAATCAGGCGACCGTGCATCTGACCGAGATCGTCGATAACCAGATGACCGAGCTGCATCTCTGCGATGATTGCGCCAAGAAAAAAAGCATCCAGATGGAGCAGCAGTTCGGTCTCTCGGACCTTCTGGCGGGCCTGGTGGATTATTCGAAGCAGCTCGCCGGTTCCGAGAAGATCGCACCGGGGACGCAGTGTCCTTTTTGCGGATTGACTTATGAAGATTTCCGCAAGATCGGCCGTCTCGGCTGCAGCGAATGTTACACGGCCTTTGGACGTTATCTGGGACCTTTGCTGAAGCGCATTCACGGCGCCAGCCAGCATGTGGGTAAAGCGCCTTTGTCTGTGTTGCAGGAGGGTCCGAAGCTCTTCTCCGGGCCGCGAGGGGCTTCGGTTGCGGAATTGAAGGCAAAGCTGCAGGAAGCTGTCGAGCGCGAAGAGTTTGAAGAAGCCGCGCGGCTGCGCGATGCCATTAAGGAAGCCGAGAAGACGGAGAAAAAGAAAAAAGGGAAGACGGAAGAGGCGGTTTGATGCGGAAGTTTCCAAATGTTAGTTTGGTCATTGCTTCTTGATGTTTGGAAATTGTTTGGTTATTCTTTCTTGGGTTTTGGTTATTTCAAATCGGTCCGAGTTTAACATTCTGAATAATGAACCTTAATGATCTGATCAATCAGGTTTCAAGTTGGCTGAAAGGCACAGGCCCTCATTCCGATATCGTGATCTCTTCCAGGATCCGGTTGGCGAGGAACCTGGATAAGACTCCTTTTCCGCATTGGGCCAAGAAGAACGACGCCGAGCAGGTTTTGGTCACGACCAAGGCTGCGTTCGAGCGGACGTCTGAATTGAAGAGTGCGGTCTTTCTGCGTCTTGAGGAGCTTGACAATATCGACAAGCAGTTTTTGGTGGAACGCCATCTGATGTCCAACGAGCACGCGGTCCGCAGCAACCAGAAGGCGCTATGCGTGACACCGCGGGAAGATGTCGCCATCATGGTTAACGAAGAAGACCATCTGCGTATCCAGGTGATGGAATCCGGGTTCGACCTGGACAAGACCTGGGACGTCATCAATTCCATCGACGACCAGCTTTCCGGTTTCCTGCCTTATGCGTTCAGCCGGGAATGGGGTTATCTGACAGCCTGCCCCACGAATACAGGCACGGGCATGCGGGGATCCGTGATGCTTCATTTGCCGGCGCTCGTTATGTCGCGCCAGATCAATAAGGTGCTGGAGGCCATCGCTAAGTTAAGCTTTACGACGCGCGGCCTCTACGGCGAGGGCACGCAGGCATCGGGAAATTTTTTCCAGATTTCCAACCAGGTTTCTTTGGGGTTGAAGGAGGAGGAGATCCTCGGCAACATCAAGGGCGTCATCGGTCAGATCATCGAACAGGAGGAGAAGGCGCGGGAAGTCCTTTTGGCCGAGCACCGGGAGATGCTCGAAGACAGGATCTGGCGTTCGTACGGCACGCTCAAGAACGCCCACATCATTTCAAGCGGCGAGACCGTTGAGCTTTTGTCCATGCTGCGGCTGGGGCATGACCTTGGGCTCGTCGAGAACATGGAGCGCGGCCTGATCAACGAGCTTTTCATCCTGACGCAGCCCGCGCACCTGCAGAAGCTTGAGAATAAAAAGTTATCCGCCAATGAGCGTGATATCAAACGGGCGCAAATTATCCGTGAGCGCCTGAAAGTGTAGCCTATAGACAAGTCGGAGGTGAATGTGTTCAATCGTTTTACGGAAAGAGCCAGAAAAGTCATTGTCCTGGCCAAGGAAGAGGCCAGGCGTTTTAATCACGATTATATCGGCACCGAACATCTGCTTCTGGGGCTGATCCGGGAAGGCGAAGGGGTTGCGGCCGCCGTTTTGCAGAAACTGGGTTTGAGTCTGGAGAGTATCCGTCTGGAAGTGGAAAAACTCGTCCAGCCGGGTCCGACGACGCAGATCCAGGGGGATGTGCCGTTTACGCCGCGTTCCAAGAAAGCGCTGGAATTGGCGGCAGAGGAGGCGCGTGCCCTCGGGCATAACTATATCGGCACCGAACATCTGCTTCTGGGGCTGATCCGCGAGGGTGAAGGCGTTGCTTCCCAGGTCCTCTTGAACCTCGGGCTTGATTTGAACCGTGTGCGCAGCGAGATCATGGAGCTTTTGGGATCCGCAACGCCGGGCTTTGGCACGCAGGCCCAGAGCAAATCCAAGACGCCGGCCCTGGATGCCTTTGGCCGCGACTTGACGGCCCTGGCGCGTGAAGGCAAACTCGATCCCGTCATCGGCAGGAAAAACGAAATCGAGCGCGTGATCCAGATTTTGGCCAGGCGCACCAAAAACAATCCCGTGCTTCTGGGCGAGGCGGGCGTCGGCAAGACCGCCATCGTCGAGGGCTTGGCCCAGCAGATCGTTATGTCGAACGTCCCCGAGGTCTTGATCGGCAAGCGTATCGTGGCGCTGGATTTGGCGCTCATGATCGCCGGGACAAAATACCGCGGCCAGTTCGAAGAGAGGATCAAGGCCGTCATGGACGAGATCAAGCGCTCGCGCGACGTCATGATCTTTATCGACGAGCTGCACATGCTCGTCGGGGCAGGCGCCGCGGAAGGGGCGATCGACGCCTCCAACATCCTCAAGCCCGCCTTGTCGCGCGGTGAGATCCAGTGCATCGGCGCCACGACGCCGGATGAATACCGCAAATACATCGAAAAGGATGCCGCTCTGGAGCGCCGTTTCCAGACGATCATGGTGGATCCGCCGTCGGTCGATGAGACGGTGGAGATCCTTAAAGGGCTGCGTGATAAGTACGAACGTCACCATAATGTCGAATATCTTGATGAGGCTATTGCGGCGGCCGCAAAATTCTCCGACCGTTACATCAGCGGCCGTTTTCTTCCCGATAAGGCGATCGATCTTCTGGATGAGTCCGGGTCCCGCGCCCGTCTCGCCACGCTGATCGTTCCTCCGAGCATCAAGCAGTTGGAGATGAACGTCGAGGAGCTCAAAAAGGAAAAAGAGATCTTCATCAAGAACCAGGATTTCGAGAAGGCGGCTTCGCTGAGGGATCAGGAACGCCAGGCCCGCCAGAATCTTGAGGATGAAAGGAAGAAATGGCAGGAGGAGCGCGCCAAGTCCAGGCCCAAGATCACGGAAGAAGATATCGCGACCATCGTTTCCAAGATCACGGGCATCCCGATCGTGAGGCTTGAGCAGAAAGAAAGTGAAAAGCTTCTCAAGATCGAAGAAGAGCTGCGCCAGAGGGTCGTCGGACAAGATGAGGCCTTGGCGGCGATCGGCCGTTCGGTCAGGAGATCCCGCGCGGGGATCAAGGATCCGCGCCGGCCCATCGGGTCTTTCATCTTTTTAGGGCCCACCGGCGTCGGAAAGACGTTGCTGGCCCGAGCGCTCGCAGAATTCATGTTTGGGGATGAGAATGCCCTCGTGCAGCTGGATATGTCGGAATATATGGAGAAGTTTAATGTCTCGCGCCTCGTGGGCGCGCCGCCGGGATATGTGGGGTACGAAGAGGGCGGTCAGTTGACGGAGAAAATCCGGCGCCGCCCGTATGCGGTCATCCTTTTGGATGAGATTGAAAAGGCGCATCCGGATGTTTTCAATATCCTCCTGCAAGTCCTGGAGGACGGGCGTCTTACCGATAGTTTCGGCCGTAAGGTTGATTTCCGCAATTGCATCATCATCATGACTTCCAACGTCGGGGCGGAGCTTCTGCGCAAGCAGGGCGCTTTGGGGTTTAAGGCGCAGAGCGGGGACGTGTCGTACCAGCAGATGAAGGAGCGGCTCCTGGAGGAGGTCAAGAGGACCTTCAAGCCGGAATTTCTTAACAGGATCGACGACGTCATCGTCTTCCGTCCTTTGGAGAAAAACGACCTTTATAAGATCGTTGAGATCGAGATCGGCGAGGTGCAGGGGCGTTTAAGCGAGCAGCATGTGACGCTGGCCTTGGACCAGGAGGCGAAGGATTTCCTGATCGAAAAAGGCTTCGATCCTGTTTTCGGTGCGCGTCCTTTAAAACGCACGATCCAGCGTTATATTGAAGATCCCTTGGCTGAAGAGATCATCGGCGGCAGGATCAAAGAGGGGGGCACGGTCAGGATCGGCAAGAAAAAAGACAGGGAAGAATTGTCTTTTGAGCAGAAGTGAACCCGGCTGGGGACCAAGGGTTCCGCCGGAGAAAACAACGCTGATATTTTTACGCGGCCTCCGGGAGGTTGAAGTCATTGGGCCGGAAGCGCAGAGGATGAACGTTATTGTGACATGAGGAGCATATGTTTCTTTTCAAGAGGGCGTTTTATATAGCCCTGGGCGCCAGAGTCCTGTCTTTCGTCCATTATTTCGGAAGTGTCGTGAGCCTGGGTATTCAGGCCGTTGTTCTCATCCCCGCCAGGCCCCTGGGGGGAGGCCGTGTTTTTGAGCAGGCCAAAAAGGTGGGTGTTGACAGCCTGCCGATTGTCGTCCTCGTTTCGTTTTTTATCGGCGTGATCCTGGCGCTGCAGACGGCCTACATCATGCAGAAGATGTCGAGCGAGATCTACATCGCCAGCATCGTCGCCGTCTCGCTGACGCGCGAACTTGGGCCTGTGATCACGGCCCTGATTGTCGCCGGACGCAGCGGCGCCGGCATCACCGCGGAGCTCGGGACGATGACCGTGACTGAGCAGGTTGACGCCCTGGTGACCCTCGGATCCAACCCCATCAAATATCTCGTCGTGCCGAGATTCCTGAGCATGACCTTGATGCTGCCCATCTTGACACTTTTTGCCAACGCCATCGGTATCTTCGGCGGCTACCTCATCGGGGTCTATCGCTTGAGCATCCGTTCCAGCCTGTATATGAACATGACATTTGGGACCCTTGTCTACAAGGATCTCTTCACGGGTTTGTTCAAGACCATTGTCTTCGGCATGATCATCGCGCTCGTTGCCTGTCACGAGGGTTTGAATGTGCGCGGCGGGGCTGAGGGCGTCGGCAAGGCAACGACCATGTCGGTCGTCAATACCTTCATCATGATCATTGCGGCCGACTGTTTCTTTACGGCATTGTTTTATTTCTTCGTGCAATAAGCTCCGTTAGGGATCAAGATTTCTAACGGGGCCGTCTCTGACAGTTGAGATTATGGCTGAACCATCCGTTCCATCGGTAAGGGAAGTTTTTTGTCTTTAAGATGATGCGCCGGGCAGGTGAGTATGGCAATGATTGAATTGATGGACGTTTCGAAAAACTTGGGTGGAAAGCAGGTCTTGGATCATATGAGCCTGAGCGTCGAAGAAGGGGAGACCAAGGTCATCATCGGCCGTTCGGGCGTGGGCAAGAGCGTCACGCTCAAACACATCGTCCGTCTCATGGAGCCGGACGAGGGGAGCGTGCGCGTGGAAGGCAAGGATGTCCTGGCTTTGCGCGGCAAGGAGCTCAACGATCTTCATATGGAGATCGGCCTGGTTTTCCAGGGCGGAGCTCTTTTCGATTCGCTGACAGTGGGGGAGAATGTCGGATTCATCTTGCGCGAACACATGAAGATGGCGGCTCCTGAGATCGACAAGCGCGTCAAGGAGTCGTTGGCGCTCGTCGGGCTTTATGACGTCGAGCACTATATGCCGGCGGATTTGAGCGGCGGGATGAAAAAGCGCGTAGCGCTGGCGCGGGCGATCTGCACGCGTCCCAAGATCATCCTGTACGACGAACCGACGACGGGTGTGGATCCCATTACGGCGGACGCGATCAACCAACTGATCGACGAATTGCACGATAAGCTCAAAGTCACCTCCATCGTCGTGACGCACGATATGAGGAGCGCCTATAAGGTGGCGGACCGTATCGCGATGCTTTACGAAGGCAGGATTATTGCCGAGGGCACGCCCGATGAGATCCGCTATTCCCACAATCCTTACGTGCATCAATTCATTACGGGTGCGGCCCATGGTCCGATCACGGACGGCCAGAATTCGAACGGGAGGAACGGGGGATAGGGGAGATTTTAATACTTAGGTCTCCGCATGCCGCAGAAAGTGGCGTACTTGCCAGTCTGGATAAGGCAAGGCGTGGCTCATCAGACTGAGCCAGGTAATTGGGCATAACGGAGGGTCTCATTTTGCAAGGAAAAAATACCAGGTTGTAGGCAAAATCAAGGAATAAACGTTGACCCTCTGCCTAAACACTTGTCAATTTTTCCATGGCGGACCGGAAAAATTGACGGCGCAGGCAAAGGGTTGACTTTGCAAGGAAAGATACCTGGTTGTAGGCAAAATCAAGGAAGTTAATATCATCCCTTGCGTTTACATCTTGAAAATATCTATCTGCAACCAGCCTCCACTCGGCCTTCGGCCAGGTGTCGGCGGGCAGACAGATATTTTCAAGTTACGCTCGCCTGCTCGGCAGGCGGAGCAGGCAGGGATTAATCCGCCGGAGGCGGATTAAGGAGACTTGCATGGCGCAAAATACGAGATCTTTGGAGTTTAAAGTCGGTATCTTTGTTTTTGTCGGCCTTGTCATCCTGAGTTGGTTTATTTTCAGGATCGGCGATGTCAAGTTGACCGCCCGTGGTTATCAACTTCGTGTCAAATTCGGTTTTGCCAACGGCATCAAGATCGGGGCGCCGGTGCGCGTGGCCGGCGTCGACAAGGGCGAGGTCAGGGAGATCAAGCTGACGCATAGCAGTGACGGCAAGCCGGCTGTTTTCATCCGTATATGGGTGGATGGCGATACGCAAATTCCCGCCGATTCACGGGCTTGGGTCAATACACTGGGGCTCTTGGGCGAAAAGTATCTCGAGATCATCCCCGGCGGAGACTATACTAAACTTCTCATGGCTGATAGCCTTCTGGTGGGCGAAGATCCAACGAGCGTTCAGGAGGTGACGGACTTGGCCAAGGATATCGCCTTGAAGACGAAAGATACCCTTGACGCGTTGAACAGCGTCTTGACCGACATGCATGAAGGCCGTGGCACGATCGGGAAGCTTTTTACGGATGACAGGCTTTATACAGATATCGAAGAGATGTTCGCTGATTTGAAGAAGCACCCCTGGAAATTGTTATACAGGCCTAAGGAAGCCAGGTGAGCCGATACCGCGCCCTTGGGAAATAAGGGCCGATTTGTCTATTATGCCTAAAGCGGTGAAGTCAAAAACGACGTTTGTATGCCAGAATTGCGGCGCCCAGTCGCCTAAATGGCTCGGCCGTTGCCCGGACTGCTCAAGCTGGAATTCATTCGTTGAAGAAGAGGCGGCGGTCCGTTCTTCTTCCCGCGGCGTTTCCTACCGCGAACCCGTTCTTCTTCATACGGTTGATTCGCTGGAACAGGAACGCATGAAGGTCGGTATGCAGGAGCTCGACCGGGTCCTGGGTGGGGGTGTCGTGCGCGGTTCTGTGGTTTTGGTGGGTGGAGACCCCGGCATCGGCAAGTCGACGATTTCTCTCCAGCTCTGCCAGAAACTGGCGCATGCGGGCAGAAAGATCCTCTATGTCAGCGGCGAGGAATCCATCCAGCAGACAAAAATGCGCGCCGACAGACTGGGGGCCGGCCCTCTGGATTCTTTTTTCATCGTCAACGCGACGGATCTGGATGCCGTCATCGATGCCGTCAAGAAATTCCTTCCGGATCTTGTCGTCGTCGATTCCATCCAGGTGGTTTATTCTCCGGCTTTGTCGTCGAGCGCCGGCAGCGTCAGCCAGGTACGTGAGTGCGCCGGCATCTTGACGCAGCTGGCGAAGCAGACGGGGATTTCTATTGTTTTGATCGGCCATGTCACCAAGGAAGGGATGATCGCCGGCCCGCGCGTGTTGGAGCATATCGTGGACACGGTCCTGTATTTCGAGGGAGAGCGGTTCTCAAGCTATCGTATCCTGAGGGCCATCAAGAACAGGTTTGGTTCTACCAATGAAATCGGTGTCTTCGAGATGGGACCGCGGGGTTTAGAAGAGGTCGGGAACCCTTCGGAGATCTTTTTGGCGGAACGGCCCAAGGAGGTTTCAGGCAGCGTCGTCGTCCCCGTCCTGGAAGGGACGCGGCCGATCTTGATCGAAGTCCAGGCTTTGGTCTCAAAGGCGAATTTCGGGGTGACACGCCGTAAGGCCCAGGGCATTGATTATAACCGGCTCAGTCTCTTGGCGGCGGTCCTGGAGAAGCGGCTGTCGCTCAAATTATTCGATAAGGATATTTTTGTGAACGTCGTCGGCGGTATGAAGATCGACGATCCGGCGATCGACCTGGCCGTCTGCCTGGCGATCGCCTCCAGCATTGAGGACAAGATCATCGCTTTCGACACGGTCCTCCTTGGCGAGGTGGGGTTGGCTTCGGAGGTCCGAAGCGTCTCCAATGTGACCCTGAGGGTCAATGAGGCGCAGAAGCTTGGATTCAAGAAGTGTATCCTTCCCCGGAGCAACGCCCAGGCTTTACGGGAATGGAAAGAGGCGGGCATGAAGCTCGTGGTTGTGTCCGATCTTTCGGAGGCCATGAGGGCGCTCTGGAAAGGGTAATCCGAATTTATTTTTATCATAGATGCGACACCGATCGGTGTCCGTGAAGAGGGGAGTTTTTTATGAATATGACCATGTTGTTTATCAGAATCCTGTTTTTGATCTGTTCGACGCTCGTCGGCTACCAGATCGGGGAGGTCAATGATTTCAATATCTACTGGACATCTCTGAGCGGTTTCGGCTTCGGCCTCCTCATCATCATGCTGGAGGCCGGCATGCGCGGTATTTCAGTCAGGGGATTGTCCAGCGCCGTCTTCGGTTTGATCCTGGGCCTGATCATTTCGCGCCTGATGACCTCGGCGCTTTTTACGCTTTTCCCCCTGGATAAATCCATGAAGGACATTTCCGCGTATCTCTTGACGTTGTCTTTTGCCTATTTGGGCATGGCGATCGCCCTCAGGGGGCGGGATGAGTTCAACCTCATCATTCCTTATGTCAAATTCAGGCGGCAGGACGAGAAGGCCGACACCGTCATCCTTGACACAAGCGCCATCATCGACGGGCGCGTTGTCGATATCCTCAAGACCTCTTTTGTCGAAGCTCGTCTCGTCGTGCCGCGTTTTGTCTTGAAAGAATTGCAGACGATCGCCGATTCGGCGGATGCGGTCAAACGCCAGCGGGGGCGCCGGGGGCTGGAGATTCTGCATATGGTCCGCAGCGATGCACGCTTCAATCTCGTCGTTCACGAGGAGGATTTTCCCGACACGCACGACGTGGATGGGAAACTGGTCAAACTGGCCAAGCTGCTCGAGGCCAAGATTTTTACGGTGGATTTCAATCTCAACCGTATTTCAGAACTTCAGGGCGTCAAGGTCCTGAATATCAACGAGCTGGCCAATGCCCTCAAAAGCGTCGTTCTGCCGGGAGAGGCTTTGGAGGTGAAACCCATCAAGGAAGGCAAAGAACATAACCAGGCGATCGCCTATCTCGACGACGGCACGATGGTCGTCGTGGAGGATGCCCGCCGGTTTATCGGCCAGTCTGTCCGCGTGTCCATCACGTCGGTCTTGCAGACACAGGCCGGCCGCATGGTCTTCGCCAAGCCTGAAGGTGCGCCTCGCCAGACGTCATGACGCCTGGCGGGACCTGCCTCCGGCAGGATAATATGTAGCCATGCCTGAAGGATGCAAGATCACAGCCCTGATTCCCGCCGCCGGACTCGGCTCCAGGATGCACCTGAACCTGGCCAAGCCGCTGATCGAGATCAAGGATAAGCCGATCATCGTCTATACGCTGGAGGTTTTTCAGGCCCATCCCCTGGTTGATGAGATCGTATTGATTTTTCATCCCGATAGCCTGGAGGAGGCGCGTTCTTTTGTCAGGAAGTTCAAATTGACCAAGGTCGCCCGCGTGATCGCCGGCGGCGCCTCGCGTAAGGAATCTGTCAGGAACGGCCTGGAGGTTGTGGATATGAAAACGAAGTTTGTTTTGGTCCATGACGGCGTGAGGCCTTTCGTGGATGAAGGCAGCATTACGCGGGTGATCGAAGAAGCCAGGGTGTGCGGGGCGGCCGTGCTGGGCGTTCCCGTCAAGCCGACCATCAAGAGGCTGAACCACCGGATGGAAGTTGATGAGACGCTCAGGCGGGATTATCTCTGGGAGATACAGACGCCCCAGGTTTTTGAGAGGGAGTTGATCCAGAAGGCTTACTTGCGTTCCAGCAAGCTTGGCGTCCCCGACGACGCTTCGTTGGTCGAGAAGATGGGAAAAAAGGTCAAGGTCGTCATGGGGTCTTATTTCAATATCAAGATCACGACGCAGGAAGACTTGGTTTTTGCCGATGCCATTCTGGGCATCAAGGCGCTTGAGTGAAGCCGCAGGCTTTAGGCCATAAGCCGTAAGTTTGTCCATTGGGTTCAAATGAACTATAGAATCGGCATCGGTTACGATATCCACCGGTTCGCGCCGAAAAGAAGGCTTGTTCTCGGAGGCGTGGCGGTTCCTTTTAGGAAGGGGCTTCTGGGGCATTCCGATGCGGATGTTGTCCTGCATGCCCTTTGCGATGCCCTCTTGGGTGCCATGGGGGCGGGCGACATCGGGCGCCATTTTCCGCCGGAAGACCCGGCTTACCGAAATATCTCAAGCTTGAGATTTTTGGAATATGTGGCCCGGCTCCTCAAGCGCAGGCATTTTAGGGTCGGGAACGCCGACGTGATGGTGATCCTCGAGAAACCGAAAATCGCGCCTTTTGTCGTCCAGATGAAGACGACGATCGGCGGGATCCTGGGGGTGGGTTCCGGCTGTATTTCCATCAAGGCCACGACCCATGAAGGGGTCGGCGAGATCGGGCGGGGGCATGCCGCCGCGGCCTATGCCGTCGTTTTGATCGAAAAGACAAAATAATTTTTTAATCGAGCCGCAGAATGCGGCGAAATCCGACCCTTCCTTTATGTGGAATGAGGAAGGTCTGCCCTTTCTGGGCTAGACCCTCCGTTTTAGAGGAAGACGGAGGTCTGTCCTTCCTGGACTAGGTCCTCCTCTACAGGGAAGAAACCCCATGCCTGCCCTGCCCGAGGCAGGGCGAGCACGGGGAGATTCATTTCTTTGCCGTCATAGAGGAAGAAGAAGGAGAGGATGTCATGGCCATCTTTATGCATATCGTAAGCGCATTTATTATCGTGCTGTTGGCATGGATTGTTTTTGTCCTGATTGTTTTCAAAAAGGAAGTCGACGCCGTTTTTGACAGGGACCCGGCCGCGCGCAATTACTTGGAAGTGGTCCTTCTTTACGCAGGGCTCCAGGCACTGGTGATGCACCGGATCGCCCATGTCCTGCATCGCGCCAGGATCCCTTTTTTGCCGCGATGGCTGTCGCAGGTTTCCCGGTTTTTTACCGGCGTCGAGATCCACCCGGCCGCGCAGATTGGCGACGGTCTTTTTATCGATCACGGCATGGGGGTTGTGATCGGTGAAACCTCCGTCGTCGGCAAGAACGTGACGCTCTATCAGGGCGTGACCCTTGGCGGGACAGGCAAGGAGAAAGGCAAGCGCCATCCCAATATCGGCGACAACGTGGTGGTCGGCGCCGGCGCCAAGGTCTTGGGGAACATCACGGTCGGCGATAATTCATATATCGGCGCCAATGCCGTCGTTCTGAAGGACGTGCCTCCGAATGCGACGGTGGTAGGCGTTCCCGGCCACATCACCCGCCAGGATGGAAAGAAGATCGACAGGCTCTTGGATCATATCCATGTCCTCGATCCCCTGACGCAGTCCCTGGAGGAACTGGAAGAACGCGTCAAAGACCTGGAAAAAAAACTCAAATAAGATGACGGTCTCTGTCTATAATTCGCTTTCAAGAAAAAAGGAAGATCTGGCCCCTTGTGTCCCCGGCAAGATCAAGATGTATACCTGCGGAGTGACGGTATATGACGACTGCCATGTCGGACACGCGCGCAGCCTTTATATCTTTGACGTCATCAAGAAGTATCTTGAGTATCGCGGTTTCCGTGTCACCCTGGTCAGGAACATCACCGATGTCGACGATAAGATCATCAACCGCGGCCGCCAGGACGGTGTTGCCTTTGACGAGATCCGCACCCGTTATATCAGGAATTATGAAAGGGATCTGGCGGCCCTGGGCATCGCCAGAGCCGATGTGGAACCTTTGGCCACTGAGAATATCCCCGGGATGATCGCGCATATCGGCAAGTTGATCGCCAAAGGGGCCGCCTATGTCATTGACGGCGATGTGTATTTTTCCGTTAGGCTCTTCAAGGATTACGGTAAGCTTTCGGGCCAGACCCTCGATGAGATGATGACGGCCGTCAGGATCGAGAAGGACGAAAAGAAAAAAGACCCCTTGGATTTCGCTCTCTGGAAGAAGTCTAAAGAAGGGGAACCCTGCTGGCCGAGCCCCTGGGGGCCTGGCCGTCCCGGATGGCACATCGAGTGCTCCACGATGAGCATGCATTATCTCAGGACCGAGACCTTGGATATCCATGCGGGAGGGCTGGACCTTATTTTTCCTCACCATGAGAACGAGATCGCACAGGCCGAGGCCTTGACAGGCAAACCTTTTGCCAAATACTGGATCCACCACGGACTTTTGACCATCGACGGCCGCAAGATGTCGAAATCCCTTGGGAATTTCTATACGATCCAGGATGTCCTCCAACAATTTTCGCCGGATATTCTCAAGATCTTTTTTCTTTCGGCCCACTACCGTTCTCCGATTGATTTCACTTTTGACGGGCTGAAGAACAGCCGCAAGGCCTTGGACAAGATGGCGGAATTTGTGGACAAGGCGCATGCGGCGCGCCGCGGCATCGCCAAGATCAGGCCTTTGGTGAGATACCCTGTTGAGCTTCAGGAGTTCCGCCGGCGTTTCGAAGAGGCCATGGACGATGATTTCAATACGGCGCAGGGTCTGGCCGTTCTTTTTGACATCGTCAACAGCGGCAACAAGCTTTTGTCGTCTTTCCGTTCCAGGGGCGTCGCCCTTCAGGCCTGCCGTCTCCTTTTGGAACTGGCGGAAGTCTTTGGTCTTAAGATCGAATCCGCTTCGCACGCGCAGGTGATTGACGCCTCCGTCAGGCTTAAGACGGCGCCGCAGGCAGGGCCGGAGGCGGCGGCGCTTTTGCCGCAAGATGTCAAGAGGCTGGTTCAGGAACGCCAGGCAGCACGACAGAAGAAAGATTTCAAGCGGGCGGATGAGATCCGTGATTATCTCAAGGCCCACGGCGTGACCATCGAAGATACGAGAAAGGCGGGGTAAGGATGTGTTCTCAAGGGATGTTTATCACATTCGAGGGATGCGAAAAGAGCGGCAAGAGCACGCAGGCAAAGCTTCTCAGCCGTTACCTGAAAGCATGTGGTTTCAAAACTCTCTTTATCCGCGAGCCGGGTTCGACGGTCTTGGGCGAAAAGATACGCAGGATCCTTTTGGACAAAAGAAACGACCGGATGTCATTGGCGACGGAGATGCTCCTGTATACGGCGGCGCGCGCCCAGCTTGTCGAAGAGGTGATCCGGCCCGCCTTGGCGCGCGGCACGGTCGTTCTTTGCGACAGGTTCCAGGATTCAACGCTTGCCTATCAGGGCTACGGCTGCGGGCTGGAGATCGCGGTTTTGGAGAAGATAGGGCGTTGGGCAACGACAGGATTGACCCCTGATTTGACATTGCTCCTTGATTCGTGGCAGAGCAGGGATAACCTCAGAAACACATCTTCGCCCGACAGGATCGAATTGAGGCCGGATGCCTTTCATGACCGCGTCAAAAAAGGTTATCGGGCCCTGGCCAGAAAATATCCGGAAAGGATCAAGACGATCTGCGTCCGGCCGTCTATCCGTGAGACCCAGGCAAAGATAAGGGAGATCGTAGAGTCGTGTCTTTTAAAGAAATCCTCGGACAAGAAAAGGCCGTCGCGCTCCTGAAGGGCGCCTTTTTGCGGGGCCGTGCGAGCCACGCCTATATCTTTGTCGGCCCTGCGGGCGTCGGCAAGTCAAAAGCCGCGATAAACTTCGCCAAGCTTCTGCTGTGCGAGGCTCCATGCCAGGCCGAGCCTTGTGATATTTGTCCGTCCTGTCGGAAGACGGACGCCGCCAATCACCCAGATGTTCAGGTCCTTTCAGCCGACGGCCAATTTATCAAGATCGACGCCGTCCGCGAGGCCTGCCGCAGGCTCGCCCTTAAAGGTTTTGAATCTTCAAAAAAAGTCCTTATCGTCTCGGACGGCACCGCCTTGAACGACGAGTCCTCCAATGCGCTTTTAAAGACGCTGGAAGAGCCGTCTCCGGATACGGTCATCGTTATTCTGGCGACGAGCCTTAAGGCGATGGTGCCGACGATCGTCTCGCGTTGCCAGCGGATTGTCTTCACCGGTCTGGAGGAGTCCGTGGTTTTTGAGATCCTTCGCAGGGAACACGGAGTCGGCGAAGATGAGGCCTTTTACCTTTCGCGTATTTCCGATGGTTGCATGGAAGCGGCGCTTCAGTTTCACGAGGGAAAGGTTTTTACGCAGAGGAACCGTCTTGTCGCTGGATGGTTGAAAGGGGGGATGGGATTGTCCGGAGGCGAGGCCGGCGGGGCCTCGGAAAAAAAAGAGCCGAGACAGGCGACGGAGATGGCGCTTTATCTGCTGGCGGGCTGGCTGCGCGATATCCTCGTCGCCAAAATTGCGGCCGATAAAAAATATTTCATAAATGCCGATAGGATTGATGATATAATACCCCTCTCCCGGAAGCTGGATGCCGAGGTGTTGGAGGGGGCCTTGAAGCTTGTGGCCCAGACGGCAGCCGACCTGAGGGCCAACGTCAATGCGAGGCTGGCCTTGGCCCGCCTGAATTCTGAACTGCAAAAAATCGCTTGATCGAACCGCGGCATGCGGCGAAATCAGACCTTTCCTTTATGCGGAATGAGGAAGGTCTGCCCTTCTTGGGCCAGGTCTTCCTTGACGAAACAGGGGGAGCACGGAGAGATTCATTTTATGGAAGTCATTGCACAAGTGAGATTAAGAGAAATGGGGTCCGTCTTCTGCTACCACGCCGAGGGGGTGCAGATCAAGAACGGCGATTTGGTGATCGCGGAGGTGGAACGGGGCATTGATTACGGCCAGGTCGTTACCGATCCTGTATTGACGGAAAAGGTCGATGAATCCGTCAAGAAGGTCCTCAGGATCGCGACGGATGCCGATCTTAAACAGATCCAGGACAATAGGAAAAAGGCCCAGGAGGCCTCGGTCACCTGTTCCAAGAAGATCGAAGAGCATAAGCTCGACATGAAGCTGGTCGGCGCCGAGTACGCCTTTGACCGTTCCAAGATCCTTTTTTATTTCACGGCCGAAGGACGGGTGGATTTCCGGGAATTGGTCAAGGAGCTGGCCAAGATATTTAAGGCGCGCATTGAGCTGCGTCAGATCGGGGTCAGGGACGAGGCCAAGATCCTGGGAGGGTTCGGCCCGTGCGGCAAGGAGCTGTGCTGCTGCAGGTTCCTGAAAGATTTCGAGCCCGTGACGATCCGGATGGCCAAGGACCAAAATTTGCCGCTCAACCCGCCGAAGATCTCCGGCCTCTGCGGCCGCCTCATGTGCTGCCTTTCCTTCGAGCATAAACATTATAAAGAGATGTGCAAGGGGCTTCCCCGGGAAGGCGAGCGCGTCGAGACGCCGGAAGGCAAGGGGAAGGTGATCTCCATCAATATCCTCAAGAGGAAAGCCAGCGTCCTGCTGGAGGACGGCAAACTGGTCGAAGTGACCTACAAGATAAAATAATGAAAACGTTCTACGTAACGACACCCATATACTACGTCAACGGCCTGCCGCATATCGGCCACTCCTACACGACGATCGCCGCCGACGTCCTCTCCCGCCACAAGAGACAGCGCGGATGGGATGTGTATTTTCTCACCGGTACCGACGAGCACGGACAGAAGGTGCTGCGGGCCGCGCAGGAGGCGGGCAAGACGCCGCAGGAATTCGTGGACGGCATCATTCCGCGTTTCAAAGAGACATGGAAAAAGCTGGACATCAGCTATGACGATTTCATCCGCACGACCGAGGCCCGTCACATCAGGGCCGTCGGGCATTTCCTGCAGCTCCTTTATGACAAGGGCGAGTTGACGCTCGGCGATTATGAAGGCCTTTATTGCGTGCCCTGCGAGGTTTTCTGGACGGAAAAGCAGGCCGAAGGCGGATTGTGCCCGGATTGCAAGAGGCCGATCGAACGCATCAAGGAATCGAATTATTTTTTTAAGCTCTCCCGTCACCAGGCGTGGCTTCTCCAGTATATCAAGGACAACCCTGATTTTATCCAGCCGGAATCCCGCCGCAACGAGGTCTTGAGCTTTCTGGAAGAGAACGTCTTGACCGACCTGTGCGTTTCCCGCCCCAGGAGCCGCCTGAGCTGGGGGATCCCCTTGCCCTTTTCGCCGGACCACGTGACCTACGTATGGTTCGATGCGCTGATCAACTATATCAGCGCGCTGGGATATCCCGCAGACCTTAAAAGATTTGACGCCTTCTGGCCGTCCGTCCTTCATTTGATGGGCAAAGATATCCTGCGGCAGCATGCGGTTATCTGGCCGATCATGCTGCACGCGGCCGGGTTGCCTGTGCCGCGCAGGATCTTCGCGCACGGATGGTGGCAGGTCGGCGAAGAAAAAATGTCCAAGAGCCGCGGGAATGTCGTCAACCCCCTGGATATCATCGATGAGTTCGGCATAGACGTTTACCGTTATTTTCTCTTGCGCGATGTTCCCTTCGGGTTGGACGGCGTTTTTTCCCGGGAGGCGCTCATCAAGCGTTTCAACGGGGACCTGGCCAACGACCTGGGCAATCTCGTTTACAGGACGCTGACGATGTCGGAGAAGTATATCGACGGTCGCATTCCCGCGTTGCGCAAGGACGGGACCGTTTCGGCCCTGGGCTCCTCGATCCTGGCCAAGCTCGACAAGCTTTCCGTGTCCGTGGACACGGCCTTAGATAAGCTGGATTTCATCGCGGCCCTTCAGTTCGTCTGGGATGTGATCGGCGGCGCGAATAAGTTCGTGGAAGAAACAAAGCCCTGGAACCTGAAGAAAGAAGGCAAAACAGCGGAGCTGGAGGATTTTCTTTCTGTCATGTTTTTGGTGCTGCGTCAGGCGGCCGTTGAATTGGCGCCTTTTATGCCGCAGACATCCGCCAAGATCTTGTCTCAACTCAAGGGCGACCGCGTCGCCAAGGGTGAACCGCTCTTCCCGAGGATCATAGAAGACAAGAAGTGATCTCGTGCCCCAGGTCCCTTCAGGCCGGGTTCCCAGACAGGATGGATGACCGGGGCCGGCATGGCGGGGATCCTGGGGCATATTCTTTATGACGATGATCATCGATACGCATTGCCATTTGGATTTTTCTGAATTCGACTCCGACCGGCCGCAGGCGCTTGCGGCGGCAAAGGCCGCCGGCGTCGAGGTCCTGATCGATGTCGGCTCGAGCTTGGAAGGGAGCCGCCGCGCCGTTGCCTTGAGCCGGCAATACGCCGAGGTGTTCGCTACTGTCGGTATCCATCCCCACGATGCCAAGACGTGCGATGAGGCGGCCTTTGCCGAAATCGAAAAGCTCGTCCGGGAGCCGAAGGTGGTCGCCATCGGCGAAGTGGGCCTGGATTATTACCGCAATCTTTCGGAGCCTGCGGCCCAACGTGAGGTGTTCGGCCGTTTTCTGGCCCTTGCCGCCCGGGCCGTCAAACCCCTTGTGGTCCACTGCCGCAACGCCGAATCCGACATGCTCCGGATGCTGACGCCTGAAGCGATGAAGGGCATCCCTGGTATCGTCGTCCATTGTTTTTCAGGGAGCAGGGATTTCTTGTCGGCGTGCCTGGACATGGGGTTTTTCGTCTCTTTTACGGCGAACATCACCTATAAGAAAGCTGACAGCCTGCGCGATCTTGTCCGCTCCGTTCCTCTGGAGAGGATGTTTTTGGAGACGGATGCGCCCTATCTTTCGCCCGAAGGCAAGAGGGGCAGGCGCAATGAGCCGGCAAATGTCGTCGAGGTCGCCCGTGAGATCAGCCGGATCAAAGGTGTGGATATCGCCGCGGTCTGCGCCGAGACGACGGAAAATGCGCGGCGGTTCTTTAAAATAATGTGACGATGGATCATAAGGTTTCGCTGGTGAGATGCGGGAGTTACGATGCGGCACAGGTGCAGGCGGCCGTGGAAGAGGCCGTGCGTCTTTTGGGCGGGATCGAACGTTTCGTGAGACCCGGAGAGAAGGTGTTGCTCAAACCTAACCTCTTGACGGATGCCGCTCCGGAAAAAGGGGTGGATACGCATCCTGAAGTCGTGCGGGCCGTCATCCGTCTTCTTCGTCCGCTCACAACCAACATTTTTTGCGGAGATTCGCCGAGCGTGTGGGGAGAAAAAAAGGACGTCAACAGGGTCTATGAGGTTTCAGGTATCAAAAAGATCTGCGAAGAGGAGGGCGTTGAGCTCGTCTATTTTTCGAGGAGTCGACTTGTCGGGGGTTATCCCTTGACGCCCTGGGCTTTTTCATGCGACCGGCTGATCAATGTCCCGAAGTTCAAGACGCATGGATTTACGATCTTGACCGCCTGCCTCAAGAATCTTTTCGGCCTGGTCGTCGGCATGCACAAGATGAAGATCCATTTTGACCATCCGAGAGCCTTGGATTTGAGCCGGGTGATCGTCGATATCTATGAGGCACGCCGGCCCGATTTGAATATTGTTGACGGCATTACGGCCATGGAAGGCGACGGGCCGGGTTCGGCGGGTACGCTCAAACATATGGGGCTGGTTGCGGCCGGAGGCGACGGGGTGTGCGTGGATGTGGTCTTGGCGCACCTGATGCGTCTTGACGGTTTTGCTGTCCCGACAAACAGGGAGGCTTCAAGACGCGGTCTTGGTCCCAGACGTCTTCAGGACATTGAAGTCCTCGGCGGGCCTTTGGGTGATTTTACGGCGGAGTCTTTTAGACTTCCTAAAGCAAGCATCTTGGCAAGGCTTCCGCGGATGCCGAAAGCCTTGAGCCGCTTCCTGATGGCTTTTTTATCTCTGAAACCTTATGTGGAGGCGTCCCATTGCAAGCTTTGCGGCATATGCCGCAAGAGCTGCCCGACAGGGGCGATCCGCCTTGACGCCGGGCGCGTCCGTTTTTACCGGTCCCGGTGCATCCTGTGTTTGTGCTGTCAGGAGGTCTGCCCTCATGGGGCGATAGATGTCCGCAAGAATTCCTTTTTAAGGCTGATCAAGCGTTTCAGGAATGCCGGAAAGCGAGCCCGTCGATGAAAAACATCTTCGTGAATCCTATTTTTTGGCAAGGCGACCATATCTGTATCATTGACCAGACAAAACTGCCTGTGGACCTGGTCTATGAGCATTGCAGGGATATCTCCTGCGTCTGGCAGGCGATCAAAAAACTCAAGGTGAGGGGAGCGCCCCTGATCGGCATTGCTGCAGCTATGGGTTTTGTCCTCGGTCTGAGGAGGTCCAGAGTCAAAACGTGGCCGGGACTCCTGCGAGAAGCCCGGAAGATCAGCAGGTATCTGGCTTCTGCCAGGCCGACGGCCGTCAATCTCTTTTGGGCCCTGGGCCGCATGGTCCGTGTCGTCGAGGCGCATGAAGGGGAGGATAAAAAAAGGCTTCTTCTGCTCCTCAAGAAGGAAGCAGATGCTATTTTAAGCGAGGACATCCGGATGTGTTTTCAGATGAGCCGCAATGCCGCCTGCCTCATTAAGGACGGCGGCAGCCTCTTGACCGTCTGCAATGCGGGGGGGCTGGCGACGAGCGGTTACGGCACGGCCCTGGGTGTTTTTTACCGCGCCCACGAGGAAGGCAAATCCATCAAGGTCTACGCCTGTGAGACGCGGCCGCTCCTGCAGGGGGCGCGCCTGACGACATGGGAGCTCCTGCGTAACAAGATCGACGTGACTCTGATCTGCGATAATATGGCGGCCGACCTGATGCGCCTGGGCCGGGTCGATGCCGTCTTCGTCGGGGCCGACCGCATCGCGGCCAACGGCGATTTCGCCAACAAGATCGGCACTTATAGCCTGGCCGTGCTGGCGCGCCATCATAAAATCCCGTTTTATTGCGTGGCGCCGTCTTCGACGCTGGATTTGTCTTTGAAGAGCGGTCAAGAGATCCCCATCGAGCAGAGAGACCCGCGCGAAGTGACGTCGCTCTATTTTAAAAAACCCATCGCGCCGGCCGGCGTGCGTGTGTTCAATCCCGCTTTTGACGTCACGCCCGCCTCTTTTGTTTCTGCCATCATCACGGAGAAGGGGTTGATCCGGAAGCCCTTCGGCCGCCATTTAAAAAAACTGCATGGACGCGTATCTCAAAAACATTAAAGAGTGGACCCTTGTCGCGCAGGCCGTCCGACGGTTCAGGACATCCGATCGTTCGGTCGTTGTCGGGCCGGGCGACGACGCGGCTGTCATCATCGGGTCCAAAGGCCGCTACGGCCTTTTGACGGTGGACATGCTTGTTGAGTCCGTGCATTTCAGGAAAAGGGAGGACTTGAAGAAGGTCGGTTACAAGGCCGTTGCCGTTTCCGTCAGCGATATCGCTGCCATGGGCGGCGAGCCGAGGTTCGCCCTTGTTTCTGTGGGCCTGCCCCGCAAAGACCCCGCGCGCCGCGCCCAGGCCTTGTTCGCCGGGCTCGGACAATGCGCCCGCAGATATGGCGTCAGCATTATCGGCGGAGACATAAACCGCAGTAACCGCCTCGTGATCGACGTGTTCATGGTGGGCGAGGTCGAGAAGAAGAACCTTGTCTTGCGCAGCGGCGCCAAAGACGGCGACACTATTTTCGTCTCCGGGCCCCTGGGCGGCTCTCTGAAAAGCGGCCGACACTTGCGTTTTATCCCGAGAGTCGCAGAGGCACGTTTTCTGGTGAAGCATTTCAATGTCCACGCCATGATGGACCTTTCAGACGGCTTGAGCATGGACCTTTCCCGCTTGTGCGAAGCCAGCCGCCTGGGGGCCGAGATCTTCGAGGAGGATATCCCGAGGTCTGCCGGCGTTAAGACGACTGCCGAGGCCCTGGGTGACGGCGAAGATTATGAATTGCTTTTTACGCTTGGGCCGGCGCAGGCGCGGCGCCTGTCGGCGGGCCGTTTCCATTTTTATCCTATAGGCCGTATGACGGCCGCTTTCAAGGGTGTGCGGATGCGCAGCCGCGGCGGCTTTTTAAAGAAGTTGCCGCCGCCGAAATTCAGGCATTTTTAATCAAGACGCAGAAATCCCCGGCTCTGGCCTAAGGCCAGAGCCGGGGATGCCCGTCCCTAAAGATCGGCGGGTCCGCCTAAGTTGTGGTGGTGGAAATGCGGCGAAGATTAGACCCTTCCTTTATGTGGAATGAGGAAGGTCTGTCCTTTCCTGGACTAGACCCTCCGTTTAGAGGAAGACGGAGGTCTGCCCTTTCTGGGCTAGGTCCTCCTCTAATGTGGTATGCGGAGACCTACCCTTTCTGGGTTAGACCCTCCGTTTTAGAGGAAGACGGAGGTCTGTCCTTTCTGGGCTAGGTCCTC
>CAYYFL010000010.1:0-76550 GCA_964471325.1 uncultured Planctomycetia bacterium
ATCCAGGGAGGTGATGAACTCCTCCAAGAGGGAGGCGTTGGTGGCGGGGCTGGAGGAAACAGAAGATATCTTCTTTTCCGGCGCCGCCCGGGTCTGGTTGACAGAGCCGAGGCCGGCTGTTGCTTTGAGGCATTCTTGGGTCGTATCAAATCTTGCCGGTGAACTGATTGCCGTTGCGACCTCAGAATTCATGGTCAAAACCACCGCGTTCTTCTCGGTATGCTTCATATTGACAGCCGGATTGGAAGAAGTGGTTGAATTATCAGTTTCTGCAGGCGCGCTCTCGCTCCTTGTGCCGGCAACGGGCAGATGCGGATAATCCACAAACTCAAAGGCCTGTTTTCCGGAGAAACGATCAAATATCCTCAGGATGCCGAGGGCACCGAAGGACAAAGCAATCGCAATATCTTCAAGACCAACGACATTGTTCATAACAGCATTGACGATGGCACTACCCACGCCGGGCTTCTTGTCCATCGGATGCGGCAAATAAGACATCTCCGTCAGGAGCCAATCGATCTTATTGAAATACTTATTAACATCGGCAGCCCTTTCAAAACGGCGCTCCCTGAGCATTCTATTTAATCTAGCCGTAAATCTGGCCTCCTCTTTGGAATTCAAATATTTCCAGTCAAAAATAATCTTAGAAATTCCATAGAATGTCTTCACGCTATCCACATTAGATCGATCATGCCTAATCACTAACATATCGATGACCCTCTGTTCCTGGTCTGACAACAATCCTTTTTTCTCGGATTTATCCAGGATTCCTAACAGGTATCCGCCGTCAAAAGTCCTCTCGGCATCACCGATGATCCTGCCGACATATTCTTTAAACAAATCCAGCCTGTAGCTGTTCATGGTTTCGATGATATCCTCTAACAAATCCTCGATCTGTTGCAATTCTTTTTCTCTTCCATTAAATGCATGTGCTTCCTTCGCATAGTTAAGGTAGGAAATCACAAAAGCAAGGCGGTTAACGAATAACTCGTCCGCATCGGCGACAATATCATCAAACGACACACTTTTGGTCTCTGTGGCGATAGAATGCCCCGCCAACAAAGCATCAGTGACAACATCGAAAGATACTTTCGGGTTTTTCGCGACGATTTTCCGCCACGTGCTCATCGTGGCATCTATTGCCCTGAAAACGACAGGCAAGGGGGCTCGCGCGTAAAGACTCCGATAGTGATTCGGCCTCTGCTGGAATATCCCGAGAATATCTGTTGCCTCATCCTTGGCATCAAGAACAGCCAGCAGCAACTGATTGGCCTCTATAAAAATCCTCTGGATCCTATCTTCCTCTTTTCTTGAAAAGATATTGTATTTATAGTCCAAAATAGCCACCGTATCCGCAAGGCCCCAGAAGAAACCGAGAATCATATGGATTACATTCTTGGTCATCAACCAAGCCTGTGCGACAGCAAAGGCAGTCTTATATGTTTCCTTTTTGAAAAGTTTCGCATACGAATCTCTTTCAACCAGCGCCTTTGCGATATTTGCAAACGCATGCCCCAAGGTTTTGCGGCCTTCCTGATTAAACGGCATCGAGAACCCGCGAAGAACCTTCTTGACTGTGCCGGCTTCAAAGGTCGGATTGAATAAGAAAGGCGCGATGAAGGCAGCAATAGGAACAAAGAATACGATGCACCACAATATGGCCTTATACGGATGGAAACCGCCCAACATGATCAACACAAATGTCCAGAAAGCGCCTTTCTGGATAGCATACCAGCTTGACGTATAGATGGTCCTCCAATCCTTAAATCTTGCTATGTTGCCGCCCTTGCCTTGAGTCCTAATAAACCTGCCAAGGCGATTCGAAGCCAAAAGACGGATGGTTTCGTCATAGGTAAAGAGCATATGGACAAAGAACCAGTACATCTCGCGAGGAATAGCTGCTATGGTCTTGGCAGTGCCGCGTAACCAGCCGTTGGCCTCATCATAAACCTTGCAGAACAACAACCCATAACTGATCGCCTGAGACAAGATGAGCGAACCGATCCAGAGGGCAAACGGTATGCCTGTGAAAATATTCCAGTCAAAAATAAGGAAGAAGACCGCAAGCCATTTAATATACCTGTTGACTGCAGGTTTCTTGAAGTAGAAGCCAAAACCATCCAGCCAGAAGTTATTCGTCCTGTATGGCCAATCCACATAAGGCGAAATGATCATCTTGAGAGGCGTCTTGCCTGTCACGGATTCAACGGAATCATATGACCATTTCCTGATAGGATTGCGCACATCACTGAATTGATACGGCCAGCCCTTTTCCGTCTTGATATAACCGGCCCGGCCGACAATATATCCATAAGCCCTGTAGCGGATGACGGTTTCAATGTCTTCGGCAACATAGGAATCCGTGATGCCTTCTGACCAGCGAAGAGCAGAAACGCGCTCAAAGAATTTGCCATAAGCGCCAAGGCCGCCAAAGAGCGCCTTGCCTTGCTGGGTATGGAAATAGAAGGCGTTCTCGCCCACAGGAACGATATTGCCTAACGCGCCTACGCCCTTAGTGATGTTGTGGTTCACGACCGGGATGCTCGCTCCTAAACCAGGCAGATAGAAGAATTCAAGCAGATGCGAAACAATCGAATCTGTCCCGCTATAATAGGCCCTGTGGTCTGCGTCGATCGTCAAGATCGTCTGGCCGATCAAATAAGGCAATACCGAGGTCTTCTGGTTCCATTTCGCGCCATGATACCAATCCCTGTTAATATAAGAAACTGCCGGGAAAACCTTAAGATTCTTTATTAAACTAAACATTTCTCTGAAAATTTCGTTATCCTTCAGCTTGTCTTCTACGGCAGCATCTGCCAGCCCCTTACCTCTAGAAAGAGCGCTCTCAAACTCTGTCTCGATCAGGGCCTCCAAGATATCCCTAAGAATATAATCGCCGCCCAAGGCCTGGCTTAATTTCTGCATACCTTCAATATGCCGCAGGATAATCCTGATCTTTCTTTCTACCTCGGATTCCTTGCTGATATTTTCGCCCTTCTGCTTCCTCGCTTCTATTTCTGCCTCAAAATGATCGGCATAATAGCCGTATATCCTCTGCAATGTGCGCTTTTGAGTCCTAGCGTTCGCCCAAGTTGTCGGCAGTTGTGTGTTAGCCCAGTATTTGATCTGTTGCCATATCGCCCATGTCTTTATACCTGAGGGGACGTAGGTCGGTTCATCAATAATCCTAAGCAACTCCTGTCTTTCTGCCGAATTATCTTTCGTCAATCTATTCACCATCAAGAGGAACAACTCAGTCTTATACTTTGCCAACATGCCCAAACGGTGCGTTAATTCTTCCGACTCAGCTTCCTTGCTAAATCCAAGCAATCCCTTATCATCAAAGAACATGTCTTCTCCGTAACATTCAAGAACGATAGTCATAGGAAGCACTTCATCCCACGCTTTCGGTTCCTTGCCTTTATCCAGGCGATATTGATTATTGATCCATTCAATCAAGCGAAGAATGCCGAACTCGGGCTTCACTTTGCGATCGCCCACATGAAGCTCTGCTGTCAGATGTGTAACGATGGTTTCAAGATTCTTCCTGTCGGTGAGATCCAATGCCGCATCATCAGAAGGCAGAGTGTAATAATAATCTTCGTTGCCGGACAATTCTTCTAACAATAACTTCAAGGCTGCGGCCCGTTCTTTACCGCGGGTGCTTGAAGAATTATACCGCCCCTCTGTGGTATCGGATGTTAGAGCATACAAAGTGTCGACGATGCGGCTTGTGTTGCGCTTATTATGGACTTCGTAAACGTTATTGATAAAGTTGTAACCCCATTCAGCAATGCCCATGAAGGCGTAGTTGACGGAATAGAAGGTCAGCCGCCATGTCGCAATAAAGATCAGGTAGGGAACAAGGGTTGCGACAAATTGGAGACACTCGGGGATAGCCAGCATCTTGGCCGGCAACAACGCTGACCACGGCGCGATAAGCACGGCAACAATACCGATCAGTTTTACAGCATGCAAAGCCATCAACTTATGCTTGTAGTTCTTCAGGACCCTGTCCACCATCTGTTGGCGCTCTTGTGCCGCGGCAATATTCTTGGCGATGGAAACCTTATGCTCCAGTTGCTGGCGCCAGATTTTCAGAAGAACAGGAGAAACGATGCCTGCAATAACCAGCCATGCGGCGACGAATGTCATGCCCCACGGCATCAGCAAGAACTGGGATACGCCCATAAACGGCCACAGGGCAATGGCTTTGGCGCCCAGATAAACAAACAGGCCTGAAACCGCGCCGATGACGGCAAAGTGATATACCCTTCTCATCACATCCGCTGCTGTTTTGTTATAAGGACCTCCGTGCGAGAAAATACGCTGGCGCCATGCCCTGCTGGTAACAATCCTCAAAAGCGGCTTGACGTTCAACTGCCAATAAGAAAGGCGGTGCTTCACAATGGGCTGCTGTGTCTCGACATCTACGACATTAACAAATGCCAGCATGAGAGGCTTGAGCTGTTTCGCATACCCCTGAATCCTCGCAGTCTTTTCTTTTCCCTCGAGAGCTGCATCCTTCTTGAAGTTTTCGAACATCCTCTCGAATCTGTCTCTTAACGGCGCTATTTTCTTTTTGATGTCATCCGAAAGGACCCACTTCGTATCAGCCAGGCTCGGGTCTTTGATGCCCATCAGGTAACGGAAAGCATCGTTTAAAATCTCTTCGTTAACAATCTGCTGCATATTTCTGATCTTGCCTGTCGGATCTCTTATGGTTTCCAATCTTGAGTTGACATCTGAATTTAACAAGGCGTGGAACACATCTTTAAAGAAAGCAAGGGTCAGCCGGATATCGCTTACCTCAGCCGCGCGGCCTGTTGCCAGATATCTGTTCATCGCTTCATAAATGAATTTCGACCAGAGATATTCTTCAAGCCTCCCCTGGCCCACCAGGCCGAACAAGGACCTCTGGATAAGAAGCTGCATCACAAAAAGCTTTTCGAGAGAAATGAGATCGCTTGCGATCTCGCCGTTGACCGGCGGCGCCTTCCTTAAATCATCCCAGGCATAGACGTGTAATCCTGTCGCCACATCGAAATCATTCAGATTCAGGCCTTCCGGCAGGAGGCGCGCGTTAAAGATATTCTCAAAGAACGTCGTCTTGAGGGCTGTAAGCTGATTTGCATAATCCTTATCGACACCAAAAGCCTTGATCAGCTCGTCGACCCTGCTCTTGATATCTCCCCTGAACTGATACCCATCCCTCATCTTCTCAAAGAGCTTCTTCAAAAGAATTTGGGCGGCGCGGCGCTGCGTTAAGCGCCCTTCCATCCTTGCGGCGAAATCAGAAGCAACGATATCTCTCACGTCCGCCATGGGGAGATATCTGGTAAACATCTTTGTAATGCCTGCAAGTGATTGTTCTTCTTCGGATGCGACTCCATACATGCCTGCCCACTTCGCCATAAAATCTGCCATATCTGCGGCTCGCAGGAGGTCGCGGCGATTGGCTGCTACAAATAAACTTCCGGCTTCATAAGTCGCAGGCGCCGCCGGATCAATGCTGGGTGCCGCCGTCTCCTCGGAAACATCATAGCCATAACGGAAATACCCTGCATGGGTCACTGCATTGGCAAAACGCCTCAAAGCGAGATGCTTCTTCCAATTGGCAAAATACTTCAAGATAGGACGTTCCTTCCATTTGTCATCTGGGAGGGCATGTGTCTTCTTAAAAGCCTCCTCAAGATCGCCATCCTGCCATTGCATCCTTTCAACGAAATGTTCATGATCCCTGAACATACCTCCGTTCATGCGCTCAGTAACGATATCCTGTGCTTGCGCCACAGTAAAGCCCATGCTCACAAAATCCTGCACTGTGGCCGTGTTAATGCTGACCTTCGCCCTGTTCCTCGCGCGATAAAATCTGCCTGCAATCCATGGAAGGAAAGCACCGACGCCAAGAATAATACCAATCACGGAGAACAAGAGGACAAACGTACCCACGCCGACAGTCTCAACAACTTTCCACCAAGTCGTGCCTATCTGGCCTTCGTAAGGCGCAGAGTGATGATCCAGCAACTGAACAGGGAACTTCAATAATTGCCCGTCCTTAAGAACGTTTTTGATGACCTCGTGATGCTCCTCATAGCCGAGGCGGCCGATACGGCCAGGCAAAGAATTACCGACAAGGTCCTCAAAATTCAAAACCGTGAAATACCGTGTGCTCTCATGCCTGAAGTTATCGCTGAAATGCACTCTCCGTCCATTCTTCATTAAGACACTGGCGGTATTTTCGTAATATTCCCATTTTGATATCTTGTCCTTCATGGATGTCGCATCAAGTATTTCTGTGATCAAGTGATAGGTGTTGCCTTCTGCATCCACCCAAATCCTGTTCTCGAAATGACTATATTTGAACTCATTGCCGTTATCAAACACATTGGCATACATCGGGAACCCATCAAAGTAGTAGATTCTCAAGTTCAGGTGGAGATAATTTCTTTCTTCATAGTAGCGGCCGGTCTGGAAATCGTAACCAATCTTGACCTGCTTGACGCGCTCAATGCGTTCCGTTGTCAAATTATAGAGGGCCGTGGTCGGGTTCTTATCACCGTTGAGGGCCGTCTCGCGGACGGTTCTACCACTCAAACTGCCTATCACTTCATTGTTGAGAACAATCTGGCCGGGGGAAAGATCGTGCCGCGCCGGATTCCACCACTTGACGATGGAGATCTCGCCCGAAGGAGCAATCCAGGCGATATCCCTGTTCAGCGGATCATCGGGAATGACAACCCTCACTTTTGTCATCGACGGAACAGGCTGATACCCCCTTGCTGTCTTCAGATAGGGCATCTCTTTGATGGCATCCAATTGCGTGTCAGGCTGAATGCCCAAAACGGCGGCCTTTGACACAAAACCATCCAGAACATCAGCGGCCTTCATCGTTCCGCTAGCCTCGTGCAGATACACAAGGCCGTAAGGAGTAATCTTATAGCCCCTGACAGAAGCCTCCTTGTTCCATTGATAGTTGATGATGACGTCTTTGCCGGCCTGGGCCTGCCTGATCTCCGCAATGACAATCCTGGCAAAAGCGTCTCCTTCGACACGGTAATTCACCCAGCTCATGCCGTAAGGTGTTTCGACCCTTGTCTTCATCAACGTTGTAATCTCTTTTAATCCGAACGCGCTGCGGATGCGCTCAAGGCCGTTCTTATAGTCGGCGACCATCTTGTCGCGCAGCGTCGCATCGGCAACCAGCCCAGAGAGATAGGTCTCGATATTGATGGCCTCGTCGGCCTCGTTATAAATCCTGTAGAGCCAATTGTGGGCGTCATAAGTATAGACATGGCTGCCTGCTGTTTTTTCGGCAAAGTAAGTCGTCCTGTCGGCAAGATTATCGCCTTTCACAACAACATCCGAGATCATTTCCAACAGGTATCTACCGTCCGGAAGCCTGTTGATCTTGGCAAGTTCGACACCATTTTCACCGATCGCCAGGGCCCTGATGAACTTGCCTTCCGGCGAGATCTCCTCGGTAACGACCCATCTCTTGCCGGAGATTTTGTCGATCGTCTCGATAGAATATCCCTTGATGCCCAAATCCTTAAGGACCCTGAAATTCGAATCAATATAGAAAATCCTCTTCAAGGGCTCTGTGCCGTTATAGCCCCTAGCCCTCCTGATTGCCTCAGAGAGGATAGAACTATTTTCCCCAAGGTCAAAGGTCGCCAGGCCCCTGACAGCCGTTCCATTAACCATCTGCGGCCTAATATAGAACTGCGCGACTTCTTTGCCGGTCTCGGGGTTCACGCCGTACCAGCGTTCCTTGGCCTTGTCCGTCTGGCCGAGCCTGTGGATGAGATTGTAGGTAAGGCCGTTGAAGCTCTGTTTGGAGAGCACTTCAACCGCGCGGTCTGTTTCCTGCGTCAGGTTGTGATCGGCGTCAATCGCAAAAATCCTGACAAAGGGCTTGCCGTCCTCTGTCTTTTCGCCGAGGTTGACGACGGCTTCATTGGCATAGAAAGTGATGAACTGGCCTCTGCGGCCGGTGCCGATAAAGCCGCTCTCGACAGCGGTTGTCGCCATGGGTTTACCGGCCCTGTCAACCTGCGCGATCAGGCCAAAGGTGTATGTGGCGCCTTCGCGCGTCTTGAATGTCCTCTCACCCACATTCACGGCCCAGCCGATATGCGAAACGTTGATATCGCTGACCTTGTCATCTTTGACACCCCACACCTTGCCTTCGTAGATCCTGGAAACAGGCCTGTTGTCGGCGACGCCTTTCAAAGAGGCCAGGCCGCTGTCAACCGCCCTGGCCTCGGCAAACGTCTCCTCTGCGTCCACAACGACCTTGTCCTTATACGCCGTCACGACGGTCTTGCCCCAGCCGTCCACGCCGATGAGACCGATGGGCGGCGGATTGTTGTAGACGCGGACCCTCTTGACCTTGATGGGGAGGCCTTGCGGATCGGTGATCTTGATGACGCCCTTATCAACGGAGAGGCCGAGGTCCTGCGACGGCCTGCCCTGGGCGTCCAATGTATAGACATGGGACTCGCACTTCTTGGTCTCGGCATTGTAGAGCAACAGGACCGCATGGGACCCTTCGAGTGTCTCGCCGAAGTAATACCTGGCGCTCGTCTGGCCGTCTGCCGTGAGTTTCATGATATTGCCATGGGTCCTGTAAACTTCGGCGAGGTACTCGAAATTCTCGACCATCTTGTCAAGCGGGATATACCTGACTTCGCCGGTGCTGCTGACGGCGATCAGGTGATTGGCGTAAATATCCTCGAGGACGGGCCTGGCGGCGGCATGGAACTCAATGGTTGTGAGCTCGCTCTGCAGGCCGACCTTATACACAGGCTGCCAGCCGTCCAGGAGGTCGTTCTCAACCTTCTGGAGCGTCGCCTTGTCTTTCGTCAAATGCCTGTCTGCCGGATACGGCTTCCAAGCGACCTCATCCGTGCCCCTGTCGAACCGGCCGTTGATTTCGCCCCTGTCCTTATACCACATATAGAGATTGTCTGTCGTGCGCCTGACCTGGACCGAAGCCAGGTGGTGGCCGTTCCAGCCGTCTTTTGTAACAAGCTGACGCAGGATGTTTTCCGTCATATACATCCTCAGATACCCATGGTCCAGGTCAGGCGCATTGCCCAGCATGATCACCCTGGCCCCCGCAGGCACGTCGTTCGGCGTTGCGGCAATCTTGACACGGCCGGTGTCATCCAGATAGAGACGGCCCTGCCTGTAGGCCAGGTCGCGTTCCGCCATGTAACGCGGAACCGCAACGCCTGCGCCTGTGGCCCTGACGACCAGCTTGAATTGCTCATAGCCCTTGACCGGCTCATCCCTGACGTATTCCAGGGCGCCGTTCGGATTATTGGGCGTCCGGATCATGGCGGCGACCTGGGCCTCTGTCAGATAAGTCGCCTGGAAGCCGGCCTGTCCTCTCCTGTCTTTTGCGGAAAAGCCAGGCACAACGAAGTAACCGTTGACATTCTGAAGATCCTTGACGGCCTTCATCGCCGCAGGGTGCAGGACGAGCTCGCCCTGGGTGATGCCCTTGAAATTCCTGATCTCGAAGTGGTACTGATCTTCGCCGATCTCGTTCTTCTTGCCCGTCTGGAAGGAATAGATATGTCCGCCGAGGGCGGCGTTGACGACATCTTGGGCCGTCAGCCGCACTGACGGGCCGTTCGCAACATAAACGATCGCATCGGCGTTAAGGTCGGCTTCCGCCATGGCATACCCCTCAAGGGTGAATTCCACGACCGCCGGGTAGGGCGTCGGATTAAGGACTGCGCCGGGCAGGACGACGAGCGTCTTTTTGTCGCCCAGATAGACGCGATAGGTATTTCCGTTGAGGGGCATTTCGAAATAATACCAGCCTTTGTGCGGACCCTCGGCCATGTCCTGCTTGATGCCCGCCTCATCGAGCTCTTTCTGGCTCATAGAAACGAGGGACGTCAAAACGCCGCTTTGATACATCGTCCGGCTCAAGGCCACCGGCAGTTTTCTGTCGGCAAAGAAGTGCAGGATGCCGAGGGTGTTCGGCGCGTTGGGCCCGAGGAAGAAGTCGCGCCTCATGGCGTCGGCTTTCGGGCCGTAGACAAAGAGTTTTCCGTCAACCGTCGCCGTGACCAAAGGATTGGTCTCAGGCGTAACGCCGGTGAGACCCACGCGCACACCCTGCGAAGACTGCGGATACGTCGTAACGATCCCGGCAAGAGGATCGTCCACAGGGATGCCCATCACGCGGCCTTTCATCGGGCCTTCCGTGGCAACGAAGCCGGGGACCTTATCTCTGCCGATGTTCAAGACCGGCCCGAAGGTCACGCCCCAATTGTCCATGCGGCCGCCGTCCTTGTACCACGTCGGCTCATATTTGATTTCCATAGAGGAATCCTTAAAGATCGGGGTCGGCATCTGCAGGCTGATGACGCCGGCGCGCGTATCGAACCTGTCCTTGATGCTGCCGCCGATGCGTATCTTCATTTTCTGTTCCGGCAGGACAAACTCGACCATCCCCCTGGCCTTGGTCGTGTGGGCGCCGGCATACGCCGCTTCAGCGGCCGCATTGACTTCCAGGTTCTTGCCTTTGTAAATCGTCTGTTTGCCGGCCACGCCGAAATAGACGAAGTTCCCTTCGCTCCACTCGCTCGTGTCGGACTCCGGCCTGATGAAGACCTTGATCATGCTGGTGTCGTTGTCATTGTGCCAGCCGATGCCGGCCGAGGCATACATCAACTTCTCGCGGACCGCCAGGTCAAAGGGCATCTTGACCTCATTGCCCTCGGCGTCATGGGCGATGAGGCTGGCGGTCTCGCTGGCATCGGTGAAGATAGCGCCGGCCTTCAGTTCCCAGAAGAAGTTCTTCGCGAAATCGTCGCGCACATGGATGTTGTGCACCTGGACCAGGGAATTCTGCGTCATGGAAACATCGAGGTAGCCGACATAGGCGGCGCTCGTGCGGCCGTTGGAATAATTGAAGTTCTCAAAGAGGACGAGACGCTGATCCTGGACGTGCTCGGTCTGTTCATTGGTCTGATGGTAGGAATCTCTCGTCTTATAACCGATGGCCAAGAAGTTGTTGGCGTTTTCGCCGAGGGCGCTGCGGATGCCCACGCCGGCCTGCTGGACTGTCGGAGTGCCTTTCTCAAGCTGGAAGCCGACAGAGTAAACATCCACTTTGTGCTTGGCGTCGGCGGTCTCGAACTGGCTGTTCACGAAGCCGCCGTTGCCCAACAACCCGTCGGACACCGCCATGTTCAGATACCCTTGTGGATTTTCGGATTCGATGATGGTCTCAAGCTTGGTCTTGCCGAAGAACGCGGAGGCCGGCAATTCCGGATGCGCCGCCCTGAGTTTCTGTTCCTGCGCCTCGATGCGCTTGGCTTCCTCATAGAGCTTGCGGCGGTCTTTCTGGACCTGCATGCCCTGCTCGGAGATCTCGTTGACGACATCCAGCATATTGTCGCGGGCGGACAGGTATTTGTAGAGCTGGGTCACGTTCGCATCGACGCTGGCTGTGCGCCGGCTCAGGTAATCGCGCACGTCGGTGAAGGCGCCGTTGTCGTATTTCTTCAAGACCTGCTGCAGATAGGCCTGGGCTTCGGGGAGGGACACGATGCCGTCGTTCTTGTCGATCTTCGTCTTCAAATCATTGAGATAGGCGACCGCCTTATTGTGCGTATCCAGGGCCGTGCCCATATAATTATAGGCATCCTTGATCTTGGAGCCGTCAGACGGGTCATGATGCTGGCCGTCCCAGGCGGAACCCGTCAGTTCCTGGTAACGGGTCCTGGCGTCGCCGGCGCGCGCCGTCCAGTAATCCACGGCATTCTGAAGGATCTTCCTCTCTCTGGGGTCTGCATCCGGAGGCAGATTGTTCAGTTTTGTCTGGGCCTCGGACACCTGCCAATCGATCCAGGCGATGCCCCACGAGCCTTCATCCGCCCCCGGCTTGAAGTTGTTGGCGGACTCCAAGGTCTGCTGTTCGTCGTTCAATGCCTGATACCCTGTGATCGCCTGCTGGTACGCCGCCTCTGTCTGCCCCAAGCCGCCCTGGGCATTATTGATCTTGGCCAGGACATAGTCGACACCGCGATAGGCGTCGACGAGTTCCTGCTGCGCCATCTCAAGCTGCGTGCTCGCCCACTTCTGGGATGTCGCCCGCGGATCCCGCTTCCAGTCCTCGACCGTCGGGATATCGCGCTGCCTGGCCTGCCACTCCGCCAGGCCGTTCTGGGCGTTGACAAGGTCGAGGTTCTCGTCAATGGTAAGGTCCGTCTTCTGGTTAAGCCTGGCGATATAGCTGTTGGCCTGCGTGATCTGGCTGTTGACCTGGGCCCTCTGGGTCACGGCCTGGGCCATAAGGTTGTTATAGTAATCCGCCAGGCCGAAGTTCTCGTTGGCGCGCGCCTGGTCCCTCAAGGCGGCATACTGCTGGATCTGTGTCTCGATGGTCTGGATCTGGGCCTGCAATTGCGTCAGGCCTTCCTGCGCCTTTGCCAAGGCCTCGGCATGGGCCTTCAACGCGGCCTCCAGCAGCTGCTGCTGGGTCAAGATATTCTTCTGGATCCAGGCCAGCGACTCCGCGCGCCACACGCCGTACTGGGCCACCCAATACTGCATGCCTTTCTTGGCGTCGATATCGGCGAGGACGGCCTCGGCCGCGCGCTGGATGTTCTGGTAAGCGTTCTGTTTCCACTGCTGCAGGACTTCCGAATCCCTGCGCGTCTGGGCATTCTTGGCCAGGCCCTTGACGCTGTCGAGATAATCGATGTAATCCCTGCTCAACACAAAAGCCGGGTCGTGCTGACGTCGATCAACCGTCGCCACAGGCAAGTTCACCTGCGTCAGAAGATCGTTAAATCTCATCTGTGTCAGGCCGCCGGCCGGAGGCGCCTGCAGCGTCGTGGCCTTCCCTGTCTTCGGATCGATCAGTGTGCCGTAGGTGTCCGGCGACTCGGGAGCTGTCATTCTCGGATACTCAACGATCGCCGGGATAAGCACGGGCTTGCCGTCGATCATCCTCTCAACGGCAAACGGCTTGGCAAAGGTCACGGTCGCGCCCACAGACGCCTTTTCGCCTGTCACAGGATGCGGCGTATTGGCGCCCATGATATAGATCGGTTGATAGCCCGCGCCGAAGTCTATCTTGATCGTCTCGCCTTCGCCAAGGGTCTGCGTCGGGACCAGTCGGGCCTCTTCCTGGGTCAAAAGGATCGTGCGCGGCGCCTGATCTCTGAATGTGCGGATCAGCATGGCCGGCACGGGGACGCTGTTCTCTTCCACAAGGACAAATGGCCTGTTGCTCCCCACGGCGCTCTTGATCTGGGCGTAAATGCTCTGTTCAAGATATTTCTGCTCGATGCCTTCAAAGGCAACACGTGTGTCGCGTTCCAGCGTGACCTTGTCTTTGCCGATCTTGATCTCCGTACCCTTGGGCAGGGTAACGACTTTCGGCGCATGGTCGGCATCTAAGACAATCGGCGACTGGGTGCCGTTATTGATCATGAATGTATGATGCTCTCCCACAGTCGTGGTGTTGAAGAGATGGTCGAAATAAGCGACCTTGAGGCCGGGCACGATCATGCGGCCGTTGGCAGGATTGAAGCGCACGAGCTTGAGCTTGTCCGCCGGAAGTTCAGCCAGCGCCCCGTTATTGAACGTGTAGCTATCTTTCGTGACCTGAGGCAGATGGGAAATCTGGACGCCGGCGGGTATTTCCTGGATGCTTGAATAAGGATATATCTGGCGCGTGCGCAGATCGATCTCGCATCCGAAGTTGTTCAGGGCCTGCAGGTAATTGACGCTCCTCTGCAGGTCCAGCATACCGGAGATCCTCTGTAAGCCGTCGGTCTCCATCCAGGCATTGCTCTTTCTTAAGAATGTCTCTGTTTCCATGCCGCCGTTCTTTTCCCTATCGGCCTTTGGATAATACATATCGGCCTCTGACAGCAATGCCGTCTGACCAGTCATCAGGTTGCGACGGAAAATCTTCTGGGTCGCACCTTTACGCTCAATCCAGTATTCAAAATTCGGGTCGGTATTGGTCAGGGCCTCGACCATGGCCTGCTTCTGGCGCAGGCTATAAATGACAACTGCGGAATATCTCTCCGGCTTTTCTCCTTTAAAGATGGCTTTCAGCGCGTAACTGATGACCTCGTTCAAGCCTTCGCCGGGGTTGGTGAGGTTCATGTACCCCTTGGACCCTTGCGGGTCCACGGTATTCGTCTGCAGGTTGATCCTCGGGAAGTAACGGAACTCGCCGAACTCGGTATGCAGGACGCGCATCCCCAGGGCCTCAAATTTCGGATCCGGCAGGAAGCTATGCTTGGAGTTCAGGCCGATGTTGGCGCGCACGATCTTTAAGTCCACGCCCACGCGCGGCGCTTCCGTGGCGATCGTGAATTTGCCGTGATTGAAGCCGAGCTTGAAGAACAAAAGATGCAGGCCCGTGAAGTCCTGGTCCGTCCAATCCGGAACAATGACGCCGCCGTCGCCGTTAAAGAGTTTTTCCGTGTTCGGCTGCTGGATAATGTCGGACAGGGCGTCGACAGCCGCGATACCGGCGAGCGTGTAGCCGCCCGCGCCCTGGATGGTCCCATTGACCGCGCCGTAAGCGATATTGGCGAGGGTGACGAAAGAAGAGGCCTTGCCGTCAAGCTTGACGCCGAAGTTCATGGGACCGATCTGGGCGAGGTTTGCCAGGGCGTTGTTCGCCTGCGTCTCAAGGCTCAGGTACACGCTCAACAACTGGTCTTTCTGCATGACCTTCGGGTCTTTCAAGACCTTCTGGATGCTTGCGTTCAGCTTGGCCATGTCTTCGAGGACCTTGGCAATATCCTGCTGCATCTGGGCCATTGCCGCAAGGGTCTTGGCCGGATCAACAGCCTGCGGCGGGAGATTTTCCATCTGCGCCAGCCGGTCGATGGTCGCTTTCAATTTATCTCTGGAAACTCTCAGCTCTTCTCTGGCCCGTTCAACCTCAAGCCTGGCCTGATATGCGTCATAAGCTTCCTGCATGCCCTGGGCCTTAAGCTCGAGCTGGCTGATCTGCGTCCTGATATCTTCAAGCTGCTCTGCAACGCCGGGGTTGGTCTCGACCTGTTGATTCAAGGCGGCGGCCTGGACCTTGAGCGCTTCGATCTTGGCCCTCAGGCTCTCAAGGGCCTGCTTGTCTGCGGCCCAGTCCTTTCTGTCCGGGACGCCCGCGCCTTCCATCGCGTCCGTCAGCCCCATTTCCTGCTGCCAGAACCTCAACTGCAGGCGCGCGTTGGTCAACTGCTGGTTGGCCGCGGCAATGGCCTTTGTCTTATCTTCCAAGGCCTGGATGAGCTGGGCTTTTCTGGCCTGCAACGCTGCCAACTCGTCGCGGCCCCTGGAGAGCTGCGTCGTGACGTCCGTCATCTGTTTTGTGACGGTCTCGAAACGGACCTTCTTTTCTGCGGCCGCGGTCTCGAGTTCCGGCAGCCTCACAGGCAAGAGATAACTGTTGAATTTAGCGCCCCGCGTCTGCATGCGCACGGCCACGGCCGCGCCCCTGTTGAAGACGCTCAAGTATTTGTGAGGATCATTCTTGACGACGTCATTGATGGTCGGATAGATATGAGAGGGGCCGACCTGAGCGAAGATCAATTTTCCGATGTCGGAAGCAAAGAAGCCGGTCATCTTCAGGTCGCCGGCGCCGGCCACTGTCTTGGCCTCTTCCCTGGCCTTCGCCTCATCCATGCCGTAAGCGCGGCCGATGGCAAAGAGCGCCTGCTCCAGCTGCGACGGCGTCTGTAATTGCGGGTTCAACCCTTTGGCGCGGCCGAGATTATCCAGATGCCATTTGATGAGCGAGGATTCCGGAACCTGCGGAGCCAGGTGATGGAGAGAAGCAACCAAGACCACAACCTGCTCTTCGGACATGTGGTCTGCGGTAATGCCTAACGTATTGTTGATATCCTGCCAATAACGTGCGGCGGCCAGGAAGTGCAGGTCGCTGGCTGAGCGGGCATGATTCGCATCAAAGGCGACATCGTCCCACGCCATGTTCCTGGCTGCCGGCACCTGCGTCTGATAAGCCTCAATAGTGGACTTATCAATCTGATATTGCCCAAGCGACATGGCCCGATAATCACCAATGCCAAGATGTTTGGAAACAAACACCGTTGTATCGTGATGAACATCGGTCAAGCCATATCCTGTGCCCAACGAAAGAATTCCGCCGCCTACCAGAAGCAAGCCGAGCCAGCCGGCATATTTGATGGAACGATTATGTCTCCTAGCTCCAAACCAAATCGTCAAAGAAGAAACCAGGGCAAAGAGACTGAAGCCGACCGCTTCCTTCCACCCTATCTTCCTGCCAACCTGTGACTCATAGTATTTCGTCCCGTCCAAAATACCCTGGTTGTTGCGCTTGTAGGCATTCTCAAGGGCTGTCTTGTTCTTGTTCTTCCAATCCTGGACCGCCGCCAGCGCCGCGTCATTGTCTGCCTGCGCCTGCGTCACGACGGGTTTGAGGGTCGTCAGGTTCGTCTGGGTCTCCGTGATGGTAAGCGTCGTGTTGGATATCTTGGCGTCGATATCCCGCAGCTCCGCCTCAAGGCCAGCCTTCTCTTTCTCCAGGGCATCCACCTTTGCCTGCGCATCCTGCACCGCACGTTTTGCGGCCTTGAATTCCGTCCCCGTCTTGATGACCTGGGCGCGGTCCTCCTCTGTCGTCGGCACGCTCCACGTCTTGGCCAGGGCGGCCACAACGAGTTTCGGCGTACGGTCCGCATTAAAGAGGCCCCAATATTCTTCATTGGCAAAGTTATCGGCCGGCACGCCGCCATGCGCAAAGCCGCCCGCATCATGCGCCTGCGGATTGCCCGCTTTGTGCCACTCATCGGTAAGAGACATGAACGTGACGCCGCTGCAAATGTTGCGATAGGCATCCGCCTGCCTCCAGATCCTCGCGTTGGCATCTGCCTGCATCTGTTCATCCACCTGGCCGGTCACAACCTGGGCACCGGTGGCATCGGTCTTGACTTCGGTCGTCCTGAAAGAATCGGCGCCGGCCTCGGAGAGGTACATCGGCTTCGTGGACAACGCCTCCCATTGTTCGAAAATGTTGTTGGCCTGCTCGTCGCCGGTGAAGGCCGCCGGATCGTTCCATCTATAGGTATTGATGCCCCAGAAATCAACGGAAGGCGTCGCGGCCAGGAATTCCGGCGTCGGCAATTCTCCGTGCGCCGTCGTCACAGGCAGCTTGCGCAGGCCGGGATGCTGGCCATAGAGGCCGTGGATGGACTTGGCCGCTTTTTCAAGCGTCTGGGCCCACTTCATCTGAGCCTGCTGGACCAGCTCGGCCTTGGTCTCAGGAGAAATATCTTTCGGAATGGTGACGAAGTATTCGGGATGCAAGTTATATTCATTGCCCAGCGACCAGGCGAGCACCGCCGGATGATTGGCAAATTTGTGGATGTAAGCAAGGTAATAACCCGCTGTCTCGGGGCTGGCGCCGACAATATCTTCCAGGCTGAAGCCCACGATGACCTTGATATGGTGCTGCTGCAGGGCATTGAGGACCTGTTCGCTGACAGGCCTGTATGTCCTGACGGTATTGGCGTTGAGCTGGACCAGCATGTTGAGGTCCGGCGCGCGGAAGCCCGTTCCGGCGGTCACGCCGCGGATCTGGAAGACCTCATTGCCGATCTTGATCGTGCGGCCGTCGATGATCACAGGCGGCACCTGCAATTCTGCAGACCTGACAGCCCGATCCCGGCCTGTTGCGCCGGAATCCACATAAGCTGTGCCGTCAAGGACCCTGCCGTTCTGGTAGGCGGCGATGTAGTTCTTCGTTTCATTGGGCATCACGCCATTGGCGACCCTATTGATGCCGGCATTGTATGCCCACAGGACGTTTTCAACCGTCACGGCCAAACCTTTATTCCTGAGCATCGCGGGGATCTGTTTGGTCAGGTACCACTTGCCCACTTCCAGGTTCTTGGCTGCATCGAACATCTCATCCCAGGAATACGTGTGCCCTGGATGATTGTCGTTGTAATCCTGCAGGGCATCAGGCATGATCTGGGCAACGCCCCTGGCGCCGGCCGAGCTCACAGCGGAAGGATCGCCGTCGGCTTCGACCTTCCTGATCCATCTCCACATCGCCTCAAAATCAACGCCGCCCTGGACCACAGGGGTTTTGACCTCAGGCAAGGCTTTCGGGGCCAGCGGATAGAGGTTCGGGGTCTTATCTTTATCTGTGGCCGGCTGCTGGAGCGTCGGCTGAGTGCGCGTCATGGCGTTGTTTTCCCAGTACGGCTGGCCTTTGGCCAGGCCGTAATCTGATTGATGGACACCCTGGGCCAACGCTGCACACCCGACCGACATGCTGGACAAAAGAACGATGGCCAATCCTAACAAAATGCCTCTCCTCTTCCAACCCTTGGCCAAGAACAATAAAGGAAGGGCGAGTAAACCAAGGGCGCCCACAGCCAAAGAGGCACCCTCGTCGGTCCGAGGATGCTCGTAGCTTTGCCGGATCTGGCGATAATGCTCATCCGGATTGGATATGTTGGCCAGCGACTGCTTCAACTCCGAATGAAGCTGCTGTGTCTGGGCGTCCATTTTGTACGTCTGGACGTATTCTGTCTGCGCCTGGGCCGCCCAACCGCCCGTGGCAATACCCGTCACAAAGACGACGTTGACCAAAGACAGCGCCCATTTCGGCTTCACAACGGAGAATACGATAAAGGCCGCCAGGCCCGCAATGCCGCCCGCCAACCCCCATGTCCCAAGCGCGGCGATGCTCCACAGACCTAAGATATGGACCACGCCAACGGCGATGGCCAGCGTGAAGACGGCCATGAATATGTTGCCGCCGGCCGTCTCCAGGGCCACCTGCCAGAGATTGCTGCGGTAATGCGCCTGCCTGAGCCCATCCTGGGAGGATCTCTGCTTATCCACTCTGCTGTGGATCCGGGCCAGGCGAGGCACCAGATAGAAGGCTGCGGCAATGCTGAAAACGACGATGGCCGATGAGGCAAACAGGCTGGCAATACCTCCTATGGCCAATGCCGAAGTGAACATCGCAGGAGCAAAGGAAGCCAGAGCCGTGACACCTCCAAAGATCGCCAGGGCGGCCGCGATCCCTTTGATCACGGCGTTGATGCCGATGATCTTGTCGCCGGCCCGATAAGGGATCATGTAGAAGAAACCAATCAGGGAGGCGAGCATCACGGCTGTGCCGGCGACGGTGACAAACATAGGCAAGCCTAAAATGGTCAATAAGCCGATGCCTGAGAGGCCGACGATGGCAAAGATTGTCGCCTCCACTATCCTCATCGAATGCTTGTAGGGGACTGTCGCGCTGAAACTCAAATCCTTATAGCCGGCGACCATCCTTACGGCTGCCGCCGCGAAACCAAGGATCACAATCAATCCGGCAGCAAGAACCCCGCCGGCGGCCGGGAGGCCCAAAATGACGTTGGCCAGCAAGAAGACGAGGGCGCCGCTGGCCAGGTACGGCGCGCAATAAACATAAAGCCCTGAGAGCCACTTGACCACGGCCAGGCCCACATTGCCGGAGATGGCGGCGTTGTCCTGCCTTGATACGCCTTTGACAATGCGCCAGAAATCGGCGTCGGTCCTGTCTTTCATCTGCATCGGCTGGATGACCATCTTCTGCACCATCCACAGAAGCCCGACGCCGGATACGACCAATACGATGGCTGCGGCCAGGAGTATCGGATGCGCTAAAAGCGCCGCCTTGAGCCCCGCAACCCATCCGCCGAAACCGAAGAATGAGGCGATCTTGGCCGCGATGCCGGCCTTCAGGAAATAATATCCTCCGGCCACGGCCGCCGCTGTCCCTACTGCAAAGAAGGCCGCCGAGCGCACCCGCATCCTGCTGAAGAACGAATTCGGGGCCCGCGCGGACAGAGGCTGGTTCCTTCTGATCTTCTTAATAATGTGTTCATAAAGGAGGATCTCTTCATTCCTGATGGTGGTCTTGGCTGCCAGGCTCAGGGCTTTTTCATATTCCACGGCCGCGCTGAATTTCACTCCGGTCCTTCCTCTCCATCCGGCGTTGAACTCGCGGGCCAAATCATTGATCCTTCTCCTGGCCTTGGCTGTCGCGGCGTTGAACTCTTGCCAGCTAAGCCCCAGGATCCTGAGCGCGATGATGCCGTATTGCCTGACCTCCTCGTCGGTTAACGCGTCGGCCGCCTTGGCCCCCAGCCGGTCCCTCAGCCACTGTCTCGTCCTCTCCACCGTCAAGAACTGGCTGCGCCGCTGCTGATGTTCCTTTTCAATGGCTTCGTAGGATTTTTCGGCCTGCTGTCTGACGCGGTTGGCGGCGATGCGCTGCTCGTTGATGATCCGCCTCAAGGCGCCGACGATCGCCTCGACCACCTGTCCCTCGAGGGGTTCTTGCGAACCGCGGCCGATCTGGCCGCCCAAGATCCTCTCCGCTTCGGCCACGACATCGGGATGCTGCCGCACAAAAATGTCGTCCCCTAAAGACCAATATCTCTGCCAGGTCCCTTTTCTGCGGATCCTGCCGCGGGCCTGGATGTCCTCTTCTTCGGAGACATCGCAATAGCCGGAATAGCCATGGATCTGCTCCGCCTGAATATCGATCCCCGTGCCGGCAACATTGGTGACGATGGCGATCAAGCCTTTTTCCGCAGTCAACCGCCTCACCAGTTCTTCTGTCTGGTCCTGGTTGGCGGCGGTCAACAGGATGATCGCTTCCGCCGGAATGCCCGCTGCAATCAATTTCTCCCTTAACGCCTCGGCGACGGCGGACGCGTAGGCATGCGCCTTGATAAAGAAGGACCAGCTGTCCTTGTCGCGTCCATAGGTCTCGACGACATCCCGGACCAGCGCCGCCGTCTTCGGATCATCCGCGCCATCCCGCGGCCCAGCGAAGAGAACAGGGGCTTCGACGTCCAATTCAGTATTGGCCGATGCGGGCATCCGGTGGACCGACGCCTGCGGATCCACTTCCCGGATCTCCGCCTCGGCGGCCTCGCTGATACTCCCCGAGCAACCGGCGAACAGGATATTGTTCTCCAGGCGCAGGAGGCCGGCTTCGGAAATCCGCGAGAGCGTCTCTGTCTCGGGTTCGATCTCGCGGCCCTCGAGCGCCGCGATGGCCTGGCCCAATCCGTCGCTGTAGCGGCGGCCGACCATGTGCTGCCCGCTCTTTTCGTCGACGATCTCGGTGCGGCCGTCGTGCACAAAATGCCTGAATCCGACACGGTGATAATAATAAGCGGTCAGCGCCTGCTTGACGCGGTGCTGCCATTCGTCGAAGTCGCCCTTGGCCTCTTGAGGCATATGCGTCTTTAAGAATTCGTCGCCCTTCTTGGTGAAGGTGATAAGTTCCTGGCTGTCGTCCTTCGTGTAGTGGCGGTCCAGGACCAAGGATCCGACGATGTCCTTGGCGGCGGCGATCATCTGTTTGATGTCTTCCCAACCCTCGACCTGTTGGCCTGAAATGATGTGATCTGAAGATTCGCTGTGGATCTCATCCTTGATGGTCGCCCATTCCCTTGACGCCTGTCCCTGCTCTTGCGTGGAAGAAGCGATATCCGCTTCATAGCGCTGATCGAAGGCGAATTCGCTGGAGATGCCGTAGAATATGTCGCCGTCTCTGTAGGCGGCCGTGCGTATCTGCTGCGGATCGGTCCCAGCGACCCTCTTCAAATCTCCTGCCGCCGGATCATAAACATAAGTAGCCTTCACCGCCTCCTCCTGGCCGCTGATCGCCCTTTCGGTGGCGAAATAATATATCTTCCTGTGAGGCAGGATCTTTCCGGCCATGCGGGCGTTCCTTGCGGCGAGTTCCGGCGACTTATCAAAGACGCGGGCGGCCAAACGAGGATGGGCCTTGCGCATCGTTCCAAGCACGGCTTCGAGCGACGCGATGATGGAGAAGGACTTTCCGGAGTTCGTGGAGGCCTCGACCTTCCCGCCGGCGGCCATTCTGCGGCTGACTTCTTTCTGGGCGGCGGCCTTGTCTTCCCTCCAGGCATCTGCCCTGGAATTCAGGACCCTCTGACCCTCGGCCAATCCTCTTTCTTTTTCGAATTCCGCGGCGATCCTGCCGAACACCTGATCAACAACGCGCTCGATCCCCGCCGTATCCGCTGAAGGCGCCTTGCTGCGGCTGACAGGCGACGATACCGTCTTCTGTCCGGCCATCAATGAAGAAGTTAATGAGACTTTAAGGCCAGACCTGAAAGTCTCATTAACGGCCGGCGAGTCCGCCAGCAGGCGAGACTTCGCCGCAGGCGAGCTGACGGCCGCAGGCTTGACGAACCCGCCGTTGTTCTCGATCTTCTGGATATGGTTCCTGACATCAAACGGCAGCTTACCGAAGTTTTCCTGCCACTGCTTGTCGGAGGCGATCTGATATTTTTCAACAAAGCCCCTCAAATTCCCCGGTCCCCACGCGTAAGCCGCGATCCCCATCACCTGACGGCTGGCAAAGGAAGCATACGGCGCCATCAGGACCACCAGATACGCAGAGGCGCCCGCCATCGCATAGGTATAATGCTGCGGCCGAACCATCTTGTTGTAAATCTCCCCGGCCAATACAGTTCTCTTCCTGTCGCTATTCAGGAGCTTGCGTGTCGCGGCATCCGCTACATCCAGGCGCGCCATGCCATTCCAGGTCAAGAGACCCTGCAGGGTCATCAGGGCGGCATGTTCGTAGGCCGGCAGGTGATTGCTGGCGGCATATGCGTTCACGAGATCTCTGACATACTCCAGGACCGCACCGATTGCATTCTTTTGGATCTGGACGACGCTGCGGGCGCCTGCGGCCGCACCGACATGGATATCCAGATTCGATTCAGCCCTCATGACCGCGAAGATAAGATTGGCGCTGATTTCGCCGTTCGTCATGAACCCGATCTTCTCTGCGGCCTGCTCGACCTTCTCGAAGTCCAGCTTAACTGTTGCAGCTTTTCTGGCGGCAGCGAACACAGGCGAAGCAAAAGGCAGGGAATCAACAGCCGCCAGCGCCGCCGTCAACCCGGTGAACTTCAAGAAGTCCCTGCGGCTGATGCTGGCCGGGCTGGAGGAATCGGCTAAGACATTAAGGTTTATTTCATTCCGATTCTGAGTGCGGAGCCTCCTCGAAAGAGGACGTCCTGAGTGGAGCGAAGGGCTGGAGAGAGAAACCGTCTCGCTCGTGACATTGATCTTCCTCGTATGGATCTGGAGGTCCTCATCCCAAGCCAAAGGCGTGAACTCAAACCGGCTGTCGGCATAACCGGTCTTCTCCATCACGCGGACGAGAGGCGTCTGGCGGACTGCCGGGATCGTCTCAAGAACAACACCGTTCTCCTGCAGGGCTTCGAGGGCCGGCACAAGAACAGTCACATAGCTGTCTCTCATCCTTGCGATCTCGATGCCAGGAGAAGTAGTCAGGCCCATAATCGCCGCCAGGACTTCCGGCAATACTGTTGCGTTCATGCCAATGAGTTGCGGATACTGCGTCAAGAGGGCGGAAACCCTTGCATCGCTCAAGCTGCGGCCATAATCGAAAGCGGCCTGATGCAAGACGGCAATGGTCGGTTGGTTGACGACATGGGTCCTTCTGGCGCGCCCTTGCGTATAGGCGGCCACGATATCCTTGAGGGCGGCCATCGTAAAGGTCCCGATCCCGTTGGCCTTGAGGTAGTTGACGTTGGTTTCTTTAACGTCCATGCCCGCAGGGGTGAACTCGACAGACATGGAAACGATAAGGATCTTATTGCCCCTTCTGGCCGCCGGATGATATTCCAGGGCCGGACACTCGGAGGCCCTTGGATTCCAGAAGCCGCTGATGTCCGCTGTGACGACGTTCTCCAAACCTTCCTGTTCAAAGACATCAGCGGAGAACGCGATCTTCGTCGGCCCGACCGTGTGCTGCAGGCCGTTGAACCGTTCTTCAAGGACGCTCCTGAGCGAAGCTCCGGCGACTTTTGTCATCGGCGAGCTGATCGCTGACGAAGAAGTATCATCATTTACCGGAGCCGTTGTGACAGAGCGCGGTTCAAAAGAAGCATATCCACTCGCCAAGGATCCCGCCAACCCTCTGAAAGATACGCCTTGTGCCAAATCGGCAAAAATGCTTTCCTGCATTTCATCTATTGAAACCGAGGCTTCCATGGCCGGCGCTGCTTCTGTCTTCTTTCTCCAAGTGAAATCGCTATAGAGGAACGGCCCAAGCAACATGCTCGCCATGGCCAGAGCCGGCACGATAGAAACGTCGCTCAGATTCTGCGCATACAAACCTTTGAAGGCAAAATAGAGCGCCGCGACAGAGAGACCGAACGCATTGCTCTTGATGACTTCATATAATGTCGGCTGAGCAGCCTTGCCTTTGAAGGTGATCCTGAATCCTTCTTTCTTGCCCGCGACGGCCGCGAGCGTCCCCACGGCGATCGTCGGAACAACCGTATTGAAAATACCTGTCAGCGACGGGATGCGGCCGACGATCTTAATAGCCTTCGCCGTATTGCCGGCCCTCAACTCGCTGATGCTCTTGGCAAGAATAGGAATCATGGGGCTGCCGTAGATCAACAAGAGGCTGGCCGTCACAGACGGCGTATGCGGCAAGAATTCATAACCGAAGGCGAATGGAATAATGAAGCCGGCAGTAATATATGTCGAAAGATGGAGGAAGAGATCGATCTTCTCCTGCCACTTGAATTCTTTCGACTTAAGGATCTTGCCGGTCCTGCCGAGGAAGAGCTGCGTCGTGCCGAAAGACCACTTTCTGACCTGCTTCTGGAACTCAACGAGGGTCTCTGGGGCCCACTCGCCCGTCACGACATACGGAATATACTTACCGTGATATCCCGCGAGTCTGGCTTCAATAGCCGTATCCAGATCTTCGGAAACAGTGGTACGCCATCCCCCGATCTCCTCAAGGACACTGGAACGCCAGATGCCGTTGTGGCCGCCGAATGTGGTGAAGCCGTACTTCGTGCGGACGGTCCCGAGCGACCTGCCGATTTCAGTGCCGACAGCCAATGTCTTAACAAGCCTGTTCTCATTCTTGTTGGTCACGACCATTTCAAGCTGGACAAAGCCGAGCTTGCTCTCCGCATAGAATTCCGGCAGGGCCTGACGCAGCATAAACGGCGGAATGGTGGAATCCACATCAAGGACGAGAATGAATTCGCCACGGGCCGTCTGCATGCCGAGATTCAGATTCCCCGCCTTATATCCTTCTGTGCCATCCCTGTGGATAAAGACAACGTTCTGGCCTGCATGCTCTTCGGCATAAGCTTTCAGCAGCTCGTAATTCCTGTTAGGTAAGCCGTCCTTTGTCCTTATGTCGGAATTATCGATTACCTGGATCTCAAGGAGGTGTTTCGGATAATCCAAGGCCATCGCTGAATCCAAGGTCATCCTGGCCACATCAAACGGCTCATTACGACACGGGATCTGGACTGTAACCTTAGGCAGCCCCTGGTCGGCCACAGGAGCCAATGGCTGGTGCTTCTTGACAAAGACGCTGGCAATGCCGAAGCCCAGCATAGAATAGCTGCGCAGGATAGAAAGCACAAACCATGCCGACATCGGAGCAATAGCTGCAAGATAAGGATGGTGATTAACGACTTCATAGCCGGAGAAGGCTGTGGCTGCCAGGATCACGGTATAGAGGAGCTCTTTCTGGACAAAGTGGCTCAACCGCTGGCGGCTCTGAACGACAGCATTCTTCAAGAACGACGTTGTTGTCTGGAGGGCCGGCAGGGCCGGCGAAGAAAGTGTTACGATTTCAGTGGAATTCGGAGAATTTTCAAGGAGACCAGGTACAAAAAGTCCCTCTGTCCGCGAGAAGGGTATTTCTTCGCTGAGGGTATATGTATTCTTGAGATCGCTTAAGCTCCTTTCGGCCTGGATCTGTGCTTCTGCCGCATAAATGAGCCTGCCGGTCTCAAGACCGGTCGTTTCTATTGTGTTTCTATCGTATTTCGCGCTGTCATGGGTGACGAGGGAAGTCCTCTGACCAACCGCAGGACATGATACACCCCGGGCACCTGTCTCACCTACTCTATCAAGATCCTCGTGAGATGCGCTTGCGAGCGTTTCGCTGACCGCAGCATACCTTAATTGAGGCATGCCCGCGATGGAAGTTGGCGTACTCCCATCGATCCTGGCTTCCAGCCCAGTTGCGCCATACAGCGTGCTCACGTTAGGCGGCGTGAGTTTCACGGTGGCCAGGCCTTCTGCCTTGGGCGCCACACCTAAGATTGCCCGCTCAACTACTGTGCTTCTCGCGCTTACCAGGTCTCCAGAGATCGTTCGATCAGGACAAATTACACTCTGGGCACCTGCCTCACCAGAAATCTCAATATTTCCGGTGACACTGCCTAACTCTTTAACTTCTAAAGAGTTAGAAGAAACAACCAATATTTTGCCGTAACCAGTTGCAGTGGATTCCCATGGGTGATACACCGAACTGGAAGCAGGGATACTTCCAGCCGGCGCCCAAACACCTGGGGATCTGGCAGGAGAAGAGACTCCGTTGACCATGGAGACAAGACCAGCGATCTCCTGGGCCGACGGACCATAGGTAAGAACATCAAACATCAGCCTTGAAGTAGCGGGATTGCTCAGCAGGAAGACTGATGCGTGATTGCCATATTGAGGTATTGCACCCGAAGCTGTATTGGTTGCCTGGGCATTGGCCTGGGCAGCTGCACCTGTCGAGACCGGCGCAGGAGGCGTCATGGGAACTTCCTGGGTTGAAGCCGGAGACGCCTCTTCCTGCTTCTTTTGGGCCTCAACAGGTGTCAGGCTCTGCGTAGAAACAAGGGGCACGTTGACCGCATTAAGCAGCACTGAAGGAACGGCGATCGGATGCAGCGCCTGTCTATCAGACCTGTCGAACCGAGCAGGCTCCTGGAGAGATGGAAGAACATTATGAGGTAAGGCTTCTCTGGAACGGCCAAGGTCAGGCAGTTTAGGCAGCTCTGAAGGAGAACTCAGGGTGCCGCCAAATCCGCCGAATCCCGGACCAAAGCCTGACATGCCGGACATGACACCAAAGCTCGTGCCTGAGGCAAAGGCGCTTATACCTGTGCCGGCAGTCATGGACAGGGCCAGCGGCTGGAGCACCGGCAACGGTGCCAAGTCAACGACAAGCGGCTGGTTCAACGGCTGAAGCTCTGCGATTGGAACACTCAGGGCATTGATCGTCTCAAGCGCATCCGCCTGAAGGGCCGTCAACTGCGGCAGGTCAAGAGAAGAAAGTTCCGCATTGACCGTCGCCACAGACAGCGCCGGCAGGGGTTCAGTGGAGCTCATCACGGCAAGCTGTGAGATCGCCTGTGCGGCGCGCACTCTGTCTTCCACGCGCACGCTGTAACCGGAGCTTCTCAATGCCTCACTAATGTCCGCTACAGACGGCGAGCTTGTCGAACCAGAAATGCCGCGCTCACTGAGGAAGGACTCGAGGGACGCCTGCAGCTTAGTCTCGACCGCATCCTTTGAATACTTTCTATGAAGCTCTCTCTGGGCCTCCTGCAGATAGATCATGCCCTGGCTCTGGCCCAACACATCCATAACGCCCAAAAAGACGCCCTGGGCCGCTCCGTCATAAGCCTGGTAATGGCGGTACATCTCGACGAGCGCAGCGCTGGGCTGGCGCCTGACGGTGGCGCCCACATCGACGACGACAGGCGCCCTTGTCAGATCCGGCCGGCCCACGGCATCAGCCGGGATCATGATGTTGTGCCACGCCATATCTTTGACGGTGTAAAGCCTGATGTCCGTCAAAGGAATCTTGTTCACAAAATGGCTGATAAAGAGATTCACCCTCATCCAGGAAGCCGTGACGGAACGGATCACCTCCGGGGTCTTGGGGACTTTCTTGTTGGCGATGGTATAGCCGTTGATGAATTCTTCGCTATATGCCTTGAATTCGTCGGTCTCTATCGCCATACCGAACTTGGGCAATGGGACATTCCCCCTGCCGCTGAGCTTGCCGAGGTTGGACGTCTCCTGCGGCTGGAAGTCGAAATTGGCCGCGCTGTTGATGGCGAGCTTGAGCGCAAAATCAAAGCTGCGCCCGTCCTTAAGCTCGATGGCCGCCAGGTAAACATGTTTCTGGCTGCCCCGGCCGTCCTCTTTGATGCGGATCTGCGCGATATCCTGCGGTGAAACCAACACGCCGTGAATATTAAAGAGGCTCTGGGAAACAAACGCGTCGTGCCCGAGGACTTTCTTTAAGGTCATGCGGCGATAGAGGTCCTGCTGGAGCTTGGCCCCGTCGAACTCAACCGGGCCTTTATAAACGTAAGAAAGGGCGGCGGAAGAAACGCCCGGCGCCTGAGTTCCGGAAGACGCGGCTGTCTTGCTTGCGGCGGCATTCCTTAAGTTCGCGCGCGCCTGCGCTGTCTCGATCCGCGCCATGGCGTTACGGAACAACCCGAGGTCCACCAGGTCCGGCGTGAAACGGGACGTGCCGTACAGCATGGCGGCAGTCCACACCGGCACAAGGCTTTCGGCAACCATGACACGCAGCTCGTCGCGGACAAGGGTGTCGCCGACGAGATCGATGGCATCAGCCGTCTCCTTGAACGCCGCGATCTGCGCCTTTGTCAATGGCTCGCCCTTGACCATCTTTTCGGCCGTGTCCTGGAGTCCGGCGACCTTCGCGCGTATGCCTGCCATCACAGCCGCGATCTGCGGGTCTGTCATATCGGCGGAGGTGCGCACCAGCGAAGGAATGACCGGCTGCGCGGCCGAAGACACTGGGTCGATGTGCGCCAGCCCGGCCACATCCTTCACCGTCCCGTCAGCCTCAACGACGGAGACGTTGCCTTCGGCGTCAAGATAAGCCGTCCTGTTGATGTCCTCTGTATTCGCCGCCAAGTCGGAAACGATATGATTTCCGGCAACGCCGTTGCGGTATTCCAGGAAACCCTTGATATCCTCAACGCTGATGATATTCAAATCAACGTCGTGGATGTTTGTCTGTGGATCAGAAGATATAATGGCGACGCGCCAATCAGGGCCTTTGATACCGGCCAGCTTCTCCGACAAATACTCAACCTCGGAAAGGACCCTGTCGTTCAACAGGTTGCCTGTGCCGCCGGCAACGAAATAGTCTTCGTCGCGGTGCCCGCTTGCAAGCAGATGGGCCACCCGACGCTCTCCTGTCCTGATATTCTGGGCCATAACAGCCAGGCAGCTATTGAGCGGCGTATACGCGATCGTTGTATCCGTGGCCGGCAAGGACAGGGTTGCATCGTTCTGCATGACTGCGGTCTTCGGCCCCTCAAGAGACGCGGGCGAAGAACCCTTCGACGCGCTTGGTTCGACTTCGCTCACCACAAGTTGCTTGCTCAGGGTGAATGGTGAGCCTGTCGAACCAGACATATCTTCGGCGGATCCGTCCTTCTTCGACTCCTGCTCCATCAGGCGGCGCGCCTCGTCGGAAATCGTGACGATCGCCGCAGGCCCGAAGTCGACAGGCTTGGTTTCTTCCCGGGCGATCTGTTTGTTTTCCTGCTGCGGCTGCTGCCCGCGGTTCCTCAGGTCAAGCGCCGTCTGCGCGATAGGCGCGATCGGCTGGATCTTCGCAGGCGAAGAAAGAGTCCTGCGCATATCATAGAAGTTCTTATCGGCAGGCGAAGGCGTCACCGCATTTTCAAAAGGATGAGTGTGGACGAATTCGCTGGCGCCCTGGTAAATAAGATTGCCGAACCCGAGCGTCCCCACAGAAGCCTGCGCCAACAGGACAGCCTGTGAATCACCGGCAAAACCGAGTTCCTGGAACCGGCCAAACGCAGAAGCATCCGTCAATATCTGCTGGAGACCTTGGGCGCTATAGCTGACCAGATGGACGTTGTTATTGCCTGCCCCGCGGGTCAGGATATAATCGCTGGCGCCGAAGGTCGTCCCCTCGGGCCTATACAAGGACAGGGCGATCTCTGAACTGCGCGTTGCTTTTAACGCCCCTATCAAACTCTGTGTCTCGATACGGCTGGCCGGCAAGACAGGGACGACCTGGCCGACCTTCATCGCTGGCAGGACTTCAGTCCAAGACCCCTGCGCATTCTCCTTCATCCAATCCATAAATATCTTAATAGTGACCGGGTTCGCCAAGAGGGCGTTGGCTTCATCGATCAGGCCTCTATGCTGACTAAGGGAGATGTCCCTCCGGCCAAACTGCTCCATAACCTGCTGAATCCCTGCCGGCGAAGAAACAGCCGCCGGTAATGAGACTTTCAGGCCAGACCTTAAAGTCTCATTAACAGCGGGCGAGCTGGGGAAGAACTCTATGCTGCGTATCAGCTTTTCTCCGGCCAACGCCGTATGCGCATAGACCGCGGCCTCCTGGACGTCGCGCTTACCCGCCTCTTCTCTGCTCTTGGCGGCATATGCCGTGAACGGAGGCGTGGCCAGATTCATGATCCTGTCGGTGAACGGATTGGCCGTATAGCTGGCCATGACCTTAAGCTTGCTCTCCTCGCTCCACCTGCTGGAAGGCAATGCCAAATCTGTGAGCCCGTGCTTGGAAGCGCCCTCGTTGGCCAGGGCGCGCAGATACATGGAACCTGTCTGGATATTGAACCTGTCGTTCCTCAAAAGCTTCCAGGCCGCGCTGAGACGCGCGAAATAACCGCCTTCTTCGCCCTGCATCTTCAGGGCCGTCGACGGCCTGATCTGCATCAACCCCACAGAGCCGTCCTGCGGGATCACATTGGCATAGAAGCTAAGGAGATCTTCCGTCTGGGCGCTGCCTGAATTATCGATCTGTTCCGTCAGGGCGATCGCGGCCACGAGAGCAGGATCCAGTTGCAGCTTGTGCGCCGCATCTGCCATGACCCGGACATTGCCGTTCATCCTCATGCGCGCCAGGGCCGTAGCTGCCTTTCTCGTCTGGTAGAGCATCATCTCGGCCAAGCCGCTGTTGGGATCAAGCCGGTAAAGCAGATCATCTGCCTGCTTCTGCTGGACAAGCTTTTCGAGCCTGTTGACGCTCAGGATATTCATGCCGAAGACGCCGGTATCGATATCAGCCAGGTATTGATAGAGCGGCGAATGTTTCTCTTGAGGCGTGCGGCCCTTCAAAAGGTTGACAAGATCCATATCGCCCAGCTCTGGGATATGAACCATGGTCCCGTCTTTCAACTCAAGGACCATATCTGTGTATGGCGCATAGAAGACGTCGTAATTGACAACGCCTGTTCCCACCGCCGCAGCGACAGCCGCAGCGCCCAAGCCGATCTTCAGGAATTTCCTGCGGCTCATCGTCTTGCTGTCGGCATTGCTGACGTTGGCGCTCCTGACGACGTAAACCGGCCTGGCGGCGCGATAATATTGCGCCGGCGAAGAAATGGTCGTGGGCGCGATCAATGTCGGCAACACCGCCCGCGGGAACTGGAGACCTTCTGCGGTGAACCTGGCCTCCTTGATAAGCTCAGGCCTGCTCTGGATCTTGATCTCGGCGCCTTCGAAGATCGCCTTCATGTAGGATTCATCGCGCCTGTTTCTCTGCTGCAGATAGGAGCTTTCCGGCGACACCATGGAGTGCACAAGGATGATGGTCTGCGGCTTAATGCCCTCAGCTTCAAAGATCTCCTTGATGCGCGCGGCGGATTCCATGAAATGATCGCTGCCGAGGTGCGCGAACCCGAGGACAGGCCTGTTGTCTTTCGTGCCCTCAAAAGCAAAGACCTTGCATCCCGCAAAGCCTGTCGACATGAACTCGGCATGGGCCATGTCGTTGGTGATCAGGAGCTCTTCCATGTCCACATTGCGCGCCTTGATCTCGGCCGGGTTGACGTCAACCCCCTGGACCGGGCCGGCTTCGTCAACATAGAACGCCCTGCTGTAGGCCGCCGCCGACGGCATGGCAGCGTCAAGACGGTTGCGGAGCGCCTCGGCGGAACGACCCAACGGGATCGCCGGTATTTCGACATTGAAGATGGACGCCGGCGACGACTTCGAGGAATCAGGCAATCCGGGCTTGTTCTCATAACGCTGCTTCCAGAGATTCGTCGCAGCCTGGCGGCCCGCCGCCATCTCCCTGTCGGAGACAAGGGCGCCCTTATCCAGCCATCTGATCTCGCCTGTCCTGTTGACGATCTCGAAAATAATGTCCTTCTTATGGTTCACGACAAGATCGGGCGCCTGCATGGTGCTGATGACGCCGCTGCCCGGCCGCCATTTGATATATGTCCTCTGGCGGCTCATCTCTTCCAACGAGACATCGTCTGCCTGATGGCCGCTCAGTGTGGTCGTCCTGGCCAAATCAACCAGCTCGATCGCCTCCAATTCATCGGCAGACACACCAGACTCCCTGAGAAGCTTATCAAGCTCTTCCTGCGCCATCTCATTGATCTTCTTTTCGGCAGGCGAACTCAAGCCGGCTAATGAGACTTTGAGGCCAGACCTTAAAGTCTCATTAGAGGAGGCGGAGAGGGACGGAATCTTCATGTAGTTGACCTGCGGGCCGAGATAACCGGCAACTTCGGGCATGCGCCTCTGCAGGTCTTCAAGCGACGTGAACGGTGTTGCCTGGGCCTGGACCCTGATGTTCTGGGCAACATTGACCAAAGCAGCGGGCCGCTCTGCAGCAGGCAGCTCGCTGGCGAATCCTTTGTTCCTAAGCGCATTGACCAGCACATCCACCGGCGCTTCATTAATATTAAAGGTAGCGAGCGTAGCGGATTCGGCCGCGCGCGCTTCCATCAACTTCGCATCAAGCGAACCCGTTAATTCTCTGAGCCTAACCTGTTCCTGCTGTGTCTGCTGGAGCGACGTCACTGATGTCGCAGGCGAGCTGGCGATGTAATCAATCTGGCTCAAGTCAGGCGCAGAATACTGCCGCATCAAGCCGAAGAATTCTTTAACTACACCATAGTTAATATTTGTACTCTCCAATGCGGCGTGCGCAGCTACGGTCGTTATCGTAATGTGATTCAGTGACTTCTGATCCTGAGGAATACGCCCTAAATCCAAGAAAGAAGAACCAACTGGCTTCTTGGTAATAGCATCGAATAGAACAACTCCACTAAGAACTTCGCGGCTCTTAAGCGGCGCACCATTATAAAACTCACCGAGCAAGCTATTCATGTTGCCACTGCCCATGAGTGCCATCATGTCAAATGGCGTTAACAACTCCTCAAATCTTGCATCAAGTCTACGCATCTCTTGGAGATGAGCACTACTCGCCACATCCAAATCTGTAAAAGTATAGTGCGTATGGACACGGCCGTAGAATCTTCCATCTTCAAACGAATTCCTGAAAAGAGTCTTAAGGTCAAACTCTGCGGTTGGCAAGAAGAAGCGCTCCGAGCTTAAGGTTTCAACAGGAATTGGAGCATCCAAAACCCTGACATTTCCTGCGCGCTGACCGTTCTTATCAAAATAGGGTGCCTCAAAGAACACATCCGGCGATAAAGTATCATATCCCCTATTAACAATAAATTCTCTAATGCGGCCATTGATCTCTTCATCAGAAAGCTGAGATACGTCTCCGCCGTTGAATATCTTCGCTCTTGCTTCTTCGGTCAGCAATCTATGCATGGGTCTATCCAAGACCAATCGTGACTGCGGGAAGAACATGGTTACTTCCTGGAACTGGCCTGGCTGCGTCCCGAGAGTGGAGGCGATCAACTTGAGACCCAACTGATTAGAGCCAAGCTCAACAGCGGGCATGACTCTCATCCAATTGACTCCGATTTTGTCAAAATCAGACGGCTTAGCATCAACGCCTATGACAAGCGACGGCGTCACAAGATGTGTCAATTTCTGTGAATTATTCAAACCAATAAAATAGCCTCCCACTTCGACAGGTCGACCGAAACGAGAAACAAAACTTCGCAATGTCGGAATAGTCTGCGAAATAGGATAATCAGGCCCGTTAAGTTTGACTTCTCCTGTTCTCTTTTCCCTCCCAGACCACCAGCCTGTTTCCACAAAAAATATCTGCGGCGAAATGCCAGAAGAACCAAGATCAGCAAACCTCGCAGGAGAACTCAAAGAATCAATAGCATATCCTCTCTCGTCCTCATCGCTGATAGACGATGGGCTTTGCAATGTAGGCAAAGTAATCTGCTGAGAAAGTGCATTTAAAGAAACAGGCTGTAAGACTAAAGAAGAGGCAATGGTAGTCGGATTATAAGAAGAAGTCACATCTATTTCGTTCGTAAACACAGAGCGTGAAATAAGAGAGGAAATGGATGACGTCACCCCCGAAGGCCTCATCGGCTCTAAAGCAAGAGAAACGCCCGTCCCAACGAAGCTACCCCTGTTGCCAAAAACAGGTCTTCCTTTTGAAATATCTCCTGTCTCTTGAGGATAACCCTCTCTCCCCACCCCTCCTTCTCTTTCGCCCTTAGGAGTCGAGGGTCTATTAAAATCAGCAAACCTGCTACTAGTACTATCATTCTCTGGTGCGCCGGTCCGTTCTCTTTCTAAACCAAATCCATTACTCCTAGCAATGGGCATTTCACCAAAGTCAGCGAATTGTCGCGCAGGCGCAGGCTTCGGAGAACCATCGGGTGAAGTCGCTTCATCCATCTTCGGCGGATTGCCGGCATCAGTCAAATCCTTCGGGCCGCCGCCAACCATGGCGATCTTAGGCGGATTGCCGCCTTCCAAAACCTTGGGACCACCCCATCCGCCGCCTGCGAGAGCATGCGGCATGCTGGAAGCGATCAAAAGCTCGGATTCCCTGATGCGGCTTTCCATGAGTCCGGCGTCGAGCCCTGCGAGCAATCCTCTCAACTGCGCCATCTCCTCAACGCCCTGTCTCAAGGTCACGACAGGCGAACTATACGCTGTGACCGCCACGGCAGGATTGCTGCCGATCGGCCCTTCCATAGGCTGTTCCGTCAAAGTCTGGCCGGCCACATCGCCTGTGGCGCCATCTCCGCCGACAACAGGCAGCGTGAATTGCGGATACTGCGGCTCCTGATAGGTCATGATACCCTGCGTCGCAGAAATCTTGGAGAAGAGGGCTGAACGCTGCTCCGGTGTTGCGTAGGACGCCAGGTCGTTTGTGGATTTCAAACCGGGGATATTGGCCACTGTCTTCTGGATGTCCTGATCGGCCGACAGGGCCTGCGCCGTCGTGTCGCCCGTGGAAACCATCTGCGCCAAGTTCTGCATGACATCCGTATCCACGCCTCTTTCATTGGCGAGGCGGCCGATCTGCCAGTTGCTCACCGTCTCTCTCTGGGCCTCTGTCAAGCCCAGCTGATCCGCCTGCGAAAGAATGTTGCGCGCCAGGATATCCTTGATCATATGCGTGAACTCGTGCGGGATAATGACGCCCTGCATGTAAGGCCTGAATGTCGCTGCCGACGGCTGGACCATGGCCAGGTTGATCGCCAGGGAATATCCGCCGTTCGTCCTGAGGGATTCGGCCATGCCGACACTGCGCAATCCCTCGGCGACTCTGACGGAAACCTGGAGAGAGCCAAGGGCCTGTTGCGCTGCGGCCGCAACCTGGTCTTGCGTAACAATATTGCCGCCCAGCTCGCTATTGACGCCGGCAAGGATGACGGCCGGCAAGGTCTGACTCGCCTGCTGCAACATGACATTAATCTCGCTGACAGCTTGTGCGCGCCTGTCAAACAACGCCTGCGGCAGGACCTGCGGTACACTGGAAAGCGCCTGTAATCTCTGCAATTTATCGGAGACCGTCCAGTAAGGCTCGCCATTCAGGATCGTCGCCATCGTGCCCAGGGCTGTCTGAGACCTGGCGCTCAGCCACTGGCGTTCCTGCGGCACTGAGACGCCGGCGGGCACGATCCTGTCTCTGACGCTATTGATCATCTGTTGGACGCCGCCAACAAGCTCATAGACCATCATATTAAGGCTGGAATTAAACGCCGCATGAATAGGCGCTTCCTGCCACAGCGGGCTCTTCAAGGCGGACATATCGACCTGCGGCAAAGCCACGCCGGAGAAATCATAGGCCGTGCCGATGACAAGAGATCCCAGGCCGGGCAATGCCTGATTGGCCGGGGCCTGCGAGAAAGCTGTTTCAAATTGATGCGTGGCTGTTTGTCTCTCGGTCGCGTACTGCCTGATGGGGGCATAATAGCTCTGTCTGAACTTAGAGACGAAACCGTCTGGAACATAACGTCTTGTGGCAAAACCAATCTGTTGATAAAGCTGGCTGAGTCCCTGTTTGCGCTGAGCCGAGGCGATAGCGCCCCTCAATGCCCGGTCAATGCCTGTTTGGATCTGACCCTGGATCGCCAATTCGCCGGCCAACACCGATTCCTGTGTCTGGAAGTATGCAGTCTCATCAAGCCCGGCAGCGGTCAGCCGCGTCCTCTGTTCAAATCCTTTTTGCGCGATCAGAGAAACTTCTCTCTGCCAATCGGCAAGTTTCTGGCTGACCGCCGCAAGATCGATCTCGCCGGCCAAAACGCGGGAACGCAGGTTGGAAACAAGGAGCATCTCCGCCAAGTTCCAGTCCCTGTCCTGGCTGGACAATCCTGCCAAAACTTCAGGCGTCCGCTGGATCGCCGCCTGTTTCTGAGACAGGAGCTCCAAGGTCTGGTTCAGTTCCGTTGCCTGCGTCTGCACCTTGGCTATCGCCTCGTCTGCCGATGTTTTGAACGCCTCAAACTCCTGCGCGACAGGCTGGGCGCTGCCAAGGCCGGTCACCATCAAGGCTGCATCATTGGCGAGGTTCCTCGTCAACTCATTGGCCTCTTGGACATCCGAAATACTCTTTTCTTTGACGACGGACCTGGCGGTCAACAAGATCATCGCCGGTGTGATATTTTTCGTCCCATCCATCTCGATGCCCTGCAGCCTCAACTGCGCCACGTCCCTGCTAATATCTTTAAGGATGCTGCCGACGAGCTTTTCCCTTCTGGAAGGCATGGACATGGTCAAAGTCATCTTCCTGCCGGCAATTTCCATCAACTGGCTGAAGGCGCGGTCATCATTGGCAAGGGCCTTGATCGTTTCCTGGCTGATGTTGCCGACTTGAGAGATGCCCCTCTGGTTCAACAACTGCAATGACTGCTGGACGCGGACAAGCCTGGAGACGGCTTGCGCGAGCTTCGCTGTATCCGATGCGGCTTTCTTAGGCAGGGCCCTGAGGATATCGGATGCCGCATAGGACGTAGAGATACCGACGATCTGCTGCGGCGTCATCTTGTCCATCGGAACATTAAATCTCTTGAGGTTATACACACCGCCGCCGATAACGTTGGCCATCGTCGTCGTATTCTGGAGATGAGGCGTAAACCAGGGGATCAGGCTTTCGGCGCTCGCGCCGGGGATGGCCTGGGCGGCAGAACCGAGGCTCGCCATGGTCGGCTGAGCCTGTTCAAACGTCCGGCCCGCCTCCTGTGCTTTAACACCCAGCAGTTTCTGTTCTGCGGCCGATGCGCCCTTCTGCATGGAACGGAGGAAATCGTTCGTCGCTGTATTAAGGCCTTCATACGCCTCTCTCTGGCTTGCGACCATCGGCGCAACAGCGCTGCGGAACGCATCATCCGCCGGGAGGGCATTGACCAGGACTTGCGTGAAATAATACGGGACGCTGTCGATTTGGGCATAGCCGATGGCCCTGGTCAGGTCTGCAGTGCCCACCTTGCCGGCGAACTTTTCAGGAGCGATGCCGGCCAGGGAGCCGTATTGGATAAAGCTGCTAAGGGTCGAGCCGTTGTCATTCAGGCGGATGATACCCTGTGAAGACAACTGCTGGATAGCGGAAATCGTCTGGATAGGCGTCAGGACCGGCGCCTGCGAAGCGGGAGCGGCCGAGACATTCACATTGATGCCGCTGGAAGGATTCAGGGTGCTGACGGCGACATTGAAACTCTGCTGCTGAACAGGCGTGCCTTCCAGAACGACGAGCGAAAGGCCGGCGATGCTTCTTCCTGCGTCGCTAAGCGTGCCATTCTGGCCGACAAGGCAGGAGTTTTGCGTCGTAAACGATGTCGTGAAATCTGTCTTTTGTTCGGCGCTGATGACGCCGCGATCAACCAACCGTGTTGCAAATTCCTCAACCGTCTTCGGAGAACCGCGTGTGATATTGGCCTCGCCTTTATATTCGGAGGCAGGCGCCTGTCTTTCATAAGAAACTGTGGAAAGCTGTGTCTTATAGAACTCATTCGTCGCCTGGACGGTATTCAGATGAGAATCCCAAGCGTCGACAGACCATCCTTCTTTAGGTTTATAGGCGGAGAAGCCGGGCGTCGCATCCAGTTTCTCGGTATTGGTATAGATCCACACTTCGGGATTCATGCCGATGCCTCTATTACCCATGATGCGGTTAAAGGCCTGGATCATTTCGGATTCCGTAATGTCTTCCGGATAAGCCAAGTGGAGGGCCTTCTTATTGATAGCGCCGTTGGCCCACGCCACATCTATGCCTGTACCGACCTGGGCAACCGTACCGGTGATCACGCGCACGGGACTGCTGACGTCAGCAACACCTCTGATCTGCGCGGCCTCCACGGCATCCGGCATGGTCGGGCCGAACACAAGGTTCTGTCCGGTCACGGTGCGTCCCTCGCCGGCCAGGCCGCGCACTCTCTGCACCCCATGAACATTCTCCAGGTATTGATTGAATTCCTTGACCTGGCGATGCCCGCTGAACAACGCAAACTGGCCGGCCTTGTCAAACCCGACGCCCTGCATCTCATCATACATCTGACGATACATCGCCGGCGCATTCTTGGCCAACTCTTCCTGCTTATTCGCGGACAAGACGGGCTTGACGCCTTTTTCAAGGGTCTTGTATCCGATCTCGGAAAGCTTCCTCTCGGCGATCGTTCCGCTGGCCAACGTGGCAGACAACATCAGGCCGCCGCCGATCTCCTTTAACGCCTCAAAGGACTGCGTCACATCCATGGTGTCGCCCAGCGGCCTTGTCAACGGCTTGTCCCATTTGATCTGCAAGGCCTGCATCTCGCCCATCGGCAAATGCAACCTGCCATCTGCCTTGCCGCTGCCGGCCAAGACCTCGATGTTGTATTTGGTGACGGAATATTCGTTGCCGGAATATTGCGCGGCCCTGGTCGCACCTTCCAGGACCACTTTTCCGAGTTCCGATGCCGCCATATCCGCACTCTTTGCATCACGCGCCGTCAGCATATCCGCATATTTCTGCCGATAGAAGCTAGAGCCGAGGATATCGGCAAATTCCCTGCCCAGGGCCGCGCCCTGCCGCTCCAAAAGAATGCTGCGAGCGATCGCTGCATCGCTGGCGCTTTGATATCTCAACGGCTCGCTTTGCTTGGCCTGGCTGACCGCCTCTGCGATCTTCGGAGTCATCTGACTCAAGGCCCCTCTGGACGACAAGCTCGTCTGCAACATCTCTCCGCGCTGCTGCGCCTTCTGATACATCTCATATTCCCTGACGCGGAAATAAGCATCCGCGAGCTTTGCTTTGTCTAGCGCCTGGGTCTGCTCGCCGGTTAAAGGCGCATCTCCGAAGCTCGAACGGAGAGTCTCATAATAGTTGCCCGGCGTGATATTAACAGAGGAATTCTGGACTTCTTGCCACGCCTGACGGCCCTTTATGTTCGTCTGGCGCTCCAAGTTCGTCATCTCTTTACGCATCTTTTCATACTGCGCCTTGCCCGTAATGATGGCCTCTGTACCCTGGCCCTCCCTGATGCCGGGCAGCATGCCGATGGTGTGCGCTTCATCGATCAGGAAGATGGAATTCTTGATCCTCGGCATATCCAACCGCGGAGCAGCGGCATCGCCCGTCTTGTCTGCGTACTTCTGGGCATGAACGAGGTTCGTGAACGATTCGAATGAAAGCACTTCGATCTTGCTTCCAAAATCATTCAAGGAATGAGACGTAGAACGGTTGGTATAGCGGATCTCACCCAGGCGGTCCCCATAAACCGCTTTTGCCAGATTGGCCAACTCCAGAGAAAGGGAATCGCCGTATGTCGTCATGGCTGTGACGCCGCCGAACGCCTTGTTCTTGGCCACCAGCGAAGGCAGGAGCGTCACGTCGACAAATGTCTTTCCGCCGCCGCCAGCTTCCTGGATAGCGACCCTCAGATCGGCAGGCGTCTTGGCGTTTCTTAAAGCTTTATCGAACTTGTAAACGATCTCAGCCTGCCTGTAAGACGCCATGACCCCCTGCCTCATTTCATTGAGCCTTAAAGAAACTTGGATAGGAGACAAACCCTTGATCTTACCCTGGGTTGAAACTGCGTCCAAGAGACGGTCCTCAACGGCCTGGCGCACGCTCTGGCGACCTTCGAGAACTGCCGAGGTTTCCTGGGCGGACAGGATCAAGCGGCTATAGTCACGCGCGGCGACCCTCAACGTCGTTAATTCCCTGCCTAACTCACTGGTCCTGGCAGCGCCCTGCGCCTGGTTCCAGAACTCGCTCGCCACATAAATCGTCGAGGAATCGACGTCCACATACGCCCTGTGCTTGCCGACGATGTAGCCCTCTCTTGTGCCTTCCAAAAGGACAACGTCCAAACCGGAAAGCTTGCCGGCGGCAACACCCCTGTCCTTTTGTTCGGCCACGGCGCGTTCAATCCTGGTTCTTTCTTTTGGCATCGGCACAGAAACCGATGTTGGGCTTGTCGTCGAGGATTCGCCCTTGGCGATCTGGGTAACCTGCTCCATGGCCCTGCGTTCCAACTGCGGCAATGTCGAAAGATGTCTCTGCGCGGATTCATTTCTTGCCTCGAGCCTCTTGATCTGGGCTTCCCACTGCGCTGCGCCCGTCGTATTCCCCTGGGCCTTTAATTCTTCAACCCTGTTCCTTAATCTCTCGATTTCTGTCATTCTGTTGGCAATCTGCCTCTCCAGGCCGTCGCGACGCAGGGATACAGCCGTCTGGACCTGGGCGGCATCAGCAGAATCAGGCAAACCAAGAAGCTGGATCGGATCGACGCTGCGCAAACCGAGCTGCGCATCAACATTGGCCGGATTCAAGCGCAAGGCTGCTGTGAACAAGATCGCCGCGCGCTCCGTATTGTTCCTGGCTGCTTCCATCTGGCCGCGCACAACAAGCCTCGTCTCGCCCAGGAAGGACAGTTCGGCTTTCAGGGAGTTGGCGGTCTGCAGGTCTCCGGAGGCAAGCGCTTCTTTCCTTGCGGTGCTCGTCTGTCTGATGGTATCGCCTAAAAGCATCTCTGCCTGGGCATGGTCCATCCCCACCAGGCGCTGCGAGAAGGCCAGGCGGCCAAGCTCCATATTGCCCGTTTCCCTGGCCAAAGACTCTGCCTTTTCAAATGATGCCCTGGCAAGATCTTTTTGGCCTGCGGCGCGTTGAGACAAACCGAGGTTATACTGCGCTTCGGCATCCGCCGGGTTGCGCCCGGCCAATTCTGCAAATTTTTGCGTCGCAAGGCCGAATTGACCCTGATCGTAATACATCTTGGCGATATGCTCCGGAAGGGCCGCGCTTCTCATCGTAAAGAGAGCCGCCCATGGCAGGATCTGCATATCAGCGGCAGAGAAACCTTGATAGTGACTTGTGGCGTAGGAATCCGTGCCGACCTGCGCGAGCGTTGTCGCATCCAGATCGCCCGTCATCGCATCGACGTAGGCGCCGAGCCTATTGACGCCCTGCATCGTCCTGTTGATCGTCTCGACGGTGAAACCGACCTTGCCCAAGGAAACAGCCTTGGCGCCAAAGCTCAAAGCCCCTGCCTTGGCAACAGTGAAGGCGCCGGAGAGATCTCCCGCGGCAATCAAATCTTTCAGAGAAGTCCCGGCGAGTTCTTTGGCCCAGCCTTCCTGCATTCTCAAAAAGCCTGTTTCCAGCTTGGCGACTGAAGAACCGATCACAGGGGCGCGGCCCAGCAACGTCTCTTCAGGCGTCACAGGCGTCCTGCTCATGATCTTGACAATGGGCCCGATCATCATACCTTCACGAGGAGAGTTGGCCAGGCTATACAAGAACCCGCCGTTATCAAGACTTCCATAATATTTCCCGAAGCTGAAAGATTCATAGACGGTCTTGGTTTCGCCTGTCAACGGATCAGCGATCCTTTGCGGCGCCTGGCCCATATCGCGCAGCCATGAACGCTGGATGCCGGTCACCTCTCCCTTATCGTTTCTGACAGGCGTATAGAAACCGAACACAGCCTGACCCTGGCTGAAATTACTGCCCAACACCTTATCTACCGCCCAATCGGTGCCATGCTCGACGGTAGCCAGGGCGGTGTCCACAAAAGGCTTGGTCCCGGACATGACGCCGCTGACGAGCCACCACGATTTCGCGCTGCTATACATCTCTGTCGTCAAGGCATTCAGATCTGCAAACTTAGCCGTATTGGCTTGTATGGATGCCACCTGCCCTGTCGCGCCTAACGTATATTGCTTGGCACCATAAGCCACCAATTCTCCTATGAAAGCGCCCTTGACGCCGCTGACAAGAAGCTGGCCGGGCGTATTGAAAGTAGTCAGAGGATTCAAAGACGGGCTATTGATGTAATCTCTGGCGATACCGAAGGAAAGCGCGCCGCTGCCAAGGATGACAGCGTGCCTTGTCACAAACGACTGCTCATTAAGCCACGAACCTATTTGAGGCGCCTTGTTGGCCAACAACCCTATGCCCGCGCTCACAAAGGTGTCTTTGCCGATGTTCAACAAAGCGCTGCCCACGGAATCGACATTTGATTTGAAAGGCTGGCGGATCGCGCTGGCAATGAGGCCCGAGGTCGCGGCAAAAGCGATAGGATTGTTAACGCGGTAGCTGGCTGCGCCGCCCACGGCTCCTGTAAATGCATACCAGCCGGCCTGCGGAATAGAGCTGATCTCGCTGCGATAGATCCCTGTGCCGACGCTCAATCCTGCCCCGGCCGCGCCTGCAATAAGATATGTCGTGGCGCGGGAGGCATTCTGAACGGCGTAAGTGCCTCTGACGGCGGTTCCGATGGTCTGGAAAGCTCCGACAAGGCCGTAGGTCGTCAAGACATTCCCCATGCTCTGGGTCAAGTCCATAGGACTGCCTGTCGTCATCGTCGTCGTCAAGTGACCGCTCGCCAGGCCGAAATTGGCCAGATTGACGACATTCGCGGCCTGGGGAATCTTGAGGGCCGCATTGGCCACGGTCAGTGCTCGCGCTGTCCAAACACTACCCTCAACAGCAGTGACGGTCGACAGGGCCGCTTGTCCGCTAGCAGCCAGTTTGGCGCCGGCAGCCGGCAAGAGGAACGAAATAGCAAGGGTTGTCCCCTCACTATCGGAAAGATATTCACCCGTCAATTTATATTTGATAACATCGACGGTAGGAACGGTCAAGCTGACGCCTACAACCGCCGTACGGCCGACATTCACGCCGGCAACCTTGCCCGACATCAACAACTCATCAATGGCTTTTAACGTCTGAGCCGCATATGCGCCGGCGACATTAAAACCGCCGCTGAGCTTGTCGCCTCTTTCCCATTGCGCCTTGCCCACTTCCTTGGCCATCTTTATCCCGGCAAACGCAGTAACCTCGCTCCCCCTGAAGGAAACTTCGACACCGTCTTGGATCCCGACAAATTCCCAATCTCTCCAGTCCGCGCCCGTCTTGTTGACCCTCAGCGTTCCCGGCTTGCTCAACTCTATGGCTTTCTCGACCCACGTGACCGCGGCTTGATCGCCTGAAACAAGTTGCATCGAGTCTCCAACAAAGCTATTGGCCCAGATCATGATGGAACCGGCATAGCTATCATCGGCAGCCTGTTTCCAGCCCTTATTGCCCGCAACCGTCCCAGCCAGATCGATGACACCGCCCTTGGCCGCCGAATACGTTCCGAAGATCACCGGCCAAACGACATCATTAAAGGCATATCCCACCACAGCGCCTGCGCCCTTGACGATCCCTTGAGGGCCCCAATCAGGATTATAGTCATAGCCGAACTTCGTGTGCTTGTTCAGCCAGACCCTGACGCCGTTGGTCTCAAGGATCGCCTCCACCTGTTTGTCGTTGCCGGAACCGACCCTGTCATAGAGCCCCTTGGCTTCACCTATTAATGTCTGTATCTGCTGCACTTGCGTCTGAGAAAGAGTCTTGCCTTCCTGCTTCAACAAGGCCTCCAGATGAGCAATATTCTGCATGCGGCCCTTCGCGTTTGACTCAAAAGCATCCCTCCACATGGAAATACCTTCGTCCATTTCTTCCTTAAAATGCAAAGGCGTATCCCAGAGCTGACCGGTAGTATTAATAAGCCGCGTCCCTCCGGAAGCCGTCAGTTTGTTTTTCGATTCGGCGAAATAATTCAAGTCTGCGACGGCCCTATTGTATTCCTCCTGCACGCGGCGCACGGCTTCCATAACCCCAAGCCGGCCCTTCGTGGTTTTGATCACATCGTTGGCGACTTCAGTCTCCAGGCCGAAACGCGTCCTGTAATGATCTGCGCCTTTGCCATCATAGCGTTCGTCGTAGGAAGGCCCGGGATTGGCAAGACGATCCAAGGCGTTCCAGTCATTATCCCTCAAGAATGTGGCATATTCCCGCATCGCGGACTTATATCTGTCTTGTGCGGATTTCAGCAGGCCCTCTTCCTTGGAATTGTTCACACGGAGCCAGAACCAGTCGGTCTTGCCCATTTCCCTCTTATACCGGTCATTGGCTCGCCGCAGATCATCCCCTGCTTCCTTGAGTTTTCTTTCCAGGCCTTCTCTTTTCTGGCTCACCGCCGCAGTCTGTGCCGCCGCCTGCTGACGATTACGTTCTCTCAGGGCATCATTAGCATCTTTCATTGGACCGGAGACGAGCTCAACGCCCTGCTCTGTGGTTTTAAAAACATTGCCGCTCTGATCCTTGAATCTCGCTCCGGCAGCAATGGACATCTGGCCGCTTTCGTCGTTGAACGTCACCTGATAAGCGGTCAAGGGAGTGAGCTTCCTTCCATCCCCCAGGCTTGTAGACGCGCTTGTGACGGCGCGAATATTGTGCCCTTGCAGTGCCGAAACCCCAAGCGGTTTAGTGTGGTCGAATTTTAAGTCTGTGCCGTAAACAAACATATCCTTCAAGAGCATGGGCGCGCGCCTTGTATCGGTCGGGGTCCGATGAATGGCGCCGTCGGCTGTCATGGCCTGCGTGCCGAAAGAGGAAAAGATGCCCTTGTCGTTGGTCTGAAGTTCCGTGAGGATGTGCCCATGCGATTTAATGACGCGACTGCCGGCAGAAAGGCTCTCGCTTGAGACGTCGACGGTGCCACGCGTGATGCTCAGATAATTATTGCCGCCCTTGCCGCCGCCCGAGAAATTCCTTGCCCAGATGATGTCGCCGTAACCTTTCAGGGCGGGGACCTCGCCGCCGTTCCCTGAGGTCAACTCGCCGAACCCCATGATATTGAATTGGGCTTTCTTTCCGTTGGTAGATGTGACGACTTCACCCCTCACCTGGCTGCTGCTGAAATCAGGGGTGCGGATCTGGGCAAAGGTATCTTTTGCGCCTGGGCCGTTGGAAGTATACAAAACCTTGATGTCGCGCAGATGGGCGGTGCCGCGGACGCCTGCGATGCTCGAAGAAGGATCCAGAGAAATGGTCGTATTATTCATATGATAGGAGACAGCCGCCGGCGTTTCCGTCTTCACTCCCCACATTGCGGCGTGATCAAAAACGACCACAGCCGGAGTCTTGTCCGACTTGGCCCCGACCCTGAAATCTTTTCCGAACGCAACCATGTTGCTGTCATCCAGGGTATCCGGCACATCGACGCCGTTGCCCGCCGTGAACTTGTAGCCCCCTCCAATCGTGTGGCGAGCATTGTCGGCAAAAAGGGCCTGGTTGTTGAAGCCGATAATGGCCCCTTGCTTGTCCATCTGGAGCTCAAACAGAAGTTTTCCCTCGGAAATCATGCCCATACTGCCGGCCTGGATAACCCTCGTTTCCACATCAACAGCACCCTTGGCAACCCGGCTGTATGAACCGGCGTCGCCGGAACCATCCCCGAAATTCCTTAAAGCAAATGTCGCGCCCACAGCGCTGATGGCCGGAATATTCACGGACTCTTTGCCTTGGACCTGTGTCATTTCGCCGAACCCTAACACGGTCGCATGCGCGATCTTCCCCGGATCAGAGGGCTCGCTCATCTGGTGCACCCACGTCTTGACGGTTCCGCTCGCCTGGCTGTGCTTATAATCCACCAGCCAATCATTATGCCCCTCTTTATTAAGGCCGTCCGTCTTGATCAACAAGGCGACATCCTTCAAGTCCATCACGCCATAGACAGGCCCTTTGCCGGGACCGTAAGTCTTGGTTTTCTCGTTCCACAAGGGCGTCATATAAAGACGCATGGACTCGCCCATGTCATAAACAATGGCTGCCGGCGTTTTGGCCCTGAAACCATATTGCGACTCATTATGATCAAAAATAATAACGGCGTCTTCCTGATCCGCCCTGGCGCCGACTTTTATCTTATCGGACAAGGGGATCATGCCGCTGGTGAGCAGCTGCGCCGGCTTTGACGCCTCAGGGTTCTCTTCGTTGCGGACCCCTGGAACATAGGTATATGTCGTGCCGTTGCTCAGCTTCAAAGTGTGCTGCGCATTATCCGCTGTCAGCGCCTGGTGGCCAAATCCTATAAAATCACCTTGTTCGTTCTGGTTCAGTTCGAGACGGAAGAGCCCGCGGGAGACGATGATGCCTTTTGAGGGATCGGCCATCGAAGTGACAACTTTCGTATCGCCGGGGTCGAGAACGAGGAACGAGTTGTAAGGTTGTTTGCCGGCTTTGATCGCGGCGGTCGGTTCCGACGGAGCGCCCCCGCTGCGGCTCCAATAGATGCCGCCTTTATCGCCCTGCCCTTCGGCGATCAAGGCAGGTATCACATTCCTCTCATTCTTGTTGTTCGCATATTTATTGACCTGAACGATGCCGTCCAATCCCAGGACGCGGGACGTAAGAACGTTCGTGGCATCCTCCCGTTTTTCTGTCCCGTACCATGACTCAATGGTGCCTCTGGCCTGGCTCCTTGTATAATCAGGCAGCCACCCCTGGCCGGCCGTCTGCGCCCCTGCTTCCTTCAATAGATACAAGACCTTAACGTCGGTCAGGTGGGCCTGGGCCCTTTCTATCGTCTTGGCCGTCTCCACTTCACCGGCCTTGGCATTATAAAGCGTACCCAAAGAAATATTCAGCCGGCCCATATCACGGACAACGGCTCCCGGCCCGTTGACGTCCATACCCCACGGCATATTGTTCTTGAATGTCACCGTGACGGACTGGCCGGCGGAGGCAGAGCCGACCCTGAACCCTCTGCCGAAAGGCACCATCTGCGAATCATCGAGGACCTTCTCATTCTCTGCGTTCTTGCCGTACGTAAACGTCGCGCCGATCGTGTGCGTCGCGTTCTCGGCGCTCAACAAGGAGGTGTCGAAACCGCCGATGGCATACTGGCCGTATCCTTGCTGCGCGATGTTGATCGTCAGCGGAACAGGCGTCTTTCCCTGCGTCGATTTGATGACAAGCCCTCCGTCGAACAAGACGGAAGAAATAAGATCGACGGCACCCTTTTCCACGGCAAGGGTTGTGCTGCTCTTTGAGCCGTCTCCGGCGACATTGGACGGATGGATCCACCACGTCTCGGAGAACGGCACGACCAGCTGCTGGGACGACTTGCCGTTGACCGTCACATTCATGACCGCCAGGCGGCCTGCCATAGGCACGGACTTCGTCTCTGTGAGCTCCGTCCCGCCGGCCTTGTGGGTCGCTGTCAATTTCTGGATCGCGGCGATATCGAAATGGCTGGCCCAAGACTTGAAGGCGTCACCCTGGGCCTGCGCCGTCAACACGCTGTCCAACTTCGAAATGCTCATCACCCGCGTCACGGTATCGCCATTGATCCCGCGCACGACATCCGGCTGCGTCACCCTCGACCCCTTGCCGATGAGACTGCGCACGACCTCCAGGCCGTTGGTGGTGCCGTTGAAATTCTGCGATGTCTCGCCGGTGGCGCGGTCCGTGACGATCCTTGAAACAAATCTCGCATCCGCATTGCCGCTCCTGATCAACGCTGTTCCGATGGTCGTATCAGGCCCTGCTATCAGCGTCGTGCCCGACACCCCCGCCAGGGAATTGACAATGAGCTTGCCTTCGTTATCGCGGCCGATGAACAACGGCAGCTCTGTTCCCGTTGTGAACTTAACCAGGCCTTCCTGCCGGAATTCGCTGTTCGAGGCCACCATCAATTTGTAGGCATCGTCCGCAAACCTGATGGCGTCCTTTTGCGGCTCGCTCTTCCCCTGGCCCGACGGGAAGCTTTGAGGCAGGTATGTCTTATCCAACAGTTCGGCGCCATGGATGATGCCCTGTTTCCTGTCCATGACGTGCGCCACAACGCCCCAGCGCCCTTTATCGTCGGCCCATATTTTGTCGACAGGCGCCGTGTAAACCTGGCCTGCCGCGCTGCTCGCCAGGAAGCTGCGCGTCGCATCCGCTTCGCCGCCGCGCACGACCCAGCTGTTGATACCGGTCAATTCTTCGCTCAGCTTCGCCCACACGGTGGCCTGCCCGCCGGCGACGCGGCCCGGATTTTCTGCGGTCTTCGCAACGTCGGTGCCCGCCGTCACAGTCTCCGGGGTCTGGGATACGGGGAGCGGTTCGCCGCTCGGCAATGTCACCAGCTCAGGCTTGACAGGCATATTTGCCGTCGTATCCGACGGAGATTTGGTAACAGGAACCAACTGATTATCGATAAGATTATATATTTCCCCGTTGATGTTGTAGGCTAAGTGCCCTTTGGCGAGGTCCGGATCGATCCCGCTGTCCTGCGGCGTGATCAAGACAACCTTGGCGTCGGCGCCGAAGACTTCCTTGATCTTTGTTTCGGCAACGGCCGGCGATTCAATGCGCAGTGTTTCCAATTTCTTTTCAATGGTCTCAACAGGTTTCGGCGCAACAGGCTGATCCACGCCGGCCTTCTCGAGGATATGCTTGAACGTACGGTCCCATCTCCAGCCGTTGCCGGCTCCGGGCAGGCTGTAGAAATTAATAACGTTATCCAAAAGGGCCTTGCCGTTCACCTGCTGCTTAAACGGATTGCCGAAGACAAGCGAGACGTTCTTGTACATCTTTTCTTTCTCGCCGTTGATGACACCCGGGTCTGTCCACGCGGAGATCCTCAATACCGATCCATAAGGCAGGCGAGGCGTGCCTTGCGCAATCACCACCTGGTCGCTTGCCCGGTTGAGTTGCAATTGCATGAGGTCAGGATTAATGGTGATCGTCTCCGCCTTGGCCTTATCATTACCCTGCAGGACACTGTAAGAAGTCCCTGCCTCCGTAATGTTTTTGATCTCGGCGTAGGTCGAGCCGAACGTGGCTTTTTCAAAACCCTTGGTTTCGCCGGGTTCTGTCGTTGACGCCGCCGAACCGAGCGTCGGCATAAGGACCGCCGGATTCTGGATCACATTCTTGGGGTCGGCGTAACGCGAAGCACCTGTAACCAGGCCGGTAACGCTGTATCCTATGTCCTCCTTGTTGCCTGTCAGAAGGCGATTGGGAACGAACGCGCCCATGATGTATGCGGAGCGCGTGATCGCTTCCGGCTTGGCACCGACGTTGACGGTGCTCGTATATGTCCCTGTAAATCCTTTATAGATGACTTCGTTGCGGCGGTTGCCGTTGACAACGTTGAACTCGCGGACATCGTAATATCTGTCGGGGGTGACGACACCATTGACCCCGCCGTAGTTCTGCGTGGTCTGATAGCCGCTTGAGCCTGTGCGCCCGAGGAGCCAAGCAAAGAATCCCTTCCCTTCCCTATAGCTCCAAGAGCGCGCAGCCGTCACGTCGCCCGATGCATCGAACCCAACAAGCGAATTTGCGCCGTTCTGAGGCGACACATATCCAATGCCCTTAGATGTCCCCAATCCGAGAAATTTGGCAAAAACTCCTTGTTTATCGGCGGATGTCATCTCTATCTGGGTATTGCCTTCGCCTGTTCTCCAGGAACCGATGAATGACTGATACAAGGCCTTCATGCCAGGATCCGTAATGCCACTGGCCAGTTTTTCTTGATCAAAGACAGCCCTGTTGTCGATCACGGCCTGCTGGTCCACGCTCATGCCGGGCAATACGATCTTGATGTCCGCCCTGTCGGCCCCGATGATTAGAGACGCGTCGATCGCGGCGAGCGGGTTGGCGGGATCGTATTGCAGGACCTGCGTCTTGCCGCCCCGGGTGATCTCCATGACGGCTGTCTGGCCCGCCGTCAGACTGAGGAGGTTTTCCATAGACGTTGATTCTCCGTCACGGGCCGCCTGCAAGGCCGCATCCAGGGCCGCCGTGTCCGTCTGCAGCTTCAAGATGACCTGCACGGGATCCTTACCCGCCGGCAGCGTCTTGATCTTGACCTCCGTCAGCTTGTCGTAAATCGCATTGATGCCCCTGTTCATGACGTAGGCCAGGTTGTCCGCGGCCGTATAGTGGAGGGTGGAACTCACGTAGCCGACAAACGCATTGCCGAACGGACGCGTGATCTTATCGACATACCCATTGTCAACGACTTCCTCCCACGACATATCGTTGTCTTTCATGATCTGGTTGGCATTGGCATAGAATTTAGAGACGCCCGCGAAATCGAGGAGCTTCTCCGTGTACTGCCAGCTCCGGAAAGAGCTCATGGTTTCGGGGCTGTAGAATGGCGAGGTCTTGCCGAAGAAGAAGAGGTTGTCGGCAAGGTCCTTGGTGCTCCCGAGCAGGCTCTGCGTAAACACGTTACTGAAGCTCTGGCCTTCGCCTTTGGCGCTAAAAGCGTCGTAGCCCGCCTTGATCATGGACGTCATTCCGAAATTCAAAAGGGCCATCTGCGTCGCCGTCAACCCCCAGGAATTCTTCCCTGTCTCCTTGTCGAACTTGCCGCCCATCGTCGCCAAAAGGGCGGAAGAAGCGCCGCTCAAAATGGCATCCAGCACATACGACTGCGATCCGCCGTATATCTTGCCCGCGACGAGGGAACCTGCGGTCTGGCCGAGGATCCTGGAATAGCCGAAATCGTCTTCGCCGATGACCTGCTCTAAGGCGGTCCCTATAAGATTGGAAAGCGTGTAGCGCTGGAACCCGATGTCTTTGACAGCCAGGGCCGTGTTGCCCAGGAAATTCCACCATTTGCTGGAACCTTCTTTGTAATCGCTGGCATACACGCGATAGCTCCCCGTCTTCTGGTCAAAGGTCCCGTTGCCGTTGGTGTGCGCCTTAAAATCTTCCTCGCTCAACTGATAAACGGAATTGTATCCCAACTGGTTCAACGTATATTCGGCGCCCACATACCCGACGACCGATGAACCGAGGCCGTAGAGGAGTTTTGCCGTAATGCTGTCGCTCCCGATGGATTTTTCGGCAAACACCTGGGCCGTTCCTGTGAATGCGCCCTGGATCGCGCCTGTCGTCATGGCGCCGAGGGTCGCGTGCTGGCTCAGGTAATTGCTGAAGGCGTTGCCGCCCATGCTTGACGGTTTCCAATAGCCGCCCGCGGCCCCGCCGAAGGACTGCGAAAAACCTGCGCCGGCCGCGCCGCCGGCCATGGCGCCGAAAATCTGCGCTGCGGCAGGGCTAAGACCCCACTGTGTTGCCGCGATGTTGGTCGCCGCGCTGCTGATCTGGGAAGCCGCAAGGCCTGTCAACATGGCCTGGGTCGCCGCGCTCGTACTCCATGCCACCTGGCCTGTCTGTGCCGCCTGGCCCAAGCCGGAGAATCCGCCCAAACCTCCAAGAACAAACGTCCCAGCCAACGTCAAGGCGCTCAGCCACACATCGCTTTCGCTCGTCTTCCAAAGATCGTCAATGGTCGTGATCTCGTCATAGTGCTTTCTTGCCGCGCCCTGGACCGCCTTGGCCACAGTCTCTTCAAGGATCTCGATATCATAACCCTGCGGGATGCGGTTGGAGAGCGCCAGGCCGTATTTGGAGAAACGGCGCTCAAATTCAGCGAGGGTCCAAATATTTTTCTTGCCGTTATCTTCGATTATCACAGAACCTTTAGAAAGTCCTTTAACAAGGACCATGTGGTCGTCATCCACGAACGCAATATAGGGTATTAACTTATTTAAGGCTTTTGCAATATTTTTAGTATTGGAGTAAAAGTCTTTCCAGTAGAAGGGTTTAAGTTCATACCCATAAAGCAGGGCCGTCTGGGAAAGGGCATACAGGGAATTCTCAAGCTTCTTGGCCTGGTTATAGGTATAGATATCTAAAGAATCAGAAAGAATATCTATAAGGAGGGCGCTCTGGGCCATCTGGTAAGGCGATATTTTCTGCCCCATGGCTTCAAAGAGGCCCGAGAGGGCGTAGGCGCCGCAGGTCACGAGATTCCGGCCTGAATCCATCATCCAGGCACGTAATTCATCAATCTTATTCTGCGTAAGATTAAGAGGATAATTCCTGTGAACAGAGACCTGACGGGAGAGCCGGATATCCGTGGCGGGCTTGCCGATCAACGGCTGCAACGAAGAAGCGATGGCATCCGCTATTGCCCGGTCAAAGGCTTCATCCTTCTGGGTCTTCTGGAGGACAGAGGCGTCCGTTGCAACGGTTGCCGCGCTCGAAACAGAAGCTAACGCTCCATTCAGCGCGCCGCGCAGATTATAGTCGACAGCCCACGCCACCTGCTCAGGCAGGAAGGTGAGGACTATCAACCACGCAATGGCCTTCACCCAAAGCTTATTGCGTACGTTCAGCACATATTACGTTCGGTTTTTAGGTCGCCTAAACCTACGTCCTCCTTTCCTCGAAGATTTCCGCTAGTACGAGCGGATGCGTTCGGTATCGAATCGTGTCCCGCCACAGAACACGGTTCAATCAATTGAAACTTCAAGAAACCGCAACGAAAAACCACAAAGAAGAAGGCCTTTTCAAAGATCGTCGCAATCTTGTCTTTGAACTGTTCATTCTTCATTGTGAATTTTTCATTGTGTTTAAACATTATTTGACCCCCGCACCCATGCCTCCCAGGAGGCTTCCGTTCATGAACTGAATCGCAATAGGCCCGCCCACGATCACGCCGACCACAGGCAGGATGAAAAAGATCAGCGGGATCAGCATCTTCATCGGCGCCTGCAGGGCCGTGCGTTCGGCGCGCCTGAAAAATCTCTCGCGCACGTCCTCGGAGAGGATCGCCAAGGCTTCGGCAATCGGCGTCCCCATCCTGTCGGCCTGGATCAGCGTGCGTGCGAACGCCGTGACATCCGGCGCATTGATCCGGCGCGACAGGTCTTTGAGCGCTTCGCGGCGCGGCTTGCCGACCTTGATCTCGTGGAGCATGAGCGACAATTCTTCGATGAACGCGGTCGACCTTGACTTTTCAACGATCCAGCGCGAGGCCGCGATAAAATCGAGTCCGGCGTCCACGCACAAACTCAAGAGGTCCACCGTATCCGGCAGCGTGCGCACGACGGCGGCGCGGCGCTGTTTGAGCTTCATGTCCAGCCACAGGTCCGGCAAAAAGAAGCCGGCGATACCGGCGACCACGACCTTAACGACGTCTTCGGCCGGCAAAAACCCGATCGCCAACAATAACGCGAAGATCGCCATGAATTCCTTGGCTCCAAAAAACTGTTCCGGCGTCATGCCCACGCGTGCGCCGAAGAGCTTGTTCTCCAGGTTCTCGCGCTTGACCAGCCGGCGCACGATGAAATAATTCAACGGCGCAAACAAGTCAAAGACCCGCACAAAAATGGATTTCCTGTCGGTCGGGTTGACCTCGTAACGCAAACGTCTCTTGATGACTTTCCTGAGTTCATGGGCCGCAAAGAACCACAAAAAGAAATTCATGAAGATCAGGAAGATCCCCGCGAACAAGAATATTTGTGATAAATAAACAACCATGGCGACCTCTAAAAGTTGATCCGGGAGAACATCCGGATCATGTACATCCCGACACATTCGGAAATCACCGCATACACCATCAGGCCCCGGCCCACGGGGCTCGACAGCATGATGTCGAAATAATTCGGGTTGAACGAGACAACCAGGATCGCAAAGGCGATCGGCAGCATCGACATGACGATACCCTGGATCTTTCCCTGCATGCTCAAGGTCCTGATGTTCTCGCTCAACTTGGACTTCGCGCGGATCGTATCGATCAGGCGGCCGAACAGGAGCGTGATGTCGCCGCCGGTCTCGCGCGCGACCAGGATCGCCGTCGTCAACAGGTTCAGCTCTTCGGACGGCATCCTCTTATTTAAATTTTCAAAAGACTCTTCCAGCGGAATACCCATCTTGTTCTCTCTCAAGATCAGCCCGAATTCCTGGCTGATGGGGGCCGGAAGTTCCTCTACGAGCGCTTCGATGGACTGCAACAGGCTCAAGCCGCCCTTCAAGCAGCTCGAGAGGATCATCAAGCCGTCGGTGATCTGGACGGCAAACCTGGTCTTCCTGGCAAAGATCAGGTTCTTGACGATCAACGCCGGTATCGCAAAGCCGACCGCCAGGCCGACGAGGGCGCCCATGAGACTCTTAAGAACCGCCAGGCCGACGACGCAGAAGATCGTCGGCGAAATCACGTTGAGCAAAAAGAGCTTCTGCGGGTCCATGTCCAGGAACATCTCTTTGAGACGCACCCTCTGCACCTCGACACCGTGAACGCGCCAGGTATAAAACTTGTCCCAGGCCACGGGGACGAGCTGGTATCCCAGGAGCGTCACCGACGCAAACAGCGCTATGAAGATCAACCCTTTCATGATCATATCAATACCTCACAACGGTTGTGGCCTTGCTGCCGTCCGTTTCATACTGACGGCCCAACCCCAAAGAATCCGCCGCATCGCGCCATTTATACGAGATCGCCCGCCTCAGATACACCTGCATCGACAAAAGGGCGGCCAGCAGGGCCGAAATCAACAGGACATACTCCAAAGTCCCCATCCCGGCCCTGTTCCTTCTGTCGTTAAAAATCGCGAAGACCCCGCTCATTTCTTCATCTCCTCTTCATAGGCCTTGAACTTCTCCGCATCCAGCACTTGCATCAGTTTCAATTCTACGATCTTGCGCTTGCCCCGTTCGGACTTGACGGCAACAAAAAAGATGATTTTGCCGCCGGCCAGGTCTGCAGCCACGATCCTGAGGTCCGGGTCTTTGCGGCTGAACAGCCTCCAGCCGGTGAACGCCTTCATGCTCCCCTTCTGCTCCCGGAACCCCTTTTTGAAGCTGTCGATGAACGACCGTTCATAGTTCTGTTTCTCTTCGGCATTCGGCAGCGCATTGTATTCACTGCCGACGCTTTTTTCAAAAGCCACAAAGTTCGGCCAATCGATCAGCTTGCGCACGGCATAACGCCCTCTCGTCATGTCCGTGACGACCTGGCGCGCAAAAGTCACATCATCCTGCCTGGCGCATCCGGTCAGCACCAGGATGGCCGCCACCCCCATTATCATTAGCTTCGCCGCAGTCCTTATCATAAACAGCACCTCGTGTTGGATTAATTCACCAATCTCACTTCTTTGTTGTAGCTATAATAAGCGCGCGCGGCCTTTGTCACGCGGCCGCCGAACGGGTTCCATGTCCCGAGCGCCCCCATGCCTTTCGAGCTGTCCCAGCGCGATACGATCACCTGCGTATTCTCGGCGCCGTAAAGCAGCTGCACGCAGACCTTGCCGCTGAACCAGTTGCCTGTCTTGTAAGTCCTGAGTCGCGGCACATTGAACACCGCCTTGACCGTTACCTCGTGGTCGCCGCGCGAATCCTTCCATTCATACCGCACCGGATTTTTGCCGCCGCAGGGTTTTCCCGCGGGATTCAGCTCGTCCGGAGGAACACAGGTCTGGTCATACGCTTCCTCTTCGACATCAGGGAAGAGGGCGCTGAAAAATCCCTGGATGGCGCCGTGGAACGAGTTCATCTCATACTGCATGCCGCCCAGGTCATAAAAAGCATTATAGAATTCGTCATCGATGTCGCTATCGACGCTGCCGCCGGCGCCGAACTGACAGGGAGGATTCAGGACCGTATCTCCCGACGGACCTCCGAAAAGGCAGGCCGGCAGGGTCGTCCTGATGCTCTCGATCGCCGTGATCCATTGCCCCAATTCCTCTTCATATTTCGCACTTCTCATCAGATATGTCGCCGGATTAGTGGTATCATATTCGTCATAGAAGAAAAAGGCCCATCCCCTCCAGGCTTCGATCGTATCGTTCTGCGGCATCGACCTCAGGGCCCCGATGAAATCGCCCATCTCCATCAGGTTATCGGCCATGTCGTCGAGTTCGTCATATCCCAGGGAGATCGGCGGGTCGATGCAGACGTCGCCGTTGCACTGATTGCCCCATTCATTCATGGCCGCGGGGTCGGGACCCGGATTCCAGAAGGGTACGCTGTAGCCGGCATTGCGCAAGGCGCGCAAGAGCTCGACCACATGCCCGTCGCGGCCCGCCGCGGCGACATATTTCATGTTGCCCGGGTCTTCCGGCGTCGGATCTGGGGTCAAGACCCATTTGTAATCCGCGCGTTCCAGGGGACCCGGCACATCCTCGGCGTAGACCGTGCCCGTCACATACTGCCAATAAATTCCGCCTTCGTTGGCCAGCTTGCAGACATTTTCGAACTGCCAGGCATAGTTATTAAGGAAATCGTAAACAACGGGTTCCGGATCGATCAAATCGGTCACGCTGTTGATGATCCTGAATCTGTTGAAAAGCCATATCTGGAAATCAGGCACGTATTCCAGCGTGTCGCCGTTCAGGTTGGAATCCGGCGAATCATAAGACTTGGTCGGGTCGTCCACAACCAGCTCGAGGGCCTGCATAAAGACAGACTCGCGGATCCTGTTCGGCTCGGACATCTTGTTGAGCATTTTCGTGAATTGTTCAGCCACGGCCCCCGGCATGCTCTGTTGTACCGATTGGTTATATCCGGCTGCGGCAAGGGAAAGCGCGCCCAAGGCCAAAGTGCCCAGGCCGGCGGTAGAAGGAATAAGAATGGAGCCGGCCAAAAGCTGAGAACCTGCCGGCAGGGCCGCCCCTGCTTCAAAAGCCATGGTCCCGGACGCTGTCGCAATACCCTGGCCTGTCATCACAGCACCGCCCTCTCCTGCAACGCTTCCGCTAGTAGCCGTCGCGCCAAGGCCCGAACTCGATGTTGCCCCGCCTAAAGCCCCTGCGGCGCCGGCCGCGGCAAACCCGAGGGCCGCGCCCACAGCCGCGCCTGTCAACGCCCCCTGCAAAACTCCTGTTCCGGCAATGGCGCCTCCAATGGCGCCCCCGACAGCGCCGCCGATGGCTCCTGCGGCCACCAACGTCGTCGTGCCGACACTTGCCACCTGCGAGGCAACCGCTGCAAGGCCGGTAAGACCCGGGGCAGCCGCGCCGCACGTGATCACAACCGCGACGATGGCGATAATGGCGATAACGATCGCCAGAACGAAACTCGCCCAGCCGGTCTTCTGGCATTTTTCCGTCGTATTTCCGAGAGATTCATAAAGCTGACGCGACTTCGTGGCCAGCTGGGACGCCAGATAGAGGCCGCCCGAATCAGCGGCGTTTGAGACGCCCGTGGAATTAATGGCCACGTTCCCGAGATTCAGCGTCACCATGGCAAACATGAGCAGAACCACAGTCGCCAGGATCAACAAGGTGGCGATCTGCCCCCGTTTGTTCCCCAGAGGCGCCAGGTTATTTAAAGATGTTAAGCGGCGGATTAGACGACTCATTGATCTCAACCCCCCTTGTGTGTTCCGCATTGTTTAGATCCACATAACTGGTAAACGCGGTGCTCCCAGCAGTCACGCGTGTATTTTCGTATTCCGTTTGCCTCCAGGCCATGCGTTCGTTGAGCCACACAAATATCCTCGCGGCGCCCACAAGCAGGATCATCAGAACGACCAGCGCCGCCGTCATCTCCAGCGTCGACTGCCCTGCTTCGCTCATCCTCCAGCCCCCTGATCTCCACATTTTCCTCATGACTGTTTTCTCTTCTGTGTTCTCTGTTATCTGCGTCATCTGCGCTCATTTCGGCGTCGTCATCGTCTGGCGGATCGTACCCGTGGAGCGGCTGTTGATCTCCTGGCTATCGACGTCGTCCGCGTAATCCATCGGATTGTCATGCGTCACCTGGTAGCCGTTCGGCTGCAACGCATTCATCGTTACAAACTGCCTGACGTTGTTATCCTCCCACGTCGCGTTTTCATCGGTCACAAGGTTCGACGTCGTCTCGATCTTACGGATCTTCGTGGAACGCTTGCTGTGCGTCACGGTATCCTGCTGTATGCCCATAGATTTGGCATGTTCGCTGACGCGCGAACTGATCTCATTCAAGACGGGGAAGACATACTTGCCGTCCTCAACGCGCCAGTTCGCCGCATACCACGCCCCGCCCACCGCAGAGTTATAGCTCGTATTGTTCTGATTGGGCGGATTCATGGCCTGATTGCAAATCGTCGAGCAATTCGTGTCTTCATCCTGTGTCACGGTGATCAGGCAATAGTTGTAACAGGTGTCCACGTCCACGATCTTGACGGCCTGCGAATAACAGGAATCGAAATTGATCATTTCGCCGACGCACGAATCGATGATGCGGACGTTGCCGCCCTCTTCATCCACGACATCGCTGTATATCAGCTCGTATTTTTTCAGCATCTCCTCGGAAACGCCTGTCTCGCGCCTGAAGCCGGCATTTTTGGCGACGATGCGGGCCAAAGGCTCCATGGCGCCGTCCACGCCCGTCGTCTCCATGTCGATCACCGTCGCCGGCAAAGACGAGGCATCCGCAGCCTGTGCATCCATCTCAGGATCCCTGGTCACGGACGCGACGCCGACGAACGGCGCAGTCGAACCGATGCCAAAGGTCTCCGCCGGATCCGGGATATGACGGTCCTGGATCAGCATATAACTGCCTGAGCCGTAATTCCTGTCCGAGGCGATCTTCATGGCACGGCGGAACGCCAGCATCTGCGCCCTCTGGTTATAGCTGTAACGCAGGCCATAGGCCACGATCGCCGTCAGGATCGTCAAAAAGATCGTGCTGAAGACCGCGAGTTCCAGAAGGGCCTGCCCCTTCTTGAAAGCATGAGGGGTCCGGCAAGATCTTCGCCCGGATTCCCGGTTCCCCGATCCCCAAATCCCGATCCCCCGATTTTCCGATGCCCGCATGCTCTTCATGGCTGCCTTCAGTTTTCTGCCCTCTGCCATCTCATCTTTGACACTCTGATACTTTGACTCTTCGACGCTATCTTTATTACGGCGCCCCCACATATTCAAAGCCGTTCTTGAACGAATTATCGTAGTGCGTCTCGACGTGCACCATCGTGATGAGCCTGTTCTGGTACTGGCCCGAATACGACATCGGATCGACATACATCTCTTCGCTGGACTCGCTGGTCGTCGTCACGTCGCTCTCGTGGACCAGGTTGTAATCCGACGTCGTCTGGTCGGGATCATATTGTTCGCCGATGCCGTCAATCGTCCCTCTCAGGCGGCCCTGGATCCCGCGCTTCAGGTACACCTGCATCGCGATAAAAGCAAAAATGATGATGGTCACCAAAACAGCCGTCTCGATAACGGTCTGGCCGCGCCGGGCGCCCAGCGGATCTCCGGAAAAACATAAAATAAAATGCCGTCTGTCTCTCATCGCAGCCATCCCTAAAGCTCGTTGAACGTCACGTTGCTTTCCCCGGTCGATCTCGAAGCGCTCGCAAAATCATACTGGGCCCCGAGCCCGGAGTCTTTCCTGACGCGCACCGCATCCTGCGCCTTCGTCGTCATCGCCGCTGTCGTATTCTGATGAACGCCGGCGGCCAGGATCGGCACGCTGTCGTTCTGCCAGCCGATCTCATGGTCCGTCAGGTCCTTGATGGTCGACTGGATCCCACGCTTGGTATAGACATACATCATCAACAGCGCCGAGGCGAGCGCCGCCATGACCAGGGCATACTCTGCAATCTGCTGGCCCCTGCGCGACAGCGCCGGAAAAGCGCAAGACCTTTGCCCGCCCGTCAAACCCGCTGTTGTGTTCGATCTTTTCGCGCCCATCGCATCCTGCCTTTCGCGGGGCAAAGCCCGTTAGAGAATGATCTCTCTAACGGGCCATGCCCGCCGATCCTCTCTACACGCCCCAGTATTCCTGTTCGGCGTTCATCACATTCTCCCAGCCCGCTCTGTTCTGCCACTGGTTGTAGATTTCCGTCGATGTCGACCAACCGGTGTTCTCTTCTCGGCTGTTGGAGTATGTCTGGGTGGTTCTGTTTGAAACGGTGTAACCCGGCGAAAACTGCTCGCCGATCTGGTCAGTTGACTCTCTCATCCTGCCCTGGATACCGCGCTTCAGGTACACCTGCATCGCGATAAGGGCGGCAATTATGACCACTATTAAAACCGCGTACTCGAGGGTGCTTTGACCATTTTCTTTCAACCACCTGCGCATGTAACGTCACCTCCTTTTCGCGCGCAAAACATGAAACCCCTAATTGGCTTCCATGTAGTTGCCATAGGTCTGGTTCCCGGTTCTTTGCGTTGTGTCCGTGATAGACGTCCTGATGACGCCGCCGCCGGACTGCAGCTCTTCTGACTGCGTTCCGCTCTGGCTCGTCTCAAAGTTCGTCTGATAATAATACGGTTCGTACTGCGTCATGTTGCTGAAGAACCCGTTGCCGGCATCGTCGTCCGCTGTTTGCGTGAAATCAACAGCGTCCTTGATCCTGGCCTGCATCCCGCGGCGGATATAGATCTGCATCGCGATAGCAGCCGCCACGATAACGCCGATGAGGATCGCGTACTCAGCCGTATTCTGACCCCTCTTCGAATTCAACCATCTGAACATCCTTTTTCACCTCCTTCAACGCGGCGATCTGTTGGACCGCGATTATACGCCGACCCCTGTCGTGCCGCCCGTCGTGCCGCCCGTCGTTCCGCCCACGGCGTTCAGGCTGATCCCGATCTTATTGGCGAAGACACTGGCTGTATCGTTCAACTTCGTGCCCGTCTCGTCATAGATACGGTTGACGCCCGGCTTGATGAACTGTGTCGCCGCAAAAAGAATCGCTGCCACGATCGCTGTCAAGACGATAACATATTCCAACGTGCTCTGGCCTACTTTGCTCAACACCTTCCTCATGTCTCTTTCACCCCCTTCCTTCCTTCGGATTTCGATCCCCGCGGGCCCTCTCTGGTCCACCCTGCGGGGCGAGACCCCCTGTTGACACGGGGATCAACTGAATCTATTCTCGATCTCCTCGACCGATTTATTGATGATGAGCGACGTGCTGTTAAAAAACCTGTTCATCGACGGCTGGATAAAATTCGTCGCTGCATAAATGATGACCGCGACGATGGCCACGAACATCACGGCGTATTCGATGGTCATCTGCCCCTGTTCTTTCTGTCGTTTGCAACTGCGTGTCTCCATGATCATCCTCTCCTCATCATCCTTACACGGGGACGCTCCAGGTCGTGGCCCCCTTATTCGATTTTGCCGTCACAGAGTCCTCCATGCGATAGATCTTGCCCTGCACCGCCTGACGGACATACATGGCCATGGTCACAAAGGCCGCAGCGACAACGGCGATCAGGATAGAATACTCCAGGAGGCTTTGCGCCTTGTTCCCTCTCCAAACTTCTCTCAATAAACGGGCCATTGGAAACCCCTTGCCGCCGCAGGCGGCAGGCTATTTATCCGCCTCGTTCAGGCGGTCCTGGGTGATCAACAATCTGGCGCGGACCGCATTTTTGGTATAAACAAACATCGTCGCAAAAACGGCACAGATCACCGAGATGAGGATGGCATATTCCAGAACAGATTGTCCGCAATGTTTACGCATGTCCCGCCCCTCAAATCGTTGTGTTTGTCCATCCGCCGGGAGTCACTCCCCCCAGTGAAAAGGTGTTGAGATTGCTCTGCTTCATCTGGCCTACGGAATAATTCAACACGTACCCCGATGAGCGCTGCATCTTGGCATAAAAAGCCGAGCTCCCCACAATCGTCAACGCGGCTATCGCAACCAGCAGGACGAAATATTCAATGATCGACTGGCCGCTTATTGTCCAAACGGATCTTTTTAAGAACTTTTTTAAACTCATTACGAACCCTAGAAAAAAATTGCCGAATCGCTCATGCTTTTCTTTCAAAAAATCAGCATTGAACGATTCGGCTGCCGGAAAAATCTGCCGAACGACCCAATAGGGACAAAAAATCCCAAAAATGTTTTTTGTTTCCGTGGCGTTTTTCATCTTTTTTCCGTGGTCGATTCGATACCGATCTTGCACCAAAACTATATCATATATATTATAATGATGTCAACAAATTTTTACCCCAAAAAAGAAAGCGTTTTCTTACGTAACTGGGTTTTTTACATGGGGTAACATAAAAAGTTCTGTGAGAATTTCTGGGGACTTCCAGGGGATTCAAACTGCGGCTGTCAGAAAAATCCACAACTTGCGGCCGGATCGTTCATTCACAGGGAGGCTGTTAAATATGAGCGAAGCGTGCTCTAAAACACGTATTTTCTCTAACTCTTTTGTTTTCAATATGTTAAATAAAACATCGCAGGCCGTGTCCCTCTGCACAGCACCGGGTTGCTTATAAATCAACTCCCTGGTTTTCAACAAACTCCACTGTCTGCACAAAGGGGGCAGGAAGCTCATTTTAGCGAAAAGATCGCAAACCTCGACGAGACAGGCGAATAAATGCTCGGCATCTTTCGACTCTTTCAGCCTCAAAGAATGCGCCAAAAAGCGATCGGCAGACACAAATTCATCTGCATACCCAGGATTTTTTGCCCACTCAGAAGCCCGCAATAAGTATTCTTGGAAATTTCCGAATCTCCGCAGATAACCCTCGGCTATTTCAACCGCGGTCCAATCCTTGGGATCAAGATTCGTCAAAAGCGAAATCCTCAAAGAAGGATCTGACGATTTAAGATGGATTTTTCTTATCATAACATCTTTATTTCCAATATGTTGTGATACTTTATGACTTTCCTCTGAGACAAAAAACAGCTTGCCCAAAGGCTCACAGATAAAATTGGACTCGAAACTTTTAGGGGCGGGGGCCGTTATTTTCTCCGTATCTGAAGCCGGAGAAGCACCAATCACAAACCTTCTGCGGAGGGGCAGGACGAACGAAATTTCACGGCAAGGCCGTCCATCGGGACCAAAAAGATCAATTCTGCGGATCCTCTTTTCAGCAACAGAACCTTCCATGGCCAGAATAAAATCCTGGAGCTCTTTAGCTTGAGTACTACCCTCCGGATTAGCGTTTAGGACAAAGAAGGGTTCATTTCCTTCCACGAAAGAATTTATATAACTATCTAAAAATAAAAGATTTGAAGAAAAATTAACTGGGGTCTTTTTGGCGGTCCAGACATAGCAACCTTTTGCGTCAACATGAAAAACGCCTCCATCCGAAAGGGTAAATTTAATAAAACTGACGTCCTTTATGGAATTTAAAAAATACATAACTAATTTATTTCCAATATCTTGCGAGAATTCAAAATGGGCAAGAAAAGTCTCAAAATTTGCCTTTGAAATTTTGTAGCCTATGATATCCCATAGCTCTTTTTTTGAATACCCTGCAATTTTTTCAAGAGGCACATTATAAACCGCCTTGGACAGAAGCCAGCCTTCGACAAGAGACGGGATTGTTTCCGGCCTGATCTCTTTACAGAGCCCCATTTCCGACGTAATGGCCGCAACTTTGTCCCCTATGCCCAAAAGACGCATGGCGCCTACAAAAAAAACATACCCTGCGCCGTACAAATCCCCGGAGTATCTATAAGTTTTCAATATACTGCGGCCGACCGGCTTGCTCAATTTGGCATTTTTGACAATATTATTAACAGTTGATTTGCTGATTTTCACTCCAAACTTTCCAAAAGCAAGATCAGCGAGCTTTCGAACTCCATAATCAGAGTTTCTCTTTCGAGTCTCCAATATAAATCGTTTGATATTTTGGTTGAATTTAGCTAATTTGGACATTTATTTTCTGTTATTTAATGTTTTGCATTGTGTTATAGAAAATGATTTTATATATTGGACATTATATTTTGACGAATTTTATGTGTTTTTTATCAAAATCTTCGTTAATATCTAAAACTCCTTCTTTAAGCTCTAAAACCATATGACACCCAAACCAACATCCGCTTAGTCTCCACGGCTTCAATCCTTTAACTATCTTGATAATTCTACCATCTTTTGCCAGAAATAGGACATCTATTGGGAATTTCATGAAAAACATGTGTATAGAGCTACACGGCCTGATCAGAAGGCCCCGACCATCCTCCAGCCCAATTTTTCCAAGAAGCCCTTTGGCCCTGGCGCCAAATGAATCGGCGATAGTAATCTTGTCTGCCAGCATCTTCCCGGATTCTTGAACGATTGCCTTGTACAAGGCCTCTGCGGCCATTTGTCCCTCCTCATCCCGCCTCTGGCGGGATGACTCCGAAGCTTGCGACATTAATTTTACGAGTGCCTCTGGCGTATACGAGTAAAATTAACAAGCGTTTAAGCAAGGAGTCTGTTTTTAGTGGCTTTCCGCCTCTGGCGGGATGGCTCCGATCACCCGGCCTCATCGCACCCCGCCAAACCGGAATGGCGGGTATGCCACCTTTCTGAGGCAGATGGGCCGCACCTTGCCTCATTCGGACGGCAAGTGCGCCACCTTCTGTGGCGGTGTGCCGCTTTCTGCGGCAGCTTGCTCGGCCTGCCTTGGGCAGGCCAGGTTAATTTTACCCCGCACCCAGAATGCCCCACCTGTCAAGGTGAGGATGAATGGCATTCGGGCGGGATTCCGCCCCACGGCGGAAGCCCGGCAGGAAAAGGGGCCACGGCTGTAAAGCCGTGGGGCTCCACGAGTGCCTCTGGCGGGGTGACTCCTTAACACCAGGCCCATTTTTGGTACAACCGGCCCTGCCTCCTTGAAAACCTGGCTTGGCCGGGTTGTGGCGACCATCTGCCAAACCCGGCGCTCATTCCAGCAGAACCTGAGAGTTTTTGGTCTTTTTGATATCCAAACCGACCAAGAAAAATCCTGGCCTCATCCGGACAGAAGCTCGCAGCATTATATCAAATGACGACTTGGTCAGGCAAGCCGTTATTGGTATCTACTGGAAAACAAGCGGCTGGCGCGAGGACTTGTTCAAACAAAAGGAGGTAAGAAAATGTTGCGCAGACAGAGATCTTTTGCCATCCCCGTCAACCCTTCTCTGCGGATTGGTCGCCACGGGGCGGCTATGTCCGGAAAGATACCCCGGACACGGAGGCGCAACAAATAGAAAGACAGGGGCTGCATGGAAAGACGCGAGAGGGGGAGTTTTCTCGCTCGGAAGGCAGGAACGAGCCGGGATAAACAACGGATTCTGGGGGCGCTTCAAGAGACCGCGACGCGCAAGGTTTGACGGCGGATCTCCCAAGCTTCATTTCTGAATATTCTTCACCTGGAAGATATCTGAGGAGAGATGGATGCCGCGGGTGATGAGCTCTTCGTAAAAACTGGGGAGGTTCCCCGTGGCCGTGAATTCGCCGATGACCTTTCCCGTGTCCCGGTCGATCGACAACTGTTTGAACTGGAAAATGTCGGCAAACCTGATATGGAGCTCATCGTCCATGCCGGCAACCTCCGTCACCTGCGTGATCTTTCTGGTCCCGTCGGACAACCTGGCTGTCTGGATGACGATATCGATGGCGGAGGCCGTCATCTCGCGGATGGCGCGGATGGGAAGCTCCACGCCGCTCATCAGGATCATGGAATCCAGACGGGTCAGCACATCGCGGGTGGAATTGGCGTGGATGGTCGTCAAGGAACCGTCATGGCCCGTATTCATGGCCTGGAGCATGTCTAGCGCCTCGCCGCCGCGGCACTCGCCGATGACGATCCGGTCGGGCCGCATACGCAGGCAGTTACGGAAAAGGTCGCGGATCGAGATAGCGCCCTTGCCTTCGATGTTGGGAGGCCTGGATTCCAGGCGCACCCAATGCTCCTGGTTCAGCTTCAATTCCGCTGCGTCTTCGATAGTGACGATGCGCTCGTTCGAGGGAATAAAATCGGAGAGGATGTTGAGAAATGTCGTTTTCCCGGAACCTGTTCCGCCCGAAACGATGATGTTCTTTCTGGAAAGAACACAGGCAGCCAGGAAATCCGCGATGTCGCGGTCCAGGCTCCCGAAACGCGCGATGAGATCTTCGATCGTGAAATGTTCGCGCGCGAACTTTCTGATCGTCAGGGTCGGACCCGTCAAAGACAACGGCGGGATGATCGCGTTGACACGCGAGCCGTCGGGAAGACGCGCATCCACCATAGGCACGGATTCGTCGATGCGCCGGCCCAGGGGCGCGATGATGCGCTCGATGACGACCTTCACCTGGTCGTCGGAAATAAACTTCTTGCTCGTCAACTCGACACGCCCGTGTTTTTCGATATACACCTGGTCCTTGTTGTTCACCATGATGTCGGAAATATCCCCGTCCCGCAGAAGTTCCTCCAGAGGCCCCAAGCCGAGGGCTTCATCGGCGAGCTCTTTGACCAGCTTTTCCCTGACCTCGAGGCTCGAAAGAAAAGCGCCTGTCTCGTCCGCCAGAAGATTGGTGATGATCTTTTCCGCTTTTTCCCTCAGCTCCTTGGCCTTCTTAGGATTATTGATCAATTCCATGTCCAGGCGCTTCAAGTCAAGTTCTTCGATCAGGCGCGCATGGATGCGTCTTTTGAGACGGAGGATCTCGTCTTCCTGTTCGATGGGCTTGACCCACTTGACCTTGTCCGAAAGCCCCATCATATCCCAGAAGGTGCCGGCGACGGGCACCTCTTCTTTTTTGATGGAACGCAGGTCCTGGACCTCCTTGTGAGCAATATAAAGGGACTGGTTGGCGATCAGCTCCTGGGCGAATTTTTTGATTCCGACGCTGACGCGGCTGGCGGGACTGTCAATGACGACCGGGACGCCGCGGTTCAAGGCCAGGCCGACGACGCGTCCGTCCGACGGAACGCTGGCGATGATCTCGCAGGGGAGCGCAAGCTTGACTTCCTGCCATGAGAGACCGGACTTGCTCTCCGCACGATTCAAAAGGAGCTTGATCATCTTGAGCGGGAAGTGCAGGGACTGCAACACATCCAGCCCCCAGCGCGTCTCGTACACCGAGAGGATGTCCGGCGTCACGATAAAAAGGATCAGGTTCGAACGGTTGAAGATATGGATGAGGCTGTCCGTAAAGGCGCGGCCGCCGTCCACGATGATAAAATCATAGAACGGCGTCAGCATCGAAACAATCTTGCCGATGCGCTCGCCGGTGATGTGCGGCGACTGTTTGGGCCGGGTGATGGCCGGAAGAAAATCAATGCCGGCGGAGCTGACGAGGGTCATATAATTCTTGATGTTGCCCGCCTGCTCGATCTTCTCAAGGATGGAGACAATGTCGAATATGGAATACTGGGGGGTGGCGTCGATCATGCGCGCCATGTCCTGGACCGCCTGGAGGTCCATATCCAACAGGGCCACGCGCTTGCCTTCCTGGGCGAGGGCGATCGCGAGGTTGACCGCCAAAAGCGTCTTGCCGACACCCCCCTTGGTGCTGAAGATGGTGATGATGTTGCCCAGGTTGGGCGCAGGAGCAGCGGGAGCAGGAGTAGGAGTATTGTCTGCCATGGCTTGGTTCGGATATATTCCCTAATTCATTTGATAGGCGATAGGCACTTCAACCCATATCTCCTTGAGAAGAAGCCCTTTGGGAAACGCCGGATAGGGCGCCAGCCTCTTGACCGTATAAACAGCGGCCTTATCCAGAAGCTTGTGGCCCGACGACTGGCTCACCATGACGCCAACGAGCTGGCCGCTGGAAAGCAAGTGAAGGCTCAACACCACCTCGCCCGAAAGGTTCGCACGCTGCGCCTCGACAGGATAAGAAACATTTTTAAGGATCGTCTCCTGGATGGTGCGCACGTAGGCATCGGCGGGCTCTTCTTCCGGAGCCGCCTTTCCCTTGCTGGCCGACTCGACATCCTGCAGCATGTCACCGTAACGGACAACCTTGGGTGTCAGGGAAACCACGAGTTCCGTATCGCCCACCTGGAAGTTTTTGGAGCGGAAGAGCGCCCCGAAGATCGGCAGGTTCCCCAAGCCGGGGACCTGCTGGAGATTGTTCGTCTGCTCATTGTCGATGAGGCCGGCCAAAAAGATCGTCTCGTTGTTCTTCAGATACAATTCGGAGGTGACATTGCGCGTCTTGAATCCCGGCGTCGTCGTCGAAATGGACTGCCCTGTCTGGACCGTCAGCTGAGTGGATGAGTCGATCGTCTTGATCTCGACCTCCAGGCTGCACTGGATGTCGCCGGTCTCCTTCACTTCGGGTTTGATATTGAGCTTGATGCCGTACTCGACATAGTCCACGGCCGTCGTTGTCGTACCGCTGGAGACGCTGACGCTCGACAAGATCGGGACAGAACCTCCGACGAGGATTTTGGCCTCCTTGCCGCTCAGGGCCACAAGCTTGGGCCGCGCCAGGGTCCGCGCCAGATTGTCCTGTTCAAGAATATTGAGGGTCGCGGTGAGGGCCGTGCGGTCGAACTGCGACTGACCAACCGCCTTAATGAGGTCTGCTGCTTGACGGATCAGCGTGTGTGGCGCCGGCGTCGGTTGCTCATTGAACACCAGGGACTGCGACCAGTTGATGCCGAGCTTATCAATGGCGGTCTTGGCGATCTCCATAACCTGAACATCGATCTCAACCAAAGGATTGTCCTCTTTGAATGTCACGAGGTCGATGATCCGGTTGCGGAAACTCTCAAGGAGCTGGGTCACGACATCTTTTTTCCGCAAGGGGACTTCTCCCAGCACAAAAACCTTCCTCTCCTGCTCTCCCACCTGGAAATAGACGCTGCGCAGCCCTGCCGTCGCGAAGAGGTCTTCCAGCCGCTTCTTGAGCCTGCCAAGGTCTTCCTCAAAAACCCGCACGAGCACTTCACGCTGGCCGTAATCGTCCCATATCTGGAGGTTCGTTTCTCCTGCCGCCTTGGCGGAGACGAGGATTTCCGTCCGGCTGGCGCCGACGACATCGGCGATCTTCGGATCACCGATCGCGATCCTCTTGGGGTTGGCGACTTCCACGACCTTGGATTCCCCGATCACGATATCCAGCTGTCTGGCCATATCGTAATCGTTGAACAAAAATTCACTGCGCACTTGGCGAGGAACGCACAGCATCCCTGCCAGAAACGCAACAGCCGCCGATAAAAGAAGTGCGACGCTTTTGGCTCTTTTCATCAAAGGCTACTTGTTCATGATCATGTTCGATTTTTCAGTCCCCCGGTAGATCTCGACGGTCGGGGGCGCCGGCGGTTCCTGCTTCTTCTCTTGGGGCTTCATGGACGACGACTCTTCTTTGGTCGCCATGAACTCCTGGCCGAGATTACTGAAAACATATTGCCACAGCGCGTTGACCTCAACGGGCGGCACAGGTTCGATCGCCGTCTCCAAAGGCGGCCTCAAAACCATCCTCAGAGAAGCCTTTTGTTCGAGCGCAAACGATAAGAGCGCCGCTTCCCGCGGCGACAATGCCAGCATAATGATCAAGTCTGTGGGAGCGGTGGCGGCCTGTCCTCTCTGTGCCGGGATGCCCATACCACCCTCTACGCCCAACACAAGCACGTTCTGAAACAAAGTGACGCTCACCATCTCGGTGACTGTGCGTCCGTCGACCTGCGCGTTATACGGGAACGTGCCGATCACGTCCACGTAATCGCCGGGGCGGATCTTGCCGCCGACGGCCGACAAAAACGGCACCGTAATCGTGATGGCGCGCTTGCCCTGCGGCGTGCGCATGGCCAGGCTCGTGTCTTTGACGGCCAAGGTCAATTTTGTCGTCATGATCTGCTCGCCGGGAGCGATGGCTGCGGCTGCGCGCCGCCCGGCGGCAAGGCTGGGCGAATTGACCGCATTGGGCTGGACGTACTTTTCGGGGATCGCCTCCATCTTCATCATGGATTCGTCGATCGTGGCGCCCGCGGCGATGGGTTGGGTGGCGACCAGCACATACGCCTTCTTTTCCTCTTTAATGTATTTCTTTTCGGTCTGGGAGATATAGTTCCTCACCATCACCACGGCCACAAGCGCCAGAACGACCGCAAGAATAATGCTCAGTTTTCTTTTGTCCACGCGGAATATCTCCTCATGAAACCCTGCGGCCGTCAACACGAGCAAGCCCTCCGCCCGCATTTCCGGTCCCGGGGATTTCTGCGTCTCGATTAACGCAGGAGCTCTTCCTTGATCTCTATCTTGCCTTCGCGCCTCAACCTGTCCGTCAGATCCTGGATGCGTTGAGCCTGCTTCTGCTGCAAGAGGCCGTTCTTGATCTGATCATAGACCGTCATGTTTGTGTCGGGAAGCGTATCCGTCAATTGCGGGATCTGACCGCCTTTGACTTCTTCCACCTTGACGATATAATACCCTTTCGGCCCCTTGAAGATCGGGCTCACCGCGCCGGCATCAAGCGTAGCGATCACCTCATTAAACTTATCGAACTGCTCGGCGGGATTGATGATCCCCATGTCTCCGCCCTTCGATGCGGACGCATCGATCGAGCGTTCCTTGGCGAGCGCTGCAAAATCGCCGCCCTGCAAAAGCTGAATCAGGATATCCTTGGCCGCCTGCTCCGTCGGCACGACAATCTCCCTGGCGCGAACCTGCCTGGCTGAAGCAAACGCCTGCTTGTACTGGTTGTAGAACGCCTCGATCTCGGATGGCTCGACGGTAATGCCCTTCGTCTCATCCATGATCAGCTGCCGGGCCATAACCCCCTTCTTGAATTCCTCGACGGCGTCCTTAACGTCCTTTTGTTTTTCGATGCCCCTCGCTTTGGCCTCTTGATAAATCAATTCCTGGGTGATGAGGTCGTTAAGATAGCTCTTCTTCGCCTCGGGCGTATTGATCTTGATTTCAGGAGAAAGCGCCTGAAGATTTTTGACCTTTTCGTCAAAGCTCTCCAGGGTGATGGTATCGCCGTTCACTTTGGCAAGAACCGTTCCATAAACGGGCTGGGCCGCATGCTGGCCGGTCTCCGCGGGCGCGGCCGTTTTTGTTGATCCTGTTGATCCAAGCGAAGTCTGGAACATTCCCTTCAACTGGTCGCAACCGGCGAACATAAACGCCGTTGCCAAAACCAGCAGAAGAACCCCCGGTTTTCTCAGCATAGCTTTCTCCTTTTTTCTCGACACCTAAACTTTGTCTTCGGCACTTCCGTGCCACCGGGCCGCTCACCTTCTCGCGGCCGCGCCAAACAGTCGGACTTATTCGTCCGACCGGCGCCCTTTTTTCTCGACACCTAAACTTTGTCTTCGGCACTTCCGTGCCACCGGGCCGACACGTTCCGTCTCGCTTAACCTCAATAAAAAAGCAAGGAAACGCTTCGACCTCGGCCCGCCTCACCCTCTCGGCGGGCGTCGCTAAACGTGTTGCGGCTTATTCGCCGCAACGGCGACCTCGCGGCCGCGTCCGCTGAAAGTGAGACCTCGTCGCCTCTGGCGACGGGCCAAACAGTCGGACCTGCCTGTCCGGCCTTGCCCTGCCGAAGGCGGGGCAGGCCAAGACAGACGCCACATGGTTTTTAAAACACCTTCATGAATAAGAAGTTATAAAATACCTGATGTTATTTAGATATTTTATAACACAAGTCTCTGCGCAAATCAATAAAAATCCAACCCCAGCCAAAATCATCAGCGTTTCTATATAATACCCCAATTTACTCTTGAAGAGGAGCCATGTGAGTTTTTATAAATTTCTCTATGTACTCCGTCACTTCCTCTTTTGCGTTTGGCGGACTTTCAGCTACCCATACTGCAAAATTATAGAGGGTTTGCGTATCCACCTTTATCCATTTTTTCGCTTCATACAAAGCAAAAAACAGCGTCGTCATAGCTATTCTTTTATTGCCATTTTGAAAGGGATGATTTTTGTTCATTAAATAAAACAGCATACTAAGTTTTGCAGCAAAGGTAGGATAAAGCTCCTTTCCGTCGAAGGTCTGAAAAGGGGTTTCGAGGCAACTTTCCAAAACGCTAGGGAACCTCGTCGTAAAAGCAGGTATTGACTCATTAAAAGAAAACTTCTCTTGAGCGATAAGAAATGCTATCTCCTCAACTTCTTTGATTGTAATTCTATGCACTACTCTTCTCCCAGCCTCTTTAACACATCCCCATATTCTCTTAACGTTTTATTTACGGCCATTTTTATTTTGGCTTTTTCTTCTGGTTTCAAAGAACGCCCCTTAATTCCTCTTACCTTCCGTATAATGTCCTCTTTCGGAACCGCATAAATCTTACCGATTCTTATGGCTGGCAGTTGTCCCTTTTTTACTTTTTTGTAAACAGCTATCCTGCTTATTTTTAATATCTTTGCCGCCTGAGCTATGCTAAAGTATTCTTTCTCCTCCATCTTTCACCCCTTAAATAAGTTATGAAGACAACATTAACACATGTTAACTAAATTAACCTTGGTTAACAAAAGTTAACTAATGTTCCGTTGTTAACGTATGTAAACTATATTAGTCTAACACGCCTCATCTTGGGAAACAAGTAAAAAATAGCTGCGGATAGGCTAGGCACTGTGAGGAGAAATGGTTACCAGATGAAAACTGGCAACCCCAACCGGATTCCCATAAGGCCACAACTTATGGGGCCGCGGGCGACGCAAATCGTCTGGCCGAATGGGCCCCGAACCGAGCGCGAAACGCTTTTTGTGAAGCGCTTGGTCTGGTTCGGGGAAACCGGTGCTAAATCTGGTAGCCCCAACCGGATTTGAACCGGTGTCTTATGGCTGAGAACCACACGTCCTGGACCAGGCTAGACGATGGGGCCGTAAAATTCACTTTGTTCATCACGCCCCTAATCCCGTGGCGTCGAAGACGCTTTACAGGAGGGGGCCGCAAATACAGCGTTAGAGTATGGCGGTATCGAAGCAAAAGGCCGCGTCATAATTTTGCCGTGAAAACATTTTAGCATGGACGGCCTTCTTTGGGTCTTTTTCTTAGCTGTTCTTTCTGAGTTTTGTGGCCAAACTTTTTTGTTTTACTCTGATACTCTGACGCGTTGATACTGATTTTATTCTTCGTCCTTGGCGGCGATCTTTGCGACGGAGGTGACGGCATCCCCTTTTTCCAGCGACATAAGACGAACGCCCTGCGCATTGCGGCCGGTCTCGCGGATATCCTTGACAGGACACCGCACCATCATCCCTTTTTGGGTGATCGTCATCAGCTCGTCATCGGGCAGGACACAGTTGAGGCCGATGGCATCGCCGTTCTTGTCGGTCACCTTCACGTTGATGATCCCTTTGCCGCCGCGCGATTGAACCCTGTATTCGTCGATGGACGTCCTCTTGGCAAAACCGCCGGAGGTGACCGTCAAGATCGTGGCGCCCGTCTTGGCCAGGTCGGCGGAGATGATCTCCATCCCGACGACCACATCCTTCTTGTCGAGCTTGATCCCGCGCACGCCCTTGGCCTGCCGGCCCATTTCGCGTAATTGTTTTTCCTTGAAACGGACCGCCTTGCCCTGGCGCGTCGCCAGCAAGACATCAAGATTGCTGTCCGTCATCTTGGCGTCCATGACGCTGTCGTCCTTGTCCAGGCCCATGGCAAGGATCCCGCCCTTGCGCGGATTGGCAAAGGCGGACAGCGCGGTCTTTTTGATCACCCCACCCTTGGTGCAAAGGACGATAAATTTGTCGTCGGAAAATTCCTTGACGGGAAGCACCGCCGCCACCTTCTCCTTGATGGACAGCTGCAAAAGGTTGATGATCGCCTTGCCCTTGGACTGCCGCGAGGCCTGCGGGATCTCGTAAACCTTGATCCAGTAAAGCCGGCCCTGGTCCGTAAACACCAAAAGATAGTCCTTCGTCGAGGCGATGAAAAGACGCTCCACAAAATCCTCGTCGCGCGTCTCCATCGCCGTCACACCTTTGCCGCCGCGCTTCTGCTTGCGGTAGGCGCTGATGGCAAGCCTCTTGATATAGCCGGCGTGCGAGATCGTGATGACCATGTCCTCTTCGGCAATGAGGTCCTCCAGCTCAATGTCTTCGGCATCGCCCGTGATCTCCGTGCGGCGTTCATCGCCGAACTTTTTCTTCAGGGCGGACAGCTCCTCTTTGATGATTTCTTCAACGAGCTTCTCGGAGGCAAGGATCGCCCGGTAATGCTCGATCTGCTTTAAGAGCTCCAGATACTCCTTTTCGATCTTTTCCCGTTCCAGCTGCGTCAACCGCTGGAGCTGCATCTCCAGGATCGCCTGGGCCTGGACGTCGGAAAGGTCGAAATTCTTCATCAAGGCCCTTTTGGCCTCGGGGGTGCTCTTGGACTCGCGGATCGTCTTGATGATGCGATCCAGGAATTTGAGGGCTATCTTCAGCCCTTCCAGGATGTGCGCCCGGCGCAATGCCCTGTCCAGTTCAAACTGCGTCCGCCGCCGGATGATCATCTTGCGGTGGTCGATGTAACAGCGCATGATCTGTTTCAGATTCAGGATCCGCGGCCTTCCGTCGACAAGCGCCAACGCGATGATGCCGAAGGTCGTCTCCAGCTGCGTATGCTTATAAAGATGGTTCAAGACGATCTGCGGCTCGGTGTCTCTCTTGAGTTCGATCACCACGCGCATGCCGTCCTTGTCGGATTCATCGCGGATATCGCTGATCCCCTCGATCTTTTTGTCCTGGACCAAGGCCGCGATCGTCTCGATCAAAGACGTCTTGTTGACCTGGTAGGGGATCTCCGTGATCAGGATGTTGTCTTTGCCGTTCTTCTGGCGCTCGATGGAGACGCGCGCCCGGATTGTGATCTTGCCGCGGCCCGTCGAAAAAGCGTCCTTGATGCCGTCGCGGCCGCAGATGATCCCTCCCGTCGGGAAATCCGGCCCCTTGACGTACTTCATCAGCTCCTTGACCTCCGCCTCCGGATGGTCGATCAAATAGGTGATGCCGTCGACGACCTCTGTCAGGTTGTGCGGCGGGATGTTCGTCGCCATGCCGACGGCGATACCGCTGGAGCCGTTCACGAGCAGGTTCGGCAGGGCCGACGGCAACAAAAGCGGTTCCTGGAGGGACGCATCAAAGTTCGGGATATAATCCACGGTCTCTTTGTCGATATCCGCGAGCATCTCGTCGGCGATAGACGCCAGCCGCGCCTCGGTGTAGCGCATGGCCGCCGGCGCATCGCCGTCGACGGAGCCGAAATTCCCCTGTCCGTCCACCAAGGGATAACGCAGCGAAAAATCCTGGACCATGCGTACGAGCGTATCATAAACCGCCGCGTCGCCGTGAGGGTGATACTTACCCAACACTTCACCGACGATACGCGCGCTCTTTTTATAAGGCTTGGAGTGGTCAAGGTTAAGTTCGTGCATCGCATAAAGGATGCGGCGGTGCACGGGCTTGAGCCCGTCCTTGACGTCGGGCAGAGCGCGGCCGACGATAACGCTCATGGCGTAAGACAAATACGACCCCTTCATCTCCTCTTCGATATAGATCGGAACAACTTTTTCGTTTTGTGCGTACATTAATTCATCCTCGGAATTGTTTTGGCCGTGAATTACCCCGAACACCCGGCCTCATTGGCCTGGCCGGTGTACCGCTTCCTGCGGTAGCCTGCGCAGGAAATTTTCCGGCTGGCCGGGCTCCGCCCGGACGAGCCGTGGGAAAATTTACAAGCGCATAGGCGAGGGATAAAACCCTGGTTTCCTTGCTTAAACTTTCAAGTGCCCGCCACCACTGCGTCGGCGGACATCCACCAATGCATTAGTGGCGGATGCTTAAGCAAGGAGTAAGGTGTATCCCCTGAATCTTTTTCTAAGCAAATTATCCCAGGCGCCCGGCCTCTTTCTGCGGCCGCCGGCGCATCATATTTTGTGCTTTTTCGCTTCTCCGACGCGCGCGTAACACACCAGCCACAAAGCCAGCCACAGCGGCCCGAAAAGCGCCCCCATGGCCGGGTCGATCGTATAAAGAACGCGGGGCGCCACAGCCGCCATGCGCAGGACAAAATAGGCTGTCAGCCCAAGCGCCAGATAGAGCGCGACGAAAATAAGAAAAACGCTTGCGTACCGCAAGGCCTGCCCCCGGATCCGCGAGCGGCTCTCCCTGAACGCCTGGATCACAGGCTTGTTTTCAAACCCGGCGATGAGCGGGGCCAGCGTAAAATAAAATCCGTACCAGACCACGGCGATAGCAAGGGCCACAGCAACCGTGCTTGTGGCTAAAAGCATGCCCAGTGCCAGGGACGTTGCGGGGTGTTGCGCATACAAAACGTGCCCTCCGACCAGAAAGGCGCCGGCAAGCGATATCCCGACGACAAAAAACACAAAGAGCATAAAAACGCTGGAGATATACCCCGGGAACCTGACGCATGTCTGACGGAAAATATCGGCAAACAGGGGCCGGCGGCCCTGTGCATCCCTGAGATAACCGAGGATGAAAAGCGAAACAAAGGCGCTCAGGACGATAACGGCTACAGCCTCAATGCCCAAAAGAACGGTCAACAGCATCCCCGGCCGACCCGGCGGCAAGGGAGTGACACAACGTACGGACAACTTCAGAACGCGCGCGGCGAACACATTCACGCCATGAATGGCGACGATGGGGATAAAGTTGCTCGCCCAAAGCCTGAGCGATGCGCCAAACGCGCCCATAGGGCGAAAGACAACGGAGGTCCCGTCCATCATAACATCCTCCTTAATTCCGCCTCTGGCGGAATTAGACCCTTCGCTTATTTGGTATGGCGAAGGTCTACCCCCTTGTGGGGTTAACTCC
>CAYYFL010000011.1:0-65032 GCA_964471325.1 uncultured Planctomycetia bacterium
AGAGACCTATTATTTTGAAAAAGGCGACGATATCTATGTGCTGAGTTATAAGAATGCAGATGTTGATTTTGCTGCCCAGGAAAGTCTGTTCCTGGACACCCTGGAGTCCTTCAAGCTATCCTGAAATTCTTTTCCCAAATCCCTTTGACACAAACGTCCTTCGTGTTATGATTTTTATAATCGGTAGCACGCAAGGATATTCTTTTGTCCTTTGGGGCCGGTTTTAGGTGGCCGGCAGCTGTGCAGGAGGAAGGGGGCTGTTTTGTCTAAATTGTCGCGTTTCGGCGTATCGATGGAAGAGGAATTTTTGAGCCGCTTCGACGCTCACATGCGCCGCAAGGGATACAAGAACCGTTCGGAGGCCATCCGTGATTTGATCCGCGGTGTTTTTGTGGCCCAGGAATGGCAGGCGAATGAAAGAGTGGCCGGCGCGCTCCTGGTCGTTTATGACCATCATAGGCGGGACCTGGTGGAGAATCTCCTGGGGATCCAGCACGATGCGCAGGAGCATATCGTTTCCACGCAGCATATCCATCTGGACCATCATAACTGTTTGGAGATCATCGTCGTCCGCGGCCGCGCCAGACGTATCCAGGATCTTTATGACCGGATCCAGGCGCTCAAGGGTATCAAACATACGTCCTTAAGCATGGCGACGACAGGCAGCAAAATCCTCTAGAAGTCTGCCGTTGGCGTACAAGATGCACGCAAGGAGCAATCGGTTTTCCTGAGTCAGGAAGGGTCTCTCCATGCATCATAATTTCATTGACGCATATTCCCGGACCGATTCTTTTTTGTGCCGGCGCGATCCCCGCGCGAAGCTTTTTGTTTTCGGTCTTTTTATCTTGCTTGTGCTTTTGCAGCCTTCCGACGGTATGCGGGGGCTTGTTTTCTACGGCGTCCTTTTGGCCGTTGTTTTTATTTTTTCGCGCCTGCCGCTGAGGCCGATCGCCGGCCGCATCCTGGCCTTGTTGCCCTTCGTGCTCTTGACGGGGTGGTCCATGCGTGCGGCATCCGGCGGACTTGCTGTGACCGTCATCAAAGCGGTGGAGGCCATGGCGGCGGTTTTTCTGATGGTTTCGACGACGCCGTTCCCGCGGTTGCTCAAGGCGTTGGAAGCCATGCGGTGTCCTTCGATCGTGATCCGGATGCTGTCGTTCTTGTACCGCTATATCTATCTTATCCTCGATGAGTTCATGAAGATGCGCCAGGCCCAGTTGTCGCGGACAGCGGGCGGCCGTCTTTCGCCAGGCCGCCAGGCGAAGGTTTTTTCAAGCATCCTCGGCCATTTGTTTGTCAGGTCCTACGAAAAAGGAGAAAGGGTGTATCTGGCCATGTGCGCGCGTGGCTATGACGGCACCGTCCGTGTTTTGGCCTATCCGGGGTTTGCGCGCACGGCCGCATGGGCGGATGGGGCATTCCTCGTAATCTCCATTTTGATCCTGGGCAGTGTGGAGGCTTTATGTCTTATGCCGTGGAAATAGAGCATCTTCATTTTAGCTATCCTGACGGCACGCAAGTGTTGAAAGACCTGTCGGTTGCTATTCCCGAAGACGATTCTGTCGGTCTGATTGGGCCTAACGGCGCCGGCAAGACGACTTTGCTGTTGCATCTTAACGGTATTCTGCGCGGCGAGGGAAAGATCAGGGTTTTTTCCCGAGAAATATGTGACGGGAACCTTGCCCGCGTGCGGCGGGATGTAGGGCTTGTCTTTCAGGATCCCGATACACAGCTTTTTATGCCGACCGTCTTTGATGATGTTGCCTTCGGTCCGTTGAATATGGGCCTGCCGCAGGACGAGATCGGCCGGCGCGTGCACCGGACGCTCGGGGCCGTGGATATGGAGGCGAGCGCTGAACGGCCGTCGCATCATCTGAGCTTTGGCGAGAAGAAGAGGGTTTCGGTGGCGACGGTGCTGGCGATGGCCCCCCGGCTTTTGGTTCTTGACGAACCCACCAGCAACCTCGACCCCGGCCACAGGCAGCAGCTGATAGAGATCCTGAAGGGGGTTTCAATGACCAAGCTGATCGCTTCCCACGACTTGGAAATGATCCGGGTCCTGACCCGGCAGGTCATCTTGCTGAGCGGCGGCCGCATCGTCGCCTACGGCCCTACCCGCGAGATTCTTTCCGACCACCAACTCCTCAAGAGCAACGGATTTTTTCTTCTCTCCTGACCTTTGCCAAATGCCTTATTTTGTGCTATATTCTTCCCGAAGGAAGAAAGGTGGCATATATGGCGTTGTGTTATATGCCGTATCGTATTCTTGAGAAAAGGTCTCTGGAAAACCCGGAGGCCTTTTTTGTTTCATGGGGCCACGGCAGGCAGGGGGCGCAGCCGGCATGAATTGTCCGGCCGGCGGAAAGCGGCCAAGACATCGTCGGCGGCTGGACTAGACTCCTGCAGGCCAGAGGAGAGGTATGGATTACTTAGAAAAGATCCTTAATCCCGGAGATGAAGACCTGCCGTTGGCTTCGCGGCTTCTCTATCAGCTGATCGACGAAAAGTATCGCACGCTGTTGGATGAATCCAGCGATCTGATGGGTATCGTCGACCGCGAAGGGAAATTTATTTACGTCAACAGGCAGTTGGCGGATTCGCTCGGGTATACCAAGAAAGAATGTTTGAACATGCATATGTACGATATCATCGCTCCGGAGAGCCAGGCGGCGTTCGCGGAGAGGGCAAAGGAGTTTCTGAAGTCGGGCCGCTTGCGGATGCAGGATTTTGTCCTGAAGACCAAGTGGGGCGGCAAGGTCACCGGCGAGATGAACTCTATAGCATTCTGCGATAACCAGGGGCGTTACTGCGGCGCCAAGGCCGTTTTCAAGGACAAGACCAAACTCTTGGAGGTCCAGAGGCTTGAGAAGAAATACGAATCGATGCTTGAAGACGGCATCGATACGCTGGATTACATCATCATGATCCTCGACAGGAATTTCCGGGTGCACTGGGTCTCTTCAAGCGTCGGCACGTATTTTGGCCTCGACAAGAGAGGGGCGGTCGGCGAGGACATACGCAGGATTTTCCGGGAGAGCTTTAAAGACCTGATCCTGGATCATGACCTTTTTTTGCAGGGTATTCTTTCGGCCTACGAGGCCAACGCCGCCGTGGAGAATGTTGAGTATCAGATGAAAAGGCCGGGCCATCCGGACATCGACTATATGGAGCATTGGAGTTATCCCATCACCCATGGCGAGCTCAATGGCGGCCGCGTGGAGATATTCCGCGACATCACCCGGAGGAAAAAGTCGGAGGAGATGCTTGAGTATTATTACAAAAAGATACACACCATCATGGAGCATGCGGTGGAAGGCATCGTGGAATTGCGCATGGACAATTCGATCCAGTTCGTCAACAGAAGTTTCTCGGACTTGCTGGGGTATCTTGAATCGGAGATGGTGGATCGGAGCCTTTATGATTTTATTCTGCCCGAGGAGCATAGACATCTTCCGTCCGTCAAGCTGATCCGCAGGGCCCAGGAGATTATTTTCGTCAAGAAAGACGGCCATTATCTTTATGCCCTGGCATCCAGCATTCCTCTTGTCTTCGGCACGCAGCCGCCTCACACCCTTGTGTTCATTTCGGATATCACGGAGGCCAAGACGGCATCCATCAAATTACGGGATGCCAACATGACGCTGCGGGCGCTCAATGCTTCGTTGGTGGAAAATGCGCTCAAGGATGTCCAGACGGGGGTGTATAATTATCGCTATCTTCATGAAAGGCTCCACGAGGAGGTTCATCGTGCCCGCCGTTATTGGCGGTCGTTCGCCGTCATCATGATCGATCTGGATTTCTTTAAGGCTGTCAACGACGCCTACGGTCATTTGTTCGGGGATATGGTCCTTAAAGGCTTCGCAGACCTTCTGAGGATCAGCGTACGCGCGACGGACATCGTGGTGCGTTCCGGAGGAGAAGAGTTTGTCGTCTTCTGTCCCGACACGGACAGCTTCGGGGCTTTCGCCACGGCCCGCAAGATCGCCGCGGCGCTGAAAAAGAAACCTCTTGGCAACAAGGAGCGCCGTGTGACCATCACCGTCAGCATGGGGATCGCCTCTTACCCGGATGTGAATGTTTTAGATCCCGCGGCCCTTTTGAATGCCGCCGACAAGGCGATGTATCGAAGCAAGGCCGCCGGCCGCAATCGCATCACGATTTTCCACAGAGAAGAAGCGGAGATTATAAAGACGCAGGATCCTGTCCATGGCCCCGAGGAAAACCTTTTCGTGAAGATGAAACAACGGCTGCGGTATGTGAATTTGAGAAATGAAGAGGCCATGCTGGAATCCTTCAGGCCTTTGATGCGCAAGACCGATGAAATCCTCGGCTATGAGCCTGGTTATACGGATCGTATCGTCAAGGATGTGGAAAGCCTGTCTCTGGAGATGGCGTTGCCGCAAGAGGATGCGTCTCGTGCGAGGCGTGCAGCGTTATTGTGCAACCTTGGTTTTTTGAGCCTCCCCAGGGATGTTCTGCGCAAATCCTTGCTGAGCGACCAGGAAAAAGCGCTGGTGCGGCGGCATCCTTTTTTCAGCATAGACCTCATCGGCGATGTCGCTTTCCTGGCGGCCCTCAGAGAGGATGTCCTGGACCACCATGAGCATTTTGACGGTTCGGGTTATCCGCGCGGCCTCAAGGGGGGGATGATCCCGATCGCCTCGCGGATGATCGCCGTTGCCGAGGCCTATGAGGCGATGATTTCTCCGCGCCCCTACCGTGTCAAGCCCTTGAGTTGCAAAGAAACAGCAAGCGCCCTTGCCAAGGAATCCAGCCGTCAGTTTGACCCTTCCATCGTCGCCTGTCTCCTTAAGCGAATTAAGTGATTTCGTAGACCTTCCCATAGGTATTTTCTTGTTTCGCGATCCGCCGGGATCCCGGGGGCCCAGAATACCATGTTTTTGCAAAGGTATTTGACTTTTAGTCCTGTTGTGATATATTGGCTCAAATCTTTAAAAATACGAGTTACTCTTTATGGCTCTTCCGCCGCAGAAAGCGGCGGATCCGTCATTCCGATTTGGCGGGGTGCGATGGAGCCGGGTCATTCTGCATAGTAGAGGAACTAACCTAGAAAGGGTAGACCTTCGCAATGCCAAATAAGCGAAGGGTCTAATTCCGCCAGAGGCGGAGGATTGTTAAGAAAGACCCCTTGCCTAAACGCTTGTCCATTTCACTCACAAGTGCCAGAGGCGTTTGTGAGATGGACTTACGCAGGCTGCGGGGTAATTCCGCCAGAGGCGGAATTAAGGAGGTTATGATGAGCAGGATGTGGGTAGGTATTGGGATTGCGGCGGCGGCATTGACCGTAGCCGGATGCGCTACGACCAAGTCGGGTTCCGCTTCGTTGGAAAACCGCGTGCAGGTTCTTGAAAGCAAAGTCCAGGCGCTGGAAGGGCCAGCGATGACGTCCGAGGCGCCGGTTTCTTTCGAGAAAGAGTCTTCGGGAGTGACGGCGGCAACGATGACGAAGAAACAGATTCAGCAGGCCCTGAAGAATGCCGGTTATTATGACGGCAAGATTGACGGCAAGATCGGGCCGAAGACCACCGCTGCGATCAAGCAATTCCAGAAAGATCTGGGTCTTAAGGCCGACGGCATCGTCGGTAAAAATACAAAAGAAAAACTTTTGAAATATCTTCCATAATAGAATGGCTTGATGGGCTATTCTTTTCAAAAAGACAAGATCAGAAAGGCAAGATAAAAAAATGTTCTCTTTGCGTTTTGCGTGCGCCATCTTCGTGATTTTTGGCTTTGCCGTGTCAGGATGCGGCAAGGACAGCAATAAAAAACAGAAATTTGCCGTTGAAGAAGGTGTTCTGAATTTAAGCGAGGCGGATAATCTTCTTTCAGGATCGCGCGATGAGGCCGTAGAGATCGTGGATAACGGCCGGCAGGCGCAGACACAGGTGGCTGTGGATGTTCCTGTCCCGGCGGATGTCCCTGTCCCGGCGGAGGAAGTAAGGCCCTCAGCCGTTGTTCTGGGGGAGACGCCGGACGAGAAGGGGATCCAGACGGCCCTGAAGGACCTTGGGTTTTACCAGGGTGAGATCGACGGCAAGATCGGTCCCAAGACGAAAGCGGCCATCCGGGAGTTTCAGCAGAAAAACGGTCTTGCGGCCGACGGCAAAGTCGGGCCAAAAACCTGGGCGGCGCTCAAGACGGCCCTGACGGCTTCCCAGAATCCTCAATAAACCAACGAACAATGCCTGATAAAAAACAACCTCCTACAAGGCATGCGAGACTCAAGACTTGGGTCTCCGAGATGACATCTTTGTGCCGGCCCGACCGCATCGTCTGGATCGACGGTTCAGAAGAGGAGAAAAGGCGTCTTGAAGACGAGGCTGTGGCCACCGGTGAGATCATCCGGCTGAATCAGGAAAAGCTCCCCGGCTGTTTGTATCACCGCACGGCTGCGAACGATGTCGCCCGCACGGAACACCTCACCTTTATCTGCACAAAGAAAAAAGAAGACGCCGGTCCCACGAATAACTGGATGCCTCCCCGCGATGCTTACCGCAAGGCTTCGGATTATTTCAGGGGGGCCATGAAGGGGCGCACGATGTATGTGGTCCCGTTCTCCATGGGGCCCGTGGGTTCCCCTTTCAGCAAGATCGGCGTTGAGCTGACGGACAGCATCTATGTCGTCCTGAATATGCGCATCATGACGCGTATCGGTCAGAAGGTGCTGGATTTCCTTGGCGCCGACGGCGAATTCACCAAATGCCTCCATTCCAAGGCAGACCTCGATATCGACAAAAGATTGATCCTTCACTTTCCGGAAGATAACGCTATCTGGAGCGTCGGATCGGGATATGGCGGCAACGTTCTTTTGGGCAAAAAATGCCTTTCGTTGCGTATCGCCAGTTATATGGGGCTGCGGGAAGGCTGGATGGCCGAACATATGCTGATCATGGGTATTGAGGAGCCTAACGGCCATGTGGAATATATCGCAGCCGCGTTTCCCAGCGCCTGCGGCAAGACGAATCTCGCCATGCTCATTCCTCCCGAAGGCCTGAAGAGCAAGGGGTATAAGATCTGGACCGTGGGCGACGACATCGCCTGGATGCGGATCGATTCCGACGGGGCCCTCTGGGCGGTCAACCCGGAGGCGGGGTTCTTCGGTGTGGCGCCGGGGACAAACTCCAAGAGTAATCCGAACGCCATGGCGACGATCAGGAAGAATACGATTTTTACCAATGTCCTCCTGAAAAAAGATTTTACGGTGTGGTGGGAAGACGGCGATGAGCCGCCTCCGCCGGAAGGCATGGATTGGCGGGGCCAGCCGTGGCGGCCAGGCATGAAAGATGAGCAGGGCAAGATCATCAAAGGCGCCCATCCGAACAGCCGCTTCACCGCGCCGGCATCCCAGTGTCCCTCGATATCTTTCCGCCTGGAACACCATCACGGCGTGCCGATCTCGGCGATCGTTTTCGGCGGCCGCCGGGCGCACGTGGCCCCTTTGGTGTATGAGACGTTTAGCTGGTGCCATGGTGTCTATGTCGGCGCGACCATGGCCTCCGAACGCACCGCCGCCCAGATGGGCACGGTGGGCGAGGTCCGTCGTGATCCTATGGCGATGCTGCCTTTCTGCGGCTATCACATGGGTGATTATTTCAAGCATTGGCTTGCGATGGGCAAAAAGATGGAAAAGCAGCCGAAAATCTTCCATGTCAACTGGTTCCGTCTTGATGAACACGGCAAGTTCTTATGGCCTGGCTATAGCGAAAATCTGCGCATCCTGGAGTGGATCCTCGACCGTTGCAACGACAAGGTCGAAGCAGTCAAGACGCCCGTCGGATATGTCCCCAGGCCGCAAGACCTGGACCTGACGGGCCTGAATATTTCCAGGGATGCGCTGCAGAAAGTCCTGGAGATCGACCGTTTTGAATGGCTCCGGGAGATGGAGAGTCAGAGAGAATTCTTGAAAACTTTTGGGGATAAGCTTCCACGGGAGCTCTGGGCCGAGTGGGAGGCGCAGAACAAGAGACTTCAGGAATAGATGGTATACATGTCCGAGAACGTTCTTCTCCAGACGAACTTTCCCGATTTAAAGCTTTTGCGCAGAGGCAAGGTGCGGGATGTCTATGATCTCGGCGACAGCCTCTTGATCGTCGCGACAGACCGTATCTCCTGTTTCGACGTCGTTTTGGGCTGCGGTATCCCTCACAAGGGAGAAGTCCTGACGAAGATCTCCCTTTTCTGGTTTGATTACCTCCGGGATATCTGTGAGAACCATCTGTTGACGGCGGACGCAGAGGCATACCCGCCGCAGGCCAAAAAATACCGCGAGGCCTTGCGCGGCCGCTCGATGCTCGTCAAAAAGGCCGAGCCTCTCGCCATCGAATGCATCGTGCGCGGCTATCTGTCCGGCTCCGGATGGAAAGAATACCGGAAGACGCAGTCCGTCTGCGGCATCAGGCTGCCGGCCGGATTGAAAGAATCGCAGAAGCTGCCGCAGACCATTTTTACGCCCTCCACCAAGGCGGATGTCGGCCATGACATCAACGTCGACGAGGCCGGCGCTGTCCGGATCGTCGGCAAAGAGGCCTTCGCCGATGTCCGCGCCAAGGCCGTCGCCCTCTACGAAAAAGCCGCCGCTTACGCCCAGACAAAGGGGATCATCATTGCCGACACCAAGTTTGAATTCGGCAGATACGGCGGCAAGCTCATCCTGATCGATGAGGTCCTGACACCGGATTCTTCCCGTTTCTGGCCGCAAGAAGGTTATGCGCCGGGCCGCCCCCAGCCCAGCTTCGACAAGCAGTTTGTGAGGGATTACCTTGAGACGCTCTCCTGGGACAAGACGCCTCCGGCTCCGGATGTGTCCGCCGATGTCATTCAAAAGACATCCGAGAAATATCTCCATGCGTTGAAAGTCCTTACCGGCCTGTGAAGCTCCACCGGCAGGCGTCGACGGTTTCCTGTTTGACGACGCCGGGGTGATCTCCGATGGAATTCGTTCTCCGTGGTGATTATATCGAGCTCGATAATCTTTTGAAGGTCTCCGGCATTGTGGCCAGCGGCGCCGAGGCCAGAGATCTTATTCGTCATGGCTTCGTTGTTGTTAATGGCGAAAAAGAAAGCCGCCTGAGACGGAAAATCAGAAAAGGAGACAAGGTTGCAACAAATCAGATTCTTTTGGACATTGTTTCACCGGTGGTATAATGATCTTGGACGGGAGAGATCAAGGAGACAGGTAACCGGAGGTGTGTATGTGTAAAGTCTGCGGTTGTACCCCGTGTAAGTGCGGCAAGAAAATCGTCAACGGCAAATGTGAAGGCTGCGGCAAGGAATTTGACAAGTGCACCTGCAAGAAGAAATGATCGTTCGCCGACAGCCTTAAGTATTGCAAAAAAGCCTGATAATTTATCAGGCTTTTTTGTTTGTCCGCCTTTTGAAAATTCCTGGAATAAAATCCGCTTTTCTTACGTCTAATATCTGGAGAATGGCATGGCAGAGGATGTTTTTTACATAGAACAGTTTCTTGACGGAGAAGAGAAGGCATTCGAGGCGCTCGTCAGGAAATACCAGAACAGGGTCTTGAACATCGTCTTTTCCCTTGTCGGCAAAGACAGGGAAAGTGAAGATATCGCCCAAGAGGCATTTTTGAAGGCCTACCGGGGCCTGAAGGGTTTCAGGCGGCGTTGTTCTTTTTCGACATGGCTCTACCGTATTGTCATGAATACGGCATATGATTTCCTGCGCAAAAGAAAAGACGCGGTCACGGAAGAGGAAGATTTAGGGCAAAGCGCAGATGCCTGCGGCGGCCACGAGGATGTGCTTTTCGTGCTCTTGAAGGAAGAGAAGGAAGCGTTGATCCAGGAAGCCTTGAACAAGATCCCGTTGGCATACAGGGCGGCCGTGATTTTGAAAGACATCGAGGGGTTGAGCTATGCCGAGATATCGAAAATTCTCTCTTGCCGCATAGGGACTGTGGAATCGAGGATCTATCGCGCCAGGCAATTATTGAGAAAAGAACTGATGAAATTTGGAGGAGATGTGATATGAATGCATGCGCACGGACCAGGAGATTGCTGTCTCGTTACATAGACAAGGAGGCCACAAAGAAGGAGGCTGTTTTCATTGAAACGCATGTGGCCGGTTGTTTCTTTTGTCAGAAAGAGCTGCGGGAGATCTCTTGTATCAAGGAGGTCCTGTTTAAAAAGGAACGCAGGGCCCTGGCTGAAGGAGAATTGACCAAGCGCCTGTTGAGGCAGATCTTGCATCAAAAGAGCGGTCGGGAGGATTTTTCTCTGGTCGGCATGGGGTATCTTGCCCGCCGGTTCATCTTTCTTCCGGTCATGGCGATCGCCCTGTCCGCGGTTTTTCTGATTTTAGTTCCCCAACAGACGAATCGGTATTCATGGGAGGAGCATATTCTCAGCGGAACTCCGACGACAACGGCGATGGCGCTGGGATTGATTTTGGGGACCAGGGTTTGATCGAGGAGAGGAGGGACTTATGAACAGAAATGCAGTGTATGTGGCTGTTTTTGCCGTGTTGTGCGTTTTGGCCGGCGTTCTGGCAGGCGCTGGCATCGTCAGGAAGGCGGTTTGTCCGGAGTTCGGGCCTCCGGACCGACCGGATTTCGCTGCGAGGGCCGGGCATTTCATGAGACGCGGTCCCGGTGGCGGGGTTGGTCCCGGGAGCCCTGTTGAGATGCTGGCGGACCGGCTGGATCTCAGCAAGGAGCAGAAAGCCGATGTTGAGAAGATTTTAGAGGAGTCGCGCCAGGAGATTGAAAAATTGGGAGAAGATGTCCGCTACACGATTGACAAGATTAAGAACGAAGGCGACGAGAAGATCATGAAAATCCTTGACCCCGGCCAGCAGGGAAAGTTTATGGAACTCCTCGAAGAGATACACGGATCCGGCCGTCCCGGGGAAAGACAGGGTCCCATGGGAGAATATGGTCCGCCGCCTTCTGAAGATTTGCCGCCCAGGAGACAATAGGCGTGTTGTCTTTGCCTCTGCGGCCGGGGCGTAAGCAGGAGGATCGTTTTTTCATCGAATCCAAAAAAAGAAGGGATGGTTTAGATGAGAATGCCGGCGCATGTCTTGGGCCAGAAGACGGCGATATGTTTGATTTTATGCTTTTCGTTATTTTTGGCGGCGAGTGTCTTTGGTGAGGAATCCCAGACGGCATCTCGGGATGACGATTCACTGTTTCCGCCGCCGCGGCATGGAGAGGATCCTTCCGGCGGAGGCGAAATGAAAGCCCCGCCCCAGGAGGCGGTCGATGCCTGTTCAGGCAAGGCCGAAGGCGACGCGTGCCAGTGCCGCGGGCCGAGAGGGGAAGAGGAAACCGGCATTTGCGCCTCGACGCCGGACAAGAGATACTTTGCCTGCAGGCCGGATCGCGCTCCCGGCAGTCCCCGGGACGAACAGAGATAGCTTTTAAGAGTAGATGATGCGCTTGTTTTGGAAAAAGAACCCCCTGACAGTTGGCTGCCAGGGGGTTTGATTTTGGCGCCGGATGTGAGGCGGTCCGGTTTTTAAATTATGCCGAAGGAGGGGGCCGCCCGCCACAAAGATTGGCGGGTCCTTCGTGGAGCCCCACGGCCGTGGTTCTTTTTTTCGGGATTGCCGTTGGGCGGAATCCCGCCCGAATGCCCATGGCGGCGCCTTCGAGCACGCCAATCCCACCTTTACAGGTGGGGCATTCTGGGTGTGGGGTAAATTATGCTGGAGGAGGGAGTCGAACCCTCACGGGCGTGAGCCCATCGGTTTTTGAGACCGACGTGTATGCCATTCCACCACTCCAGCGAGAAACTGTCGCAAATCTACCCTACTGGTTTTTTCCTCCGATTACCTTTGAATTAATCGGCGAGAGAGCACGCGCCTGCCTTTGGCCTCGGCCTGCCATTCGGGCAAGGCCAGGGACAAGGCCAGGGTCAAGGCAGGCAGATATGCCATTCCGTCCGCCACTACCGCTTCAGCGGACGTCCGCCGAAGTATTAGTGGAGGGCGCCACTTCGGCAAAAAGTGACTATCTTTCTCCCTCTGTTTTGAACCACTTGAGCATCTCAAGAGGGAGGGGGAAGACGATGATGGACGATTTTTCCGTCGAGATGTCCATGAGCGTCTGCAGGTAGCGCATTTGAAGGCTCATCGGCTGTTTCTGGAGGATCTCGGCGGCCTGCGAGAGTTTCTGAGAGGCCTGGAATTCGCCCTCGGCCGAGATGACCTTGGCGCGGCGCTCTCTTTCGGCTTCCGCCTGCCTGGCCATGGCGCGCTGCATCTCCTGCGGCAGGTCCACGTGTTTGATCTCCACATGGGAGACCTTGACGCCCCACGGGTCTGTGGCCTTGTCGATGATCAGCTGAAGTTCCGAGTTGATTTTTTCCCTTTCCGAAAGGAGCTCATCCAGACTGACCTGGCCGACGGTAGAACGTAAGGACGTCTGGGACATCTGCGATGTGGCGAAATGGTAGTCTTCCACTTCCAGAACGGCATGCGAGGGGTCCATGACCTTGTAATAGACAACGGCATTGACTTTGACAGATACGTTGTCTTTGGTGATGATGTCCTGCGGCGGCACGTCCAGTGTCACGGTACGCAGACTGATGCGTTCCATCCGGTCGATGGGGAAGAAGACGAAGATGACCCCGGGCCCTTTGGGCTTGGCCAGGATGCGGCCGAGGCGGAAGATGACGCCGCGCTCGTATTCGTTAAGGATCTTGATAGAGTTCAGGAGATACACAACGACGATGATGCCGATGATGAGAGGGAAGCTCATAGATTTCTCCTTTCTGGATAGCCCTGCGTGCTGACGCATGCAGAATCACACTCCCCGTACGTCAGTGCGGGGTGATTTCAAAGCACCTATTTTGTCACAAGCAGTTTGACCTTGTCAATTTTAATGAGGGCGTGACTTATGGGGCTGATTCGAAGTCATCCATAAGTCATTCGCCCGAATTAACCCGCCGAAGCTTTGTGGCGGGCCGATTAAGGTTCTTATTTTGTCACAAGCAGTTTGACCTTGTCAATTCCTATCACTTTTATTTTTTCATCTTTGGCGATCGGCAGCTGTCCCTTATTGATCGCGCTCCAGATCTCGCCATTCACAAAAACCTGGCCTTCTGCATCAGGCGCCATATCTGTGCCGGCCCTGCCTTCTGTTCCTGGAAGACTTTCGGCCCCTGTCATGATCTTGCGGCGGTGGGCCCGCACGACATTGGTGACCAGGAATATGGCAATGGCCGCGACAGACAGGACCAGAGGCAGGATGATGTTCAGGGAAATGGTCAGGCCGCTGAAGGATGAATCGATCAGCATGAGGGATCCCAGAAGCATGGAGACAATCCCGGCCAGGGTCAGGAGACCGAAAGTGGCCGGGGTGAGGGCTTCGGCGATGAACAGCACGATGGCCAGGCCGATGAGGAGAAAGCCGGCATAGTTGACCGGCAGGATCGCAAAGGCGTAGAAGGCCAAGACGAGAGATATGACGCCGGCGACGCCGGGGAAGATGACGCCGGGATGCGTGATCTCGATAAAAAGCCCCAAGAAGCCTATCATCATAAGGATATAGGCGATGTTGGGGTTGATCAGCGTATTGAGGATATTCTGTCTGGTCGTCAGGTTCGTGCGGTGCAGGAGCGCATTTTTAGTGTTTAAAATGACGGTTTTGTTATCGGCAACGGCGATTTGGCGGCCGTCCAGTTTTTTCAGAAGATCGTTTGTGTCTACGGCAATGAAGTCGATGATGCCTTTGTCCAGGGCTTCTTTTTCCGTGGCGGAAACGCTCTTGAGGACCGCTTCTTTGGCCCATTCCACGTTGCGCTTCCTGTTTTTTGCGATTGTTTCAACCCAGGCGACGGTGTCGTTGAGGACTTTGTCCTCCATGACGTTTCCTGTCTGCGGGGCTGATGTTTCCTCATTCTGCGGAGATTGTTTTTCTTTCGTCCGCGGCGATATTTTTTGTTTTTTCTGGGATCGCAGGGTTTCCGTCAACTCTTCGATGGCTTTTTTGAGCGAGCGGTCTTCTCCCTTTTCTCCATCGATGCCCACGGGGTGGGCTGCGCCGATGTTCGTCGAAGGCGCCATGGCGGCCACGTGGGACGCCAAGGTGATGAAGACCCCTGCCGAGCCTGCGCGGGAGCCGGAGGGCGCGATATAGGTGATGACCGGGACCGACGTGTTCATGATCTTTTTAACGATGGCGCGCGTCGATTCCAGGAGGCCGCCGGGCGTATCCAAAACGATGATCACGCCCTGATAGCCGTCGTCCTCGGCCTTTGTGATGCCTTTATCGATATAGTCGGCGACGACAGGCCCGATGATCTTGTTGTCGATGGTGAGGACGAGGAATTGATCCTGGCCTTGAGGCTGCGGCGTTGAAAAAGATGGCGGCAGGACAGAGAAGAAGATGCCGGAGAGGAGGGCCAGGGTAAATATTTGCCTGTGCCGGCGGCCCTTTAAAAGAGACGCAAAGGTTTTCATGGCTTAAACTCCGCTTTGATGGATCGGCTATGGAAATAGGCGATGACAGCGCTGTGATAGAGAATTGAGACGATATTTTTGACGTTTGGCGCAATGGAGGTTTCCAACTCGCAGCAAAGCACGATGATGCCGGCGAAAATCAGGATTTTGCTGAGGATGACCCATCCCGCAAAAAAGATCAAAAATTTTCTCGCATAAGGCCGTCTTAAAAGGACGCCTGCGCCCAGGCAGATCGAGATCAGGCTGCTTGTGATGACAAAGGCCAGCATATTGGGAGGTTTGGGGAGGAATCCTGCGAGGATATTGCGGCCTATCGCGGCCAAGGTGACGGTGCCGATGCCGATTTCGATCAGACCGAAAAGAAGGATGCCTTGTTTTGGCTTCATAAGCCGGGGTTAGGCGCAACCTTTAAATGAATGGAAGTTATGAGGGTGGCGTCTCGACTTCCGCCTGCGGCGGAACGTCGGGGCGTCCCTGCCCGTCGCGCGGCGGGCGAACTTTTTCCCTTGTCGGGAAAAGACATTTTGGTTGTGGCGCCGTCGCTTCCTGCTCGGCTTGTCGCCTCGCAACGGCCGCTCCGGCATCCACCACTTTTTTGCTTGTTGGGGACTACATTAAGGAGGTGGCGTCGAAATAAGCTGCTTCGCTTATCCTCTTCGAGGAGGCTCCGCTTCGCTACACACTCGCTGCGCAACGCTTATTTCGACATCCACCACTTTTTCCCTTGTCGGGAAAAAGTGGTGGAGCTGACGGGGATCGAACCCGTGACCTCCTGACTGCCAGTCAGGCACTCTCCCAGCTGAGCTACAGCCCCAATCTAATACAGCCGTCCTGAATAATATGCTCGAGGCAATCTTTTCTTTTGAGGCTTTTTAGTCTGTCTTCTGCTTGCCGAGCTTTAGCGAATGTTTCGAATTCTTGAAAAAATTCACATTTCAAGGGCCGAAGCCCTTTTGTTGCTAAAACATATCCTGATGGATGCTGTTTTAATCGTTTTTCGATATCGGTTGTGCTTCCTACGTAGAGTTTGTTATTTTTTAAGCCACGCAGAATATAGACAAAGCCCTTGCTCATTTATATCTTTAAAAAACAATCTTACGCCTTAAGACCAGCTGTCCCGACGTTCCGCCAAAGCCGCGGAAGTCGGGATCCCGACCGAACGAAAGTGAGCGTCGGGAAGCTACGGCCCCAATAGACTTATTGCTTAAAATGGCTTAATAATCATAGTATAGACCGCCGGGGTTGTCAACATTTAAAGGGCGCGGCCGCGCCGTCAAATATTGTTGAAGGCCTTGCGGTTTTGTGTTAATATCACCCTATTCGTTTCGAAAGGCCTCGAGAAAACCCTCATGTTTTTGGGTGTCCACGTCTCTATAAGCGGGAAAATCTATGAATCTGTCGACAGGGCGGCGGGCCTGGGCTGTAGCGCCATGCAGATTTTCTCCCGGAATCCCAGGCAATGGAGGCAGCTGGAGGTTAGGGAAGAGGACGCCAGGGAATTCAGGAGAAGACGCAAGGAACAGGGCATCGGGGTTGTGGCCGTCCATGTGCCCTATCTTATAAATCTTGCAACGAGTTACGGTCCTCTTTATAAAAAATCCATTGCGGCCTATATCGAAGATATGCATGAAGCCGCTCTTTTGGGCGCCGAGTATCTCGTGACCCATATGGGCAGCTATAAGAACAGCACGCTTCCCCGCGGGCTCAGGGCGTTTGTTGCGGCCGTCAACGAGATCTTTAAGGAAACTAAGGATTTGAGCGTCAAACTGCTTTTGGAGAACACGGCCGGTTCCGGGTCGTGGCTTGGGGCGACGTTTGACCATCATCGCAGGATCTTCGGGCACGTCAAAGACAGCCACCGGCTGGGAGTTTGCCTGGATACGGCGCACGCCTTTGAGGCGGGATTCGATATCCGCAAGCCCCAGGTCGTGGATATGCTCTTGGCCCATATCGAAGAGAGGACGCGCAAGGGCGCCATCCGCGTCGTCCATTTCAATGATTCGATGACGGCCCATGCGTCTCACCACGACAGGCATCAGCATATCGGAAAGGGCTTGATCGGCGCCGCCGCCCTGAAATACATCGTCAACCATCCCGTGCTGCGCGAAGCGGCTTTTATCCTTGAGACGCCGAAGGAAACGCCGCGCTCGGACGCCATGAACATGAAACGGCTCAAGGCGATGGTCGCATGATGTCGTCCTGGAACGGAAACTGCAAGTCATAAAACCATGGATTATCATTTTAAAGATCTGGAAAGCAAGTGGCAGAAGATCTGGGCCGGGGAAAAACTCTACCGGGCCGTCCCGGACAAGGGCAGGCCGAAATATTACGTCCTGGAGATGTTTCCTTATCCGTCGGGCCGCATCCATATGGGGCACGTGCGCAATTATACCATCGGCGACGTCGTGGCCCGCTACAAGATCCTGCAGGGTTTTCAGGTATTGCATCCTATGGGATTCGACGCCTTCGGCCAGCCCGCCGAGAACGCCGCCATCAAGCACCAGTCGGACCCCGAGACCTGGACGCTCAAATGTATCGACTGGATGAAGCAGGAGCTCCTGCGTATGGGGTTTTCGTATGACTGGGAGAGGGAGGTCTCTACCTGCTTGCCGGAATATTACCGGTGGAACCAATGGATCTTTTTGAAGATGTTGGAACGCGGCCTGGCGTATAAAAAGGCCTCCAGCGTCAACTGGTGCCCCAGTTGCGAGACGACCCTGGCCAACGAAGAGGTCGTCAATGGCGGCTGCTGGCGCTGCCATACGCCTGTTGTCGAGAAAGAGCTGGAGCAGTGGTATCTCAAGATCACCGCCTACAGCGATCGTCTCTTGGACGACCTGGGCGGGCTGGAGAACTGGCCGGAACGCGTGATCGCGATGCAGAAGAACTGGATCGGCAAGAGCTACGGCGTCGAGATATTTTTCAAACTGGAGAACGGCGAAACATTAAGGGTTTTCACGACGCGGCCGGACACGATTTTCGGCGCGACCTACGTCGTCCTGGCCCCGGAACATCCTTTTGTGAAAAAGCTTATTTCGGGAAAACCGCAGGAACAGGAAGTCTTGCGGTTTATCGACCGCGTCGCCAAAGAAACCAAGCTGGCGCGGGTCGCCGAGGACGTTAAAAAAGAGGGATGCTTTACGGGCGTGTATGCCGTCAATCCCGTCAACGGAGAGAAGGTCCCCGTTTGGGTCGCGGACTATGTCCTGATGGAATACGGCACAGGCGCCATCATGGCTGTGCCGACGCACGACCAGAGGGATTTTCTGTTTGCCAAAGAGCACGGCCTGCCTATGCGCATCGTGATCCAGCCCAAAGATCAGCCGCTGGCTGTGGAGACGATGCAGGAGGCTTTTGAGGCCGAAGGCATCATGGTCAATTCCGGCGCCTTTAACGGCCAGGGCAGCAATGACGCCAAGAAGAAGATCGCCTGCTGGATGGAAGATAAGATGATGGGCAAGATCGCCGTCCACTGGCGGCTGCGCGACTGGCTCATCTCGCGCCAGCGTTACTGGGGGACGCCCATCCCCGTCATTTATTGCGCGTCTTGCGGTATTGTCGGCGTGCCGGAAAAAGACCTGCCGGTCGTCTTGCCCAGGAACGTGACATTCACCGGAGAAGGCGGGAGCCCGCTGGCAAAGGTCAAGGAATTCGTCGAGACAGAGTGTCCCAAATGCGGCAAGCCGGCCCGACGGGAGACGGACACGATGGCGACGTTCATCGATTCGTCGTGGTATTTTTTAAGATTTTGCTCGCCTCAATGTGCGTCGGCGCCCTTTGACAAAGAGGAAGCCGCTTATTGGATGCCCGTCGACCAGTATATCGGCGGCATTGAACACGCCGTTCTGCATCTTTTGTACTCCCGTTTTTATACGAAATTTTTGGCGGATCTGGGGCTGGTCGCTGTGCGTGAGCCGTTCCGGCGTCTCCTGACGCAGGGCATGGTGCTTAAGGAAGGCGAGGTCATGTCCAAGTCCAGGGGCAACATCGTCGATCCCGACGAGATCATCAAGAATTACGGCGCCGATACTTTAAGACTCTTTGTTCTTTTTGCGGCCCCGCCCGAGGCGGAACTCGACTGGAATGACAAGGGCATGGACGGCGCCTGGCGGTTTTTGAACCGCGTCTGGCGTCTGGCCGACGGCCTCGGCGCAGGGGCCGGCGGCAGCCGCATGTCGTCTCAAGGCCTGGACGCTGTCACCAAAAAGATGCACCAGACGATCAGAAAGGTCACCTCCGATATGGAGGGCGGGTTTAAGTTCAATACCGCCATCTCCAGCATTATGGAATTGGTCAACGAGCTCTACAAGCTTACAGAGGACGAGCAGCGCTCGAGTGTTGCGGCGGAGGCCGTCCGAGCCATTGTGATCCTTTTGGCGCCCTTTGTGCCCCATATCTGCGAGGAGATGTGGCGGATGCTGGGGAACAAGACAAGCGTTTTTAGGGCGTCATGGCCGTCTTTTGATCCGTCGCTTCTGGTCGAGGAAGAAGCGACTTACGTTGTCCAGGTCAACGGCAAGGTGCGCTCCAAACTTTTGTTGAGCGTTGACGCCGGAGAGGAAGAGGTCAGGAAAGCGGCCCTGGCTGATCCGAAGGTCAAGGAATGGACGGCCTCCAAAGATATCCGCAAGGTGATCGTGGTGCCCCAAAAGCTTGTCAGTATCGTCGTGTCATGATTTCATTGACTTCCCAGGAACGGAAGGTCCTTATTTTTTTGTGTGTCATTTTGAGCGCGGGGCTTTTTTGGGCGCACGGCCGCAAGGCCTTTGGCTGCAACAGGAGCGCCGTCGAGGTTTACGCAGATACGCAGGCGCCCCGTGTTGTGGACCTTAACCGGGCCACCATGGCGGAGCTGGTGGCGGTGCCCGGCATCGGCGAGAAGACTGCGCAGGAGATTTTGCGGGTCCGTTCGCTTAAAGGCCGTTTTAACTCGGTCGAGGAACTCAATCTTTTGAAGGGGATCGGCGACAAAAAAGTCGCCGGTTTTAAGAAATACTTGTTTGTCAGATAAAATTAAGCTATCGGCAGCCGTTGGTTTCTGGTTTAAGGCCGGCGGTCGGAAAGGGGCTTCGTATGTTATTTTTCATCGTTAAGGGCGGGATTGTGATGGTCCCGATCATCCTGGCCAGCATTGTCGGCGCCGGGATCATCATCGACAGGTTTATTGTCATCCGGCGTGTCCATCGGCTGGACATGCAGAAATTCTCCGGGGAAGTCTTGGATCTCGTCGACAAGGGCAAATACAGGGAGGCCCTTGCTATCTGCGGCCAAATGAAAGATTATCCCCTGGCGGCCATGTATGCGGCGGCCATTGAAAACCGGCTCCTGTCCCGTCTGGAACTTGAGAAGCTCCTGGAGCGCATGGGCAATCATGCGGTCAAGACACTGGAGAAGAGGTTGGGAGGCCTGGTGTCTGTCGTGGGGATATCGCCTCTTATGGGTTTTCTGGGGACAATCACGGGCCTTATTCGCGCCTTCATGGCCTGGGAGAAGGCCGGCAACGACGTGACGGTCAGCGCGCTTGCCGGAGGGATTTACGAGGCCATGATCACGACCGCCGCCGGGCTCATCGTCGCGATCCCGTATTACCTGTGTTACAATTATTTTATCAGCCGCATCAAATATTTTTCCCATGAGCTCGACGACTATTGCTCGCAGCTCCTGGAACTTCTGACAAGAGGGAAAGTCCTGTGAAGATCGCGCCGACCAGGAAATACATGTTTAACCTCGAGTCCGTCGCCATGACGGACATCGTCTTGAATATGTTTATCTTTTTCTTCATTTCGTTCAGCCTTCTTTATACCTTCAATCCGACGAAGGACAAGGTGATCAAGGTCAATTTGCCTTCGGCCAAACACGTCATGAATCCCGGTTCTTCCGGCGGATATGTCACGATCGTCCTTTCCGGCGAAGGCCCGTTGTATCTCGAAGGCGAGGTCGTGACGTATAAGGAGTTGGAAGACCGCCTCATGCAAAAGAAGGCGGCCGAACCCGGCATGACGGTCATTATTCAGGTCGATCGCCTGGCGCCGTTCAAGAATGTCGTGCGCGTCCTGGATGTTTTGAACGGTCTGGGGATCGAACGGCTGCGCATCGCAGCCCAGCAGGAAAAGTAGCTCTCCCGCACGCACCTCTTGTTCGACAAGGTCCTTTCCCGCAAGCGCTTTCCCAGGGATGGTTATGGAAGAGCGCCGTTTCATGTATGCGCCCCCGGTCGTGGTTTTTACCCTCTGTTACGTCTCCGGTATTCTTTTGGCCGCCGGCTTGCATGCGGTGCCGGATTATTTCCCGGTTTTTCTTTTGTTCGCCTTGACGGCTTGCTGTTTGACGGTCCGGCGGCCGAAAGGGTTTATTTGCTGCGCGGCCGGCTGCGTCGTTCTTTTCGGCATGTATGCTTTCAGCGTCAGGGCCATACCTTCAAAGGATATCGTTGCTGTCTGGACGGGGTTTTGCGAGGTCCGCGGAGTTGTCGTCACAGATGACGACTCGTCGAAAAACTTTTCTCTGAAGGTCCAAGAGTTTTGTCGGGAAGGCCGTTGCCGCCGTGCCGGCGGCCGCGTGCGTGTGCGCGTCAAAAAGGCCTTGCAGTCGCAAGTCTCCGGCATCTCGGAGAAAGACCATCCTCTTTTTTACGGCGACCGGGTGGCGTGCCGCGGCCGCCTGTCCCCGATGAGTTCTTTGAGCAGGGTTTTTCGGGCCCAAGGAGACGATGCGGTTCTTTGGCTGCAGGCGCCTGTGACGCGCCTGGGATGGAGTAAGGCTGCGGCGCATGCCCGCGGGGTGTTTTTTGCCCGGCAGTATTTTTCCAGGCGCATCCGCCTTTTTCATTCGGGCGAGGCGGCGCGAGTTTTGGAAGGCATCCTTTTGGGCAAGAGGGCGGAATTCCCGGAGGTGCTGCGCCAGGATGCCGTCAGGGCAGGGACATGGCATATTTTTGTCGTCAGCGGATCGCACGTCGGGATCATTGCTTTCGGCGTGATGGTCCTTTTGAAAATATTCCGGCTTAAAGGGCGAGTCAGGGCGGGGGCGACGGTTCTTGTTCTCTCGGCCTATTGCCTTCTCACCGGAGCTTCGGCCCCTGTTGCGCGCGCCACCGTCATGTCTTGCGCGTTTATCTTTTGTCTTGTCGTCGAGCGCAATCCATTGTTTTTGAATGCGCTGTGTTTGAGCGGATTAGCCATTCTTTTGTTTGATCCTCTTCAATTGTTTTCCAGAGGATTCCAGCTGTCTTTTTTGAGCGTGTTTTTTATTTTTTGGGTGTATCCCCTTGTGGATCCGGCCGTCTTATTTGAAAAATATCTGTCCCACCCGCCGTTGTTGAGCCGTTGGGGCCGTCGGCTGGCCGCAGGAGGGGCGGTGTCCTTTTGCGCATGGCTGGGAACGGCGCCCTTGATCGCCTATGCCTTCGGCAACCTGTCTTTGATCGGCTTGGTCGCCAATATGGTCGTTATACCTCTCTCGGGGCTTGTGATGGCGGCCGGTTTTTCCTTCCTTTGCTTTTGTTGGTTTGCGCCTTTGGCGCGATATCTGGCTCTTGCCAATAATCTTTTGGTTTTTGTCTTTCTCTGGGTCAACAGGTTTTTTGCCGGCATGCGCGGGATGTTCTTCTGCGGATTTTTCCTGCCGCGGCCGGCTGTCATAGGTATCTATCTGCTTATTCTCCTGATAGTTGTGATCTTAAAAAAGAGGAAACGAATCCTCTCTTGAGTTTAAAAAAAAGTTTTGCTATAATCAGACATTCCTAAGGTGTTCCGTCGTTGAACAAATAGATTTCATGCCGATGTAGTGGTTCGACGCGCTGCGCTTGCTCACCACGGGTCGGACCATCCTGAGCAAGTGAGCCTTTTGACAGGTTCAAGGGTCCTAAAGGGCGAACGCGTCGAAGACTCATCCTTATTATGCAGAAATTTATAGCAATATAGCTTCCCGACGCTCACTTGCGTTCGGTCGGGACAGTTGGTTAAAATAGATTTATGCCGATGTAGCTCAGCTGGTAGAGCAGCGCTTTCGTAAAGCAAAGGCCGCAGATAATTTTTTCTGCGACCTCTTTATTTTTCAATAGGTTACGGCGATTGCTTGATTTTGATGTGCTAAAAATTGTGCTAAAAATCGAGTTTTTTAATCTCGTCCTGTTGGTGGTCTCTTAGCAGATGCGCATAAATCATCGTTGTCGTTACGGACGAATGGCCAAGCCATTTTGAGACCGTGGCGATCGGTACGCCGGCCATGAGCGCATGGCTGGCAAAGGTATGCCGCAAAGAATACCAGTTTGTGTCCAAAAGCCCAGCCTCTTTTCTAATTCTCCGGAAGATACGTTTATAATTTGTCATATCAAAGCAGCGGCCCGATTTTTGGTGTAGTGGTAGCAGGATTTTTTTGAGCTTGCCATGCAGAGGAATGCTTCGATTCTCTTTGTCTTTTGCGGTAAATCCAGTTTTATTCCGGATGCGGATCGTGTTGTGAGCAAAATCGATATTCTCCCAATCGAGTGTGAAGATTTCTTTCGGTCGGAATCCTGTGTAGATCCCGGTGGCGATTACAGGGTAAAGGGTAGGCCTGCCATCGCAATAAATCTTTTCATCCTGGGCGACTTCCAGCATCCGATGGATCTCATCGACAGTCAGGAACCGAACATCCTTTTGTGGGATGCGGTATTTTTTGATATGCGCGGCTTGGTTTTCGAATAGATAGCGGTTTTTGACGCAATAGTTCAGCCATGTCTTGAGATTCTGGATGATCGTATTGATGGTGTAGAGGCTTAGTTTATCTTCAATGCAGTGGTTCAGGTAGTTTTTGATCTGCTGTGTGGTGATCTGGCTGAATGTGAGGACCCGGGCCCAGTCGAGGAAGTCCTTAATTTTTTTATACTGATCGTCGTTCGTCTTTTGAGCGCGGGCGTGGCGGAAGTCTTTTTTGTACTGATCGAGGACAGGGAGGCAAAGGGCCTTTTTGTCGGGCAGAATGCTTTTGCCCTCGATGAGTTCTTTATCTTTTTGGGCCTTGAGGTAGATGGCTGTCGAACGGTCGCGAGTCTTTAGGCTCTCACGGTACGTCCGGCCGTTCTCCCTGAATTGGCGCCAGTAAATCCCATTCCGTCGGTATAGTGAAGACATGTCATGCCTTTTCGCAGATGATGAACAAATCCTTTGCGATGGCCAGAACATTCACCGAATAACCGCGGTACGTGCTTGCATACCGAAGATAGTTGATGGAGATCGAGGCCGAAACGGCGCCGGGCATGACCGTGGCGCCTCCGTCTGCGCTGTTCAGGTGCATTTTTAGTTTGAGGTCCTGGAAGCCGGGCTGATCACGCAGGTAGGACAGAAGGTCTCGATGAAATCGTTTTGGTAAACCAGAAATATAGGAAGCTACTCTGTTGCGCATCTTTTTCTTAGTTCCAGTTCTTTTTTAATTAAGGCGAACTCTTCCTGAGCTGTCCCTCCCATCGGCCATTGTGCGCCGACCATCTTCAATGTGATTTTCGTTTTGCCGTCGAGATCATTCAGCCAAAAACCAAAGTTATGTGATGGCTGTTGAAAATCACCCAATGCCTGGCCTGTTTGATTCCTGGCCATAATAATTCCTTTGTCATAATCTTTCAGGTAGATCGTAGTGGTGGTATCGTTTAACACCTGGATGATGGCAAAGAAGACATTTTTATAGCAATAATCCAGGACGATCTCTTCTGATCTTGTGGCGTTTTCGACGTCGTTTTGGAAATGCGCCAAATGTTGTGGAGCGGAAGCGCATCCAGGAGTAAGCAGCAACAATATTAAAAAGGCAAAGTTTTTAGATCTCATGTTGTCCCCTTTCCAATTCCGCTTTCATCTGATCGGCCCTTTGTAGCATATTCATGCCCTGCTGGATGTACTCATCCCCCTGGCGACCGATCTTGAAGCTCGAAATGATCAGCCACAATCCAAGAGCAGAAAGCGTTATAACCAAGAATGTTCTCATGTGCTTCAACGCCGTTCTTTTCTCAAGGTTTCTACGACGATGCCGACAATGTGATATTGCTTTTTGTGATCCAGTTCGATGTCTTTATATTTAGGATTAAGCGGATGTAGGATGATCGTTTTACCGTATTGCTTGTATTGCTTGAAAGTGGCAGTATTGGAATGATAGTCAGCTACGACGACGAAATCTCCGTCTCTGACCTCTAAATCTTTTTTAACAATGATCGTATCGCCGGCCATGAATCTGGGTTCCATGCAGTCGTTCTCGACACGCAGGGCAAAGACGCATTCGCCCTTGATTGTAGTCCAGGCATATTCACCTTCGAACCGGATCGGAGGAATATCCTCAAATTTATTGGCGTGGACCCAGGAGATGATGGGGACTTTATTAACGGAAACGACTGGAGAAGGTTTTGACTTTGATTCTATGCCGTAAAGTTCGTTGAGGGTGATGCCGAAGACGTCAAGAAGTCTTGCGCGCTGAGTAGGATTGGGGCCCGCGATCCCCTTTTCCCAGGCAGAAACAGTCGCCTGGACTACGCCGACTTTTTCGGCGAGTTGTTTTTGTCCCCAACACTTCTCTTTGCGAAAGAGTTTAATCCGGTCGCTCAATGCCATGCTCCATTTTTATCATAAAATTTGATACGCTCCAAAGGATAAAATTCAAAAATTTTTGATATGCTAAATGCTTGTTTTTCGACGAGGTAAAAATGATACCAAATTTTTTTGCAAAAAATACTTGACAAAAACAAAAAAAATTTGTATATTGTGGATGTCAGCCAAAAGGCATTTTTTTTGAAAAGAAAAACAAAAAAAATTTGTATAAGGAGGAGAGAGGGAAACGACATGTTTATTTTCGAAAAACTTCGAGAGTGCAGGGAAGAAAAAGGTTTGTCCCAAGAGCAGATGGTCATTGAGATATCAAAGCTCGGTTTGCGACTCTCCCGGCAAACCCTGGCGAACTGGGAAACTGGAGTAACGGCACCAGATGCGGACAGTCTTTCCATCATGATTATTTTTTTTGGTAAACCCGTAAAGCATTTTTTTGATAAACAGACGGCCATTAAGGAGATCTAACAATGATGCCGAAAAAGGATCAAGGACGTGCAATCCGGTTCTCAACGTCCCAAAAGCGTTTGATCGATGAAGAAGCTGAAAAAGATATGCGCACTTGGCAGGACGAGGTTCGGGTTTTGGTCGCCGAGGCCTTGCACGCGAGAAAATTTAACATCAAAAACTATATTTAGCACGTCGTATTTTGTCGTTTTTTGTCGGAGGTTGTCGTGAAGCAGATGGAAGAGAGATATGTCGGGACCAGAGAAGTCGCCAGGATCACCGGTTACAGTCATGGGTATATTCAGCATAATTACGCAGTTCTTTTTCCGGATATTCAGCCTTTGAAAATCGGGCCCGGGCGTAATCTACGGTGGAAATTGTCGGACATATTGAGACGAATGGCAGAGCCTAAATAAAGGTATCGTCATGGGTAAATACGCAAAAATTCTTCGTAACGATTACGGCTATCCGCTGTTTCCGCCGATCACATCCTATTATGAAGGCCCGTTTCTGACCAGGCTCGGCAAGGTTTCAGCTCTGCTCGCGCTTCTTATTATCCTTGCCGGTCTGGTCCTGTTGTTCTGCGGCTTTGCGTATGCCGAACCCATCCACCTCAAGGCTTCCTGGTATAGCCGGGCGAGCCTCAAAAAAGAAGGGACATGGAAACATGGCGAACAAAAAATGGCGAACGGGCAAAGGTTTGATGAGAACGCACTCACGTGCGCGGCGCGCCTCTATCCTCTCGGCACTCATCTGCTTGTCACTAATCAAAAAAATGGTCGCAAAGTTAGAGTTGTTGTTACTGATCGAATCGGTCCGCGCTTTGCAAAGACAAGGATCGATCTCAGTAAAGGAGCATTCGCGAAAATCGCGGATCTCAAAACGGGCATTATCCAGGTCCGCGTCGAGGTGATCCGATGAAGCATCTTCTTTTCCAGATTCTCTCCGTTGTTTTTGCTTTGCTCGTCATTTATTGCGGCACCGGTTGGCTGGTTTTTTCCAGGTTCTTGAGATCATTCCAGGAGGCAGAAGAAAGGGGGAAACCGAGGCCATGACTAACAATCAGATCATCCGGCTCGCTGACAGGTTTGCTCCGAGTAATCCGCCCGACAGACCGCCCTGTTGGCGGTGCCACGATCAGCAGGAGATTGTCGGCACGAAAGACGATGTGCATGAATTTATTATTTTTCATGCTATCCGGCATGGATGGAAGGTAGCTCTGTCTGTGTGGCACGACTGGAAACATCGTGGCTTTGTTCCATGTTCAGAGTGTGAGGTTTTATGAATCCGACTGTCACCCATAGTTTAGAAGGGAAAACCGCTGACATAAAGGCGAGCCGGGTAAGTGTCGCCGCCCCGGTGGGAGACAGTTTTGTCGCCGCGCCGCCGCTGTTTCAGCATCAATCGCGAGCCGTGGAATTCATCCTGAAACGCGGCGGTGTCGGCGCTTTATTCATGGATATGGGGACAGGAAAGACGCGCGCAGCATTGGAGGTTTTCTCGCGGCTACGCTTAAAAACGCCAGGGCTCAAGATGATCGTCATTTGCCCTTTGTCTTTGATCGAAGCGGCATGGGGTGAGGATATCCGTAAGTTTACGGGTTTTTCTTATTTTAATGCGCACGATGAAGCACTGCCACAGGAACTTAAAGAAGACATTCTGATTATCAATTTCGAGGCCATCATTTTAAAGCGCAATATTGCATTTCAAAAGTTTATTCACGGGAATCTCCTCGTTATTGATGAATCCTCTAAGATGAAAAATCACAAGGCCAAGACTACTAAAATGCTCCTGACTCTGCGGAATTCGGCATCATACCGTATCATCATGTCGGGCACGCCGGCGCCGAATTCACCGCTCGAATATTGGGCGCAGATGGTTTTCTTGAATGACTATATTTTCAATAAATCCTTCTTTGCTTTTCGTAACGCATATTTCCATCTTGGCCGTAACGGCCAAGTGATGAATCTTCACGGGCAGACCATGACGCGAGACCTCATGCGCGACATTATGCGCAAAGGGTGGAAATACGAAATCACTAAAGACAGTCTATCAAAATTGATTTCGCGAATTGAACCGTGGGTCTTTCGCGCACGCAAGGAAGAATGTCTGGATCTTCCGGAACAAACAGATGAAATCCGTTCAGTTTCGCTTTGGCCGGACCAGGCACGCGTTTATCGCGATATGAAGCGCGACCTCATCGCGGAGATCCGCAATCTTGCGGCCGATACGAGTTGCGTCGTTGTGGCACAAGCAGCGCTTACCAAGATCATGAAGCTGCGCGAGATTACCTCTGGGTTCGCCATCGATGTTGAGGGCGATGCGGTTGCGATCGGAGCTTCTGCAAAACTTGACGAACTTTGGGAGGTCTTAGAAGAAGCCGGCCATCAGCAGGTTATTATCTGGGCGTGTTTCAAGTGGGATATTGAAACGATCGCCCAAGAGCTTGCGGCGCAGGGTAAAACCTGCGTCACGCTCTATTCAGAGACGAAACATAAGGATGACAATATCCAATTGTTTAAAATGGGGGCCGCCCAATATCTCGTGGCCAACCCTCACTCCGCGGCCCACGGGTTGACGTTCACGAATTGCTCAACACAGGTGTTTTTCTCCCTGGATTATTCTCTGGAATTTTACGAACAGGCCAAAGCACGTATACACAGAGCCGGGCAAACAAAAAAGTGCACTTATATTCATCTTATCGCCAAGGACACAATTGACGAACAGATCATGCGCGTCCTGCGGTCAAAAGGCGATGTCAACCAGATCGTGGAGGAGTATTTGCGATGAAGTTCCGAGACATCGCTGAATCATGCGGTTTTAAAGAGACAAAAAAAAGCCAAAAGTTTCTTGGGAACATATAGATTCAGATGCGCCGCCAGATGAGTTTACGATTACTGGCGGTAAGTTAACTAAGTTAACGTTGACGAAAACTTTTAAAGCCCGTCCATTGCAGGAGTTCGTCATCGAACAAATCCGCAAGGCTGGCGGCGCAGCTCACGTTTGCACATGCGTCGAAGAAGTTAAAGCGCGTCTGCAGTCAGTGTGGCTGGCAAAGCCGCGAGGCGCGTTTGTAGCGATAGAGCTAAAAAATGCCGGCCGATATGTCAGCGAAACAGCATTGAAAAGTCAGTGTTTAAAGATGATCCGTAAAGAATGGCCGAACGCATGGGTATACAAGACGAACGACAGGTTCACGTCCGGCATTCCAGATTTGATTATTTGTTTGGGGTAAAAGATAAGGGTGGTGAGGCTCTGCTGACCACAGGCCAGAAATTAGAAGCGGCGATTAGATGAACGTCTCCCCGGACGTGCCGTGAGAAAAGAATCATCGAGAGCGTGATGGAATCCATGATAAATCGGGGTGGTTCCCTACAAATTCCACACGCTCGTCTATTTTTAAAAGAAAGGGGGTGACGCAAATGGTTGTAATGACTGAGCTCGTTCTCGTTGAGCAGTTTCGTGACGCAAAGCGCAGGAAGGAACAAGCCGAAGAGGCCTTGCGGGCGGCGTCTATGGAAGCTGATAAGGCCGAGAGAGAGTTGATCGAAATGCTGGAAGCGAAGGGCGCAACCACGACCGCAAAGTATCAGGGTATCGGGTTCGTCACTTTGACAAAACCACGCGTTTTCGCCAGTTATCCGAAAGAGAACCAAGGTGCGCTTTTTGCGTTTTTGAAGGAGCGCGGCCGGGAAGATCTCATCAAGGAGGCCGTGGCGCCGCAGAGTTTATCTGGTTTTGTCAAGGAGCTTCTGGAAGGCGGGGAACCCGTGCCGGAATGCATCACGTATTACCTTAAGGCAGGGGCGAGATTTTACGAAGCATGAGGAAAAGCAAAACCTGTGCGGCATTTTATGCCGCAAGACAAAACCAGAGGAGGAACAAATGACGAAGGATTTGATAAAAACAAACGGCGGCGCATTGATGAATCCCGATGCCAAAGGGTTCGAGGGCGCCCAGATGGAGCGTGAAGACCTTGTGTTTCCGAGGGCCGCGCTGATGCAATCCAATTCACCTGAAATCGTCGATAACTTGATGACGCCCGATGGTAAAGACATCAAAGTCGGCATGGTCATCAACTCGTTAACACGCGAGATCCTTCCGGATGTGTTCATCCCGGTGTTCTACTTTCCGACATGGGTGCGGTTCAATCCGCGCGATCCGAAGGCGCTCGGGTATGACCCGGCGTTCGGGCCTGGCGACGTGATCTGGCGGTCAAATGACCGCAACGATCCACGCGTGCAGGAAGAGGGAAAGTTCGGACCCAACGGCGAGACGCCGCTGGCGACGATGTTTATGAACTTTTTTTCCTATCTTCCCGGCGTGGCCATGCCTGTCATCGTCAGTTTTTCCAAGACGTCGATGAAAGCCGGAAAGCGTCTGCTTTCTTTGGCGCGCTTCTCTGGCGGAGATATCTTCGCCCAGAAGTATAAACTCGGCGTCAAGAAAGAACAGAACGATAAGGGCACGTATTATGTTTTTACGGTCGAGCTTGCCGGGAAGCTCGCGGAAGACGATCCGCTGCGCATCGCCGCCGCAGAGCTTTGGGAGGAATTCCACGCCAAGCCCATCGTTGTCCATGAACCGGAGAAGGCAGAAACCGAGCCTTTCCCCGGGGAAGAATCTTAGGCGCGGCTGGGAAGGACGCGTTTAAGAAGCCGTTTTGCTGTATCGGCAGTCTTTTTGGCCGCCGCCTTTAAGACGGAATAACAGCAGAGATTTTTATATCGCAGGTAGGCTCGACCGGGTAGGCGGCTGGCTCATACCCAGACATAGGTGGGTTCGACTCCCACACCTGCAAAAATTTTCGGAGGCCCTCTTGGAAGTTTATTCATATATTCTTAACAAAGCAATATTGAACGATATACACCGACAAGAGTTGAAACAAAAACGCGGTTTCACGGATGAAACGATAAATCAAAACAGGTTTTTTTCAGGCGGCAAATATCTTTTGGAATACGAGCAGGAGCTCATCGGCAAATTCACGAAAGATGAGCTCATAGAGTCAGGCGTGTGCATTGATAGCGGCAAGGGGCCAACCCTAACACCTGTTTTGCTTGATGATCGCATCGTCATACCGTATCTCAAGGCCGATGGGTCGTGTTCATTGCTCCGGCCTCACAAACTCGGCTTGCCAAAAATTCCAGTCCAGATTTATCAGGAAAAGAATCTCTCCGCATCGTGCAAATCTATTATCCTCACGGAGGGCGAGTTTAAGGCCGCGGCGGCGTGTCAGCTTGGATTTCCGGCCATAGCTGTTCCCGGGATTTCATCTTTCTCGAAAGACAATTTTCCTATTTTGGTCAAGATGCTTAATGCGCACCAGGTCAGGCAAATCTGGATCATATTCGACAACGAGATCAAAGATGATCCTAAATTTCAGGAACGCTACAAAGAAGACCCGTCCGCGCGCCATGATACGACATATTATGCTTATTTTATGGCCAAGGAACTCGACCGGGAAGGCTTTAATACGCGCGTAAGCCTCTTGCCGGATGGTTGGCGCGTGAATGGAAAGATTGATATTGATGGAGCGCTGGCCCAGGGTCGCACGCACGAAGATTTATTGCAGGTCATCAATTCAGGACGGACATGGCGTGAATTCGCAGAAGATGTTTCCGATGAGGCACGTGCGGTTATCAAGCGCAAAGAAGCCAAGCGTTTCCTGCGATCACACGTTCGCAAGGAATTCGGCCGTTACGTCGCTTCGCGCAAACACGGTAAAGTTGAGGTAGATGAAGTCATCAGCAATTTTACGATCAGGATAGCATCTACAATCGATACGCCCGAAGGCATGATCCGGCTTGTGCAGTTCACGAATGAATTTGGCGAATCAGTATCATTCTCATATCTCAAACCGGAAGATATGTCGTCAGATTCATTCCGCACGTTCTGTTTTGCCAAGGGCAATTTTATATGGACCGGCAAGCAAGAAGATTTGATGAATATCTGGAAAGCGGAGTTCCTGGAGGATTCCGGACGGTTTATCGTTGAGCCGGATCATGTAGGTTGGCTTGAAGATGAAAAGATATGGATGTTCGGCAATGTGGCGATCGATAAGACTGGTCGTGAAATGAGGCCGGATGAAAATGGCATCTTCTGGCTTGAGAAAAAAGGCATCAAGCCTGTGCCGTTGGTGCGCGGCGCGGACTTTGAGACGATTCCTTCATTGAGTTTTCAGGCCATAGACCTGCAAGACCTGAAACGCCGCCTTATGGATACAGTCGGTGAAATGGAAGCTAAAATTTGCCTGGGTTGGGCCGGGGCTGTGCCATTCATGGCTGAAGTCTTCGCGGCGTATGAATGTTTTCCGTTCTTATATCTTGTTGGCAAGCGGCGCATGGGTAAATCCACGGTTGCCAAGTGGCTTGTGCGCATGCTTGGTATCGACGCGTCCGACAAGATGGCAAGCGACACGACGGCAGTCGCTATGCAGCGTTATATGGCTTATTATAGCGGCCTGCCGATGTTCATCGATGAGTATCGCAACGTCAAAAACGTTACGGCAAAAGATGGCTTCCTGCGCAGCGCCTACAACCGCCAGGCCGCCGGCAAGGGCATTAAGGCTGACTTCGGCGTGCGCGAAGGCAAGGTGCGCGGCACTCTCATTATTGCAGGAGAGGAAACCCCAAATGATAGCGCCCTTATGGATAGGTGCGTCATCGTGCAAATTATGAATCGCAACAAAGACAACAACCATTTTGAGTGGTTTACGGCGTCAAAGAGCCGCCTCTCTTTCTTTGCCTACAACATCCTTAAGAATAAAAATGCCTTACGCGATCAGTTTTTAAGGGTGGCGCGCGATGCAAAGGATTATTTCGTCTCTTGCCGCACGGACGACAGAATCGCGGTGCATTATGCGATGGTCGCAGCCGGCTACGCCGTGGTGTATGGAGAGGATGATCTTGACTTCGCCAGGTGGATCGCCCAGGAAGCCAAGGCAACGCAGGATATCACCGAAACACGGCATGCTGTCGCGCAGTTCTTTGATGATCTTCAGGCCATGGCCATCCGGCCGGAATGGGGTTTGGGTGAGAATTATTGGCGCATTGAAGATGGCAGGGTATATCTCTATTTCCAGGGGCTATATAACCTCTGGGCTGAGGATCATCGCAGGCGCAAGGGTGAACCGCCGTTCAATGATATATCGATTCGGCAATATCTGAAGGATGAAACGGGTTGGCTGCAAAACGGGATTTCTTTCAGGATAGGTCGATCGCGCCGATCCTGTATCGTCTTTGATTTGGAAAAAGCACCGGAAGGACTCCGGAATTTGGTTGGAGCAGACCAAGACTTGTCCGAGTTGGCACTCGGACAGTCCGAGCAGAATGACGACGAACTCGGACAATGATAACTCTTTATAAAATAATGAGTTATGAGATTTTGTCCGAGTGTCCGAGTTGATTTAAAAGTGGTTTGTCTTTTGAGAGAAATTTCAACCCTGAAAGAAAATCTTGTGTTTTGTGGGAATACATGTATTTTCGCTCGGACAAGCTCGGACACTCGGACAAATGACGCAATATTCGTAATCCATTGAAGTTATGGTGTCCGAGTTCATCAGAAGTTCACTCGGACAAGGGGTAGGCCGCTATGACAAATGTTTTCGCTCAACTCAAGGCCGAGCAGGCCATGGTCGAAGTCCAGGAAAATCTTGCCTGTTCCATCTTCCTGAAGGCCTACGGCACATTTGTTAAAGCGTCTGTGTGGATGAAGCGCAACAGGCAGACGGCAACTGTTTGGGATCGGCAAAGGTTCTGGCAACTGGAGCGCCGGATTGCTTCGCTGTGGGGCAATCTTGGCGAAAAAGACAGGGTTATGGTGACTGATGTCTTGTTTCCTGCCGGGACTATGGTGCGCGCGACGCTAGAGGTGTTTAGAGGAAAGGTTGTATCGCTAATATAGACACTTGGATTTAACAAGGAGGAGGGTATGGGTAAGAAAAAGGCCGTAAAGGCAAAAGGATCAGAAAAGTCGTCCACGCCGAGGGAAATGACACTCGAAGAACTGCGCCACAGCCCGGATCGCGCTGTATTTGTCAAGGGAAAGGGCTGGAATGACCGCTGGGCGGCCAAGCAGATGGGGCAGAAGCACTACTACATCAATTCCGTTGAGGAAGAAAAGCACATCCCCCGTGGGGAGGCTGAGAAATTCGCCAAGTCGCTGAAAGGGGAGCTCTTGCCTGTCTTTATCCTGGTAAGCCTTTACGACTATGACAAGCATTGCATGGTTCCGGCAGCGGTCAAGATGGGCTTTAAGACCGATGACTGGTATTGGGCTAAAGAACCTTCCGGCCATCCGGATTACGCCCGGATGGTCGGTCTCGAGGACGGCTACGTGAGCTTCTACGGCAAGGGCGGCAGCGTTTATGTGCGGTGTTATAGGGTAGAAAAATGAAAAAGAAATATGATTGGCTGAAAAATACTCATAGATGGCTTAAAAATAATCCCTAAAAAAGGAGTAGCCATGGATATGGGAGAAAAAATCAAAGAACTCACAGCAGAATATCTCAACGTAAAAAGAGAGAACGTCTGCGATGATTCGATCATCCGGGAGGTTCTAACTGCTGATGAATAATCAACAAAAAGCATTAAATCCGATTAAAAACAATGGGTATTTTGAGGTAAAAACGCCATGAAAATCACTAAAGTTACGAAGTCCTATTTTGAAACCGAAGGCGAAAGAGTCTACTTTTTCGAGCCTTTGGATGAGGAAATGACCATTACAGAGTTGCAGGAATTGATGGATGAGAACGAGAAGTTTTTACTCAATGAGATTCAAAAAATGAAGAAGGAGAAGCTATGAAAATAACCAAAGACAACCTATATGAAAAGATGGAAGAACTCATTTGTGCAAACTGCAAATCGCCAAGACCGGAATACTTCTTTGATAATGAAGAATCCCCACTATGTGAAACTTGCGTATTTGAAATCTTAAAAGATCAGTGCAACGAGTTGCGAGAGATAAACGATTTAGATGATGAAAACGAAGATGATGTTGAGGTTGCGAATAAACTTTGGCAAGAGCAAGAACATTTCCAGAAGGATAAGTCATGATTATTTGTGGCGATGTTCTATCTAAACTAAGTGAAATTCAAGACAGTTCTGTTGATTGTTGTGTCACCAGCCCGCCATATTGGGGATTAAGAGATTATGGTGTAAATGGTCAAATTGGGTTGGAAGAAAGTCCGGATTTATATGTAGAAAAAATGGTCCAAGTTTTTAGTTCTGTAAAAAAAGTTCTTAAAGATTCAGGGTCTTTGTGGCTTAACCTTGGGGATTCCTATTATAACTACCGTGGAAAAAATAACCGCCGTTCTGATAAAGATTTGACAAAAAGAAATACACTCACAAAGCCCCACCATAATATTGACGCACGGCCGAATGAAATGAAAATATCTGGATTTAAGAACAAAGATTTAATGGGAATACCGTGGAAAGTTGCCTTTGCTTTGAGAGATTCCGGTTGGTATCTTCGCCAAGATATTATATGGCACAAACCCAATCCGATGCCGGAAAGTGTAACCGATAGATGCACTTCATCTCATGAATATATATTCCTTCTCACAAAGTCACCAAAGTATTTTTATGACTATAAAGCGATAAGGGAGCCGTGGACATCTGGAAGAAAAGATATGGCACGGTTAGGAAAGCCTCGTAGCGGTGCGGCATACCTATCGCAAAATGCCATAGCAGATAACACAAATAAGCAAAATACCGTCGAGAAAGCAACATATAAGGGTTTTAATGAACGTTTTAAGCAGAACCCTCCAGTTGAAATGATGAGGAATAAGCGTTCAGTCTGGTATGTCGCAACAAGCAAATTCAAAGGGTCGCACTTTGCAACATTCCCACCAGATTTAATACGGCCGTGTATTCTTGCGGGTTGCCCCAAAGAAGGTGTGGTCCTTGATCCTTTTGCTGGTAGTGGAACGACTTTATATGTTGCCAGAGAACTTGGTAGGAAATACATCGGGATAGAAATAAATCCAGAATACATAAAGCTCATAGAAAAACGTTTAGAACAGGGGGTGTTTAATGGCTAAAAAGCATGGTGCGAAGCAGAAGTGTTTACAATATTTAATAACAAACTTTGCTGTTGAGATTTCTCCGAACGTCAAAGCAGATAAGTTTAACAAAGCGTGGCATAGACTTTGGTGCGGGATTGCAAAGATAGGATTGTTTAAAGATGATACTCAAAACAAAAGAAGCAAGTAAATACATTGGCGTATCAATCAACACTCTTAAAACTCTCTCCAATAATGAGCGAATAAAATCGTTCAAGACATCTGGTGGTCACAGGCGTTTTATGCAAGAGGACTTAGACCACTTCACTGGAAAAGTAACCGAGAAGCAAGATAAAGTCACTGTTGTTTATGCCAGGTGTTCTACCGCAAAGCAGAAAGAAAATCTTGAACGCCAAAAAGACAGGCTGATGAAACACGCTGAATCACAGGGTTATAAATATATTGTGATTGATGAGATTGCCAGCGGAATAAATGAGAAACGCAAAGGCTTGCACAAGTTATTGAACATGGCTTTTCAAGGAAAAATTGAGCGTGTGCTGATTGAATACAAAGACCGCATTGCCCGCTTTGGGTATGAATACCTGTGGTCAATCTTTCGCAATCTTGGGATTAAGGTTGAGATCATGGAGAACAGGGAAAAGAAATACGAAGAAGAACTGGCAGAGGACATCATGAAGATATTGACCTGTTATTCAGCCAGATATTACGGGGCAAGGGGCGGTAGAAAGAAGAAAATAGCGGTTGTCGAATCTAATGCAATATAAAAAGGAGGATCTCGGCGCCGACTCTCTTGATCTGATCGAACTCCAGATGGCGCTTGAGGAAGAGTTTGGGATTGAGATCCCGGACGAGGACGCCGAGAAGTTCGTGACGATCGGCGACATGGTGAAATACGTTGAAGAGAAAACATCAGGAAAAAGGCAATAGGGAGAACATGAAAAAACCCAGCCCACAGGTGACGAACGGCGTGCATGCGTATTATGGCTACTCGAACTCGCGCGGCAAGCGCAATCTTTCCAAGCTGCACGCCGGCCTGAGATCAGGCGACGTCGCCAGGGCTTTTCGAGAGGTGGAGGAATTACAAGGGAGGGAACATGGCAAGAGGAAAGAAGTTGCTTGACGGACCGCAGCGCCTGCAGGTGATCGAGATGGTCAAAGCCGGCAAATCGCCGGAAGAGATCATCGGTTTTGTGAAACAGACGTATAGCGTGGAGATCAACGCGCAATATGTCTCCAATGTCAAAGCATCCCTGGGGGGGGGGGGGCATAAGAAACAGAAGCGCGCCTACAAAAAGCGCGGCCCCGGGATGAAAGAGGAGGAAAACATCCGGGTGAAGGACGAGAAGGATATGTCGATCGAGGAGATCGCGCGCGATGTGGAAGCGCTGATCAGATCGAGCCATGAGGTGTATCGCGGCATCTTTTTGCATCTGCGCCGCGAGCTGATCAAGACGGTCGGCAAGATCCGCGACCTCAAGAAAGAGTTCGAGATGAAGGCCGCGGCAGAAGCGAGCCTGGCAATGAAGGATTGAATTATGAAGATGAGCGAAGTATCAAAGGGAACATGGATCATCAATGCCAAGGAGTATGAGAAAGGGCCAACGCGCCCGTGGTATGTTTGTTGCAAAATAGGCGGGGAATTCGTCGGTGTGAGGCGCGGCCCCAAGCGTGGCCCGCTCGTTGGCATCACGAGACACCAGCTTAAAAACTTCAAGCGGTTCTGTGAAAACTGTGGGGAGCCAGTATGAGCGACAAATCGAACGAGGGTAAACAGATGGTTGTGGTCGGGCCGGGAAGAGACAACAGTCCTGGATTCCTTCGCCAGGTGTCGCTTCTGGCGGCATTGGCTGTCCAGGGTGGAAAGTTCGATGGTCTGTTGACGCGGCACCCCTTTGGGAATAGCACACGATCACATCTGTCGAAGAAGGGGAGATACAACAGGGAGACGCGCGGGGCGTTCGGCTCTCCTGGAGGATCGGAAATGAGGTGTGGGGGGTATAGTTTCCATCCAAAAATTGGCTTGAGATCGCAATATCTTTAAGGACACAACGGAGAGGATTGATGAGAGTTTTTCCCATAGGCCGCTTCTACGAGGTCCGTGTGAGCATCCCGGCCAGGATGTTGAAGCAGTGTTTCACATGTGAACGTATGAATGGAGGACGTTGCAAGAACCACGCGAAAAAAATGTCATTTTTGCGCGGAAAATTAGCCGAAGTTGAATCCGGGATTTACAAGTTTCAAAATATCAAATCTGTCGTCGAGAGAATACTTGAAAAAGACCCGGACAAAATGTAGCGCAACTTGAAAGGAGGTAGAAAATCATTAAACTTTAGTCAGATAAGCGGGATGTTTTCCGCAGCGCGGGTCGCTCCCGCGTCAGGCATTTTTATAGAGCCAATCTGTGCACAGCAGGTTGGCTCTTTTTTATACCCGGGAACAATGAGACGAAAAAGTCAAAGATGGCAAGACCGCAGCCGGGCGGGGATCCCCTTGCCATCTCTGCATGTTACAGGCATGCAGCGCTCTGCTTGAGCTACGGCCGCGGTGGAGACATTCTATCAAAATGGTTCATTCAATCAAAGCATTTACAGGGTGCGCCATGAGGCACAATGCCGCGCGACCCGATCGTCTGGAGCAATGAAAGACGCATGATAGCAGAGTTGATCCCCGCGAAATACAACCCCAGGCAGGCCTCCGAGAAAGAGGCGGCCGATCTGTCTCAATCCCTTGAACGATTTTCCCTTGCCGACCCAATCATCATCAACCGCAACAACACCGTCATTGGAGGCCATTTTCGCCTGCGCATGCTGGAGCGCCAGGGCATCCGGGAGGTGGACGTCCGGGTGCCGAACCGTCTCCTGGATGAAGAGGAAGAGCGCGAGTTGAATCTGCGCCTCAATAAAAACCTCGGATCTTGGGACTGGGACCTTTTGGCGTCTTTTTCGGAAGAGGAATTGATCGGCGCCGGCTTCACCCAGGATGAGCTCCTGGTGAATTTCGGGCTTTCGGACGCCGACAAGATCGATGTGCCGCAAGATCGTCTCCAGGTGATCACCGCGGAGGCCCCGGAGGCGCCGCGCCTCGAGGCCAGGTGTTCGTTCTATTTCGACACCATCCAGGATTTCGAAGAGGTCAAGGCCTTTTTCGGCACCGGCCGGGGCGGACGGCTGGATGTCCCACGCCTGCTCGAACTGATCCGGAGGGCCGCGTGAAATACTTCTCGCTCTTCACGGGGGTCGGTGGTCTTGACATGGGGCTCGCGGAAGCAGGCCACGAGTGCGTCGGATTCTCCGAGATCAAGGAATCATCGGTCGAGGCCTATTCACGGCATTATCCGGCGCACAGGAATTTCGGTGACATCACCAAGATCGATTTTGAATCGCTCCCGGATTTCGACATCTTGACCGGCGGATTTCCCTGTCAAGCGTTCAGCCTTGCGGGCCTGCGCCAGGGATTCAGGGACCGCCGCGGCCAGATGATCTTCTACATCTACGACCTGATCAAGATTAAGCGCCCCGAGTTCGTTGTCCTGGAGAACGTCAAAGGCCTTCTGCAGCATGACGACGGCGCCACATACCGCAACGTCTTCCGGATGCTCATGCACGCGGGATATCACGTCCGTGTCCTTTTGTTGAACGCCCTCAATTACAGTTCGGCCCAAGCGCGCGAGCGCCTTTTCTTCTTATGCAAAAGAGACGGCGATTTTCCATTGGTCCGGCCTGTGATCATAGACGCCACAAAAACCTTCCGGGATGTGCGTGATCGCAATGAGGCCCATTTTCATTTTGTGAACATTACGGAACGCAACCGCGCCAAGATCGAACAGGAAGGTTCTCATCCTTTCAGGCTTATTGGCGGATACGATCGCGTGCCTACGCTTTTGACATCGGCCTCAAGCTGTGCCCGGGAGCAGATGGTCACCCAGGAAGAGGATGGTCGTTTTCGGTATTTGACGGAGCTTGAAGCCGAGCGTCTTCAGGGATTCCCGGAAGGATGGACAGAGGGTCTTTCGCGGAACAACAGGTGGTTCGCAATGGGCAACGCGGTGAATTGCGATGTAAGTCGTTATCTTTTTAAGAGTTATCTACAAGAAGCATGGTGGAATTGAACAGAAAAAAATAGAATTTTTAGAATTCCATCGAGAGGAAAAATGTACAAGAAGAGCCGGGTATTAAAAGAATTGCGGCGTGCGTTATTAGAAGGGGCTCAACTTAAAATTGCCTGTGTGCGTGCTGGCTTGAAAAATGAAGGGACGCTTTTTGTTTGGCGTAAGCGCAAGATGATCGATGGTTATGTTTCAGAATGTATGCGCCGCGGTAATGAGAAGCGTACGGATGCTGTTGAAGATGGACTTTTTAAGTCATTGATCGAGAGCAGAGCGAGTGCTGCTGCATATGAGTTTTATCTCACCAATCGCAGGCCTGAAAAATGGAAGAAGCGCAGTGAGATCATAAACAACAACACCAACATCGTGAAGGTCACGGTGAACCCGGTCAAGGATTTGCGGGATGAGGAGCTCGATGGAATTATCAGCAACGCTCTCAAGAGGTGAAAAGGAGCAGGTGGTCATGGCCCTGGCCGAGAAGGCGCGCAGGCGTTTCCGGTCGTACTGCGAGTTCATGGACCCGCAGTTCGAGTGTCCACCTCACATAGAATTGCTCTGCAATGCCTTGGAGGAAGTCGAGCGTGGTGAGGTAGACAGGCTCCTGATCACCATGCCACCCAGGCACGGCAAGTCCGACACATCATCAAGGAAGTTCCCAGCATGGTTCCTCGGAAGAAACCCAGATTTAAGCGTCATCATGTCGTCTTACGGGTACACCCTGACGAAAGGGTTCTCCCGTGATGTCAGAGACGCCATCGAGAGCCGATGGTACCGTCTTGTGTTCGACATAACGACTCGTGACGACGCACGCATGGTCAATGATTTCGATATAGACGGACATCGCGGAGGTCTGCTCGCCCAGGGCGTTGGCGGCGCCGTAACAGGCCACGGAGCAAATCTTTTTCTCATAGACGATCCCATCAAGAACCAGAAGGAGGCCGACTCCATCACGTACAGGGACATGATTTGGAATTGGTATAGGTCTGTTGCGCTCACCAGGCTTGAGCCAGGGGCAAGGATCGTGCTGATCCTGACACGCTGGCACAGGGACGACCTGGCGGGCAGGATCCTGGCCGAGGAGAAGGGGTGGAAAGTCATCAATTTGCCGGCTCTGGCCGTTGAACCCAGGGAGGGCGTTCCTCCGGATCCGTTGGGACGCAAGCCAGGAGAGGCCTTGTGGCCGAAGAGGTACAGCGCGGAGGAGCTTAGGAAGAAGGCTCCGGGAGGATCAAAGTCTGTCGGATCTCGTGTGTGGGAGGCCCTGTTCCAGGGAAACCCGCAGGACGCGGAGTCGCAAAAATTTAAGAGGGCGTGGTTCCAATGGTACGACAACCTCCCTGTGGACCAAGTGCGCAGAGGTGGCGGTATTGACACGGCCACGTCTAAGGCGGACGCCGCGTGCGACTCATCCCTCGTGGACGTTGTGCTCTGTGAGGACAAGCATCTCTATGTGGACGACGTGTTCCTGGAGAAGGTCACTGTTTCAGGCTTCGGCCACTACGTCGTGAACCAGCACCTGGCGAAGAAGTACAGAAAGATCCACCTGGAGTCGAACAATGCGGGCGAGGCGTTTTACCAGCGCATCGTTGAGATCTCTCAGGAGGAATCAGTAAAGCGCGGTGAGATCGTGGCGGTGCCGGTCGAGGCGATCGCGACGTCGACCGACAAGATGGTCCGCGCGATGGAATTCCAGCACCTGGTCGAGAACGGTACGCTGCGCTTCAGGCGCGGAAGCTCAAAGATAGCAGCCCTGGTCGAGCACCTGATCAACTTTGACGGAGTGGGCGGAGACATACAGGACGACGTGGACGCCCTGGGGTTCGCCATCAAGGCGGCTCTCAAGGAGTCCGAAGGCGGGGCGGTCGACCTTGGGGATGTGATGCCAGAATGATCGCAGGAATAGTTGGATACATAAAGATGGTCAGTGACATTCCTATTTTTGAAATCGGGATATTACTACCGATTGGATTTTTAAGGATTTATCCGACGTTTACTTTCTGCAATGTGGAATTCATATTGAATTGAGGAGACGACATGAGATTGCCGAACTTGTTCCAATCGAGGACGCAGATCAAGGAGATGCGCGCCCAGGTCGCCGAGCTTGAGCACAGCGTCAACATACTCCTCGGCGAGGTGATTGAGCGCAGGACCGACGGGAATCCGTACACGGAGCCGAGCGCGGCGATTGCGGAGGTCGCCAAGAAGTACGAGGGCACGGCCGTCTGGGGCATCATGCAGGTGCGCAATATCATCGACGTGCGCGCGGCGTTCACGATCGGGCAGGGCATCAAACTCGTGGACACCGAGGGTACGGCCGGCAAGAAGTCGCGCGAGATGGAGTTCATCGAGGAGTTCATCAAGCAGAACGACCTGGACGAGGAGGGTCCGATCGACCTGGCTAAGGAGGCCGAGATCGAGGGCCGCACCCTGGTCAGGGTCTTCATGCCGCAGGGCGCCAAGATTCCGGAGTATCGCTTCATCTCGTACTCGGATACGAAGTACAAGGTCGAGACTGACCCGGAGGACTACAAGAAGTACGTCAAGGTCAAGTACAGGACAAGCGGAGAGAACGGCAAGGACGTTGAGATCGAGGCGAAGGACTTCGTGTACAAGAAGTTCGCCGGCCGCATCAGCAAGGTCAACGACATCATGCCGAAGATCGCGATGGTCCTCGTGCAGTGCGAGAACCTCGACAAGGCCCTGTCGGACTGGCGCAAGATGAACAAGCTCTTCGCGTCTCCGACCCCGTACTGGGAGTGCGACGACATGGAGGCCGCCAAGAAGATGCAGGCGGCGATCAAGGAGATCAACTGGAAGATCGGCAAGGCGCTCGCTGGCGTGGGGAAGTTCTCGATGGTCGGCATGACTGATTCGGGCAAAGACTCGCTCGAGAAGGAAATCATCACGAACGCGAAGATGATATCTGGCGACACGGGCATACCGATCCACTTCCTCGGGTTCCCGGATCTCATGAGCAACAGGTCCACGTCGACCGACCTCTTCGAGATGATCATGGCCTCAACCGCTAAGGAACGGCTTGTGTGGGCTGGATTCTATGAGGAGTTGTTCGATAAGGCCCTGGCCCTGGCCAATGCAAATTACAGACCTGGTGTTGTCAAGGTTGAAATCCTTCAGGTGTCGGACGCCAAGATCCAGGAGTTGACGAACGTGTGGCTGCCGCTCTACACGGCGAACGTGATCGACCTCGACTACATGTTGAGTAAGATCCCGGACGCGGACCCGGAGAAGATGAAGAAGAGCCTGGACGCTAACGCCGAGAAAATGCTGAGGCAGATCAAAGATAGCGAGGCGCAGCCAGAGCAGGAGGAGACGGCCGGAGCGGGCCAGGGAGGTACACAGTGAAGCAGTACATCCAAGCGAAGATATTGCACATGGCGCAGGAGGAGATTCTGACCATCATCCCGAAGGACACAATCGCGAGGATCAAGCAGTCGGACCCAAACCCGGAGTTTCGTGTGTACTGCATCGGACATGAGGGCGAGGCGAACCCGCAGATCCTGTCGTACGGCCAGAAGATCGCCATGGCGCTCAAGTATGTCAAGGACATGGTCGTCAAGATAGCCGACAAGCTGCAGTTCGGAACGCCCATCTTCCACCAGCACGCCGGGGCCAACACATCGGACGGCCGGGAGCAGATCGGCGAGGTTGTCGGCAAGGCCGTTAGGACCATTCAGAATAGGATCTCGGCGCTTGCGGCCGTCTATCTGTATCCGCAGTACCGGAAGATGCCGCTGGACATCGCGTCGATCGAGTCGATCAACGTGTTCGTCCCGAAGAGCAACTCGGCTGCTGAAGTCATAGATGTTCGAGAGGTTACCGGCATCGCGCTCGCGAGCAGCGCGACCGAGAGACCCGCCTTTGCAGGCGCAACCCTGCTTGGAGCGATCCAGGCACTACGAGGAGCGGAGACAATGACCAAGGAAGAAATCAGAGAAGCAGTGCGAGAGATGAAGTTGAAGCCTATGGACCTGTTCGAGAAGTCCGACATCGTCGCGACGGACGTGTATCAGGACCTTGAAACAAAAAGGAAGAACGAGGAGGGGTTCGCGAGGCGTAAGGAGAAGGAGCTGCAGGACGAGCACGAGAAGGTCATCGACCTGAACAAGAAGCTCGACGACGCGAACGGCAAGGTGAAGAACCTCACGCAGAAGGTCAACACGACGACCGCAAAGACCCACATCGAGACGTCCCTGGCCGGGCGAAAGCTCGACCCGAAGGAGAGGGAGTTCATCCTCAAGAACGCCCAGAAGTTCGCGTCCGACAAGGAGGGCGACGAGTTCAAGCAAGACGTCGAGCGATTCGTGGACGGCCAGGTTAAGGAGTTCGAGGGCATCGCGAAGGACATGGGCTATGAGATAAAGCGCCCGGATGCCGCTCCGGTCAATGAGACACCCGAGCAGAAGGCCGCGCGCGAGGCGGCAGGCGGCGCTACGGGGACGCCCGCGACCGACGGGGCGAACAAGGGAACGGGAGACATGTCCGACCCAACGAAGAACGACTTTATACCGTCCTAAGATTGGACGAGAGATCCCGCTCCATGAGTGGCCTAAGGGAAGCGGAGGAGACGCGACAGGCCTTGACAGCATAATCATCAACAGGAGGTTCAAATGGCAGAGACAGGGTTGAGGTTAAGATGCCCCATGTCGCAGTGCAAGACCATCAAGTTCACCGCGCCAACAGGCGGCAAGGTGGCTGGTCAGCTCTACGCCGTGGGCAGCCTCGTTGGCGTCGTGGTTGAAGACGTCGACGCGGGCGAAGAGGGCGTGCTGATCTACTCGGCGCCCAAGGTCATCGTTGACGCGCGGCAGGGCACGTCGTACGTGTTCACCGCTGGCGACAAAGTGTACTACAGGTCCGCCGGGCCTGACGTTACTCCGGCCAGCACGGGCAACACGCTGATCGGGCGCGCGCTTGAGGACACGGCAGCGGCCGACGAAGAGGTCCTGATCGACCTGCACGGAGACATCGAGGCGTAAGGAGATGTTTGAAGACCTGGTGACGTTAGCCAGAGAATAGTGCCGGGCAACCCGGCCGCCCGATGGGGCCGGAGACAGCAACACATAAAAAGGCCAAGAGTCAACAGGAGGTTCATCAATGAAAGGCAAGATCATAAAAGACTGGAGCAAGGTGGGCTTCGTTCAGTCACCACTGAACGGACAGCTCGTCATCGCTCCGGCGGACAGGCCGAAGGTCATCGGCGCGCTGCAGCACTTCATGCGGCTCCCCGACGGCCTCGGCGGGTTCTCCGGGCGCGACAAGAGCCCCATCGCCAAGGCGATCCAGGCGTTCACAACAAAGGGGGACTTCCCGGCCGAGATCCTGCAGATCCTGGAGAAGTTCCACGCGGTGCCAAGCTACGACCTCGGCTACGAGGAGGTCTTCGACGTCCGCGACTTCACAGGTACCACAGCGAGCGGCTTCAAGATCCTCAACGTTTCGAGCGGCTTGACGTTCGGTAAAGTCAAGACGGGCGAGAAAGCCAAGGTGTACAAGTTTGGCGGCACCGTTGCCGAGGTGACGTTCGACAAGTACGGCGGCGGCCTCGACTGGGACCGCACGCTGATCGACGACCGGCAGTACTGGACTCTCGAGGACAACGCGATCGAGTTCAGGAACAAGGCGTACTCCGACAGGGCCGCGATCTTCTACGCCCTGATCGAAGCGGCCGGAGCTGCGTCGGGCAACAAGCAGAGCTGGGCTGCCGTAACCCCGGCGAGCGTCGCGACATCGAACGAGAACTACAACGCGATCCGCGACGTCAACACGATAGTGGCAGCGATCAACGCCATCCTGGACGATCTCAAGGACGACGGCGTGGGCGCCACGGTCCAGAGCCAGTTCACGATCGTCGCGCCGGTGGCGCTGATGGGCCGCATGCAGAGGGCCCTGACGCTGCTCAACCAGCCCGTCGTGGGCGCGCTCAAGCAGCAGCCGTTCAACGTCAACGTTGTCTACACGCTGATGTTGTCGAGCAACTCGTACTATTACGTCTGCTTCCCGAAGGCGAAGTGCAAGGCCGGGTACCGCATGGACCTGACCATCTTCGACCAGTTCGACCTGTTGTCCTATTCGGACACGATGGTCGGCTGGATGCGTTACGGCGGAGCCGTAGGCGACACGGATCAGATCGCGCAGTGCGCGATTGCATAGCATCAACCCATGGAGACCGGGACGCCGGCCAAAAGGCCGGCGCCCCGGGTCCAGGGAAAGGAGAGGCGAGATCATGGGTGGGTGCATAAAAACTTCGGAACTCGGTAGGAATAAGAAATACGTCACGCCCGAGGAGAGGAAGAAGAAGAGCGTCACCACCAAGGACCTCGAGCTTGAGGCGCACGTCAGGTCGATGTACAAGCCGCCTGAGACGAGGTACCTCCACGAGATCATGCCGTCCGGGATATGGAAGGGGCGGCGTTGCTTTATCATCGGGGGTGGTCCGTCCCTGCGCGGATTTGACTTCTCGCAACTCAAGGGGGAGCTCGTCATCACGGTGAACAGGGGGCTCGAGTCCTTCCCGGATTCGATATTGAACCTGTGTCAGGATGCTCGCCTCTGGGGATGGTGGGAGTGCGGAGACCTGGGCGCGGAGGCGAAGAAAAAATTTGATGAGTACCCGGGCCAGAAGGTGTGGCTTGACGTCCAGAGGTTCCCCTATCCCGAGGATATCCGCATTATAAGGACCTGCCATAGGTCCGACTTCAATTTCAAAAGTTACGCCAACGGCATACCACCCTGGGGGAACTCGGGACTCAACGCCTTGTGCCTTGCGTCTTGTCTCGGGGCCGACCCGATATACCTTCTCGGCTTCGACTGTAAGGGCGAGAATGGCAGGACGGCAAACCACCACTCGGGATACCCGGATTCACACCAGGAGGGTGTGTACAAGAGCTTCATCAGGGACTTCAACGAGGCCGCGCCCGACCTGCGGAAAGTCGCGCGCGTCGTGAATCTCAACCCGGCCAGCTCGATCCGTTGCTTCGATTTTGGAAGGATTGAGGATGTCAAGAGGATCTCGAGGCCGATATATGTGTCGTACTACACGAAGGGGACCGGCTACCAGGTGGAGATCGAGCGGCTGCATACGTCGCTGCACCGGTGGGGATTGGAGCATGAGTTCGTCGGTATAGACGACCTCGGGTCGTGGCGCGCGAATATCCATGCGCGCATAAGCGTCCTACGCGAGCTCCTCGATCGGTTGAAGAGGGACATCGTCTACATCGATGCCGATGGCGCCGTGATCCACTATCCGGATCTGCTTGACACGGTTGATGCGGATTTCGCGGCCGTCTGGTTGGACCGGGAGAAATATTTTCCGGATATCTGGAAGAAATCATTTTACAACGAATCCCCGGGCGGCAAGTGGGAGATTCTCGGCGGGACGATGTTCTTCAGGAACAACGACAAGGCACGCGCCATGCTTGATGCCTGGGAGAAACTCGACGCCCCGATGGCGACGCACCTTTCGCAGGTCCACCTCTTCAACGCCATCAAGGCCGTCCCGGAGATTAGGACCGCAAAGCTTCCGGACGGGTACTGTCAGATTTTCGACATCATGGCCATGGCGGGCGAGCCGATCATCGAGCACTATCAGGCCAGCAGAAGATCATTGTGCAGAGTCAAAATAGATGGCGGAAAATTTGGACTTGATGAAATCAAGAAGGAGAAGGACGCATGAGGTTCGATTTCTTCAAGCTCTTCGTCTATGTCGCTGTCCTGGCCGGGTGTGTTTTGTTTTGGATAGCCGTCATCAAAGCGTTCTTAACGTTCGCGAGGGTTTTCCAATGAAAAAACTTCTCTTTCTTGTTTCATGTTTTTTGGTGATTTGCGGCTTCAACGTCCTGGCGGACGATACGGTGAGTTATAGACAACCGGCGGTCAGCCAGGAATCCGACCCCATCGTCGGCGCCATCAACGGTATTCCCAAGGCCGACGGCGCAGGGAATATTTCGCAGGCCCAGGCGGGGACGGATTATCTTGCACCCAATGGTAGCGCCGCCAACCTGACGGATTTTCCGACTCTAAACCAAAACACCACTGGCACCGCGGCCGGACTCTCCGGGACCCCAGCTCTGCCCAACGGCACGACCGCCACAACCCAATCTGCCGGCGATAACTCAACGAAGGTGGCGACAACGGCCTATGCCGACGCCAAGGTCGCCGATTCGATCAACGACGGAACGACGGACGTGGCGCCGTCGGAAAACGCGGTGTATGACGCGCTGGCGGGGAAGGTGGCCAGCGATGGGGCTGTCAATCCTACCAATCTCCTGAGTAACTGGAATTTTGAGTATTGGCCGAACGGAGCCAGCTCTGACGCGGCAAATTGGGCTCCCTCTGGAGGCACAATCGCAAGAGAAGCAACAACGGTAAAAATATCCACTTACAGCGCCAAACTGACTTCAACGACAGATTATCTCTATCAAAACGTAACCGCGGTAAAAGGAATTAATTATTGGAAGGGAAGAACGTGCACTTTGAGTTGTTGGGTCAATGCATCTGCGGCAAGTAGAGCGCGCATAGCAATCTACGACGGCGTGAACTGGAATTATTCCTCTTACCACACGGGGGGAAGTAGTTTTGAATTATTGTCCGTAACGGCGACAGTAGATTCAAGCGCTACAGAGTTGACCGCAGTTTTGAAAATAGAAAACGGAACGTCCACCTCCGTGTATTTTGACGGGGCTATGTTTGTAGAAGGATCGTCTTTATTCGCATCTGCTATGAGGGCCGCTGAAAAACCCATGTATCGAGGCGACCCGTCTTCAATGGACAAAACCCAAGCAGATTTGACGATGGATGCTGCTTGGCACGACCTTGATTTGAGCGCTATTGTTGGCGCTGGCGAAAAGATGGTCGTATTGTTTGTGTCTGCCCAAGACAACACAGTCGGCGCATACCTTCAATTTCGTAAAAATGGACAATCTAATGCCAACAATATCGGCGGATTAAGCATTATCGTCGCCAATCAATATCACTATGCGACGATAATCATTTTTTGCGATTCATCTGGAGTTATCGAATATAAGGTCTCTGAGACTTTTTCGAATATCAATATAGGCGTCGTTGGATGGATTCAGTAAACCCGAGGTCTTTGATGAAGAGAACATTTTTTGTCGAGTGGATTGTAGCCATCGCCCTGGGGCTTCTGGGCGTAGGCAGTGCCTTTGGTCGCAATATCGGGGACGCCTACATGGCGGTCTATACCTGCCTGGCCTCTGATGGGACCCCTGTCGAGGGGCAGAACGTCACGCTCAAAATCCAGAAGGCATCGAACGGCTACTGGTTCGATTTCAATGATAGCGCGTTCAAGAACGAATCCTGGGGGAACAAGTCTGTCAGCCTTTCCGAGGACACGACAGAGCATCAATATTACTACTCCTGGACGCCCCCGGCCGGAGAGACGGCGCCCGAGCAATATCTTTTCGTCTACGACAACGCCAACACGACATACAAGGACCACCAGATCGAGCGCGTGGATTACCAGGCCATCGGCAACAGCACGTTTGCCGGCGGCGCCGTGGCAAGCGTGACCGGGGCCGTAGGATCGATTTCCGGGATCACTTTCCCGACAAACTTCGCGTCCTTGTCGATCGATGCGAGCGGCAAAGTCTTATTACAAGCCACGCAGACGGGCGTGACGATCCCAACAGTGACGACCTTGACCAATGCCCCGAGCGATTCATCCGGTGTCACCACGTTGCTTTCGAGGCTTTCGGCTACCCGGGCGGGATACCTGGACTATCTCAATACGATCTACGGAAAGCTACCGACGAACTACATCATGGGGTCCAGCGTCCTGACGGCGAAGGACGATGAGATCGATGCGATCAAAACGCAGACGGACAAGCTGACCTTTACTGGATCATATTTACAGGCCGACGTCGTTGATTGGAAGGGTTCAACCGCCCCGGCCATGACAGGGGATGCTTACGCGCGCCTGGGCGCGCCCGCGGGCGTAAGCGTGAGCGCGGATCTTGCGGCTGTCAAGTCCGATACGGGAGCGATCCTTACGGATACGTCAGCGGTGGATACGACAGCCGAGATGAGGACGTTTTTGACCGGCGGCGATACAGCGCTTTCAACGCTCACCGCGGCCGACGTGACCGCTACGGTGTGGGATATATCCTTGCCCGGTGCTTATGCTGTCGGAAAAGCCGGCTATATCCTTGGGACGTATCTCGACGTTGCCATGAGTAGCCGGCTGGCGTCCGCCTCTTACACGGCGCCCGATAACGCCGGCATCGCGGCCATCCAGGCCAAGACCGACAACCTTCCGAGCGATCCTGCGGATGAAAGTGCCCTGGAGGCGTTGATCGGCGATCTGCCGAATAATACCGAATTGGCGGCGGCCTTCACCGAGATCAAGGGTGCGACGTGGAGCTCGACAACGGATACCCTGGAGGCGATCCGGGACCGCGGGGATGCAGCGTGGACCACGGCCTCGGGGTTTGCGGAGCCCGGGGATCCCATGACGCTGACAGAGGCCTATGATGCCGCCAAGACGGCCGCGCAGGCCGGCGACGCGATGAAGGTGTCAAGTGGGACAGGCGCCGGCCAAGTCAACCTGGTCGATGGCGCTGTCGCCCTGCAGGCGGACCAGGCCGTCAACGTGACGAAGATCGAAGGGTCCGATGCCACGGATCAGCTGGACGCCCATGACGGGAATCCGCCGTCAGCCGCAGATATCAAGACTGCCCTGGAGGCGGACGGATCCAAGCTCGACCACCTCTGGGAAATGACTGAAGACGATGGAGGCATCCGGCGCTTTACGGCAAATGCCCTGGAGCAGGCCCCTACGGGCGGAAGTGCCCCGACGGTCGTTCAGATCCGCGAGGAGATGGATGCGAACTCGACACAGTTGGCGGCGATCGCCACAGCCGCGGGAACAACCATTCCAGGGTTGATCGGTTCCCTGCATGATTTTGATCCGGCGACCGAATATGTCTTGGCGGATATCAGGAAGATCAATGGCACGGCCGTGCCAGGGACCGGCGCGCAGGTAGCGGCCGGCTTCGAGCATTTCTTTGATGTCGAGACGCCATCCAAGACCATGAATGACGTTGGTGTATCGGGATCTGGAATAACCGCACAAGAAGTCCGGGATGCATTGAAGTTGGCGCCAAGCGCCGGGGACCCGGCAGCTGGCAGCATCGATGCGAAATTGAACACGGCCCAAGACGACCTGGACAATCCAGATCAGTATAAAGCCGATATTAGCGGAGTTGCGACGTCGGCTGAGATCTCTGCATTGAATGATGTTTCTGCATCTGAAATCGCCGCGGCGATTCTGTTGAACCCAACATATAAGATTACCACAGATTCTTCCGGCCGCGTGTCGGTTTACGACTTGACTGCATCCGCCCTGGTAAAGATGTTCAGCCAGGATACGGGAACCACCTACAGCAGCGCCGTCGCCGGAAGCGTCGTCAAAGAGATCGTCGACAACGTCGAGGGAAGCTCTGGGACTGCCGATTGGACCGAGAACGAGAAGACGGAGATCAAAACGATCCTCGGGGTGACCGGGACTGGGACTCCGACGTCCACACCGACGGGAGGCGCGCTGAAGAAGATTTACAACGAGATGGCCAAGGACTGGCAAGTAGGGCCGTAGTAAGGAGCTGATATGGTTGAGAGGGCGAGTGCGGTCATTAACGAGCAGATAGCGCTCCGAATAAAATTTCAGTTTGGGACAGGAGATTATTTCGACCCGTATGAGATCTCGAAGGTCGAGATCCTTGACGATGACGGCGTGACGGTGATAGAGACGATCACCGGCGCTGGGATTATCCGGGATAGTGAGGGCAATTATCACGTTGTGGCCGCAGCGATCGCGGAACCGAAGAATGTGGCCTATGACAAATGGTATTTTACACATCCTTCAGGAGCGACGGAGCAGACAAAGAGGAACTCTTTTGTCGTCTACGAGATCATATCCGGTTCGACGCCGGCTCTGATCGTCGGGACGAACTCCTGGGTGACGGGTCCCGAGGCCGAGGAATACTTCGCCGGGAGGCTCGGAGCCTCGACATGGTGGAATACGTCGGCCGAAAAGGTTCCGGCGCTGATAACGGCCTACAAAAGGATCATGTCCTGCGGTGATTTCTCGATCGAGGCGGACGAGGACGAACAGGTTGTCAAGGATGCCCAGTGCGAGATGGCGCTGTTCCTACTGCAGCATCAATCCGATATGGATGCGCGCCAAGGCCTGCAGGATCAGGGCGTCGTCGCCGCGAACATAGTCGGGGAAACGTACGACAAGGATGCTCGCGGGGTGATCGTGATACCGGCCAATGTCAGGGCTCTTCTCTCCGCGTACGAGTCTGGATCGCCGCTTCTGGCCGCCGACGTCGAGAGGGACGACGAGGAGGACGTCTCGTGAGGTTCAACAGCAAAAAACCTTATAAGATGATATACGGAAGGGGAAGGCACCCCATCAAGATGTCGATCATAGAGCAGGGCGGCACGTGGTTCCTGACCGACTTCGAGAGAAGGAACATGTGGATGAGGGACGAGCTCGTGGACGAAGGATGATTCCTGGAGTTTTGTGGCCATTTTGCTCAGGGCCCAGGAGAGTTTCGCCGATTTATGCGAAAAAGGCTCCTGGAGGCTCTATTTTGAGGGCAACCGGGCCAGGCTGGCGGATATCCTCGTTCGTTACAATCCGGCCTTTGTGGCTCAAATGTGCGCAAAATATGGCTCGTTTCGGGGTATGTGGGAGAACTGGTTGTCGAAATTCACGTTGTGGGGCGATTTGGCACAGTTCGACGTAGCCCGGGAAACAGAAGGATTCACGGGTCGCTACATCCAGGACAAGGACGATTCTGGGCCGATATGTGGGGGCACGGTTATGCATCTGGCGCGGCAAGCGATCCCAGCGTGTCTGTCAAAAACGATGTGCCGAGGGATAGACAGGGAAAAGATGCTGAAGAACTACGAAAGGCGGACGCGATGATCTGGGTTTACGCCGCAGGCGTCTTCGACTTTCTCCACTATGGCCACGTACGGTATCTCGAGGCCGCGAAGAAGCTGGGCGACGTGCTTGTGGTTGGGCTTTTGACGGACGACGGCACGGCACGTTATAAGCGTAGGCCTCTTTTAAGTTATGAGCAGAGGTGGGAGACCATTCGTGCTTTACGGTGTGTGGATTACATCGTGCGCCAAGAAGATACCGATCCGACCGAGACGTTGAAGATTTTGAAAAATGAGCATAATTGGAAGTTTGACATCCTGGTGCGTGGAGACGACTTTAAGGCTGTTCCTCCGGGGACCGGGTTCATCGAGGCCTGCGGGGGCAAAGTCATTCGGATTCCCTATTGTCAAGAGATCAGTTCGACGAAAATTAAGGAGTATTTCGCGCAATGAGACCCGGCGAGAATTATGATTTTTTGAACGCGGACGAGGCGACGAAAGACAAGTGGGCCGACGGCATTCTTTTTGCCGAGCGGCTTTTCCGTGAAACTTTTGGGCTTACTTTGCGCGTCGCTTATGGCACGCTCCTGGGTACGATCCGAGAGGGCGACTTTATAAAGAACGATACGGACATCGATATGACGTATTTAAGCGCCTATCGTAAAAAGAAGGACGTCATCGCCGAGATGAACAGGATTTATGATGAGTTGATTCTTATGGGGCTTGTCATCCATGATTTCAGGACACGCAAGGGTAATCCTCACGGCGGTCAGATTCATCTTTGGTTTAAGCAATATGACATGATCCTTGACGTTACGACGTCTTGGATTGATGAGGCTGGGAATTTCTGGGTGTTCCCTTATGGCAAGATACTCCCAGGAAACGAGGTCGTTCCGTTCAAGAAGGTTCCTTTTCGCAAGGTCATGATTACCGTGCCAAAGAACAGCGAGGCGATCCTGACGCGGCTCTATAATGATTGGCATACGCCGATAGGGCGAGGCAAAGACGATCGGAGCCGGAAAGGATTTCGCCTATCGTGGAATTACGGGATTTTATCATGACAAAACATATCAGCATGTTGATCGCTCATCCGGACGACGAGGTGATCTTCGGCTGGCCCGTCCTCAGAAACGCCAAGAAGATCATCTGCTGCTCGAGCGATCTGAACAATCCGGAGCGCCAATGGTGTCGGAACCGAAAGCTGGCCCTGCAGGAGATCGGTCAAAAGGTGGGAGCGGAGGTTATATGCCTGGACTACAACAGCGAGTTCTACAAATCGAACGCGAGAGACGGATCTCTCTGGCGTTTGGCCGGAGATATTCTCTCCTTGCTCGGTGCCGAGGAGGTTTTGTATACTCACAATCCCTGGGGCGAGTACGGACACATGGATCATATCTTGGTCAATCAGATAGCGAGGGCCAGTGGCAAGAAGCTCTTATTCAGCGACATTATTTTAACAGCCGGCTGGTTACCATCTTTGACACGGTGGCCTTTGACGGATCCGGTCGCACGATTTACGAACGAACTCAAATTCTACGAAGAGTGCAAGGCGATCTACGATAAGAACGGATGCTGGACCTGGAGTCAGGGTCCGGTCATGGAGGCAGCCATATATGCTGATTGTTAGCGCTGTTTACGATGCTCCGGGAAGGCAGTACAGGAAGATGGCCGAAAATCTGCGCAAGTCTGCCGAGATACAAGGTTACGCCGTAATCCTCAAGGAATTGAACGATGATCCGATGGATCTCGTCAGGTCCGCGCACGATTACCGGGTTAACTGCTTTTTCAAGCCGCATGTGATCCTGGAGGCGCTTAACGCGTTGAATGAAGACGTGGTCTGGGTCGATGGCGACTGTCTGATACGAGAGCGCTTCGATGAGATCTTGGTTAATTGCGATGTGGCGGTGACGTTGCGCCGCTTCCGGCCGAACACAATCCGGGATGTCTATGATGGATATATCAATGCCGGAGTTATGGCTTTTCGAAACTGTGATGCGACAAAGAGATTCATCGAGTGCTGGATTTCCGAACAGCCGCACGGCCGGGCAGACCAGGATGCGCTCAACCGGGTTCTTTTGAATTATACCGACATGAATCAATACGGCGAGATCGTCAATATCGATGGATGTCTGGTAAAAGTTGTGCCATGCGATATCTACAACTTTTTCTTTTTCCCGGAGGACCACAGTAAGGCGAAGATTTTGCACGTCAAGGGCAGTCTGCGGCCGGACCATTACGACAGGCTTGCGTCGGAGGTGCTCGGTGTTCAATGAGTTAAGGGGCCTGCAAAGAGAAATGTATCTGCGCAAACAGGTAGATGAGCTTGCAAAGATTTATGCCGCGGCGCAGCGATCGTTATCTGTTCAATTAAGGCAGGCGAACATCACGGATTTTCAAAGGTTCCGCGCGGAGCAGTTGCTCAAAGAAGTCAATCTGATCGTGACGGCACTCGATAGAAAGGCTTACAGGTGGGCGAAGGATACGCTGCCAACGTCATATGACAGAGGCATCGATCTGGCGGCAGAGAGGCTAAAGGCGCTCGGCGTGACGAGGCATGTGGCGCATGATGCAGAAATTCACACATCAGCCGTCAATGTCTTGATCGACGACGTGACAAAGGAGCTCCTCCTGGCAAATGACAGCATGAAAAAATTGTTCAACAGGGTTATCAGGGCCACACAGCAGACGGTCCTGCAGGACGCGGAGATATCGAGGATGATCGCAAATGGGCTTATCCAGGGAGAGGCCAGAAGAACGGTGTCGGATGCGCTGCTTAAAGAGTTGCGTGACCAGCTCGGCCAGGAGAAATTCCTGGTGATCAACGGCCGGAACTACAGGCCTGAAGCCTATGCGCGGTTATTGGCCAGAACGCGAACTCGGGAGGCTTCATCAAAAGGCACAATCAATACTTCGCTCAGATATGGCGTTGACCTGGTCCAATGGGATATTCATTCCGAGATCTGTGAATATTGTCAGCAGTTTGCCGGCCGCGTGTATTCAATATCAGGTACAGACAGAAGTTTTCCTACATTGACAGAACAACCTCCACTTCATCCGAACTGTAAATGCAACTTGCTGCCGGTTACGCGCGAAGCATTGATCAACAGAGGCAAATTGGACGAGATTGTCGAGTTGTCGAATAGTCCTCTCACTGAGATTGATAGTTTCAATAGATTTGAGGAGGTTCTGGCAAGCCTATGATAAACGCCTACATGAACGACACAATCACTCTTAAAACAGCTACGACGGACACCTGGGGAACGAAAACATTTGTTGAGACGGCTCTCCGTGGTCGTTTCGAGTTCAGGACGAAAATGGTGCGCAACATCCAGGGCGAGCAGGTTGTTTCGACGGCCAAGCTTTATCTGGCGACCAGGGCACTTACCCATGCCGACAGGATTATCTATGAAAGTAAGGAGTACGCGATCCTGAATATCGAGCAGGTGAAGGATTTTTCAGCGAAATTTTTGAAGGTGGATTTAGCATGACGTGAGAAATTTTTAAAACTGCCGATGGAGTCATGACCGGAGGCAGCCAATAGTACCAAAAGGCCCGTTTCCATCGCGATGGGTGGAGCGGGCCTTTTTATTGGGAATGCTTAATGAATGAGTCCACATTTGATACAAGCGATTTCGATAGGAAATTCAGGAACATTGTTGATCGGGCAGTGCCCGAAAGGATCGAAAAAGGCCTGGGACGGGCCATGCTGCAGGTACTCAATGATTGCGTCATGGAAATTCCGACTGTCCCGATTAAAGAAGGATGGTTGCGCGGATCCGGAAGTATTTTTGTCCAAAATAAACTTATTGGTGTTTCGACCTTTGGCAAGCTTGGTTTTGCAAACTTGGAATATGCCGATCTGATACGTCCAAGTGAATTTGTGGGTGTGATTGGGTTCAATACGCCGTATGCGGCAAAGCTCCATGAGGGTATCACATTCAAATTCACGGAGCCGTCAGCTGGACCGAAGTATTTGGAAAGCAAGCTCATGCGGAATAGGCTCCGGTACATGCAGATAATCGCCAACGCGATCAAGGAAGGTTCCAAATGATCAAAGCAATTACGACATATCTCAAGACGTATTTGGGCACGGGTTGGGTGATCGGGACAAATATTTTCGCCGGATTTGTGCCGTCGAGCATAACAGCGGATTGTCTGATCGTCATTGAGTCTGGCGGAGTTCCGAATTTTTATCTGACGGACCGGCAGGAGAAGGCTGTGCAGATTATCAGTCGAGCCGTTGACTACCATGATGCCATGGACAATGCAATGGCTGCATATGAGGTGTTGCATGGAAAAGCAGGCATTCAACTCGAAGAGGACGGGGACTGGTATGTCAATGTGATCGAGGCCACGTCTCTGCCCCAAAGTTTAGGCCAAGATGAGAAGGGCCTTTTTAACATATCGACGAACTATGTTTTTAAACTGGAAGCAGCATAACAAAGGAGGAATCAGATGAGCAATCCGTTGAGAGATTTGGGACCTTGCGCCGTAATATTTGATGGCGTGGATTTGGGCGCGACCCAGGGCGGGGTAATCTTCAGGCATACCGAAGAAAGCCAGCCCGTCCGTGAAGACCAAAAGGGAGTGACTGACGTTGATGCGATCAAGACCGGTGCATCCTGTAGTGTTGAGGTTCCTTTGACACGCACGAGTCTTGGAAATCTTGCAAAAGTTGTTGGGGCATCATCTTATACTGGCACGCGCTTGCGCGTGAAGGTTGCGACCGGGATCTCGCTTCTGGACAACGCGAAAGTGTTGATCTTGAAGCCGGTCGTGAACGGTGTTACGTCGACCGATTCATCGAACTGGCTGACGATCCAGAAAGCGTACGCGAAGGCCGATTTTGAGTTGGCCTACAACAACGAAGGCCAGAGGATATATAAGGTTATTTTCACCGCGTTCCCGGATGAAAATAATGAGCTCTGGAGGATCGGAGCGTAACTCGTAACGGCTGAAAATTAAAGGAGGAGACATGCCTAAATACAATGCAGATGAACAGACGCAGCTTGCAGAACCGATCGAAGTCACGATCGGCGGTAAGAACTATGTCGTCAAGAAAGTTTCAATGGCGATCATGGATGAGCTGGATGTGATCGCCAAGAAGGGTGGAGCGACGGCTGCGCATGAGCAGCTCGCGCTTTTGACCGGTGTCGATGTGCAGGAATTTGCCGAGGTTGACTTGAGAAAGGTCGGCGCAGCGCTTGCGTGGATCACCGACACCATCTTCGAGGGAGTCAAGAAACCAAAAAACTCGTAAAGGGTGGCGATGCCCTTGAACACATCGCTGCTGTTTATGGGGGGATGTTCTCATATAAAGAGATCCTTAATCTCGACGTTCGCGATCGGGCATTCTGGCTGCGGGCCGCCAGGAGGCAAATCATTTTAAAGCAGATGCGTTTGGTCCAGGCGGTCCGGGCCGGGATGTCGGAAGAGAAAGGATATTCTTGGACGATGGATGAATTGCGCGAACAGTTGAGAGAGCTCGACGGATACGATACGGTCAAGCAGAATTGGGAAGATCTAAAAATAATAGGGCGTGGATGACAAAGAAAGGTATTTGTCATGGCATTTGATGCTGGGGCGATCGTCGGAAGACTGGTCCTTGACAAAGGGAGCTTTGATAGAGGCGCGGATGAGGCGCAAAGCAGGACACAGAAGCTCGGCCAGGGTTTTTTGACTACAGGGCGCCAGTTGGGTCGACTTGGGACGCAGTTCATCGTGTTTGGAGGCGTGGCCCTCACGCCGTTTACCCTTATGGTGAAAGAAGCAGCGAAGGAAAACATCGGTCTTGAGAAGAAAATTAACGATCTGACGAATTCGTGCCAAAAGCTTCGCAATGAACTTGTCGTCTACCTTGTGCCGCACGTTGAGAATCTTACGAGATTGGTCCGCAATGCCTCTTCTGTTTTTGATTCACTTTCTCCTCGGATAAAGAAAGCGACTGTCAATCTAATTGTATATGGGTCGGAATTGCTAATCGTAACAGGCACAATGTTGAAATTCGTGCAGTTCCTGAACCTGATCGGTGGATCCCTGTTAATCATGAATGCCCGGTTGGCGGCTGCGATTCCGCTCATGACAGTATTCCAGACGTTCCGGCTTATGGGTCTGCAGACAGACATCGCGATCCTGGCGGCCAACGTCGGGAAACTCTATCCGCTCCTGTTGGTTGCGGCGACTGCCTGGGCCAGCTGGAAGATAGGGTCTTATGTCGCAGATATCGATATCGTAAGCAATGCCTTGAGCGGACCGAACGGGTTATTCACAAGGATGTTTCTCTGGCTCGATAAAAAGAACATCATCGGCAAGATGAAAGAATTTTTAAAGACGCTTGCCCTTATCAATCTGGGACCGGCCGCCAGTACTCTTATATCCTCAAAAACCCAGACTACCGAATTTGATGACTCGATGATAATCAGGGTCGAAAAACTCGTGTCATGGATCGATTTGGTAAAAGTCAAGATGGAGGATTTTGTCGCAGGATTCAAGGTTCAGCTCAATGAATCGATCAAGGACCTGGCCAACTGGGGCAAATTCGGCAAAGAGGTCGCTGTCGATATGATCGCTGAAATGAAAACAGTCACGAGCGACTTCTTCTATAACATTTTCACGGGGCAGATTGAAAACGCAATGGATGTTTTTGCCGAGTTTGGAAAATATGTTTTGCGTGTCTTGGCCGATATTATTGCGCAGTTTCTTGTTATGAAGGCAATCGGGGCCATCCTGGGGATCAGTTCCGGGGCGCTCGCATCAACAAGTTCCGGCATGGTGTCAAGTTCGGCCGCTGCGCTCAATCCAGGCATCGGGTTTGATGAAGGGACTGATTATGTACCTTATACAGGAATCACAAAAGTTCACCAGGGCGAAGAGATAGTCCCCCCTTATGATGCCACAAAAAGCAAAAATATCCAACTTACGATTTACAATCTGTTGACGTCTGAAGCCATCGCTGCCGGCATGGCAAGCAAGGAAGGCCAGAGCGTTATCGTCAATGTTGTCAATGAAAATTCCCTTAGAAATGGAGTCATCCGAAGAGAGGTCAAAACCAGATGAGCGATTTTGCATTAGCCAGGGAGTCCTGCGAAGAGGTTGTTGATTTCGATGTGATTATCTCAGAATTTGAGAATGGAGCTGAGGAACGTCGCCTGAAGAATACGTCGCCGGTCATCGGGTTCAAAATCAAGTCGCCGGTCCTGACTTACACGCAATTACAGGCGTATCGGAACATGATTTTGACGAAATATGGGGCTTTGACAGCGTTTACTTTTACGTCTCCATTTGATCAGACGGAATACAATGTCAGGTTCGTCCCGGGATCCTTCAAAAGCACATACCAGTCTGGTGTTTTTCAATGCTCTTTTGAGTTTAAAAAATGCTGATACCGGATGTCAATCTTATCAATGAACTCAATAAACAGGGAAAAAAGCCCGTTTTTCTTTATACGGTCTTCAATTTTGATGGGGCATCGAATGACCTGCATATGGCCGAATCGAAGGATGATGTCGTATTCGATTCTGTGACATACCTGGCTACCCCGATATCGCATGATGAAATCGGTGAGAATTCCCAAGGGGAAGTCGAAGCTGTCAAAGTTTCCGTGAGCAATGTTTCTCGCGTCATCCAGGCATACCTTGAGACTTATGACTTCGGCGGGAAAGAAGTTCGGGTGCGTCTCGTATTCCGTGATCGCCTGGCCTATCCGGACGAGAAGTTTGACTTTACTTTTTATATCGACAGTTATTCGGCGAATGAGAAGACTGCAGAGTTTACCTTGTTGCCGAAATTAGACGTCCTCGGGATTTCTCTGCCGGCGCGTGTCTATTCGCGGAATTACTGTCAGTGGAAATTCAAAGGAACCGAGTGCGCTTATGCCGGCGCCGAGACGACGTGCAATAAAACGAAACAGCGTTGTAAAGAGATCGGCAATTATACGCGATTCGGTGGGTTTCCATCTATACCGTCGAGAAAGGTCTACGTCGTATGAGCGAAATTTTTGCTGTGATGAAGTATGTCGGGATTCCTTACAAACATTTGGGCCGTGATGAAAACGGCCTTGATTGTTGGGGGTTGATCCTTCTTGCGTTCAAGGAATTGCGCGGCATTACGCTCTGGGATATAGGTGAGGAATATCCAGAGGATTGGTCCTGGAAGGGCAAGGATTTGTTTATGGAAAATTATCAGAGGCAATGGGAGAAGGTGGACAGGCCGGCGCTGTATGACGTCGTTCTACTCAACAACGGCAAGGGGATCGCGAACCACGCGGGCATCATGATCAATAACAGGAATTTTATCCATTGCATAAAGGCCGGTGTCGTCCTTGCCCGGGTCACGGACAAACAATGGAAGCCCAGAGTTGCGGGCTATTTCAGGTTCAAAAATGATAAAGCTTAAATACTATCCGGTCAGGTTCGGAAAAGAGTGTCAAGAGCATGATCTTGATTATTCGCGGGATATGCTTCTCGAGGACTTCGTGGCGCAGGCCGGCGTGGATCCGAGTGAGATGGATGTCATCGTCGATGGAAAAGTTTTTAATGATCTTGCGCAGACGATTGCGGACCAGTCCGAGATTATTGTTACGCCAAAAATTGAGTGGGGAGCTCTTGTAGCGATCGCTCAACCGATCTGGGCGGCCGCTCTTGCGCATCCCTACATTGCATGGGGGCTTATTCTTTCGGCGACATATTCCATCTATTCGGCTGTTTCGTCGATGAGGTCGATCAACACTGGTTCTTATGGCACAGGTCTCGATGAAAGCTCTCCGACTTATGGATGGGATGGTATTCAGACGACTCAAGAGGTCGGTGTGCCGGTAAAAAGAATTGGCGGCCGGCACAGGACGGGTGGCAATATTATCAATCAATTTGTTTCGACGGATGGAGACAAGCAGTATCTGAATATCCTGATCGCGATTTGTGAAGGTCCCGTTGTCGATATCACCGATATCCTCGTCAATGATAATCCGATCGAGAATTACACGGATATTGAAGTCATTAAGCGACTCGGAACAAACGATCAAACTGTTATCCCAGGTTTTGAGGACCTTCATAATCTCAAAACCGTTAATGTTCAATTATATAAAGATAGCGCTCATGTCTATACGACGGAAGACAGTGATGTTGAAGGATTTGAGTTGTATCTTAATGCGCCGAATGGGATATACCAGTATGACGCAAACGGCAATCTTTTGAGTTGGGATGTCACCTATCGCGTTGAATATAAACTTCATAGTGAAGGAACTTATGTCGATCTTGGGACGACGACGATCAGTGCAAAAAATCAAAGCGCTGTCAGGAGAATATTCAGAAAAGACGGATTGACGCCTGGCCAATACGATATCCGTGTCACAAGGACTTCGGATGATAGTTCTGCGACTTCTCCTCAAAAAATGGGCGATCTATATCTTGCAAGCTTTGATGAGATCAAGACGGATAACTTGTCCTACCCGAATACTGTTCTGGTCGGTATCAAGGCGCTTGCGACAGATCAGTTGAGCGGATCGACGCCGAATTTTACTTTCATCATCGAGGATTCTGCGGTTTCTTTCCCGGCCGTTTTGACGGCCGAAGGCGGAGACCCGGTGAACTGGGAAGATTATTACTGGGATCCCGTCGCCGAAGTGTTTAAGTTATTTGCCGATGACTCAGTCCTTTATTGGGACGGGGTAACTTACACGACAGGTTTCTGTGCTAATCCGATCTGGTTTTGCAAAGACCTGTTGCTGAATGCAAGATACGGAACGGGTGAATTCCTCGCTTCGACAGATATCGATGAAGATGAATTGCTGCAGGAGGCTCTTTACTGCGAAGAAAAAATCCCTGATGGGGAAGGGGGATATGAAAAACGGTTCCGGATGGATGTCGTGATTGATAGTTCGACAAAGGTCCCGGATTTGCTCTCGCAGTTAACGGCTGCCTTCAGGGCCTTTTCATTTTTTTCACAGAATGGTTTTTCTTTTAGGATCGATAGGCCGGCTATTCCTGTTCAGACGTTCGGCATGGGCAATATCTTGAGGGGTGAGTTCCAACAGGCCTGGAAATCGAGAACAGAAGTCTATAACGTCATCGAAGTGCAGTTCGCCGATCAAGATAATAATTACGAAGATGAAACGATTGCTGTTGAGGATGAAGCGTCTTTGGCGGCTGGTAATCCCAGAAAAGCAAAAAAGATCAGGATTTTTACGACCAAAAAATCCTACGCGCTCCGCGAAGGGCGGTATGCGCTTTGGCTCAGTAAATATATCAACAGGACCTGCGAGATCGGTGCGGGCATGGATGCAGTTGTTTGTCAGGCCGGCGATGTCGTCAATGTTGCGCATGATGTTCCGCAGTGGGGATATTCCGGCCGAATCCTTGAGGGTTCGACGACGACCCTGGTCAAGCTCGACCGTGAAGTCGTGATCGAAGCCGGCAAGACATATCACCTTCTTGTTCGGTTCTCTGACAATACCATCGAAGAAGTCACAGTGACGGACGGGCCGGCAACATACCCCTATTCGGAAGTTCATGTGTCAGCTCTTACGAAAGCTCCGGCTGCCTTTGATGTGTATTCTTTCGGCGAGATAAATAAGGTCATCAAGCCTTTCCGCGTTCTTGCGCCAAAGAGAAAATCCAACGGCGACTGCAAGCTTTCGATGATCGAGTATAACGCCAGTATCTATGATGATACGGCTGTCGTTATTCCGACGAATAATTATTCATCTTTGACGTCTGGGATTCCATCTGTCGAGAATCTTGTCCTGACGGAGAAAAACGTTACGCTTGGCGATGGAACCATTCAAACGGCCATCGATGTTTGGTTTCAAAAACCTTCGCTTGCGAGTTACTATCTCAAAAGTTATAAAAAGGCGAAGATTTATCTCAGCGACAATGCAGGCCTTAGTTGGCAATATAAAGGCGAAACAGATCAAGAGCATTTTTATATTTTTGATGACTTGGTTATTGGAACAGAATACCTGATCGCCGTCACGAGCGTGGCATCGAAAAATGAAGAAAAACCGATAGCTGATTGCCCGCAAGATACGATAACTTTGACTGGAAAAATAACACCTCCTGCCACCGTCGCCAATTTTGCCTACACCTTTCTTGATGAGATCAAGCTGACCTGGGACAAAAACGCCGAGACCGATATCGCCGGCTACGAAATCCGGGATGAAGATGACGACTGGGGCGCCAATAACAGCCATCGCATTTATCTCGGCTTGGCCACAACGCATACGATCGTCCGGCCGGCTTCGCGTACACCAGGGACCTATTACATCAAGGCCTTCAATACCAGCGGTAACTATTCGACCACGGCCGCAACGGTGGTGCCGACGAACGACGCGCCGGCTACACCCACGATCGCGGCGACCCAATGGTTTGGGTTTGCCAAGATTGAGTGGACTGCTTTGACGGACGCCGACCTGAAGCGCTGCGAGGTCTACAAATCGCACACAAACGCATGGGCCGGGGAGGAATTCTGCCACATGGTCGTGGATGGTCGTGGGGTGGCCGCCCTGGTCCAGGGTAACGCGCCGGTGGACGTTGTGGCGGCATCTCCGGATTCAACAAGTATCACGGATGCCAACTTGATCGGTAAGGGCGTCGACTACTTCGTCGGCGATGTGATCATCCAGACCAGCGGAGACTATTCCGGCCAGCAGGCGATCGTAACGGGATTTGACAACGACACGGGTAAGGTAACCGTAGCATCTTGGCCATCGGGAACGCCCACGGCCGGAGATCAGTTTGTGATCAAGGACCGGGCGTATTACAAGGTCCGCGGGGTGGACAGTTACGGCCCGGGCAGTTTCTCGGCCGGTGTGACGATTGACTTTACGCCGTTGACGGAGGCGGAGATCGGCGACGCGATCATCAGCGCCCGCAAGTTGATTGCGGGTGAGGTGATCACATTATCCGCGCAGATCAAGGATCTCATCGTCACAAGCGCAAAGATCCTCGAGCTGGATGGCGGCAAGATCATTGCCGATTCCATTCAGGCGACATCCATCATCAGCGTCCCCGCCGGCAAGCTCACGGCCGGGACGATCGAAGCGATCACGCTGATCCTGGGCACCGGCGGTGTGTTCCAGAGTCAAAATTACGTCAAAGGTGTCTCCGGCTTCAAGCTGGACGCGACCGATGGCCTGGAGATGAACGATGGCGCGGTCAATGCCGAGATCGTCCTGATCGGCGGTGCCAGGTTGAGAGATCAGTATGTTGTGACAGCTCAATCTAAAACCGAAAGCCAGGACTCCGGCCAATGGGAAAACGGGACAAAAAGCGGAGTTACCGTCGCCGACGGCAAGCTGAAATTGAGCAGCATCAATACCGCCGGCTCGTTTATCAGTCAGATCCTTGATTGCGGCGCCGCGCCGAAGTATGGAACGATCCAATGGGACGAAGTTTACCACGCTGTTACGAATGACGTGGCCCGGGATGGGACAGCCACGGCCTATAAGTCAGGCGGCGGCGCCGGACAAAACCCGTCATACGCTATCGATGGTAACGATGTCACCTACGCAAACTGGGGGGATGGGAC